>MHMW01000031.1:322-7884 GCA_001819495.1 Candidatus Portnoybacteria bacterium RBG_19FT_COMBO_36_7 | reverse complement strand
TCTGGCTGTTTCCTGAAAGGATGCGGCTGAAAGCCAGCTCTCTGTTGTCAAAGAAACTTTGCTGATACCCATTAAAAGCTGAATACCGGTGGCCGGCTTTCCTTTCTTCTCTCTGACTTTATCGTTTTCCAGCAAGAAAATGCTTTTTTCCACCACTTCGCCGACCAACAGATCGCTATCGCCCGGATCCTTAATCTTAACCCGCGAGAACATCTGTTTGATTATAATCTCAATATGCTTATCATTGATGCCTTCGCCCTGCGAAGTATAGATATTCTGAACTTCTTTCATAATATAACGCTGGACCGCTTCTTTCCCGCCGAGTCGATACAGCTCTTTTAGATCTAAGTGTCCTTCTGTCAGCTGTTGACCTCTTACAACTAAGTCTCCTTGTTTAACCCAGATGCCTTGATTTAGAGGAATAACATAATTACGAGTTTCGTCTGTATATATAAATTTATTTTTTGCGCTAGATTTTTTTGTCTTTAATTGGCCTCTGATTTTCAAAATTTTCTGACTGTCCTTATCTTCGATCTCAATAACTTTTCCGTCCAGCTCGCAGATCAAGCTTTTACCGCGAGGCGGCCTGCATTCAAATATTTCCTCAACCCTGGGAAGGCCCTGAGTGATATCGCCGCCCCCAGCCACGCCACCGGTGTGAAAAGTTCTCATGGTTAGCTGGGTGCCCGGTTCGCCTATTGCCTGAGCAGTAACAATGCCGACTGCTTCACCCAGTTTCACCAGCTGATTGTTGCCCAAATCATAACCGTAGCACATCTGGCACACTCCGTGACGAGCCTGACAGGTGATGACCGAGCGAACTTTTATTTTGTTGATTTTAGCTTCGTCTATTTTTTTGGCGGTTTGTTTATCAATTAAAACCCCTCTTTTTACAAGAACCTTATCGCCGATCTTTATCTCTTCCTGGGCTACTCGGCCAATAATTCGCGATGCCAAGGAACGTCCAATTTCAGCACCGTCCTGAATATATATATATGTTCCTTCTTTGGTGCGACAATCCTCTTCCCTGATGACAATGTCCTGAGCGACATCAACCAGGCGTCTTGTTAAATAGCCGGCTGTTGAGGTACGCAAAGCGGTATCCGCCGTACCTTTTCTAGCGCCGTGCGTTGCAATAAAAAATTCCAAGACATTAAAGCCTTCTTTAAATGAGCTTTTAATAGGCAGCTCAATGATATCGCCGGCAGGATTAACAACTAATCCTTTTATTCCCATCATCTGGTAAGTGGCGCCCCAAGACCCTCGGGCCCCGGAATTCACCATGCTGTAGACCGGGCCGGCCGGATCAATTTCTTTAACAACAAGTTTTGAAATTTTATCTATCGCCTCAAACCAGACTTCAATAATCCTGGCCCGTCTTTCTTCTCTGGTTAGCAGACCATCCAGATACTGATGGTGAACAGTTTCCACTTCTTTTTCGGCATTCTCTATAATTTCTTTTTTTTCCACAGGAACTTTTAAGTCTGTCATGCCCCATGAAATGCCAGAAATCGTTGCATATTCAAATCCTATCTCTTTAATTTTATCAAGAATGATTGCTGCTTTTTTAATGCCGCATTTTTCAATAACCTCTCCGATTAATGCCAGTAAATTTTTTTTGTCCAGATCTTTGTTGTAAAAATTAATTTCTGTCGGCATTTCGCGCCAAATAAGAAGCCGACCGACGCATGTTTCAATTATTTCCTTTTTTTGCTCTTGATTAAAATCAGCGCTAAAAATCTTTATTTTCGCCAACAGGTCTATTTCATCAAATTCATAAGCCAGAATAGCTTCCTTGGCGCTGCCAAAGATTTTACCTTCGCCTTTTTTGCCGTCTTTCATCTTTGTCATCCAAAAACATCCCAGGATCATATCTTGAGTGGGAATGGCAATTGGTTCGCCCGTGGCAGGTTTTAAAAGATTGTTTGACGAAAGCATAATCTTACCCGCTTCTCTTTGTGCCTCCTCTGTTAGGGGCAGGTGAACAGCCATTTGGTCGCCGTCAAAATCCGCGTTGAAAGCGCGGCACACCACAGGATGTATCTGAATAGCGCTGCCCTCGATTAAGACAGGCTGGAATGCCTGAATACCGAGCCGGTGCAGGGTCGGCGCACGATTTAATAAGACGTATTTATTCTGAATAACCTCTTCTAATATTGCCCATGCTTCATCAGTTTCCTGCTCTATCAGCCTTCCGGCTCCTCTAATGTTGTGTGCCAGATCGCGTTCAACCAGTTTTTGAATGACAAATGGTTTGAACAATTCCAAGGCCATATGCTTGGGCAAGCCACATTGATAAAGTTTCAAATTAGGACCCACGACAATAACAGAACGGCCTGAATAATCAACGCGCTTGCCGAGCAAATTCTGCCTGAACCTTCCTTGTTTACCCTTGAGCATATCAGCCAGCGATTTTAACTGGCGTTTCTGACCAGTGGCAGCCATAACCGGACCCTGACCTCTTCGTGCAGAGTTGTCAATTAGTGCATCTACCGCTTCCTGCAGCATTCTTTTTTCGTTACGGCAAATAACCTCTGGCGCATTGAGCTCCAGTAGTCTTTTTAAACGATTGTTTCGATTAATCACTCTCCGATAAAGATCATTCAGGTCAGAAGTAGCGTAACGGCCGCCATCAAGCGCCACCATTGGCCGCAGATCAGGCGGTAGGACCGGCAGAACAGTTATGATCATCCATTCTGGCCTTATTTTTGACCTTATCATTCCTTCAATCAGTCCTAATCTTTTCATCGCCCGCTTTTTTGAAACATCAGCCAAATTTTTGATTTCATCTTTCAGCTCTTCTCGCAAAATTCCCAAATCTATTTCTTTTAAAATTTTCCGGATTGCTTCGGCCCCGATGCCTACCTCAAAAACCTGTCCGTACTTCATGCTTAAATCAAAATAATCGACTTCCGAAATAATTTTTAGCCTTGCTAACCCCTTTAATTCAGCTATGCTTTTATCACGCATCTCCTTGATTCTCTGTTTTTCTCCGGTTGAACCGGCTGATTTTATTTTTTGTTTATACTCTTTTTCGACTTCCTGTAAAATTTTTACTCTGGTCGTTTCGTCAATATTGGTAATGATATAGCTTGCAAAATAGATAACTTTTTCCAGCTCCTGAACCGAAAGGTCAAGCACAAGCCCTATACGCGAGGGAACGCCGCGCAAAAACCAGATATGCGAAACTGGCGCAGCCAGCGTTATGTGGCCCATTCGTTCACGTCTGACTATTGAACGCGTCACTTCCACACCGCATTTATCACACACAATGCCTTTGTATCTGATGCGTCTGTATTTGCCGCAGTAGCATTCCCAGTCTTTTTCCGGTCCGAATATTTGTTCTGAAAAAAGGCCGTCTTTTTCTGGTTTCTGGGTCCGGTAATTAATGGTTTCCGGTTTGATAACTTCGCCGTGCGACCAATTCAAAATCTGCTCAGGCGAAGCGAGCGTTAATTTTATCGCTTGAAAATCGGAAACTTTGATGGACACGATATTAGTTAAAAATACAAAGTGCAAAGTTCAAAATGACAGTTCAAAATTTAAAATTATTAAATCTTGATCATTTTGAATTTTACATTGTAATTTTACATTTTGATTTTTCTACTTTGAATTACCCTTTGTCTTCTTCTTCTTTTTTAACCCCTATCAATTCAACTTCCAGACCAAGCGCTTTCATTTCAGAAACCAAAACATTGAATGAGGCCGGCACATTGGGCGCTTTTATAGCCTGCCCTCTGATTATGGAATCGTAGGCATTGGCTCTGCCGACAACATCATCTGATTTTATGGTCAGCATTTCCTGTAAAGAATAAGCAGAGCCGTAACCTTCCAAAGCCCAAACTTCCATTTCTCCGAATCGCTGACCGCCAAATTGAGCTTTGCCGCCCAATGGCTGCTGGGTAATAAGAGAATATGGGCCGATGGAACGCATATGTATTTTGTCTTCCACTAAATGATGCAGTTTCATTATATAAATTTGCCCGACTGTCACTCTTTGACCGAATTGCTGACCGGTATGGCTGTCATACAAAGCAACTTTTCCGTCCTCGGGCAGGCCGGCTTCTTTAAGCTGTTCTTTTATTTGCTCGTCGCTCGCGCCATCCAAGGAAGGAGTAATAGCTCGAAATCCCAAAATTTTTCCCGCCCAGCCAAGATGCGTTTCCAAAATCTGGCCGATGTTCATTCTCGAAGCCACACCCAAAGGATTTAAAACTATGTCAACAGGCGTGCCGTCAGCCAGGTAAGGCATGTCTTCTACAGGCAAAACTTTTGAAATAACGCCTTTGTTGCCATGCCGGCCGGCCAATTTATCTCCAACCATCACCTTTCTTAACTGTGCCACTTCTACCTGAATAGTCTTGATTACGCCCGAAGGCAATTTGTCGCCTTTTTCTCTTGAAAAAACTTTTATGCCAATTACCCTTCCGCGCTTGCCGTGCGGCAGGCGAAGCGATGTATCTTTAACATCTCTGGCTTTTTCGCCGAAAATCGCCCGCAATAGACGCTCTTCAGCCGTTAAATCAGCTTCGCCTTTTGGCGAAATTTTGCCGACCAAAATATCATTCGGGCCGACTTCCGCGCCAATCCTGACAATCCCTTCTTCGTCCAGGTCTTTCAGTCTTTCTTCGCCTACATTTGGAATATCCGGAGTTGTCACTTCCGGTCCAAGTTTTGTTTCTCTGACATCGCAGGAAAAATCTTCAATATGGATAGAAGTAAATCTGTCTTCTCTGACGACTTTTTCTGAAATGACAATCGCATCTTCAAAATTATTGCCCCTCCAGGGAATAAAGGCAACAAGCAAATTCTGGCCCAGCGCCAAGTTTCCTTCTTCGGTCGCTGCGCCGTCGGCCAAAACATCACCTTTTTTTACTTTCTGACCAAGTTTTACTATCGGCCGCTGATTGATGCACGTAAATTGGTTCGTGCGCATGAATTTACGTAAATTATAAACAACTCTCTTTTTTCTCCCTGTTTTTAAGTCTTTTTTACCCGCCCGCCTTGCTTCGCCAGGCGAAGCGGGCAGGTTTGTCTCGATTTCAATACGAGAAGCATCCAGAGCAACCACTTCTCCGTCTTCTTCGGCAACCAGCAGCTGGCCTGAGTAAAAAGCCGCTTTCTGCTCAATGCCAGTGGCTACCAGCGGCGCTTGAGGTTTTATGCACGAAACCGACTGACGTTGCATATTTGAACCCATTAAGGCACGGTTGGCGTCATCGTGTTCCAGGAAAGGAATCAGCGATGTCGCGATTGAGATACACTGTTGGGGCGAAATATCCATCAGGTCTATTTTTTCTTTCTTGGTTATAGAGGCTTGACCCTTCACCCTTGCTTCCACGCGAACTTCCTGAAGATTTCCGTCTTTATCAATCGGGACCACCGCGTGAGCAATATCGTGTTTTTGTTCTTCAAAGGCGTCCAGATAAACGATCTCATTGGTCAATTTGCCATTTTTGACTTTTCTGTAAGGACACTCCAAAAATCCAAATTCATTTAGCCGCGCGTAACCCGCCAGATTTCCAACCAACCCGATGTTCGGGCCCTCAGGAGTCTGAATAGGACAAATCCTTCCGTAATATGTAGTGTGCACGTCGCGAACTTCAAAGCCAGCCCGCTCGCGAGTTAAGCCGCCTGGCCCCATAGTTGAAAGCCTTCTTTTGTGTTCAAGCTCAGCCAGAGGATTTACCTGGTCCATGAATTGCGAAAGCTGGGAAGTTGTAAAGAATTCTTTAACAGCAGCCATAAAAGGTCTGGCATTGATAAGCTGAGCCGGAGTCAATGTGGCAATATCAAGCGTGGTCATCCTATCCCTGATTATTCTTTCCATTCTGGCCATTCCGACCCTAAGTTTATTCTGTAATAATTCGCCAATGGTGCGCAGACGACGGTTAGCCAGATGATCAATATCATCAGGTTGCGAGTCAGGGGTATTATTAAGCATAATAATTTCTTTAATAACCGCCACCAGATCCTCAATTCTCAAGATCCGAAATTCTTTGGTCAGAGGAGTTTCCAGCCCCAGGCGCTGATTGAATTTCCAGCGCCCGACCTTAGCCAAATCGTATCTTTCAAAATTAAAGAACATCGCCTCTATCATCTGCTGGGCATTATCAACTGTCGCGAGGTCTCCGGGCCGCAAGCGCTTATAAACCTCAATAAAACCTTCGCCTTTGTTTTTGGCTGCGTCTTTTTTAATAGTTGATTCAATATATTTTATGTCAGAGTCTGTGTCCGTGTCTTTAAATGTCTTTAGCAGATGTTCGTCCGACTCAATGCCAAAGGCCCGCAGCAGAGAGGTAATGGGAACTTTTCTTTTGCGATCAATTTTGACACTGATGGAATTGTCCATATCAGTTTCGATTTCCAGCCAGGCACCGCGGTTGGGAATTATTTTTGCCCCAAAAAGTCTGCGTCCCCGGTGTTCAGACATTGTAAAAAATACACCAGAGGAACGAATAAGTTGCGAAATAATGACTCTTTCAACGCCATTGACGATAAAAGTGCCCCGCGCCGTCATCAACGGAAATTCCCCCAAATATATCTCTTGTTCTTTTGCTTCACCGGTTTTTTTATTAACAAGTCTCAATTTGCCCCGAAGCGGCGCCTCGTATGAAGCGTTCTGATTTTTTGCCGTTACTTCATCGTATTTTGGCTCGTCTAAATAATAATCGATAAAATAAAGCTCCAGTTCTTTTCCCGACCAGTCGCGGATGGGCGAAACTTCCTGAAATAATTCTTTAAGTCCGTAATCCAAAAACCACTTATATGAATTAAGCTGAAGCTCAATCAAATTAGGTAAAGGAATAAGAGAAGGGTGAGAACCAAAGAATTTTTCTCGCATAGCTTATTTGGTGAAGTTATGTGAAAATTACCCCTTCGGCAAATTAAAGAGGGTATCTGCTTTTTACAAAATTATGTGCGGATAAAGGGCTTTGAAATTTTAAAAAATAAATAAAACACAGCCAAAATCAGCCCTTTCGGGCTGGGCTTATACGGGTCAACTTTTATTTTAGCTATTTATTAAAATCAAGGAGGAATCCTTTAATTTTAACCCGCTTTATTCAATAAAATACTGTATTCCTATCTTATTATATAAGTAAAAACGTGTCAAGCCCGGTAGTGAAATTTTGGCTGATTATGCTACGTGTGGGTGGTCAATAAGACAAAAAGAGGGCAAGTTATTTTGACTTGCCCTCTTGATTTTAAAAAAGAACTATCTAACTATCTGATGTCAGGTCCGCCGATGACGACTGCCAGCATCGCATAACGATTTTTATCGTCCAGCGGTTTGTTCGGAACCACTAGCCAGTCTTTTCCGGAAGAGAGGACTGGCAATGATTTAAGAATGGGCTTGATTTGCTCCAGAACTCCCATTTTGCCGGCAACCATACCAAGATAAACTTTGGTAAGCCGCGCCCGTCTTTCGCCTAATAAAGGATTAACGTAATCTTTATCCGTTGGATAGGGATGAAGCTCTACGAGCGCCTTGTCCTCATTAACCAGCGATTTTAGATTTTTTGCATAAGCTTCGCTGGTTTTCTTAAGCGACTCGATCAGCC
>MHMW01000031.1:0-147 GCA_001819495.1 Candidatus Portnoybacteria bacterium RBG_19FT_COMBO_36_7 | reverse complement strand
AATTTTTTTAATCTTTGGCTTTGGCGGTGCCTCAACGCGCGGAGGAGGAAGAGGCGCCGGAGGAACTATAATAGATGGCGGTGGCGGGAGTGCCTTAATAACAGGAGGAATTGGTGCAGGCGCAGAAGGTTTTTTCAAAGCTTCCAG
>MHMW01000030.1:0-33556 GCA_001819495.1 Candidatus Portnoybacteria bacterium RBG_19FT_COMBO_36_7 | reverse complement strand
CACATTGTTATCAATGCTGCAGGATGCGGCGTTTGAAATCACGCCAAAAGACAGGGTTGAAGACTGGCCTGATTCTATCGGATTTGGGCTGGCGCCAAATGCCGGAGAGGTCGGACAGAGGGGAGCTGAAGGCGGAGTCGGAAGAGGCGGAGGAGGAACATAATTATTTGATACATTAACCGAGACCGTCGGCGAGATGCCGACATTTCCCGCTTTATCAGCTGCCCGGGCGCTGATTTTATGAGTGCCGTTTGTCAATTGAGTCGTATCAGCGCTAATTGAATAAGGAGAAAGCGTGTCCGCCGCTCCAAAATCAGCGCCGTCAACCAAAAATTGCACGTAAGCAATACCGGAGCGATCGGTAGCCGAAGCTCGCAAAATAATCACTCCTGAAACTCTCTGGCCGGAAAAAGGCGAGATAATATATACATAAGGAGATTTTTTATCCTTTGTAATAAACGACAAATAAGTGCTCCAGCTGGTTAGGCTGATTGAGGTGTTTTCGTCGGCCGCCTGAACCAGATAGCCGACAGGCGCTAAAATTATGGCCGCAACAATTATGTATTTAAGAATTTTGTACTTTTTTTTCATATTTTTTTCTTCCTCCTTTAATTAGTTAATGATTTTAATTTAATATTTATTTTAATAATTTTATTGATTTGTTTGATTGCCGCTGCTGATGTCTTCGGATAAAGGAAGCATAAAAACATATCTCTGGCCCGGCTCTGTTTGTTCCAAAACTATCCCAGAAGAAGCGGATTCTTTTATTAAAAAGAAGTCTATCCGTTCCTTGGCCTGAGCGTATCCGCTTGTCAATGCTTCCCTGACCAGCTCAATGTTTGAACTTTTCTCCCAAGCCGCCTTGACTGAAACACTCGTCATTGAAATAATCATTGCAAAAACCGCCAGTATTATAAAATAGGAAAAAACCCTTCTGGCTGCCGTATCGCCCGCTTCCGATGTCAGGGGGTTAAAAATTTTCCATCCAAGATACAGGTTGAATTTAAAATTAAATAAGTCCCATTTCATTTTTTTGGCGACAGCTTCAACAAGCCCCTTGGAGAGTCCCAGGAGCAGAATTGCTATATGTGTTAATACTGAAAGTCCGTTTGGAAACATAAAATTTATTTATGGTTTAAAAATTAAATCGCTGTATCATTACTGAACCTTTCGGGCTTGAACCAATTGAGGTTCTTCCGGCCCAAGATGACCTCTTTAACCAATTGCTCAAGGAATATCCAGGCATTGATGAAAATCATGACAAGGTAAAGCGGCGAATAGAAAAAAAGATCAGCCCTTTTCTTTCTGATAGAGCTATAAACGCCCAACACAACGGCAAAGGCCAGATATCCGCTGATAAAATATCCAAAATATATAATATTGATCAGAGGCAGCAGAAAAAGGCATGCAGAAAAAACGATGCCCTCAATATACATTAAAGAAAGCTCAAGAGCATTGGCCGGCCGCCTGATGACCCAGAAATTTTTCATTAAGTTCTGCCAGCCGCCGCCGTACCATCTCCTCATCTGATTGATATATGCTTTCAAAGTGAAAGGGTCCTGGGTATAACAGATAGCTTTCTTGTCATATTTAATCTTAAAATAATTCAGATGCAGCTTGTAGGTAAAATCCAGGTCTTCGGTCAGGGTGTCGTGGTCAAATTTGATGTATTTTCTGAAGATGTCGGTGCGAAAAGCTCCGGCGCAGCCGGGAATGACGAAAAGAAAGCTCAGATTGGCCTGGGCCGATTTGTTCAAATCCTGTCCGAAAGTATAATCAATTTCCCGGCAAGCCGTCAGCCAGTTATATTTCAGACTTCTGACATAGCCGCCAACCGCCGCCAGCCTCGGATTTTGTTCAAAATCCTGCTCGATCAGACGAACGAATTCTCTGTCCAAAAAAGTGTCTCCGTCCGTAGCGACAAAAATATCGCCGGTAATGTATTGCAGGCCTCTTTCTTGAGCGTAACTTTTATTGCCTGTGGCATGCTCAATAGCAACCACTTCAATTTTGTCTCCAAAACTTTCAAGGATCTTTGCCGTATTATCCGTGCTGCCATCGTTAACAACCAGAATTTGGTCTGGTTTGCGGGTCTGCGCCAAGCATGACTCAACGCATTTTTCAATTGATTTTTCCTCATTGTGGCAAGGAATTAAAATAGAAATTTTCATTGGTTTTGCCTTAAAATAGCTTTAATTTACGCGTCTTATTTATATCGAAAATTGAATTTTACATTATAATTCATTTTGATAAAAATGTCAATGGTTTGGCTGTTGGACGCTGATTATGGCCTGCTGCGACAAATTGCTGATAAAAAACAAATAAAAAAACCACCCCCTTAACCGATCCTGAATGTTCATCTGGATTTTCCTTCACTAATGCTTCCTCTCCCCTCCTGAGGTGGTTTATTAGACTGCTTTATTTTAACAAAGAAAAAATTACGTCAAAAAGATTTTCTGTGTATAAATTGAGGAATAATAAAAATCGATAACACCGGAAACCGAAAAAGCCCTTTAGGGCTTCTCTTTTCCAAGCTTATTTTCACAGATGCGGTGATTTATTTTAAAACAGATCACTTCATTTTTTCAAATGAAGGCGGGCTTGCCCGCGTGCCGTCGGCCATAGCCTTTGGCGACGTGCGACCGAAATCAAACTCTCTTGCGCCACTATTTCATTTTCTTGCGGATGAAGGCGGGAATATCCCATTCGTCCCCTGCTTCGTCTTCCTGCGTGCTGGCAACCTGAGTGGTGGTAAAAACCGGTTTCTTTATTTTTCCGGAAAGCTTATCTTCAAGCGGCAGCTTGCCGGTTGCTTCCTCTTTTCTCGCCTGCTCGCCAAATCCGGCCGCAATGACCGTAATCTTAATTTCGCCCTTTTTTAATTTATCATCAGTCACCGCTCCAAAAATGACTTTTGCCTGCGGGTCTATTGCTTCGGTTATGATTTTGGCCGCTTCATTTATTTCAAGCATGCTCAGGTCATCGCCGCCCGAAACATTAAATATCACCCCTTTGGCTCCTTCAATTGAAACCTCAAGCAGAGGAGAATTTATTGCCTGCCTGGCCGCTTCGGCCGCCCGGTCGTCGCCTTGAGCCCGGCCGATCCCCATGATAGCGGAGCCGGCACCCTGCATAATTGCTTTCAGATCAGCGAAATCTACGTTAACGATACCGGGTGTCACAATAATATCTGAAATTCCCTGCACGCCCTGGCGCAAAACGTCATCCGCCACTTTAAAAGCGTCCAGCAGCGATGTGTTCCTGTCAACCACTGAAAGAAGTTTGTCGTTTGGAATAGTAATTAAAGTGTCAACTTTGTCCTTCAGCCAGTTTAAGCCCTCTTCGGCAATTCGCATCCGCTGCGCTCCTTCAAAAGAAAAAGGTCTTGTCACGACACCGACTGTCAGGGCGCCTGCGTCTCTGGCCGCTTCGGCCACAATCGGCCCCGCGCCCGTCCCCACGCCGCCGCCCAGACCATAAGTGATGAAAACCAAATCAGCGCCTTTGATCACTTCATGGATTTCATCGCGATTTTCTTCAGCCGCCTGGCGGCCGATATCCGGATTCATGCCGGCTCCCAAACCCTTGGTCAGATTCTTTCCGATAAGAACCTTCTGCGTTGCCAGGCACGAATGCAGATCTTGGGCATCGGCGTTGATTCCTATCAATTCCACGCCCTGAATTTTGCAGTCTGCCATGCGAGAAACTGCATTATTCCCTCCGCCTCCGACGCCCACCACTTTAATTTTGGCAAACGTCTCAATTTCCGGTTTTATTTGCGCCATGGTGACGGTTTATAAACCATTAAAGATAAAAAATAAAATCTGGTATCAATATTTAAGAATATGGCAAAGCCAGTATGTTTGTCAAGCCCCCACACCTAAACTGGATAGAGCCGAAGGCTTAAAATAAAAATTTATACAGAAAGGAAATATATATTTGATAAAACAACTACTCGTATTATAAAAATTCTCTCTTAAAATCCAGATTAGGTGGGGGGCAAGCCCCGAAATAAAAAATTAAGGCAAAAAAGATTTAAACCAGTTCTTAAATTTATTTACTGCCGGCGCCAATGAAGAAAAAATAAATGTGTTTGAAACCCGGCTTCTTAATTCTTCGTTCTGCTCGCCGGCGCAAATAATCAGACCCAGCACCGTAGCAAAACAGGGATCATCCACCTGCTCTATCACGCCTTCAAAATCTATCGGGAAACCGATCTGAGAAGGCAGTCTCAATTTTTGTTTTGCCAAATCAACCAGCCCCGGCAGTTTGGCGCCGCCCCCAACGAGCACGACGCCCGAAGGCAGAAGACCCGCCCGATCTATCTGTTTCAGTCTTTTATGCGCCAAATCAAATATTTCAGCTACCCTGGCCTCGATGATCTCGGCCACTTTTTGCCTGGAAACCTCGCCATCGTCACCGCCCAGTTTTTCCAAATTGATCATTTCTTTTTTATTGATCTCGTCTGGCAGAACCGATCCATACTCCAATTTTATTTTTTCTGCCACATCAATGGGAATGCGCAGACCAATAGCCAGATCATTTGTAATATGGCCCGAACCAACCGGCAGAATACAGCTGTCAACTATCTCTCCTTCTTCAAAAACACAAAAACCGGTCGTGCCGCTGCCCATGTCCAGCACCAGAGATCCTAATTCTTTCTGTCTTCTGTCCAAAACGGCTTTGGCCGCGGCCAAAGAAGAAGGCACCAGGCCTTCAATGTCAATTTCCGCTTCACCCACCGCCTTCACCAGATTTTTTATAAAAGGTGTGGCGCCCTCAAGTATTAAAACATCAACTTCCAGTCTCACTCCTTTCATACCCACCGGATCTTTGACCGACTGCTGGCTGTCAACGCAAAACTGCTTGGGAACGATCTGGATCATTTCTCTGTTCGCTCCAAGAGAGATAGCCGAAGCCGCCCGGACAGCTCTGTCCATGTCTTCTGCTGATATTTCGCCGTCAGCCCGGGAAACCGCAATAACGCCGCGGCTGGAACGGCAACCTAAATGGTCTCCGCCAAGGGAAACCGTGGCGCTTTCAATCTTAATTCCGCTGGTGCGCTCGGCTGCCGCCACCGCTTCTTTGATATTCTTAGCTGTCTCTTCAAGATCAACCACCACGCCCTTGCGCATGCCCAAAGCTCGCGTTTGGCCGACTCCCAAAATCTGAAAAGGCATTCCCTGCTCCTTTCCCTGTTCGGCCACCGCCACTCTGATATTGGAGGAGCCAACGTCTATTCCGATAATGATTCTTTGTCTGGGCATAATATTAGTTCAAAATGCAAAAATCAAAATAAAAAATTATAAATCGCAAAATCTTACCACAAAATCACGGCGACAGCTGCCGCCGCTGTTGCGAGCGCTAAAATAAAGACCATTGTGCAGATGGGGCACGAAAATTTTTTATCTTTTGGCTCCTTCATTTATATTTTGCAATATTTTTTCTTCCAGTTTTCTCATCTTATCCGCTTCTTTCCCGCTTTTTTCGTGGTCAAACCCTTTTAAGTGCAATATACCATGAATCAGGACTCTCATCAATTCACTGCCAAACGGCGTATTTAAGCTTTTAGCCTGTTTTTTGATAAAAGACGGACAGATAAAAATTTCGTTCAGCCCCTCAAAGCTTAGGCCGTCGGTGACTTCATTCTTGCGCCGATACTGATAATTTATCTCTTTTATCTTTTCTTCAGCGACAAAAACCAGACTAATTTCACCCAATACAGATCCATCAACTATTTTTAAGGTTTTTTCAAGAACTTTACTAAATAATCTCCGATTAATTTTGTTTCCTGCTAAATTAGTAATCTGTAACATGAATCCAAATATCAAAGCTCAAATGTCAAAAACGTTTTGGATTTTGCCTGCCTGCCGGCAGGCAGGGATTTTAAGCTTGATTTGAAATTTATAATTTTCAGCCCCCCAATTGTTCCTTAACTATCCTGCCAACAACGCTCCCGTCCACTTTTCCTTTGACTTTTGGCATCAGCACCCCCATTAAACGGCCCATATCCTTGGGGGAGCTGGCGCCAGTTTCTTTTATTGTTTCACTGACCAATTGTGCCACTTTTTCTTCGCTCATCTGCTCTGGCATATACACCGCCAGGATTTTTATCTCGCCCTCCTCTTTCTCGGCCAGTTCCATCCTATCTCCTTTTTTGTATTGGTCCGAGGCCTCTCTGCGTTTTTTGATCTCAGAGGACAGAACTTCAATGACTTCTTCTTCGCTCAAACGGCTCAATTCTTCAAGTTTTTCAATCGGCTCGCTTTTGCTTAATTTCGTTCTTTTTTCAACTTCTTTATTTTTTAAGGCAGCCAAAAGCATCCGCAGAACTGAAAGCTGCGATTCGTTCCTCCCTTTAAAGGCTTCTTTGAAATCCTGATCTATTTTTTCTTTTAAACCCATGCCAATTATATCCAAATTTGTTCGCCTGCGGCTCCAAATTTTGGACAAAACAATTAGCGCTTTTTAAGTTTTATTTTATCTTTTGGTATCATTTCTCCTTCTTCAATAAGTCCCAGCTTCAAAAGATGCACTCTCTGTTTGCGAAGCTCCTGGCGCCGAAGGGCGCTTGCTTTTACCTGGCGCTTTGTCTTTTCTTTTTGAAAAAACCTGACGCGTCTGGCGCGCAGCAAAACACCGCTCTGCTGAACACGGCGGCTGAAACGTCGCAAAAGCGACCCTGTTGATTCTTTATCTTTTTTTCTTACTTCAATAGCCAACTAAATCAACCTCCTTTCGCGAATTTTTAATTTCAAATTTCTTAATTTTTAAACGTTTAAAAATTAAGAAATTAATAAATTATTTATAAAATTAAAAATTAAAAATTATTTAATCGGTCTTATATTTTCGCTCAGCTTTGCCCCTCCTATCAAATGCAAATGAATATGCGGCACTTCCTGACCGCCGTGCTTTTTTACGCGAAAAAGTAATTTGTAGCCATTTTGGCTGATACCGGCTTTATCGGCCAATTTTTTGGCGGTCATCACCAGCCGGCCCGTCAATTTTTCGTGTTTGTCCTGGAGATCCGCGATCGTCTCAATGTGCTCTTTGGGAATAATCAAAATATGGACGGGTGCAAAAGGATGAATATCGGGAAACGCTACCACTAATTCATCTTCAAAAAGAATCTTTGCCGGAATTTCTTTTTTTACTATTTTGCAAAAAATGCAATCCATGTATTTTTTTCTTTCGAGGCGAGGTGGTCGCCGAAGAAAACATCGCGCAGCCGCGCCCAGAATAACTTATTGTTTTTTGACTGATATTTTTTTTGCGCGGCGAGCGCTGAGCAGCGGCCGAGTAATTACTTAATTCTATAATGTTAGGGCCGACTGCGGTTTTCTGAGGCGATTACCGAGACGTATTTACTTTTTTGCCAGTCTTTTTTTCAGTTCATTGACAACCTTCTCTTTGGGCACGGTTTCCTGGACTCCCGACTGCATGTCGCGGATAATGACCGAGCTATCCAGCGCTTCCTGCTGGCCGAGAATCAGTGAAAATTTAACGCCTAGCTTGTCGGCAATTCTAAGCTGAGATTTAATGCTCGGCTTGCTCAATGATTCGGCCACCTTGATTTCGGCTTTATGAAGCTCTTCAAAAAGTTTCATGCTTTTGCGCTGTCCTAATTCCCCCAACTGAACAAGAAAAACTTTGGCATTGCTCTTTGAAGGCAGCTTTACTCCCTGTTCTTTCATTAAATAAATAATGCGCTCAATTCCAGCCGCAAATCCGGCCGAAGGCGTCACCTTGCCGCCCAGCATTTTTACAAGATTGTCATAGCGGCCGCCGCCGCCCAAAGATATCGGCTCTTTGATTTCCTGCGCTTCTTCCTTTTCTGGCGACTGGACAGAGTCAGATTCCGGCCAGACCTCAAAAACGGTTTTGGTATAATAATCAAGACCTCGCACCAGCTGATGGTTTAAAAAATACGGAATATCCAATTCATCAAGGAATTCCAGAACACTTTTAAAATGATTATGGCAGCCATGACACAGATAATCAAGCGGAAGAGGAGCATCGGTTTTTATCGGCTGGCATTTTTCTTCTTTGCAGTCAAGCAAGCGCAGGGGATTTATTTTTATTCTTTTCTGGCAGTCCGGACAAATCCTGTTTTTTCTGCTCCGATAATAATCAACCAGCCCTCTCCTGAAGCCCGGCCGGCATTCAGGGCACCCGAGACTATTTACCTGGACATTTATTTTTTTAAGGCCGAGGTCATTTAGAATATGCGAAAAAAGCTGGATAAGCTGTACGTCAAGCACCGGCTCCTGACCGCCGATAGTCTCAAAACCGAACTGATAGAATTGCCTGTATCGGCCGGCTTGAGGATGTTCATAGCGGAACATCGGCCCGAAATAATAAAGCTTGACCGGATGAGGCGCATTAATCATGCCGCTCTGTATATATGAACGGATGACGCCCGGCGTTCCTTCTGGCCGCAGTGTCAAGCTGTCGTTTCCCAGAGTCCTGAAGCTATACATCTGTTTCTGAACGATATCTGTGGTCTGGCCTGTTCCTTTTATGAACAATTCCGTATCTTCAATGATGGGCGTATCAATTCTGGCAAAACCATAATCATCTGCCAGCTCTCTGACCACGCGCCTAACTTTCTCCCAATAAATCTGATCTTCCGGGAGAATATCATAGGTGCCGCGCGGCGCCTGCAAAATTTTTGTTTTTTTTCGAGACAAGATATTAATGCAAAATGTAAAATGTAAAAATCGGAATGACCCGCTTCACCAAAGCCGCAGCGAGGCGAGCAGTTCAAAATTAAAAATTTTACATTTTATCCCGCTTGGCGGGATCATTTTACATTCTGATATTTGATATTTAAATTAATAGTCTGGTGCTTCTGCGATTCCCGCCTGAGAAATCGGCCAAGCCTTTATCCAAACCTTCCCGATTATATCTCTCTTTGGCAAAGCACCCCATCGCCGCGAATCAAAACTGGCCGAGCGGTTATCTCCCAGGACGAAATATTCGTCATTTTTCAAAATTAAAGTTTCTTGCCCCATATTGGGGATGTTTTTTAGATATGAACTTTCATCCAAAATAAAACCATCGGGATTTGATTCGTTTTCAATAATAATCTGACTGCCGCTAATTTTAAGTGTCTCGCCCGGCAGGCCGATTATTCTTTTGATAAAAAACTCGCTCGGATTCTGAGGGTATTTAAAAACTATTACTTCTCCGCGTTCTGGCTCTCTGAACCGATAAGTAATCTCATCAATTATCAGATACTGACCGTCTTCGTAATTCGGCTCCATGGAAGCGCCCTGAACGAAAAACGGCTGGATTAAAAAATACCTGATGGGGATAATAATGGCCAATGAAACAACAAATATTTTGAATATTTCCCAGGCAAAGACGAAAAATGTTCTCATATACGTTTTATATACGTTAAAGATTATATATGACATATATTAAAACATTTTTGGGCTTATTGCAAGCGGGGTAGCAGAAATTCGACTGATTGCCGAAGGCAATCAAAAGAACAGAAAAATGTCGAATTTTCACTATCCCGCAAGTCAGGTAGTGAAATTCTGGCATTGTTTTTAATCGGCGCTTTAAGCGCCAGCCAAAATTCTACTACCTGACAAGCCCTTTTATATTAATGTATGCTATAATTAAAAAATGAGTCCCGTTAGAGACCGGAATTGATTGACGCCTCTTAGCGGAATTCATATAAATTAAATTTTTAAGACGTGCCTCTAACGGGATGGGTGACCATTTTAGCCAGATAAATAAGGCGCTGGAGCGTGAACTCCGGGGGCAAAAAAGAAAAACCAAATTAGCCTGGATATGGCTTTTTTCGTTTCTTTCTCTGGCCGCCGCTTTCATTTTGGCGCCCGGCTGGCTGCTCAAAAATAATGCACCGGCCGGAGAAGAATTGAAACTCGTCAAAAGCATTGAGGCGACAAAAGAACGGATCAAGGCCGCCATGACTCTGCCAGAAAGCATGTTCGCCTATTTTTCTTTTGAGGAACCAAAAAATATTTTGCTTCTTGGCGTGCCCGGCAAAGGCAACGACGCGCCGGATCTGACCGACACAATTTTGATCGCCCAGATAAAAAAGGACCCATTAAGAATAAATTTGATATCTATCCCCAGGGACCTTTGGGTCAAGATACCCGAAAGCGAAACCTACACCAAAATAAATACTTTATACGTTTTTGGCAAAGCAGCAAAAGATAAAAACTTTGGCATTTCGCTCGCCCGACAAAAAATAGAAGAAATCACCGGACTAGACATCGACCACCATTTTTTAATAGACATGTCTGTTGTCAAAAAGATAATAGACGAACTGGGCGGGCTCAATGTCTGGGTAGCCAAAGATATTTACGACCCGCAATTTCCCGGACCGAACCATTCCTTTGAAACTTTCCAGATAAAAGCCGGCTGGCGCTATTTGGACGGCGAAACCGCCTCAAAATACATGAGAACGCGCCATTCTTCACAGGGTGATTTTGACCGGATCCAAAGACAGCAACAAGTTCTGGAAGCCCTCAAACAGAAAATAATGGGGCTGAATCCTATTTCGGACCTGCCACCTTTATTAAAAATTGCAGAAAAATTCTGGAGCAACATCCAAACCGATATTTCCCTGACCGAGCTGCCTTCGCTCTGGCAGATAGCCAAACAAATTTCCCCTGAGGATATTAATAATATCGTGATTGACAAAGAAGAAAATCATCTTGTTGGCGGCGACAACCTATTGATTGGCGAACAAATTGCGTCTATATTGAAACCAAGGGCAGGGATTGAAAATTATTCTGAAATACAGGAGTTTATTTTAAAAAATCAATAATCTATTCGTATTTTTCGCCATAGCGGAGAAATAGTCAGAAAATCGAGATAAGCGAGGCGTTTGAAAAATTGCCGAGCGAGCCCCCGCCGCGCGGGGTGTGCGAGTTTACGAGGCAATTTTAGCCGAGCGAATCCGATTTTCTCTATTTTGGAGCGTGGCGAGAGCTTTTTGGTTACTTTTTCTCGGCGGAAAAAGTAACTCTTTGTGTCTTTTGATAAAAGACAAGTTAACCAAAATTTATGAAACTCATCATCGGCCTCGGCAATCCCGGAGAAAAATATAAAAAGACCCGCCACAACTACGGTTTTTTGGCGCTTGATCATATCCATGAATTTTTCAAAAGTTTTGACGGCTGGGCTCTGGACAAAAATTCAAATGCTCTTGTCTCAAAAGGTGAAATAGCCGGCCAGCAGATAATTCTGGTCAAACCCCAAAGCTTTATGAATTTATCAGGCTCGGCTGTTGCAGAATTAGTAAATTTTTACAAAATAGAAGCGTGCGATATCTGGGTTATCCATGATGACTTTGACCTGCCTGTCGGATTAATAAGAATAAATCACAGCGCTTCGGCCGCCGGGCACAAAGGAGTTAAATCCATTATTGAGGCTCTGGGCACAAAAGATTTTTTGAGATTTCGGCTGGGCATCCACCCGATCGGCCGGACTTTTTTTTCCGCTCTTTTCAAAAAAATATCATCCATAGAAAAATTTGTCCTCAAAAATTTTGACAAAGAAGAAATAAAAATGGTTGAAGGAGCAATCCAGCGCAACAGCCAGGCAATAGAAGCAGCGCTTAAAGACGGCCCGGACAAGGCGATGAATCAGTTCAATTAAATCACATTTTTGTGCTATCGCACATTTTTGAGTCAAAGAAAAAAGAGGTCTTCTTGTGGAGACCTCTTTTTGATTGGGTGATTAAATTTTTTGGGGATTTCTTTTAAATGCCCTCAAAAGCATATCGGGAATATCTACTGAAAGAAAAGTACTGCCAAGCACCGGTTCCAAGCGGTCCAATAAAGCAGCCATTTTTTTCAAATAAAAATAATGTCTGCCGGTAACCGTAATCTCTATACAGGAACGATAATCTTTCAAAATGCTTTCCTTGTCTCCCCACCAGCAGAGGCATGCCTCGGATCGCCGGCCTTTAGTAAAGGCAACGAAAATCTTTTTTGCCGGCCCGTCAATATGTAAAGAACAAAAACCGATTTTGTTGTATGAATTCAAGAACTTTCCACAGCCGTCTGCCTGACATTTCTTAAATTTTTTTGCCATTGCCGTTTCTCCTTTCGACCTCGCTAAAGCGGTTTTTTTTAAATTTTTTCTTTTTGCTCCTGCATTTTTTATATTTTTGTTCCAGAAAATAAACAAACCAATGTTATGCCGATAACCAAAAAAATAAGCGTCGCCGCTGCCTGAATCATTAAAACGCCGTATAAAACCGACGATCTTCTGACGCTGATAAATGATAATGCCGGCATAAACCAAACTGCCGCCGCCCCGACCAAAAATACCAATCCTGCCATCAAATCAGACATATTCTCCTCCTTTTGTATTCAATATTTAATTTGAAAATAACTTTTACAAACAAATGCCGTCCAAAATCCTACCTGCGAGCGTCAGGGATAATCCCGCAAATGCAGGACACCCCTGATACTTCGGCTACTCGCCAAGACGTTAGGAGGGATTGTCTTAGCTTTGGCCACTCACAGATAGGATGCTGGACGGCATTTTTGACTTCTTCCTTTAGAATACGCTATCATACATAAGCACAGATGCAGTTGTCAAGAGTGAAAGGAAAAATCCTAATTGCCAGCCTAACCCCCTATTTTTTAGAGCGGGATTATTCGTGGTTCTCACAAAATTTACAGAAGATAGAAAAAATCGCCAAATCGCAGGTCTGGTGGAAAGAAAATACGCTCTTTCTTGAAAAAGACCAGAAAACAAATCTCTTTGAACTATTACGCCGCTTAACTGAATTTGGTTACGAGCGGGTCCAGACTCTTGGCTCAAAAGGAGAAATTTCCCACCGCGGCGGGATTTTGGATATATTTGCGATAAACGAGAAAACAGCATACCGCCTGGAATTTTCAGGCAATAAAATCGCAGAAATCTACGGGCTTGAAATAAAAGTTCTCAAAAAAGAAATAAAAAAAGAGCTTCTAAGCCGAACCCCCCAATTGCTTCTGAGCAATTTAAAACCCGGCGAATACCTGGTCCACCTTGACCACGGTATCGGGATTTTCAGGGGCTACGCAGATGAACTGGGCGGCCAACTTTCCTTCAGCCCGCCCAATCCCGACAGTCCTGAAAAATATTTTGTTTTGGAGTACGCAAAAGCCGACCGTCTCTATGTTCCGCTTGAGCTGGAAAACAAACTTTCCCGCTACATCGGTTTTGAAACGCCGATTGTCCATCGGCTCGGCGGCACGCTCTGGTATAAAACAAAAAGAAAAGCGAAGGAAGGCGCAATAGAATTGGCGCGCCAGCTTTTTGAGCTTTACGCTAAAAGAGCATCGTCCAGCGGATTTGCATTTGGCTCAGACGACGCCCTGCAAAAAGAACTGGAAGATTCTTTTCAATTTATTGAAACCCCCGATCAGCTAAGAGCTCTGCAGGAAGTCAAGGATGACATGGAATCGGAAAAACCGATGGACAGGCTTATTTGCGGGGATGTCGGTTTTGGCAAAACAGAAGTGGCTCTGCGCGCGGCTTTCAAAGCAGTAGCCGATAATAAACAAGTGGCAATGATCGCGCCAACCACGATTCTGGCCCATCAACATTTTAATACTTTTTCAGAACGCCTCAAAAAATTTCCCGTTAATATCGCTTTGCTTTCGCGCCTTGGATCAAAAAATCAGCAGGGCCAGACAGTCAGACAAATAAAAGAAGGCAAAATTGACATTATTATCGGCACTCACCGGCTTATCCAAAAAGATGTTTATTTTGCCAATCCGGGATTAGCGATAATCGACGAAGAACAGAGATTTGGCGTCAAACAAAAAGACAAATTCAAAGAATGGCGCGCCGGGATTGATGTCTTAAGCTTGAGCGCCACGCCCATACCAAGAACAATGCATCTGGCAATTTCTGGCCTGCGCGATATTTCTTTGATTCAGAGCGCGCCGCCCGGCCGCCAGCCGGTCAAAACATTCATTCAGCCGCATTCCTATAAAATCGTCAAACAAGCGATTGAACAGGAATTAAAAAGAGGCGGGCAGATTTATTATCTGCACAATCGCGTTGATACGATTGAGCTGGCCGCGCAACAGATCAAAAAATTGGCGCCCAAAGCCCGGATTGCCGCCGTGCACGGCCGCATGCACGAAAAACAATTAGTGAAAGTTATGGATGAATTTGACGCCGGCAAAATTGATATTTTGGTCGCCACAACTATTATTGAGAACGGCCTGGATTTCCCGAACGTCAATACTCTAATAGTGGCCTACGCGACAAAGCTTGGCCTGGCCCAAAGTTATCAGCTGCGCGGCCGGATCGGCCGTTCCGACAGACAGGCATACGCTTACTTTTTGTACAACGCCAAAAATCTGACCGAAATTGCCCGCCAGCGTCTTGACGCGCTCAAAGAAGCAGAAGCTCTTGGTTCCGGCTACCAGATCGCCCTGCGGGACCTGGAAATCCGCGGCGCCGGAAATATTTTGGGCCGCGAACAATCCGGCTCAATCAACGCCGTCGGACTTAACCTCTACGTTCAGATGCTGAATGAGGCGGTTGAGGAAATGAAGAAATAAAAAAGCAGGGTTTTTTTATTACCCTGCCTGTTGGTTTCATCGGTATAAAACTGCTAATCTCCGCTAATGATTCCTCCATGGTATTCACCCCGATAGACTAGTACGCCTTTGTAAAAAATCTTTTCAGTGCCGCAAAAATTATCGAGGCTGCCTATTATATCGCGTTCATTTTCATAGACCCAGACTCCTTGGATGACCATTTTAGGACCCCGATGTGGCCACTTCTTGTTGCACTCC
Source organism: Candidatus Portnoybacteria bacterium RBG_19FT_COMBO_36_7 (assembly GCA_001819495.1). Lineage (GTDB taxonomy): Bacteria > Patescibacteriota > Minisyncoccia > Portnoybacterales > GWB1-42-6 > CG1-02-40-82. The sequence continues at coordinate 18,764 of MHMW01000030.1, read as the reverse complement.
ATTAAAGCGGATCTCAGAAATGCGAATATTGCATCTCTTTTAACTTTCTGATTGCTCTTTAACGTTCGGCCATAATAATTCATCCCCCAAATCCAACCTTGATCATCGTGGCTAACCATCTCCTGGCCGATAAAAGGGTCTTCGCACCAAACTTGGTCCCGGTAAGAAAATTTTTTACAGCTGCATCTAAACTCACTGCCACTCTTTGCCAATTTCGTACCTTTAACACCGCTGGCATAGCCGTGGTTCTGTCTCGCCCAAAAAAGAAACAACAAAAGAGCTTTTCTTTCCTTAGCGTTCATAACCCCTCCTCTCTTTATAAAATAACAAATTTGATTTTTCTTTATACTTACAGCAAATGCGCAACTCTGTCAAATTTGTCGTCTTTTCTTCGGCTAGCTTGGGTATTAATGGATGTGATAATATTAAATTCTAATAGTCGAACTTTGAACTCATCGTCCAGATGCTGAATTCTGCCATAGAAGAATTAAAAGAGTAAAAATAAAAACCTTGAATAAATTCAAGGTTTTTTGAATTCAATAAAATTTTTCAGTTTATTTTTTTAATTCTACCATTATGCTTTCCAGGGGAATATTATTATATTGCGTTTTGCTGATTTTTTTGTTCTCATACAAAATCCGTACCTTAAAACCAGCGGCTTTTATTTTATTCAAATAATCATCTCTTAATAAAGCTCCAGCGACACAACCAGATATTAACTCTTTATTGTTCCTTTGTTCCTCTGATAACTCTTTTAATAAAACTATGTCAGAAAGATAAATTCTACCTCCTGGCTTCAAAACTCTATATGCCTCAATAAATGTCTTTGTTTTATCGGGAGTTAAATTTATTACGCAATTGGTGATTATGGTGTCGACCGAATTATCTTTAAGCGGCAGATTTTCTATTTCACCCAAAAGCAATTTCACATTTTTAATACCTTGTTTTTTCGCATTCTCTTTTGCCTTTAATATCATCTCATTTGTCATATCAACACCAATAACCTTTCCTTTCTTGCCGACTCTTTTAGCTGCTAAAATTGCATCTATTCCTGCTCCCGAACCTAAATCCAAAACAGTTTCACCCTTCTTAATTTTCCCGAAAGCCAAAGGATTGCCGCAACCCAAACCCAGATTAGCCTTGCCGACAATCTTCAGCTCCTTTTCTGAATAGCCAATACTTTTTGAAACAGAGGGAGTGCTGCTGCATCCGCATCCGCAACTCTTTTTTGCTATTTCTTTATATCTATCTTTTACTATTTTCTTTATATTTAGTTTTTTCATATTTTTATATTTTATCAAAAATTGGCTGAATTACAAGATGGCTCCAAAAGATTGCCTAGTCCAGAAGAGACGATGGAAAAAATAAAAAAATATTTTTCCCCGTCACACTTTTGTGCGATCGCACAAAAATGTGACACAAGGGAATTCTCCAATGTCAAATTTGTCGCTGTTCTTTTAAAATGCTATATTAAAAAGAACAAACACTAAGATAACTAATAAAACACGAATTTAACTAATTTTTTTGTTTTTTTCGTGTAATATTCGTTTCCTTCGTGTTTTATATATGCACGAGCAAACGAAATATTTTGTCGCCTTTAATCAATCCCATGAGCATATCGGACCGCAGAGAATAAAAAAGCTGCTGAATTTTTTCGGGACGCTCCAAAATGCCTGGAACGCCCAAGCTTCAGAGTTAATAAATGCCGGCCTGGAAGAAAACATTGTCACAGAATTTTGCGCCGGGCGTATTAATATTGAACCTGATAAGGAACTTGAAAAAGTTCTTTCGCATAAAATAGACGTCGTCACTATTTTAGACGAGAATTATCCCAGACTCTTAAAAGAGATATATGACCCGCCTCCTATATTATATGTAAGAGGCGGTTTTGTCCCGCAAGACGAGAAAGCGCTGGCTATTGTTGGCACGCGCATGCCTTCTGTCTACGGCCAACAGGCCGCCTCGCACCTGGCCGGACAAATCGCTCAGGCAGGCCTGACAATTATTTCGGGCCTGGCGCGGGGCATTGATTCCATTGCCCATCTGGCGGCGCTACAGAATAATAAAAGAACAATCGCCGTTGTCGGTTCGGGAATTGACGAACCGGCAATATACCCGCCTTCAAACAGAAAACTGGCCCAGCAGATTTCAGAGAATGGCGCCGTTATTTCCGAATATCCGATTGGCTGCCCGGCGCTCAAACATCATTTTCACGCCCGCAACAGGGTTATCAGCGGCTTGTCGCTGGGCACGCTTGTTGTTGAAGCCAAAGAAAAATCCGGCGCCCTTATTACTGCTGCTCATGCGCTGGAGCAAAACCGCGAAATCTTTGCCATTCCCGGCCCAATTTATTCTCAGACTTCGGCCGGACCAAATAATCTGATAAAAATGGGTGCAAAATTGGTTCTGGGCAGCCAGGATATTTTAGACGAACTCAATCTCAGAAATCTGACCGAACAGATACAAATTCGGGAAATTCTGCCCGACAATGAAGAAGAAGCAAAAATCCTGCAGATACTGGGCGATGAACCCGCCCATATTGACAAAATCGTGAACGATACTAAAATGGACACCGCCACGGTCAACGCAACATTGAGCTTGATGGAAATTAAAGGAAAAATAAAAAATATGGGAGGGATGAACTATATTTTAGCCAGATAAAATTTTTAAACGTTTTAAAAATTAAGATTTATTTAAAAATTATAAAATTAAAAATTATAAAATTGTGAACCTCATTATCGTCGAATCTCCAACCAAAGCCCGCACCATCGCCAAATTCCTGAACAAGGAATATTCTGTTTTGTCTTCCTACGGCCATATCCGCGACCTGCCCAGAAAAGAACTTGGCATTGATGTTGAAAATAATTTTGAGCCAAAATACGTTGTGCCGTTGGTAGCGCGCAAAAGGCTGACTCCCATAAAAAAATCTTTACAAAAAGCATCCAAAATCATACTGGCCACCGACGAAGACCGCGAAGGAGAAGCTATTGCTTGGCACCTGGCTCAGGTGCTCGGACTGACGACTACCGACGACCGTCTATCACCAGAAAAAGCCGTAGACCGTAGTCGGTCGCCCGTAGACGTTCAAAGAATCGTTTTTCATGAAATCACAAAATCCGCCATAGAAGAAGCGTTAAAAAATCCCCGCCAGCTTGATATGGACCTGGTTGACGCCCAGCAGGCCAGGCGCGTTCTTGACCGGCTGGTCGGCTATAAATTATCGCCATTTTTATGGAAAAAGATCGCCAAGGGGCTTTCGGCCGGCAGGGTGCAATCAGTGGCCGTGCGCCTGATAGTCGAGCGTGAACGGGAGATCAAAGATTTCAAGCCCGAAGAATATTGGTCAATCGAAGCAATGCTTCGAAAATTTCCAATTTCTAATTTCCAATTTCCAAATAAATCACAAAATCCAAATCACAAAACCGAAACACAAGAAAATAAAGAATTTATTGCCACCCTGATAAAAAAGGGCAGCGAGACAATCGGCAAATTTGACATCAAAACAAAAGAAAACGCCGACAAAATTTTAAAAGACCTGGAAGGCGCCAAATATCAGATCGCCGAGATTGAAAAAAAAGAGACCAATAGAAATCCCTTGCCTGCGTTCACCACCAGCACTATGCAGCAAGAAGCCTGGCAGAAATTGCATTTTTCGGCCAAGCTGACCATGTCGCTGGCCCAGACGCTTTATGAAAACGGCCTTATCACCTATCACCGCACCGATTCTTTAAATCTTTCGGAGCAATCGCTTTTTGCCGCCAAAAAATTCATAATTGAAAATTACGGCGAAAAATACTGGGCTGGTTATTTGAGAAAATTTAAAACGAAATCAAAAGGCGCCCAGGAAGCGCATGAGGCGATCCGCCCGACCGATCCTGATGTCGCGGCCGCCACCAACATAAAAACAAAGCTGGATTATTCAAAGCATTCGGAAGAAAATATTGCCAAGCTCTATAACCTCATCTGGAAAAGATTCATCGCTTCGCAGATGGCACAGGCTGTCTTTGATTCAACTACCGTTGATATTGCGGCCAAAGATTTCATTTTCCGCGCCTCGGGCCAAATGTTGAAATTTGACGGGTTCTTGAAAATTTATCCGATGAAATTCAAGGAAGCTGACCTGCCGCCGCTCCAAAAAGATGAGGTCCTGGATCTAAAAAAACTGATGTCTGCCCAGCATTTCACCCAGCCGCCGGCCCGATATTCTGAAGCGACCCTGATCAAGGTGCTTGAAGAGAACGGCATCGGCCGGCCTTCAACCTACGCTCCCATCATCTCAACCATTCAGGATAGAAATTACGTCCAGAAGGACGAGAAAAGAAAATTCTTTCCGACTGATATCGGCTTCTCGGTCAACGACATGCTCGTTGAACATTTTCCAGAAATTGTTGACCTGAAATTTACGGCGCTCATCGAAGAAGAGCTGGATCACATTGCCGAAGGCCAAAAAAAATGGCAGCCGGTAATAAAAGAATTCTATGATCCGTTCAGCGCTCATCTGGCCAAAAAATACGAAGAGGTTGAAAAACAAAAACCGGAACCAGAACCAACCGATAAAACCTGCCCCAAATGCGGCAAGCCGCTGGTTATCAGAACAAGCCGTTTTGGCCGATTCTATGCCTGCTCGGACTTCCCCAAATGCCGCCACACCGAAAGCATCGCCAACTCTACCGGAATAACCTGCCCTGAATGCGGCCAGGGGCATATTCATGAAAAACGGACCCGCCGCGGCAAAATTTTCTATGCCTGCTCTATCTACCCGGATTGCAAATTTGCCCTCTGGGATAAGCCGACCGGCCAAATGTGCCCTCAGTGCGGCCTGCTTTTAATTACAACAAAAAACGGAACAATAAAGTGCTCTGACAAAAAATGCGGCTATCAGGAAAAAAGAAAAGCCTCGGTTTAGTCTTGATTTTCTGGTCTTTAATAAAATATGACCGACTAAAACGAGGCCGATAATGGTCTGAGACAGATTTTGGGATTTTTAAAAATTGTCCGAAACATTTAATACTCGTTGAATTCCTGCTCGTCTTCAAGTTCTCTTCCCTCCTCATAATCGCCTCCGTTTACGATTCTAAAAGAAATGTGTCCTTTTAAATAATTGATCAGCCTCTGGATTGCTTCCCGAGCCAAGTCGTCAAGATTCTCAATGCCCAGAGCGTCATCAACATCAACCCAGAAAAAATTAGTCTCCCCTTTCTCTTCAAAACATATTTCGCTCAAATTGATAGCACAACGGAAAATCTCAATCAACTTAGATTTTACAGTATCCTTATTGCGAACCATTGTGCCCAAAGAGCCCATAACATTAACTTCTATTCCCCGTCCTGCTTTATCTTTTATCTCTTCTTTCATCTCTCTGACAAGTGCATCTTCTAAATTTCTGTCTTTTTCCGAATCCATATGGCCGGTGGGCAAGGTCAATCTGCTTCTTTTTTCAACTAACAGCAGCTTGCTGTCAGGACCCATTATCAATCCGGCAGCTACCAATGCGGCATAGACTCTTTTGGTTTCTTCCATTTAGCCTCATCTCCTTTTTTTTAGCGTCTCAGACCATAAAAAATAAAATAAAAAGAACTTTTTGACCCTCCTTTCTTTTAATTGATTAACTGTAATAATACTCTTATAATCTTAATTGTCAACTCCGCTAGAAGTTCAGCGAAGCATAAAAATGATCGTAGTTTCTCGGCGAATCACCTGTGGCTTTCCATTATAAAATAAATAGCCTAGAGACAAACTTCTAACTGGGTCAATCCTTTAAAGGACAAACAAGCTGAATATATGACAAAAGACGAATTCATTAAAAAAATAGAAGAGCGCAACCCCGAATTGAATCGCGAACTGATTATTCGTGCTTTTGATTATGGCCAAAAAATTTACGGCGACAAAAAAAGACTTTCCGGGCAGACCCTCCTTGATCATTGCTGTGAAATTGCTCTGGCTTTATCTGAAATAAAACTGGGGACGGTTGTGGTGGCGGCGGGTATCCTTCATGAAGCGATTGAAAAGATTAATATTACCCACCAGGAGCTAAAAAAAGAATTTGGCGAAGAAATTGTGTCTTTGGTTGAAGGAGTGACAAATGTCGGAAAAGTTGAGCACAAAGGAGCGGCTCGCAGCATTGAAAACTTAAGAAAGTTATTTTTGGCGACGGCCAAAGATATTAGAGTCGTAATAATAAAACTGGTCAATCGCTTTCATAGCCTAAAGACAATCGGCGTCTTTGACAAACAAAAGCAAAAAAGACTGGCCAGCGAAACTCTGGAAATCTATGCGCCAATCGCCTATCGCCTGGGTATGAGAAAAATTTCAGGAGACCTAGAAGACCTCGCCTTCCCGATCGTCTATCCCAAAGAATACGAATGGTTAATCAGCCAAGTTCGCGATGAATATGAAGAACGAGAAAAATATCTGAAAAAAATCACAGCCATGGTTGAAAAGGCGCTGAAAAAAGCCGACATTTTTCCGATAGAAATCCACTCCCGCGCCAAACGATATTTCAGCCTTTATCGCAAACTCCAGCGCTACGATATGGATTTAAATAAAATATATGATCTGGTCGCTCTGCGCATCATCGTCAAAAACATTGATGACTGCTACGGAGCCATGGGAGTAATTCACAAGCTCTGGAAGCCGCTGCCTGGCCGCATCAAAGACTATATCGCCCTGCCCAAACCAAACGGCTACCGTTCTCTTCATACGACCGTTTTCTGCCCCGATGGCAAAATCACCGAATTTCAGATAAAGACTTCAGAAATGTACCACGAAGCAGAATACGGTATTGCCGCCCATTGGTATTATTCCGAACAAAAAGGACTCAAGGCCTATATCAAAAGACTTTTAACCAAGCCTCCGGAAAAAGAACTGAAATGGATCAGTGACCTGCAGAAATGGCAGAAAGAATATCCGCCGGGTTCAGGAGAGTTTTTCCAGCTGCTCAAAATTGATTTTTTTAAAGACAGGATATTTATCCTGACTCCCAAAGGCGATGTTATTGACCTGCCGGAAGGAGCCACGCCGCTTGATTTTGCTTATCATATTCATACTTCCATCGGCCACCGCTGCTTAGGCGCCAAAATAGACGGGAAAATGGTTTCTCTTGACCAGCCGCTGGCAAACGGACAAATGGTCGAAATTCTGACCAAAAAAGAAGAAAAGCCATCACAGGACTGGTTAAGGATTGCTAAAACAAGCGTGGCTAAAAGTAAAATAAAAGAATGGTTCAGAAAAAGTAAAACAGAAGAAGCGTTAAAAGCAGAAGAGGCAAAACCGGAATTCAAAGAAACTAAACAAAAACTGCCTATTGTCAAAATCCCCGCTCCTCCTGAAGTTGAAATCAAGGGCGAAACAAAAATAATGACTTTTTTTGCTAAATGCTGCAACCCAAAACCGAGCGATAAAATCCAGGGCTATATCACCCTTAACCGCGGCGTTTCGGTGCATAAAGCCGAATGCCAGAATATTAAAAAAATTAAAAACACCGAAAGACTGATTCCGGTGTCTTGGAAAAGCCAGCAGCGACCAGAATGAACCAAATTTCACCTGAATTATCCAAATTTTTTATTCCGGGCATTCGGATATGTTCGGATATTGGAATCGCTATTTGATAATTTTTTTCATCACTTTCTCCAAATCTTCTTTTTCACTGAATCTTATCATCACTGTCCCGCCCAAGCCCGAGCGCTTAATATCGGTTTTGTAGCCAAGATATGCTGTCAGATCGCCGGCATATTTTTTTATTTCCGGGTCGTGAAATACTTTTCGTTTGTGTGCCGAAACCGAAATCTCCCGGGTTCTTTGCTCAACTTGTCTAACGCTTAAGTTGTTCTGAACTATTTCGTCATACAATGCTCTTTGTGTCTGGGGGCTTTTTAAACCGGCCAGCATTTTGGCATGGCCTTCAGAAATCTTACCGCCTCTCAAGCCGTCCTGAATGTCTCCCGGCAAATTAAGCAGACGGAGAGTATTGGTCACCGATTCTCTGCTTTTGCCGACTTTCTGGGCAATTTCCTGATGGGTCATGTCAAATTCATCGTGCAGGCGCTTAAAGGCACCTGCCTTGTCAAGAGCGTTGAGATCGGCTCTCTGCAAATTCTCAACTAAAGCCAGTTCCAGTTTTTGCTGTTCGGTTGAATCGCGGACGATGGCGGGCACATGCGGCAGTCCCAGTATCTTGGCCGCCTCCCACCTTCTGTGTCCGGCGATCAAAGTGTATTCAACATCCTGACCTTTTTCCATATCCCTGACAGATTTTGTCACAATCAACGGCTGAAGAATACCATGCTCTTTGATTGAGTCGGCCAGTTCTTCCAATCCTTCCCTGTCCATTTCCTGTCGCGGCTGCATAGGATTGGGCCTTATCTTGTTTATTTCAATATTAAAAACACTTTCTTTTTTTAACCGCAATGGATGAGCCACTTTGGGAAAAGAAACTTCGTGATGCTCCGATTTTGGAGGAATTAACGAATGAAGGCCCTTGCCTAAATTTTGCATAATATTATAATGCGATCCTAATCTACGAATGACATCCGAATTATCTTAAAGACTTCAATTCCGAACATTCGGATGAAAATTTGGATTATTCGAATCGCTAATTAGATTCCATCTTCAATATCTCCTCTGCTAATTGCCTGTATGCTTTGCCGCCCTGAGATATTGGATCATGCTGCAAAATAGTTTTGCCGAAACTTGGCGCCTCGCTCAAGCGAACACAGCGGGGGATTTGCGTTTCAAAAACATAGCCGGGAAAATGCAGGCGGACTTCTTTGGCTACCTGCCGGGAAAGTTTGTTGCGCTTGTCATGCATAGTGAGCAACGCTCCCTTGATCTTCAAGTCCTTGCCCAAATTTTCCTGGATGAGATTCACAGTTTTTAATAGCTGGCCCAATCCTTCCAGCGCGTAATATTCCGTCTGGACCGGTATGATTAATTCATCGGCCGCCACGAGGCCGTTGATGGTCAACAGACCCAGGCTGGGTGGCGAATCAATTATAACATAATCGTAATTGGTTCTCACCTGATGAAGCAAATTCCAGAGCCTGAATTCCCTGTCCTGCAGAGGCACCAGCTCTACTGCCGCGCCAGCTAGGTCTCCTGAAGAAGGAATTAATTCATAGCCGAATAAATTTGTTTTTCTAATCAGCTCATGAGGAGAAACCTGGCCTATCAGGCTATGATACAAACTTTTTTCTATGCTTTCTGGCTCAAAGCCAAGACCGGCTGTCGCGTTAGCCTGCGGATCAAGATCAACCAATAAGATATATTTTCCTAAAGCCGCCAAATAAGCCCCTAAGTTCACTGCCGAAGTCGTTTTGCCTACTCCTCCTTTTTGATTAACAAAAGAGATTATTTTTGCCATTTATCTATATTATACGCTATTTTTTTAAATTGACAAATAGCGGCCCAACCAATAATATAAAGAGTGAGCCGCGGTGCTGGAGCTGGTATACAGGGTGGTCTCAAAAACCACTGGTCGAAAGACCGTGAGGGTTCAAATCCCTCCCGCGGCACATATATCCATGAGAGTTTTTACCCCGTACTTGCGCCAAGCGCATAGTTTAAAGCAACTTCCTCCTCGGGCACAATAAAAGAGACGTTATTTGACGCCTCTTTTTTATCTGCAAAAACGTACGATAACCAAATAATTATCGCATTAAATTTTTTTGAAAAATAGTTTATACATCCCCCATCCCACCAAAATTCCCAAAGCCATTCCGCCTAAAACATCTAAAGGATAATGCACGCCCGCGTATATGCGCGACAAACCCATTAAGAAGCTGACGATATAACAGACAATACCCGCTTTTTTGTTATAAAGATAAACCGCCGTTGAAAAAGCGAAGAAAAAAGTGGCGTGGCCGGAAGGAAAAGAGGTCCGCAGGTTTTCATCAAATAATTGCGTTACCTGATGCAATTCAAATGGCCGGGGTCTGGCCACCAGCCGCTTAATTATTTCTCCTAATACAAAACGAGAAACAACCGCCACGGCAAAAAAATAGGCAGTAATCTTAAAATTTTTCCAAAAATTCAGCCTGTCTTTTGCCAGCATCCAAACTATAACTCCCGCGCCCAAAAAATACTGCGAATAACTCGCTAAAAAAATACCGATACAATCCAGCCATTTATAATGTCCGGCCAAACTGTTTATCAATTGAAAAAATTGATAGTCCATAAATTATATCGAGAGAATTTCCATTAGCTTCCTGGGATTAACCGGCCCGATCCTGATGATTTTTGGTTCTGGCGTGGCCAGATCAAGAACGGTTGATGGCTGGGAAAACTTTAATTTACCCGCGTCAAGCACCAGATCCGGCCTAGAAAATTCTTTTCGGAATTGCTCTACGACTTTTTCGGCATCAATTGACGGCGCTTCTCCAGAAATATTGGCTGAGGTCGCTGTCAGCGGCCGGCCGATAACTTCAAGCAGATAGTAAAGAAGTTTGTAATCGGGCAGGCGCAGGCCAACGGTCCGCTTGCCGGCCGTGACCAGTTCGGGCAATTCGGCTCTTTTTTGCAAAATTATGGTGATGGCGCCGGGCCAAAGAAACCCCAAAATCTTTTCAAGCCGTTTATCAATATAGGCAAGCTCTTTTGCCATTTCCATGTTGCGGATAATCAGGGGCACCGGCTTTGTTTTCGCTCTTTTTTTCATTCTGAAAAGTTTTGCCACTGCCTGAGGATTGGTAGCGTCAGCCGCCAAGCCGTAAACTGTGTCAGTCGGCACAACAACAACCCCGCCACGCAAAATTAATTCGGCCGCTTTTTGCAGGCCGTATAGCGAAGCTCTCATGTTTTCGGGATCAACTTTGATGATATTCATTATCAGATTACTATATTCATTAATCTTCCCTTCACAAAAAAAACTTTCTTGGGCTCCTGACCGGCCAAAAATGTTTTTATTTTTTCGCTGGCCAGCGCCTGTGATTTGGCATCGTCTTCGGAAATATCCGCAGGTACTGAAATTTTGTCACGCAATTTGCCGTTAATCTGAATTACTAATTCTATCATTTCGTCTTTGACAATATCTTTGTCATATTCGGGCCATTTCTCCGTGAATACGCTTTTTTTATGCCCGAGCTGACTCCATAATTCCTCCGCCATATGCGGGGCAAACGGAGAAAGCAGAATTAAAAATTTCTCAAAAAATTCCTGCGGTATTTGTTCTTTTTCTGCCTCGTTTAAGAAAATCATTAAAGCACTAATTGCCGTATTAAATCGTAATTTTTCTATGTCTTCGGTGACTTTTTTAATAGTTTTATGCAGAAAGGTTCGGATTTTTGATTCTGGATTTGATTTGATATTTGAAATTTGAACTTTGGATTTTATCTTCCATACCTTATCCAAAAATCTATAAATTCCTATAATCCCTTTTGTATCCCATTTTTTCATATCCTCCAGCGGACCCATAAACATCTCAAACATCCGCAGAGCATCAGCGCCATATTTGGCGACAACATCATCGGGATTAATAACATTCCCCAGAGATTTTGACATCTTTCGGCCGTCTTCAGCCAAAACTGTTCCCTGGTGCCGAAGCTTCAAGAACGGTTCATCAAAATCAATCAGCTCAAGATTGTGCAAGACTTTGGTAAAAAATCGCGAATAAAGAAGGTGTAAAACTGTGTGTTCCGCTCCGCCAACATAAAGATCTACCGGCAGCCATTTTTTTATTTTGTCCTTAGCCGCAAATTCTTTTTTATTGTGCGGGTCAGCATAACGGAAATAATACCAGCTTGAACAGACAAAAGTGTCCATCGTATCTGATTCTCTTCTGGCTTTGGCTCCGCATTTTGGACATTTAACATCCTGGAATTTTTTTGAACCAGCAAGAGGGGATTCGCCATGCGGCATAAAATTAACGTCGTCGGGCAGCAAAACCGGCAGATCTTCTTCGGGAACCGGAACTGTCCCGCAAGCATCGCAATAGATTATCGGGATTGGCGCGCCCCAGTAGCGCTGGCGGCTCACCAGCCAGTCGCGGATTTTATAATTTACGGTTTTTCTGCCAATTTTATTTTTCTCAAGCCATTCTGCTAACCTCTTTCTCGCCTCTTCCGATGTCATATGGTCATATTCGCGCGAATTAGACAATATGCCGTCATCTACAAATGCTTCTTTTTCTATCGATGACTTACCGTCTTTACTTTTGATAACTTCTGCGATAGGCAAACCGAATTTTTTGGCAAAAGCGTAATCTCTGCAGTCATGGCCGGGCACAGCCATGACCGCACCCTTGCCGTAATGCCCCAAGACAAAATCCGAAGTAAAAAGCGGGATTTCTTTTTTAGTAAAAGGGTTGATGATTTTTATGCCTTCCAGCTCAACTCCGGTTTTTTCTTTTTCCTCCGCAATTCTCTGCAGTTCAGATTTTTTACTGGCCTGCTCAATATATTTTTCAACTTCGTCCCAGTTAGCAATCTGCTGCTTTAGTTTTTGCACCAATTCGTGTTCCGGCGCGATCAAGGCAAAAGTCATACCAAAGACAGTATCTAATCTGGTAGTAAATACTTCTATCTTCAAATTGCTATTTTTGATTTCCATTTCAAATTCTGCTCCCTCTGACTTCCCTATCCAGTTTTTCTGCGCCGCTTTGGTGTGTTCTGGCCAGTCAATATCATCAAGACCGCCAAGCAACCCTCTCGTTTTGTCTTTTTTTTCAATAAAATCAGTAATCTTAAAAAACCACTGTTCCAGGTCTTTCTGGAAAACTTGTGTATCGCATCTATCACAAACCCCGCCTTCTGCCTGTTCGTTGGCCAAAACCGTCTGACATTTAAGGCACCAATTGACTTTCCCCTTGCCCCGATAGGCCAAACCGTTTTTATAAAGCAGGAGGAAAAACCACTGCGTCCATTTGTAATATTCGCGGCTTGAAGAATCAACTTCCCGCGACCAGTCATAAGAGAGACCGAGTATTTTCATCTGGCGCTTGAAAGTAGCAATTGATTTTTGAGTGGTAAGAGAAGGATGAGTCTTTGTTTTTATGGCAAAGTTTTCCGCCGGCAGACCAAAAGCGTCCCAGCCCTGCGGATGAATAACGTTTTTGCCGCGCAGGCGCAGATAGCGCGAGATTATGTCGGTTGCCGAATAGCTCTCAACATGGCCGGCATGCAAGCCGTCAGCCGAAGGGTACGGAAACATGTCTAAAATATACTGCTTCTCGCTATCGCTTTCATCGTCAGCCGCAAAAAGTTCAAGGTGTTCTTCCCAGTATTTCTGCCATTTTTTCTCTATTTTTTCATGATCGTAATGCTCCATAATATCTTTAATCTATCACACTTGACGCCTTTTTGGCAATCGCGATATTATGAGAAAAGTTGCTTTAAAATTTAAAATTAAAGGGGGTGAGAGCATTGATCACGGAAACAGGCCATCATCATTATAAGTTCGCGCCCAGCAAACACCATCTGAAAGAAATTTTGCCTCAAACCCGGCATCTGATAAAAATTAATACTTTTTTGCCGGGCGAAAAAGCAGAAGGGCTTGCTCACTTCAAAGAAGACACACACCATCATCCCGGCCAATCAATCTTGCTGGCCAGCGAGATAACGCAGGCCCTTCTGGAAATTTCTGAATTCGCCATCCGTTCAAAGTTTTCTTTACAAAAATTTATATTTTTAGGCTTTGACATCAGGGTCAAAATACGAAAAACAGTGCCTATCAGAAATTTTCTCCAGCTTCCTGTTTTTGCCCAAAAAACAGGAGGTACCGCCCGATCTTCTGACGCTCCCTCAGGAACACACGGCGAAATTAAAGCCGCTCTCCTGGCTCATGACAAGAAAAATGTTTTGGCCGAGCTCTCTGTCAAATTCAAACTGCAGCAAACCTCCATTTAGCCCCCGTCTTAATAAATAGACGGGGGTTTACTGATTTTATTAATTATGATAGGCTTATTTTGATATGTTAAAACATAATTTTTCCTTGATAAAAATTGTTTTAATTTTTGCGCTGATTTCAGCTGCTTTTTTGTTGCCTCAAAATTCTCAAGCTCAAGAAGGAATCTGCAAAACCGGCCTGCAGTCGCTGAATTTAACTACCTGGGCCGTTGTTTGCGGCGCGGCAGTTGACGCAATTAATCCCTGCGAATTTGCAATCCTTATCCTGCTAATGGCTTCAATGCTGGTTGATGAAAATAACCGCAAAAAAGCGCTCTTCACTGGTCTGGCTTTTTCCGCAGCCATATTTATCGCCTACTTTTTGATGGGCATCGGACTATTGTCTCTTATCCGCCAATACACTCTTTCTTTCACAGGAACTTTTTACAAAATTGTCGGAATCTTGGCAATTATCATCGGCCTTTTAAATATTAAAGATTATTTTTGGTACGGCGGCGGCGGATTTTTAATGGAAGTGCCGCAGAGCTGGCGGCCAAAAATGAAATCGCTGATAAAAAGCGTGACCAACCCGATTGGCGCTTTCCTGATAGGGTTGCTGGTTAGCCTGTTCCTGCTTCCCTGCACTTCCGGGCCTTATGCCGTCATCTTGGGAATGCTGGCGACAAAAATCACATTTACCTCAGCCGTCTTTTATCTTATTCTATATAACCTTATTTTTGTCCTGCCGATGCTTGTTGTGGTTTTTGCGATGTATTGGGGCTTATCTCCCGAAAAAGCAGAGGATTGGCGCAAAAATAAAATCCGGCTGCTTCATCTGATCGCCGGAGTTATCCTTGTCGCTTTGGGAATAGTTATTCTTTTTGGACTAATCTAAATTCCTAATTTGTATCTTAATTTCTGCCAAAAACCCATATAATCAATTATCAATTTTCCGTCCAGATGGTCTATTTCCTGGCAGATTGCCCGGGCTTCCAGATCCTGGACTTTTATTTTTATCGGCCGGCCATATCTGTCCAACGCCTCAACCTCAATGTATTTTGGCCGCTTTATTTTTAAAAATAATCCCGGAATGCTCAAGCATCCTTCCTCTTCATAAGTTGCGCCATCGCTCTTGATAATTTTTGGATTGACAAGAATTTTTAAGCCTCGCCCCACATCAATAACCGCAATGCGCAGGTCCAGGCCGATCTGGTTGGCCGCCAGGCCAGCGCCATGATTCTGATACATTGCCTGCACCATAAAAGCGATAAGTTTTCTGACCTCATCATCAACTTCTGGCACTTCATGCGCCCTTTTTCTTAAAATTGGTTCGTTGTGTTTTTTGATATCTAACATATAAATAGCGGCTAGCAACTGGTTAATGGTCACTGGTCAAATTTTGAATAGTTTTTTTGCGTTATTAGTCGTAATCTCTGCTATTTCCTCAAAATTAACTCCTCTTGTCTCCGCTATTTTTTCCGCTACATATTTTACGAACAGCGGTTCGTTGCGTTTACCACGATAAGGAACAGGA
This sequence comes from Candidatus Portnoybacteria bacterium RBG_19FT_COMBO_36_7, assembly GCA_001819495.1. Classification (GTDB taxonomy): domain Bacteria; phylum Patescibacteriota; class Minisyncoccia; order Portnoybacterales; family GWB1-42-6; genus CG1-02-40-82. The sequence goes on along the minus strand of MHMW01000030.1, from coordinate 3,416 downwards.
GCCAAATAAGGACAATCTGTCTCTATCAATAAACGTTCCAGCGGCATATTTTTAATCACCTTATCGTAATCGCGCGTAAAAGTGATAATGCCGTTGAAGCTCAGATAAAATCCCATCGCCAAATACTGCTCGGCCTGACTCCATCTGCCTGAAAAAGAATGGATTGTCCCCTCTAACCCATTTTCCTTCCCGGCCGTATAGTCTTTTAGAATAGCCAGAACATCTGTGTGGGCTTCGCGGCAATGAACTATCAAAGGTTTTTCCAGCTCCCTAGCCAATTGTAAGTGTCCCAGAAAACTTTCTTTTTGCAGAACTTTCTGGCGTTCTTCCTCGCCTTTATCCAGATGATAATAATCCAGGCCGGTCTCGCCGATTGCCACCACTTTTAGCTGGCAAGCTAATTCTTTATATTTTTGATAATCAAATTTTTCTTCCTGTGTTTCAAATTCAATTACCTCATTTGGATCTGCCTGCGCTGTTATTTTTTTTCCTTTCAGATGAAAAGGGTGCAGGGCAACTGAAGCATAAACGCCCTGCTTGTATTTCTGGGCATATTGCACTGCTCGACGGCTGGTGTCGTATTGTGAACCGACATTTATCATCCAGACATCCGAAGCCAGAGCCATTTTTATCACTTCGTCTCCATCGTCTTTAAAAGCAATAAAATTAACGTGTGCGTGAGTGTCTATTAACATAAATATATGAACTAATAAAATCCCATTCTTTCTATCTTGGCGTGAGGGCCTTCGCAGATTCGCAAAAGCCTGGCCAGATCGGCTATTATCGTAATTTTCTCGCTCCTGCGCACCAAGAACGGAAAATAGGCGATATAGATTATATTTTTTGAGATCGGAATTATTTTTGTCCGGTTATCCGGGCCGAAAAGAACGCTGGCAATAATTCCGCTGTTATCGCGCATCACTATATCGTCTTTTTTGACTTCCTGTTCTTCATCGTTTATTTTTATATAAATCTCCCCTTCTTGAGCAATATCTAAAGTCAAATTTCCCTGTATCGCATCCAAATCATGCCCGGCAGCAAGGCACCCGTATTTTAATTCCGTCATATACATCGCGTCAACCAGACACAGGATATTAGGAATTTCTTTTCCTTCCAAAATTGATTTCATTTGTTTCTTAACCGGATAATTTTCATTGAACTCAAAATAATAATCGTTGTATTTTTTAAGAAGGCCTACATTTTCAATTCCTGCCTTATAAGTTTCCCTGATATACTGCTCAATAACTCTTTTTTCTTTTTCCAGCCGCTCGTCAAATTCCTTGTTCTGCGCGTCTCTTATAATGAGCATTGCCAGCTGGACGTTCTTATGCCTATCTCTTAAATTTTCCGAAATTGTTATTTCCATTTTTTAAACACGGGGGAAAAGCGGCTCGCTTTTTCCGCTAGCTAAAATTTCTTTTATTTTTTGCGATGTTTCGGGCAGAAACGGTTCCAGGGCTTCGCCTATTTCGAAGATTAAGCTTAAAAGTTCAGCTAATGTTTTTTTGCCTTCTTCCGGCTTATTTTTCACCAGCTCCCATAATTTTTTATCCTCAATATATTTGTTAGCCCAGGCGACATAATTCCATATTCCTTCCAGGACTTCCTTAAATCTTAATTCATTTATTAGCTTATCAAAATTTTTAATTTTGGATTGCAATTTTGAATTTTGAATTTTGAATTTTGAATTAAGCGTTACGACCCGCGAAATTAAATTTCCCAGTCCATTTGCTAGATCAGCATTGTATTTTTCTACAAATCTTTCCATTGTCACGTCGCCATCCTGTCCCCAGGCCAACGAAGACATCAAAAGATACCGTACTCCGTCAACGCCAAATTTTTCAACCAATATTTCCGGCCAGATGACATTACCCAAAGATTTGGACATTTTCTGGCTCCCGATCGTGAAATAGCCATGCACATAGATTTGTCTGGGCAAAGGCAATTCCAGCGCCAGCAGCAATGCCGCCCAAATAGTGGCGTGCACCCGTAAAATATCCTTTGACATCAATTGAACTTCGGGCGGAAAAAATTCCGGTGCCTCTCCGGCCTTGCCTTGCCAGCCAAGACCTGTCAAATAGTTCAAAAAAGCATCCACCCAGACATATATGGTCTGGCTTGTCTCAAACGGCAGGGGAATCCCCCATTTGACGTTTTTACGCGAAATAGAAATGTCTTTCAGTCCGCTTTTCAAAAAGCTCAAAATCTCATTTTTGCGCTCCGGCGGTAAGATTTTCAGCTCGTCCGAAGAGATTTTTTGCTCCAAAATTTTTTCAAATTGCGAAAGTTTGAAAAAATAGCTTTCTTCTTTCATTAAAACCGGCTTTTCATTGTGCTCCCGGCATTTGCCGTCAACCAGATCATCCTCAAATTTGTACTGTTCGCAGCTGACACAATATAGGCCTTCATATTCGCCTTTGTAAATAAAACCTTTATCGTATAGCGCCTGGACCGCCGCCTGCACCGCTTTTATGTGTTTGGTATCTGTCGTGCGTAAAAAATTATCATACTGCACATTTAATTTTTGCCAGGCGTCTTTGAAGGTTTGCGCGTTTGCGTCAACAAAATCTTTCACATCCTTTCCGTTTTTGTCGGCCGCCTGCGCCACTTTTATGCCATGTTCGTCAGTACCGGTCAAAAAGAAAGTTTTTTCTCCGCGACTTTTATGCCAGCGCGCCAAAACATCGGCTGCCACAGTTGTGTAAGCATGGCCGATATGAGGGCGGTCATTGACGTAATAGATTGGGGTGGTGATATAAAATTTATTTGACATTTTTTATTGTCTATATTATATTGATTTAACCGTGAATTCTAACGGAATAACGAACAGGGAGGACGTTATGAAAAAGTTCTTTTTACTTTGTATAGTTTTGATTGTGTCTGTTGAATTTTATGGATGCGGAAGTACTCCGACCAAAGAAGCAATTATCGGCACTGTAAAACAAATTCCCAATTTCAAAAAAGAAGTCTTTTTTGCCTGGGTAAAATCGGATTCCTTTGGTGGCGCAGGCTCACTCTTAAGAATAAAAGAAACAGACCCGAAAATTTCTGCTGATCTTTATTCTGCAAATAGCTTTATTATCTATACGACCCAAAATGACGAAATATATATAGCATTTCTTGACCATAACAAATTGCCAAGAATCCTCGCTATCCAAAAGCTCAAATAGTGTACTCATCATTTTCTCTAAATGGCTGGGAAACGTTCTCAGCCATTTTTTATTTTCCAAAAACTATTACGAATTCCCCTTTTTGATTATTTTTATCGCTTTCCAAAATTTTCAAAATTTCTTCGGCGCTTCCGCGGTAAATCGATTCAAATTGCTTGGTCAGCTCACGACAAACAACTATTTTTCGTTCCGGCAAAATTTCTCTTAATTGATTTAATGTTTTTAATATCCGGTGCGTTGATTCGT
>MHMW01000029.1 GCA_001819495.1 Candidatus Portnoybacteria bacterium RBG_19FT_COMBO_36_7 | reverse complement strand
TTATTTCTTGCCAACTTGACCATCTTGAATCTTCAACCACCAATACTTTCATTTTTGCCTCCTTTCTTAAGAACTAAATTTTTGTGGGCGTGTCAGGAGTCGAACCTGAGACCTCGTCATTATCAGTGACGCGCTCTAACCATCTGAGCTACACGCCCATAATTAAGATGTTAAATTTTTTAAATATCTTCTTCCGGCTGCTGATTTAAAATACAATTCTCTTTTTCGTGCTTCTTTAAAGTTGTTAAATTCTTCTTTATAGAAAACAGTTAAATTTCCCATTTGAGATGTTGTCTGTGTTTTTCCTCTTTTATGTTCGCTAAGTCGGCGTGATAAATTATTTGTTAATCCTTTATAAAACTTACCATGTTGATTTTTTAAAACGTACACTGTGTACATTATTAGTGACGTGCTCCCCGCCCGTACCGAACGTCGGCACGTTCGGGCGGGTAACCATCTGAGCTACACGCCCATAATTTTCGTACTGGGGTCAGTGACGCATCCGAGCTAATCTCCCGGAGTTCACGCCCATAATAACCTTCTTATTTTAAGCAAAAAATTCCAATTTGTCAAAAGCGGATTAGGGATTTAATTTGACACCTGATAATACTTGGTTGAGCCATTCCAGCCAGCGGATGGTGCCTGGAAAACGCCTGTTCCTCCGCCAGGCGTCGGAGCGGAAATTAAGGGCAAGGTGACGGCCTCGCTTTCCATCTCCAGATTGGCGTACATCGCGCATTTGCCCGAATCATTAACGATATAGTGGTAATTTGTCTGAGTTTGGGTGCCGGTTTTGGGGTCTTGCGGAGGAGCGGAAATTTGCGGATATTTCATTTTAATTTCTTCCCAGAGATCAGCAATATCATAATCTCCGGCGCCTTCATTTGGCATATAGCAGGAAGAGCCGGAAAGCACGCGGCCGGCCCAAGCAAGAGTAGTTTTTCTTTTAACATCCCGCGCTTTGTCTCTGACCGAGCCAAGGGCCACCAGAACTATCGAGGCAATTATTCCGATGATGGCAATTACAACCAGAATTTCGATTAAAGTGAACCCCCTTTTTTTGAAAAAACCTCTGTATTTTTTTTCAATATAGATGATTTTCCACCATCTTCTGCCGACAAAATAGCCGGCGGCCAATCCCAAAAAAGCAAGCAAAAAAGTGCCGATGGAATGGATTGCGTACCAGTTTTGCCAGCTAAGCCCCAGACCGTATTTATCAAAATTTTTTGTCAGAAGCGATATCATCGGAATTTCAATCGCGGAGTGCAAAATAAAACTCAACAGAACAAATAACAGCATTGAGGCAGCAATGTAAATTATTTTTTTCATGTTAATTTATGCCGAGGATAGCGAGCGAAGCATGCATGAGTTCATGTGTGCTTCCGAGCGACGCAGGTAGCAACGGCTAATGCCATTATAACAAAAAATTTTTCTAATGCAATCGTTGTTTTATTTCTTGTTTTAAGACTTTTTTTGCTGTATAATTATATTTTATTGTCTAATATATATGAGCAATAAATAATTACGTAACATTTTAGCCGTTTATTCGTATTTTTTTATGACTGACCGTTTTAACAAATTAGCCCGTAGATTGAGAAAAGGAGATCGCCGGGCAGGCGAGGAGATTTTTAATAATTTTTCCAGGCAGATTTTCAGGTTTTTTATGGTCAGAACAGGAAGCCGGGAAACGGCCGAGGACCTGACTCAAGAAGTTTTTCTGAAATTGATAGATAAAATAAAGACTTTTAACGAAAGTCTGGGCAGCTTTTCCGGCTGGTTTTGGCAGATTGCCAAGAATTCGGTCAAAGACTATTACCGAAAGAAAAAAGCGGTGGCGCTTTCTGACATGCTGATGAAAAACAAAGAGAACAGCGACTTTTTGGAAGGAAAAAATGACCCCAAGGCAGCTTTGAAAATAGAAGAAATAAAGGACCTGATTAAAGACTTAAAGGAAGAAGAACAGGAAGTTTTTTCTCTCCGTTATCTTTCGGACATGTCGTATCGGCAAATCGCTAAAATAATGAGGAAATCAGAAACTTCTTTGCGGGTTCTGGCTCACCGCGTCAATAAAAGAATAAGAAAAGTTTTCAATAATGATTAATTTTTTAAAGCGAAAAATTAAAGAATACCTATGGCGCAAGATGATGAAGCGCTATTTTAAGCCAAATGAGGATTTTTTAAATTCCTGCCGCAACGCCTTCATTAACAAAATTTGCCGGGAAATTTCATCGGCTGGGGAAAGCAGATTTTATTTGTTTGTTATGTGGCTGAAGTTCAGCCTGGCGATATTTTTAGGCCTGGCTTTTTTGGGCAGCGGCGCGGCGGTCTATGCCGATAAAGCCAATGTTGATTGCGGGCACCCGCTCTATAATCTAAAAAGAGCGGTTGAGGCAGTGCGCATAGAATTGGCGGTTTCGGAGCAGTTGCCTGTTTTACACACTCAACTGGCTCAAAGGCGGCTGGACGAAATAAAAAAAATAGAATTAGAAACCGCGCTGACAGCAGAAGAAGTTACCACTAAGATAGAAGATATTTTAGATACAGCGACAACAACAGAAAGTACAACCACAACTACTAAAAAAATAACAACTCAGAAAAAAACAGAAGAAAAAATAGAAGAAGAGAAAAATCGTCAGGAGCTGATGGCTAATTTGAGAAACCAGATGCGCCAGGAGGTCAGTTCTGTCATCGAGCAGATTGAGAAAAAACAAATTGGAATAGACAGTATTAAAGAACTTTGTCAATCAGTTTCGCAGATAATGAAGGGAGATGAAGAAACTGATGGCGATGAAACAGAAGAAAGCCACACCCAGAGGTGGAGCAGGTTTCAGAGAAATTGCGGAGAATTCATGCAGGTTGAATTAAAAAACAATCAAAACATCAATAATGGCCAAAGATAATACATGGCCAAGTAATTTATTTGGCAACGAGAATGATTCAATCTAAAACCGCCCTTCAGGCGGTTTTAGATTAGTTTAATTTTTTTATTGGTTATTTTAATACAGAGCTAATAATGCTTCTGACGACATTGATGGGAATTGAGAAACTGATGTTATTGGAGCCGGTGACAGTTGCCACATTCACTCCGATAACTTTTCCGTTCAGGTCAACCAGCGGGCCGCCCGAATTGCCCGGATTGATTGCCGCGTCAGTCTGAATAACATTTTCCAGGGTTATAGTCGCGCCACTTACGTCGCTGGCCTGAATGGTTCTGTTGAGCCCCGAAATTATGCCGACCGAAACTGAATTATTGTATTGACCCAGCGCATTGCCGACTGCGAAAACTGATTGGCCAAGCAGCAAGCTTTCAGAATTGCCCAACTGTTCGAAGGCGTAGCCAGAACCGGAAATTTTTATAATAGCGATATCATGGGTTTTATCGCGCCAGACCACTTCAGCTGTTTTTTGCGAGCCGTCGGCCAGAAGAACAGTGAATTGAGCCTCGGTATCTTCAACCACATGGCGATTGGTTAAAATATAGCCGTTGTTTCTTATCAAAAATCCCGTGCCGGCGCCGATCTGCTGTTTCTGGGTTCCCTTCTGCTGATAGACCGGCACCTGAAATCCGAAGTCTTTAAAAAACGGATCATCGCCGAACGGATTGACGTAAACTATTTCAAGCAGCGGCACGTCCTTCGAAATAACTATTGAGACAACAGCCGGAGTGACTCGGGCAACGGCGGAAGTTAAAAGTTCCTGCTGGGATTTTTCTTTAATGACCACTTCTCTTCTGGCGGTTTCTTCGGCCGGGACTGATTTTTGCTGGGCCAGCTCCTGAAGGCTTTTTTGGAGCGCGTTTATGTTCTGTTCTGATATTATAAGCTGATAGCTCATATCGGCCAGGCGTTGATTAAAATCATTTTCTTTTTTGGCGACATAGAAAACCGAACCGGCCAGACCAGCTACAACAATAAAGAATATTATGATTTTTTCCCAGAGCCGCATTTTTGTTAAAAATAAATAATTTTTCTGCCTTTATTATAACATATTATCGCCTATTTTAGTCTAGGCGATCGGGAGGCGGCATCTGTTGCGTATTGGTTATGAGTTGAATATTTTGAGCGGCGATGCTTCCGTCAGAATTATCTGTACCTGAAACAGTTATTTGCTGGCCGATCTGAAGATCTTCTGTTGTGCCATTGGTCGATTTTTGGATATTTGTTGATTCTGAATAAAATACGATTTTAGAACTATTATCCTGTGATTTAACAGTGATAGTTTGTCCGTCCTTAGCAATTATTTCACCATTAGAGAACCTGTCGGATGCTTGGCCATCTCGATTAACCATACGAACAGCTCGTTGTCCGCTTGCAAATAATTGCTGACGTTCTTCTTCTGTCATATTCTGAAAATTTTGCGGCGTCGAAGATTTATTTTGGCCGTATTTCATGCCGCCATAAAATGCGCCCGCCCCGACGAGAATCACTATCGCTATAAAAATTGGAATAGTCTTTTTCATCTTTTGTTCCTTACAAATTTACGAATCAATACGAATTCGCTAATTCATATATTCGTAAAATATTCGTAAGGCATTATTCGTATCTTAAGGCATCTATGGGATTGAGCTGCGAAGCCCGGCGCGCCGGGTAGTAGCCAAAAATAATTCCAATGGCGGTGGAAACTCCAAAAGCCAGCAAAACCGACGAAAGAGATACCGAAGCTGTCAGAATATTGAAATAAGTTAGAATAAAGGCGACGCTCCAGCCCATCAAGATACCGATGGCGCCCCCAAGAAATGTTAGCGATACCGCTTCAGTAAAAAACTGGAGGTTAATATCTTTTCGTTTGGCGCCGATCGCTTTGCGCAGGCCGATTTCTTTTGTCCGTTCGGTCACCGAAGTCAGCATCATATTCATAATCCCGATGCCCCCGACGACCAAGGATATGCCCGCCACCGCGCCCAGCAGCATTGTTAGGGTGTCTGTAATACTGGTGGCGGAAGACAGAAGATCTGCCTGGTTCATTGTGCTGAAATCTGCCAAAGTTGAGTCGGCAATGTTATGCTTCTCCAGCAGCAAGTCAGTTATTTCCTGTTGGACGATACTCGTTGATTCCGCGTCAACAGCCGCCACGTTAATAGAGGTGACGTATTCATTGCCGGAAAGAAATCGCTGGGCGGTTGATATCGGGATAAAGATCATATCGTCCTGGCTGCCAAATCCCGCGCCGCCTTTTTCTTTTGTCAGACCGATAATTTTGAACTGGATTTTATTGATTTTTATGGTTTGGCCGACAGGATCGACGTCTTCACCGAAAAGATCGTCTCGCACCGAAGGTCCGATAACGGCTACCTTGGAGGCGTTCTCAATGTTTTGCTGGCTCAAAAAAGAACCGCTTTCTATTTCAAGATTTCTGACGGTCGCGTAATCGGGAACCGTGCCGTCAACAGTAGTATTCGTGTTTTGGCCTTTGGCAGTTATCTGATAGCGGCCGGAAACCTCGGCTGCCACGGCTTTGATGCCGGAAATTTCACTGGCAATCGCTTCGGCGTCCGTCAACTTAAGAGATTTGGCGGAACCGCGGCCTGAACTGACCATCGTTCCTGCTCCTCTTTGGACGCCAGGCGAGACAATAATCAGGTTTGAGCCGATTGATTCAATGTTTGACTGGATTGAGCCCGAAGCGCCCTGACCGATGGAGATCAAAATAATTACCGAGGCAATGCCGATGACAATACCAAGAATGGTCAGGCTTGACCTGATCTTATTTGAGGAAAGCGCGGAATAAGTTTCTTCAAAAATATCTCCTATTTTCATATTATTTTTTCATCTCTGTCTTTTTGTCGTCTATGATCTGACCGTCTCTGATATGGATTATCCGTTTGGCATATTGGGCAACTTCCTGTTCATGGGTGATTAAAATAATAGTTTTTCCTTGTTCAAGGTTCAGTTTTTGAAAAGTTTGGATAACGATTTCGCCGGTTTTTGTATCTAAGTTGCCGGTTGGCTCGTCCGCCAAGATTAGAGAAGGTTCATTTACTAAAGCCCGCGCGATCGCCACTCTTTGAGTCTGTCCGCCGGAAAGCTGGTTTGAGAGATGATAAAAATGGTCCTCTTCGAGGCCGACTGCAAACATTGCCTTTTCCGCCACTTTTTTTCTCGTTTCTTTTTCCACGCCCGCATAGACCAAGGGCAGCATGACATTTCGCAACACCGTAGCGCGCGGAAGGAGATTGAACACCTGAAAGACAAAGCCGATTTTACTTTTTCGGATATCGGCCAGTTCGTCGTCGCTTAAAGTTGAAACATCCTGTCCGTCTAAAAAATATTTTCCTTCGCTCGGCGTGTCAAGCGCGCCTAGAATATGCATCAGGGTTGATTTTCCGGAACCCGAAGGCCCCATGATCGCCACAAATTCACCGTCTTCAATTTTAAAGCTGATATTTTTTAAGGCGAAAAAGTCAGTTTCGCCTGTTTTATAGATTTTTGAGATATTTTTTGATTCGATCATGAAATTAAAATCCCGGAGGAGTCCTCATTTCTACATTTACTGAACCGCCGGAAGATTGGGTGGCACCGCTTGAATTGGACGTAGACGATTTAGTGGTTTGGCTGCTTGAAGTCTGGCGACTTTGACTGCCTCCAAAGAGGCCAAAAAGATTAAATGACGAAGAAGAACTTTTGCTCGCTGAAGTTGTAGTGGTTTTTGTAACCACCATATCGCCTTCCTTAAGTCCCGAACTGATCTCGGTTGAAGTGTCATTGGAAAGACCGGTTTGCACAATAACCTGATTGGGTGAACCGGAAGGAATGGCGCTTTGCAAAATTGAAGCACCGGAGGTCTGGCTATCCAGTCCGTTAATCACTTGGACATAACTAGCGCCACTTGAAGTTTTTATCGCCGAATTAGGAACCAATAGAACATCCAGTTTAGCATCATTGATGATTGAGGCGGAAACGCTCATTCCCGGCTTTATCCTTTCATCCTGCGTATCAAAGCCGATAGTAACGTTATAGCTGACAACACCTTGGGAAACAATGCCTAATGTATCTATTTCCACTACTTGGCCGGAAATACTTAAGTCTTCAACCGCGTCGAATGTCAGAGTCGTTTTTTGGCCAACTTTAACGTTGGCGGCATCAACTTCATTTAAAGAAATTTCTGCGATTTGCTGTTTTGTAATTAGTGTTGCGATTATCGTGCCAGAATTTACAGAATCCCATTTTTTAACATTGATGTTTGCAATGACGCCATCAAATGGCGCACGGACTGAGTAATCAACAAGATTTTTCTTGGCTTTCAAAAGCGCATCTTCTCTTTGTTGAATGGTTAACTGCTGGGTTCGAACATCAATGTCATCCGGACCTTCCCGTAGATTAGCCAAAGACTGGATTCTTTCCGCAATAGTCCTTTCGGCGCTGACAAGCGTCTGTTTACTATTTTGAATTGTATTTTTTATTGAGAGCAGGCTTGAGATTTGATTATTCACTTTTTGGGTATAAGACGAAAGATTAGAAAGATGCGTCTCGGTCATCGCCAATGGATTCATGTCTTTTTGGGTCAGCTCGTCTTTATACAACTGGATTAGGTTATTGATATTTTTTATAGTTTCGGCGATCTCTTTGGTTGTATTATAAGTTTCGTTGATCAAAAATTCGGTTGTATTTTCATCTGAAAATCGGCTGGTTGATTTATAATCGGCAAAATTTTTATCGTAGGCGGCTCGGGAGATATTATAAGAATTATAAGTTTGATCTCTGTATTGAATAGCTTTTTCATTAAATATATAAGTTACGTCGGCATAAAAATCCAGATTCTGCTGGCCGATGGAAAGATCATTGTCTAAAATTATGTCAGTTAGTCCAGCCATGATGCTCGGAAGCTCCAAAAATGCACTGGAAACAGTGTTAAAGCCGTCGTCATATGATTTTTCCAAAGAATATTGGGCATTCTTTTTTGATTCCTCAGCCTGAGCCAGAGAATTCTGGGCCTGCAACAAAGAAAGCACGTCGGATGATTGCTGAAGCTTTTCCATAGATAGTTTTGCGTTTTCAAGGCTTGCCTGCGCGTCTCTGACTGCGTTTTGGGCGTCTTTACTGTCCATTTGGGCTAGCAGAGTGCCAGTTTTTACTTCCTGACCGACGGAAACACCCAAATAAGTGATATCAGCCGAAGCCTTGGCTTTAATATCAACCTGATTGGAAGCGGAAACTTGGCCACTGCCAGAAACAGATTTAATCAGCATTCCTTTTTCAACAGCCGCCAAAACATAGGTCGTCTGATTAGTACCTTCTTTAAGCGATTTATATCCATAATAAATACCGACAGCGACCAAAATAATAACAATGGCAGATATGATTTTGTGAGACAACGCAGCCTTTAATATTTTTTTGAACATTTTAATATTTTAATTTATCTGTAGAAAAACAGCAGGCTCCTTAGGTGTAAACCCACTAACTATTTATACGCAACAGGTAAACAATTATTGCAAAAATCTGAAAGAATCAAATTTCTTACTGGTTTGTAAAAATTTACCAATCTTTATTGGTAGCATATTTTTATTTAAAAGTCTATAAAAAAACGCCGTTGGCGTTTTAATAAATATTATGTTTTTTGATAATTGCTTTTCGCCTATCTGTTTATTTCGTTAATTTTATATACATTTGCAGCAGGTTGTCAAAGACTTTTTCCCAGGTAAAATCTTTTGAAAATTCAAGAGCATTTTTGCGCATTTGCTGATATATTTCTTTGTTGTCAAGCAAAAGGCATACCTTTTTGGAGACGTCAGCCGGATCTTTGGGAATTGTCAGAAATCCGTTCTGGCCGTCTTTTACCAGAGATTTTGAACCGCCCGCATCAGCCACTACCGGAACGAGCCCGGACGCCATGGCTTCGATTGTTACGTTGCCGAAAGTCTCGGTGGTTGAGGGGAAGACAAAGATATCAGAAGAAGCGTAGACTTTTGAGAATTCTGTTCCTTCAAGATGGCCTAAAAATATCGCACCCGGCATCATTTTTTCCAGTTCTTTGCGTGCCGGGCCGTCGCCGGCAATTACCATAATAAAATCATCCCGGTTCTTTTTGAGCAAGTTATATGCTTCTGCCAAAGTTTTCAAGTCTTTTTCCCAAGTGAGGCGGCAGACGCACAAAAGCACGGTTTTATTTCTGTCTTTGGCGATTTCTTCGTTCCAAGCTTGGGAACGGAAAGACTGATCAAATTTTTTAAAATCTACGCCCCAAGGCGTTGTATAGACATTCGGTATGTTGTGTGCGGTTAATTCGTCTGAAATAACTTTTGAAGGAGTGGTGACAAAACGCATTTGCTTGTAAAGTCGTCTCAATACGGACCAGACAGCCGGCCGCAGAAAAGAAAGATGATAGTAAGAAAGATATCGGCCAAAATCCGTATGATAAGTAGCGACAATGGGTATTTTGCGCTTTTTTGAGTATTTAAGCGCTGACCAGCCAATGGTATCCGGGCTGTGCAGATGAATGATGTCGGGCTTAAATTCATCTAACTTTTTACTGAAGCCTTTAATGCCGGAAATAGAAAGCCGATATTCTTTGTAAAGAGGAAAAACGACGGATGGCACTTGAATCACTGGCACGGGCGAAATAGAAGTGTCTTCTGCCCAGCCGGTTATTATCATAGATTCAATCCCTTTTTTCTGCGCTTCCCCTATCAAAGCCAGAAGCACCCTTGTGACGCCGTCTTCTTTTTTCAGCGTGCCGATAAAATATGCGATTTTCATTCTGAAAAATTATTATTTATTTGTTTTGGTTCTCTGATTTTTCTGATAATGTTGGGTATAACATAAAATATTAGAATAATCGCGCCTCCAACAATGGCCAGTATTTCCCAGATATTTAATTTTGAGGCAAGTTTTTCCCACTGTTCTCCGAGCAGCCGGCCGGCAATGACATATCCCCCGCTCCAGATTATGGCGGAAACAATAACGGAAGTCAAAAATTTTTTTGGCGGAATTTTGAGCAGTCCGGCCGCCACCGATGCGTAGCCGCGCAAATAAGGAAGCAGGCGGCCAAAAAATACGCCCCAGCCCCCTCTTTTTGCCACTTTCTGTTTTATTGATTCAATTTTTTCAACAGGCAGCCAGCGGGGCGCGTGTTTGATTATCTGGTCGCCGAAAAAATAAAAAACTCCGTAAAGTATAGTCGTGCCGATAAAATCAGCGGAAATGCCGGCCGCCAGAATAAGAGGAAAGCTTAAAACCCTGATTGATGCCAGATAACCGGCAAAAAGAAGAATAACTTCGTTTGGTACCGGATTTGGCACGCCTAGCTCTTGGACAAAGATCAGGGAAAAGACAGCCAGATACCCGTATTTTGTAATGAAATCTATTAGTTCAGGAGGCATTTGACATATATAAAATAATAAAGACAAAAATTTTTTCTTGTCTTTATTATAGCATGCTATTGCCTATTTTGGTCTAGTTGGCAGGATTTGGCATCTGGGTGTCTGGCCTGATTTGTAAAAAAACCGCCGTTTGCGTTTATCGCAAATCGGCTGGCGAAAAATGCTTGTAAAGAATTTTTTATTTTACACTAAGCGACTGAAAGCTTTCCGCCAAAAAACCTCTTTTTAAATAATTCAATTAATAAAATTTCTATCAAGGCGATAACAGAAATCGCTAACCATTCGGTTAATTCCAATGGGCGGGTAGATAAAAGTTTTTGCAGAGGTGGCAGATAAAAAGCTCCGATAAGCAGAATCGCCGCAACAATGACCGCTCCGACCAAATATCGATTGGAAAAAATGTCTTTTCTGAAAATTGTTCTTTTGAATGAGCGGACGCTGAAAGCAAATATTAATGAATCAACGCACATAAGAGCAAAAACTATCGCCCGTGTTTTTTGGATGTCCCCTGTTGTTTTCCAAAAGATAAAAAAAGTAAGAAACGCTGCTATGCCTGTTATAAAAAATATTGATGTCATCCATTTTTTCATAGGTCTGTTTAATATCGGTTCTTTTGGGTTTCTTGGTTTTTCGTCCATCACTCCTTTTGTTTCCTGTTCCGTGGTAAGAGCAATATCCGGGAAACCGTCCTCAACAAGGTTTATCCAAAGAATTTGGGCAGGAAGCAAAGGAAGAGGAAGTCCCATTGCCATGCTTGCCAAAAACAGGAATATTTCGGAAAAATCATCAGCAATAAGGTATACAAAAACTTTGCGAACATTTTCAAAGATTACTCTTCCTTGTTCAACTGCCTTAACTATTGTTTTAAAATTGTCGTCCAATAAAACCAGATCAGCCACTTCTTTTGCCACATCGGTGCCCGAGCCGACCGCCACCCCGATATCAGCGGATTTTAAAGCCGGGGCATCATTGACGCCGTCGCCAAGCATTGCCACTACTTCTCCGTTGGCCTGCAGCGCGTCAATAATTCGCAGCTTATGGCGGGGAGACACGCGTGCATAAATTAAGATTTTTTTTGACTTTTCTTTTAGGTCTTCATCACTTATAGTTTCCAGTTCCTTGCCTTCAATTATGTTTTCATCTTTTGTCTCAAGGCCGATTTCTTCGGCGATAGTTTTAGCTGTCAATTTATGATCTCCTGTGACAATAATAGTTTTGATGCCGGCTTTTTTTGTAACCAGAATTGACTGCTTGGCGTCTTGGCGGAGGGGGTCTTTAAGAGCAATAAATCCAATAATCGAGAGTTCATTTACTAATTCAATAAGGTTTTGATATTTGACTTTTAAGTCAAAATCTTTATGGGCGCAGGCAAGAACCCGCAGGCCTTTTTGTGTCAGTGTTTCGAGCTTTGCTATTAATTTGTTCGCTTCATCAGTGCCTAATTTTTCTTTTCTTCCGTCAATATCCAGATCAACAGAGCGAGCGATGATTTCCTCTGGCGCCCCGATGACATAAAGGATATTCTGTTTTTCGTTTTTGCGATGAAAGGTGGCCGAGAATTTATAATCAGATTCAAAACCGATTCTGTCCAGCACCGGGTATTGTTTTTCAAGCTCATGTTTATTCAGGCCAGATTGCATTCCTGCAAGAAGCAAAGCTTTTTCTGTCGGTCTGCCTCGGAAGATCCATTGCTGCAATTCGGCTTCGGGATTTTCAACAAAAGCATCGTTGGCTAATGTGGCGATTTTTAATGCTGAGATATGCGATTCAATGCCGTTGGAGTTTTCGTTTTTTGCCAGCCCGTCTATTTGGTTGCCCAGTAATTCCTTTGTACTTGTTAGGATATGGCTTACCTGCATTTTGCCTTCAGTGAGAGTTCCGGTTTTGTCCGTGCAAATGACAGTTACGCTTCCCAGTGTTTCTGTGGCGGAGAGTTTTCTGACCAGCCCCTGCTGTTTGAAAATACGCCTCATTCCTAAAACTAATATCACTGTAATGGCAGGAAGCAGCCCTTCGGGAATCGCCGAGACAGCAAGAGCCAGCGAAGCGACAAAAATATCGGCAAATGATTTTTCCGTAAAATAGCCGATAATGATAATGATGATAATAATAGAAATTATGAACGCGCCGGTAATTTTTGAAAGAGTAGCGATTTTTTTCTGAAGCGGGGTCTTCCGTTCTTTAGTATGTTTAAGAAGCGATACAACTTCGCCGATTTCTGTCTTAATTCCGGTGGCAACAACCAGGATTGTCGCTTGCCCTTCTTCAACGATAGTGCCCATAAAAACCGTATTTATTCTTTCCGGAAGGGAAGCATTCTCCGGCAGAATATCAACTGCTTGTTTATCTGAAGCTTGCCATTCACCCGTTAAGCTGGCTTCGTTCACTTTCAGTCTTTTCGCCTCAATGATGCGCCCGTCCGAAGGCACTTTATCCCCCGGCTTCAAAAATACTATATCTCC
>MHMW01000028.1 GCA_001819495.1 Candidatus Portnoybacteria bacterium RBG_19FT_COMBO_36_7 | reverse complement strand
TTTTTTGGCTGGAAGATTTCCTTGGCCACGCGCTGGAGATCGGCGGCGGTGACTTTTTCTATTTTTTTGAAAAACTGCTCGGGCAACAAAATTTCTTTTTTCAGGACTTCCTGACCGCCCAAAAATGAAGCGACTTCGTCGGAAGATTCAAGCGACAATAATGTCGCGCCTCTGATATGGTCTTTGGCTTTTTTTATTTCGGCTTCGGGAATTTTTTCTTCTTTCACTTTATCAAGCTCGGCGAGTATAACTTTTATCGCGTCATCAATACGCATGTTATCAACGCCGGCGTTAGCTGCAAAATAACCCGAATCGGTATAGTTGTCGCTGGATGCACTAACATAATAAGCCAGACCTCTACGCTCTCTTACCTCTATCCAAAGCCGCGAACTCATATAAAGGCCTCCGTTGCCTCCCAGAATAGTGGCCAGCAAACTCGCCACATATTTATCTTTGTGAAAAATATCATATCCGCGGCACCCGACAATTATATGTGATTGGTCCGTTTCTTTAAAATGCACCAATAAATTAGGCCCTGCTTGTTTTTCTGAAACTTTCTGCTTGTTTTTGAAATTGCTAGTTTTGATTTTTCCAAAATATTTTTCGATCTTTATTTTTGCATCTTTAATCTGCTTGGCGTCCCCTGCCACAACCACAATTGTATTTTTAGCGACATACTGATTCTGCAAATATTTTAAAAATTGCGGCCGGTTGATCTTTTTTATCGTTTCTTTTTCTCCCAAGGTCATCCAACCGGCGGGCTGATCTCCATATAAAAGCTGTTCCCAAAGATCACCGACATATATTTTTGGCGTATCCAAATACATATTGATCTCTTCCAATATCACTCCCTTTTCACGCTCTATTTCTTGTTCTTCCAGTTTTGAATTCAAAAAGATATCAGAAACCCAATCAAGCGCCAGATCAAGATGCTTGGAATCAACTTTTGCCCAATAGCCAGTGTATTCTTTGCCCGTAAATGCATTGTATGCGCCGCCGACTGCGTCTAAATCCGAAGCTATCTCAAGCGTTGTCGGCCGTTTTTTTGTGCCCTTGAAGAACATGTGCTCCAGAAAATGGGAAATGCCGTTGATCTCTTTTATCTCGTATTTTGATCCCGTAGCCACCAACACCAAAACCGTCACCGATTGAACTCCTTCCATCGGCGCTAAAATTACGCGCAATCCGTTTGATAAAATATATTTTTTGAACATCTAAAAAATAATCTGTTTAATTCTCTCTGTATTCTTTTTTTAAATACTCCCCCAACCGTCTCAACCCTTCTTTTATTTTTTCAGCATCCAGGGCGTATGAAAATCTTACTCTTTGCTCATCGCCAAACCATGTGCCGTCATAAGTAATGACGTGGTATTTAAAATACAAATCGCTCACCACTTTGCCCGGATTCTTCATTTTTGGAAAAACGTAAAAAGCGCCTTCCGGCTTCCATACTTCCAGACCCAACTCCCACAGGCCGTTGTAAATTAAATCTCTTCTTTCTTTCCAGATTTTTGTTTGGCTGTCGATGTAAGACCTGGGAACTTTCGTGGCTTCATAAGCCATCTCTTGCCCAAGAATGTTTGTGTTCATGGAAGTATGCGTCTTCATTTCAACAATTTTATCAATCAGCTCTTTTTCTCTGGCGTAAACATAGCCGACTCTAAAACCGCACATGGCATAAGTTTTGGAAAAAGAATTAAGCGTTAAAACCTTTTTGCCTTCCATAAGATAATTTTCCCGCTCATAAATAAGGTCCTTGTAAACTTCGTCAGAAATGATATAAATGTTGAGCTTCTGCCCAAGTTTCTCGATTTTTTTCAAAACTGCCAGATCCTGCACAGTGCCCGTCGGATTCCCCGGCGAATTGATTAAAACCGCCTGGCAACCCAGAATTTCTTTTTTAAATTGCTCAAAGTCTATTTTTCCGTCAACCAATTCATAAAATACCGGCTCCATTCCCGCCAGCCTCACATTAAAAGGATAAGAATAATAATAGGGCTTTGGCAATAAAACTTTGGCGCCGGGCTGATAAAGTGCCCGCAACGTTAAATCCAGCGCTTCGGAAGCACCGTTTGTAATGACAAAATTGTCTGCTTTGGCGTTTTGGTATTGGGCCGCCAGGGCCTGCCGCAAATTTTCCTGGCCCTTAATCAAGCCGTATTTAAAATTTCGATAGGTCGGCAAAATTTTATAGACGGCCTCTGGTGGCGGCAAATCAGGCTGTCCTGAGCCAAACGAAATTAAATTATTATCATCCTTTCCTATAAAAGCCGCCGGGCTTTCTATTTTTTGCATAAATTTGAACTGAGACAAGAATTTATTCTTCCTTCCAAAGATAAGCCAGTTTGGCGTTGACTTTGTATTCTCTGACCTTGCCATCTTCAACGCTGACCGACTGTGAAATCACTTTTGCGCCGGTCACATTTTTTCCTTTGCCCGTTTCGTGCTCAACTATGTTTTTCAACGCGTCCTCAAAACTTTTTTCAGAAACACCGATAAGCTCTCTGATTTTTATGATTGTCATGCATTTTAACCGGCTATGACAAAAATTTTATAAGAAAATCGAGATGAGGCGAAGGTAAAAGTATGCGTGTTGTGGTGGAGCCCCGACCGTCAGGTCGGGGTGGCCTACATAGCAACTTTTACGTGAGCCGAGACCGATTTTCTTAAAATTTTATGTCATAGCCACAGTCTTTTGATTACTTTTCTGCCAGCAGAAAAGTAATATTAAAAAATTTATTTTTTAAATCTTTTTATTCTAATCAGTCCCGAACACGGAATTATTTCAATCCCTTTTTTCTCCAGTTCATCCAAAAACAAATTCATACCCAGCGAATCAGATGATATATGGCCGGCGATTATCACATTGACATGCGCTTTTTCGGCCTCGGTCCTATATTCTTCTTTTATATGCATGCCGATCACTGTTCCGATGCCGGCATTGGCCATATTCTGATATATTTCTTTTGCCCCTTCGGTGCCGCCGGTTATTTCGGTCAGCGCGATTTTGCCCGCCCGCGAATGCCTGCTGCCCACAAATATCTTTGGTCCGGCTTTGAGTTTTTGCGCCTCTTTATATTCAGAAATTTCTTTCAGCGACCTTAAAATATTTCCCAGGGTCTCCGGCTTGTCTTTTTTTATTTTTTTATCCAAAAAACTGGCTGCCAGATTGTCGCAAGGAGTGTGAACACACATAAATGCAAGCCCCAGCATTTTGGCCGCATCAACCGCCTTATTGTGATTGATTGCCAAAACACCCCGTGCCACCTCCGAAATTCTTGGCTTCATTACCGCCTCGGCAATGTTAATGGGCACGCCGTAGCGGGCTAAAACATCTGCCTGCAGATGCATTACACTGGACAGATCCGCCAGGGCAATACCCGAAGGATGATGCGAAATGACCAGATCAATTTTTTTATCGTATTGGTCGCCCAGATACCTTGCCATCAGGAGCTCAGAAGTATCAATATCAATGCCGGCCATTACGCGCCTGACTTCTTTATCGGTATTGCCGGCCAATATCCGCGAATCAGAATAAGGATTAAAGAGTCTGCCTTTATCAAATCTTCCTTTTTTCTCCGGGCTTAATTTTTGATAGCGCTGATTTAATTTCTTGAGTTCGCCTTTAACCTGTTTCTCTCCGCGCAAGTCCCCTCCAATGCCCATTTTTATCGCCAGATTATAGACCTGTTCAATTGTCATTTATTTCAGCTTCTCCTCCAGGAAACTTTTTAATTCATCAATTTTTACTCTTTCCTGTTTTGTCGTGTCGCGATGCCGAACTGTCACATCTCTTTTTTCCAGACTGTCAAAATCAACCGTGATGCAAAACGGCGTGCCGATTTCGTCCTGCGAATAATATCTTTTTCCGATATTGCCGCGGTCATCCCAAGCAGTAACAAAATCTTTACGCAGGTCATTATATATTTTTCCAGCCACCTCTACTAATTGGGGTTTATTGGCCAGAAGAGGGAATACGGCGACTTTGTATGGCGCGATTTTTGGACTCAATTTCAAAATAATCCTGTCTTTTTCTTCCTCGTAAGCGTCAATCAGGAAAAAAAGCGCCGCCCTGTCCACACCGCCCGAAGTCTCTATTACCCAAGGAATATATTTTTCTTTGGTCTCTTCGTCAAAATACGACATATCCTGGCCCGAGAATTCCTGGTGGCGCGAAAGGTCCCAATCGCCCCGGTGATGCAATCCTTCGCATTCTTTCCAGCCAAAAGGCGCGTTATATTCAATATCCCAGGCTGCTTTGGCGTAATGCGCTAGTTCGTCTTTTTTATGTTCGCGCAGACGCAGATTTTCCGTCTTGATACCCAGAGATTTATACCAGTCCAGCCGCATGTTTTTCCAAAATTCATACTGGCGCATGGATTCTTTTTCTTCGGGCTTGACATAATACTGCAATTCCATCTGCTCAAATTCGATTGAACGATAAGTGAAATTCCCCGGCGTTATCTCATTTCGGAAAGCCTTGCCTATTTGCGCCACGCCAAAAGGAATTTTCAGGCGCGAACTGTTTAAAATATTCTTGAAATTAACATGGACGCCCTGAGTTATTTCGCCCCTAAGATATACGCTGTTTTTTTCTCCTTCAACCACCCCGATCTTTGCTTCAACCAGCAGATTGAATTTTTTGGCTTCGGTCCAATCTGCTTTGCCCTTGTGTATTTTTTCATGTTCTTTTATCACGTCTTCCTGGTCGGCCCTTACTCTTTCATGGCAGATCCTGCATTCGATCAGAGGGTCGGTGAAGCCGGCTGTATGGCCCGAAGCCTCCCAAACCTTTGGATTCATTAAAATTGAGGCGCTGGCGCCCACAACATCTTCTCTTTCGCGCACCATTGTTTTCCACCATTCCTGCTTGATGTTGAATTTAAGCTCTGCGCCCAGCGGGCCGTAATCCCAGGTGCCTTTCAGCCCGCCGTAGATCTCCGAGCCCGGATAAATAAAACCGCGGCGTTTACAAAGAGATACTATCTTCTCCATCAGATTATTTTCTGCCATTTTATTGCTTTTAAAAGATTATTTTTGTATTTTCAGTATAGCGCCTATTTTGCCTCTTGACAAGCCAAAAAACAGGTATATAATTAAGTGCACCTGATGTTCTTTAGAACAAAAAGAGCGCGGCTGGCTCCCTTTTCTCCAAAGGGTAGAAAATAAAAGTTGGGACTTTTGCCAGACCCTCCTGTTGGCAACCATTTTTATTTTTATACCGGCTGCGCTCTTAATATATAAGCGCAATAAAGTTTAGCACTTCTTCAACCTCTTTTCATGGGAACCCTCCTCAGAGACAAGAAGCCGCAGCTTTATTGCGTTTTTTTATTGATTTTTCAGTTTTTCCATCAGATCGAGATAGAATCTAAGATTATGCATCGATGCCAGGCGCATGGCCAGCGGCTCTTTGGTTTTAAAAAGATGATTGAGGTATGCCAGGGAAAAATTCCTGCAAGTATAGCATTTGCAACTTTCATCTATCTGATTAAAGTCTCTGGCAAATTTAGCATTGGTTATCTGCAAAGTTTCATAAAAATCTTTTTCGTTTATATTGGCCTTAAATTTATAAAGCCTGCCGTGCCTGGCCTCCCTGGTCGGAATTACGCAGTCAAACATATCAATGCCAGCCTCAACAGCGCTGACAATTTCTTCGGGCCGGCCCAGCCCCATTAAGTACTTGGGTTTATTTTCGGGCAGGAACGGCAGGACCCATTCCAAAACATCCCCCAAATATTTTCTTGGCTCGCCCACTGCCACCCCTCCGACAGCATAACCGTCAAAACCAATTTCTAAAAGCTCTTTGGCGCTTCGGATACGCAAATCTTTATAGACCGAGCCCTGCACAATCCCAAATAATAATGGTTTTTTAATTTTAAGCTTCAAGGTTTTTTCATCAAAGCATTTTTTACAACGCCTTGCCCAGCCTGTAGTCCTTTTTACGGCTTGCTCAGCTTCAATATGGCTTGCCGGATATCCCACGCATTCATCCAAAACCATGATGATATCGCTGCTTAAATCCAGCTGGATCTGGATTGACTTTTCCGGGCTCAAAAAATATTTTTTGCCGTCAAAGGGATCACGAAATTCAACGCCTTTGTCGGATAATTTTACTAAATTGCCGGAGGGCTCAGGGACAAGTTTTTCGCACCAGGACTGTTTGAACGCCGCTGAAGGCGGCGCGAGTTCCGCAGAAGAAAAACTTCGTCCCTGCGTCTTCATTCCCAGCGAAAAAACCTGATAGCCGCCCGAATCGGTCAAAATAGGCCCGTTCCAATTCATAAATTTATGCAGGCCGCCAAACTTCTTTATTTGCTCGCTCCCCGGCCTCAGCCAAAGATGATATGTGTTGCCCAAAATTATTTCTGCTCCAAGACTTTTCAGTTCCTCGGGCGTCAAATTTTTCACAGCGCCCTGAGTGGCGACCGGCATAAAAACAGGGGTGGCAATAGCCCCCCTCCTTGTTTTTACAAAACCTAAGCGCTTTTTTGATTTGCTAATCTTCTTCATTAAATTGCCCCTCGCCTCTGCGGGGGCATGGATTAAAAAATTAAAAAATTATATTTATTGCACGACTTTTCCGGCATTATAGCCGCCGATAGCTGGATCATCCGGCAAATCGCTTCTGATGGCCTTGGCCGAGCCGCTCAACGTCGCTCCTGTAAAAGTATCTCTGCCGGTAATCGTGCAATCGATCAGAAGATTGACCATTTCGCCAACCTGAATAATGCTGGGCAAAAGACTAATTTTGAAAATTAGTCTTTTGACCGGAGAAAGAATTCCGACGCTGGCCGAAAGCTTGCCGATTTTCCAGGTCAGCTTGCCGCTATTCTGGTCATATTTTATATCAGCATCACTTGGCGAGTATCTACCAAGCCAGCTGATATAAGGCGGCAAATAGCCTTCAACTACTATATCATCAACGTCATTGGCCAGATTGACCACATCCCAATAAATAGTGTACGTCGTCTGCTGGCCGACTGCCGGCGGGATTGGGCCGGTGTTTGGCTGGGCCGTATCTGTGTAATAACCTTTTGAGCTCAAATAAAGTTTTGAATTAACCTTGGTGCTCAATGTGTCAAAGCCGCTTATCTGAGTGCCCTGAAGCTGGACCGGGACAATCGCCGAATCTATCTTTGCGGAAACCGAGATGATAAAATTCCTGTCGTTGAAATTGTAGATTGGCAGGTTTTGTTTGACCTCCGCGTTAAAAAAAAGTTCGCCTTTCTGACCCGGCTGAACCATTTTAAGACCCGCTAAAGTTGATTCGTTCCAGATAACGGTGTTGTCAGCACTGTTAAAAAATCCTTTATTCGGTTTGACAAAAGCAAAATCCAGTGCTTTTGTGTCAAGTTTGACAGTAACAATAATCGGCCCGATAGGTACCGATACGGTATTCTGATAAACAAACCTGTAAATCAGCTTATCTCCGACATTGACCGAATTCTCGCGGCTGTTATCCAGCGTCATGGTTATTGACAAAGGCGAAAGAGAAATTAAGGTGGAACTCAGGCCTTCGGAAACCACCTTCCTTATATCACCCTGCTGTTTGGCGATATTGGCCTTGAAAGTTTTAACTTCTTCCTGCGCGCCCGTCAGCACTCCTACGATAATGATTTTACCTTCTTCGCGCGGCCCGATTTCTGCAAGTTCCCAGATATTTGAACCCTCAGACGGAGATGGCAGTGCCGAATTAAAATTAAAGCCCGGTGGATATTCAACGGACAAAATTAAGTTTTCAAATCCGACGTTAGCCGTATTTAAATATTTTAAAGTGATGGTTACCTGCTGGCCGTTGACCACCTTGTCTGGCATAGAAAAATCCAAAACCAGCGGGACCGAAAAAATCACGCTTGTGAATTCCCCGGCGCTTTCAAAGGCAGAAAAAGTGCTGCCCGCGTGATAGCTCAATCTGGCCGTAGCTGTTTTTTTGTCGTCTTTTAGACCGGTAATGTTAGCCGAAAATTCAATTTTCCCCTCTTTGCCTTCTTCAAGATTAGGCAGACTGACGACGCTGGCCTGCAGATCACCTATCTGCGTCAGGTCTTCTTTGCTGACAGGAATAGAATCTTTCGGATAAAAAAAGGTTAGCTTGATATCAGTCAAAGTAACATTGGTGTTGTTCTGATACCTGACCACGTAATTAACCTCTTCCCCGCTAATCACCCTCTCAATGCCAAAAACAGTGACCAAAATCCCTGCTTTATCAAACGACTGGCTGCGCCAGAATAAAAATCCGGCAATAATAACCCCGCCAATGACAAAGGCAATAACTAAAAATTTAAGCAGCTTCTTTGCTCCTTCGTTAAACAAAGGTGGTTTTCCAGCCATAACTTCTTTTCCCCATTGTAAAGAGCCCGGCGTCTGGCTGTCTGCCCCGTGTCCCGGCTGGAATTGTTCGGGCGCCCCTTCTCTTTTAACCTCTTCCTCTTTCTGGCCGTAGAGTTGTTTTTGCAGTTCGTCTAAACCCATAGAAATAATGTAAAATGCAAAATGAAAAAATCAAAATTAAAGAGTCGCTTTGCGACAAATTATGATAAATTCGCCGCAGGCGAATACCTAAATTTTACAATTTGATTTTTGAATTTTTAATTATTCCTATTTTATCATAAAAACATTGTCCTGCCAATTGCCAACGCGATATTTTGCGATTATACTGGTGGTATATGCTCCAATCAAAGCTTTTCACCAAAACTCTCCGAGAGCCCCCAAAAGACGAAGTAAGCGCCAATGCCTCTTTACTGGACCGCGCCGGTTTTATCGACAAACTGGCCGCCGGAATCTATTCTTTTTTGCCGCTGGGCTGGCGAGTCTTGAATAAAATTCAGAATATTATCCGTGAAGAAATGAACATAATCGGCGGCCAGGAAATCTTGATGCCTGTTCTGCATCCCAAAGAGAATTGGATGCGCACCGGCCGCTGGAAGACACTTGATGTGCTGTTTAAAATGAAAGGTGCCGAAGACAAAGATTTTGTTTTGGGCGCCACCCACGAAGAAGTGGTCACGCCTTTGGCCAAAAAATTCGTGTTCTCCTACAAAGACCTGCCTTTTGCTGTTTTCCAGATCCAGGATAAATTCCGGAATGAACCCCGCGCCAAATCAGGCCTCCTACGCACCCGGGAATTTTTAATGAAAGATCTCTATTCGTTCCATCCCGATGAAAAAGATCTGGATGATTATTACGAAAAAGCCAAAGATGCCTATTTTAAAATTTTTGAGCGCTGCGGCCTCAAAGGAAAAACTTATTTGACTGCGGCTTCCGGCGGCACCTTTTCAAAATATTCGCATGAGTTCCAGACCATTTCAGAAGCCGGCGAAGATAAAATTTTTATCTGCCAAAATTGCGATCTGGCCGTAAATAGCGAGATAAAATCAGAAACGCCGGCCTGCCCCGGCTGCGATTCTTCTGATTTTAAAGAAGAGCAAGCCATTGAGGTCGGCAACATCTTTAAGCTGGGCACAAAATTCTCCGTGCCTTTTGAATTAAACTACCGCGATGCTTCGGGCGGAGAAAAACCTGTTGTTATGGGCTGTTACGGCATCGGGCCGGCCAGGCTTATGGGCGCCATCGTGGAAGTTTCGCATGACGACAAAGGCATTATTTGGCCGCAAGAAGTCGCACCCCTTAATGCTCACCTGCTTGC
This sequence comes from Candidatus Portnoybacteria bacterium RBG_19FT_COMBO_36_7, assembly GCA_001819495.1. Classification (GTDB taxonomy): domain Bacteria; phylum Patescibacteriota; class Minisyncoccia; order Portnoybacterales; family GWB1-42-6; genus CG1-02-40-82. Next base: position 148,291 of record MHMW01000028.1, on the reverse strand, counting down.
TTTAGGCGAAAATGAAAGCGTAAAAAAAGAGGCTGAAGCTCTTTATAAAAAGCTGATTGAGGCAGGCGCAGAAGTCTTGTATGATGACCGCGATGCTTCGCCGGGCGAAAAATTTGCTGACGCGGATCTGGTCGGCATTCCGAACCGGATCATTGTCAGCGAAAAAACCTTAGAAAAAGATTCTCTTGAAGTCAAAAAGCGAAGTGAAAAACAAGTTCAGCTCGTCAAGCTCAACGACTTTAAAAATCTGATTGAATTTATTTCTTCGCCGGCCAGCGACTGAAGATAATGCAATTTTTCGCGTTCGGTGGACTTACTAATAATAGAAAATGAAGGGTGGCCAAGAAATTCAAGAAGTTTTTTTTCAAAAGCTTCTTTTATTTTTGCTAGATCACCGCGCTTCTGGTCAAGCGCCAAAAAAGCGCGCACCAGCAGCGCCCAAATCTTATCATCGGGTTCTGGCGCGGCAATTAACTTATCAGCCAACTCCCCAAAATATATTGCCAGCGCCAAATTTTCCAGATTGCCCCGCAGATAATTAAATTCTTTTATCGCATATGAATTGGCCAGAACATCAATGTTTCTGCTGCGTGCCAGCATCAGCTCATAGATATTAAATGGCTCTATCAGTGATTTTAATTTTGACTCTTTTTTGCCTATGCCTTTGGCACGCACCAGAATTTTGCCGAAATTTTTTGTGTAGACCGTCAAAAGCCGATCCGTCTCGGACAGATCGGCTTTTTTTAAAATTATTCCTTCGGTTTTATATACAGAAATTTCCATCTGAAAATCTCTATTGCTTTTTTGCATCCAGCTTGTCCATTTTCAAGGCCTTGAACATAAAATAAACCACGGCCGCTATTATAATAAAATCAATAAACACCCCCAAGAAACGGCCATAAATAACTTCTGTTTCCAGTATTTTAAAAGAAGCAGCATTTAATCCGCCTGCCCCTCCAAGAATCAAACCAAGCAGTGGCTGGATAATATCCTGAACTAGCGAGCTGACGACCTTGCCCACCGCTCCGCCCAGAATAAAGCCGACAGCCAGACCGACCACTCCCTGCTCCCTGATAAATTGAATAAATCCTTTCATGTATTTATTATCAAAAAAGTTATTTTATTTTACGACCTTTTTATCATTTTAACATTAAAATCAGTTAAAAAAAACTGCCCTCCCTCAAGGACAGTTTTTTTATTATATCTTCTCTAATTACTGAAGATCCGTGCCGCCTGGAATCGCGTCCCGCTCGGCCGAGTTAACGATTATGACGTTGCCCCAGCTGAAGCCTCGCTTGTTAAATGCAGACAAGCTTTTTACCCAGTGTTTCTGGCCGCCTGAAAGGAAATAGACTTTGTCGTCGCCGGCCGAGCGAATGAGCGAAGCAGTCGGATAATCAGCAAGCACCGAAGCCGAAACAGTTGAGATATCGCCCCAGTTAAAACCGTAAGAGCTGAATACTGCGGGTGAAGGAATATGGCGCTTGAAACCGTTAATAATAATGTAAACCTGAGGAGTGCCTTCCGCCCTGATCAACTCGTCTTCCAGAAAAGCATCCAGTATTTCTTGGCCAACCCTTCTTATCTCCTGCCATCTCAGCCTCATTCTTTCAAAAGCCTGAGCCGAGGGTATATGCCGTTTCTTGCCGTTAATGATAATATAGACATCCGGTGAACTGCTTGACTGCAAAAGGCATCCCTCACAATCATTATCATCATCACCGCCAAGCCTGATATTCTGTAAAATATTTATCGTGTCGCTGGCCGAAAAACTTTGTCCCCCGATCGTGCCGGTCAAAGTCAAAATAAAGGTACCCGAAGAAGACGAACCAATCAGCCCCTGAACTTGGGCTCTGTAAAACTTGAGCAGCAGATTTGAAACGGTCCTGCCTTTATCATCCTTGCCTTTGCTGAATTTATCTGTTCCCCTAAAATTGGAGTCAGGCTGCAGTGTGCCGTTAAGCCGCAATGAGCCGATATCAATGTCCCTCAGATTGTGAGGAGAAGAAATAAAAAGCTGAACTGAAATCCATCCGCCCTGACTTCCAAGGTTTAGGGTATGGGGCGTCACTTTCAGTTCAAAACCGGCAGTTCCCGAAGGGGTCGGTGAAGGAGCTGAAGGAGCCAAGGTTGTCGCCGAAGTAACATTTGACAAAGCCGATTCATTGGGAACTTCATCTTTTGTTTTAATGGCAAAATAATAAGTCGTAGAGGAAGAAAGGCCTGAAACAGTTAAAGACTGGGTTGTGCCCGCTGCCAGGGGCGAAGGCTCACCAGAGGCCTGCGTGGCCGAAGACCAATTGACACTCGTAATCAAAGAGGTGCTGTAGCGCATATCGTAACTTGAAGCAGTACCCGAAAATCCGTCGTCTCCGGGAGCACTCCAGGCTAGAGTAACGGATGACTGGGTAATATTTGTAACCGATAAATTGTTAATGGCAGATGGCGCAGTCGTGTCAGGTGCCGCTAAAGTCGTAATGGTTACGATATTTGATATAACCGAAACATTGGGAACTTCGTCTCTGGATTTTAAAGCAAAATAATAAGTAGTAGAAGCACTAAGACCGCTGACAGTCATTGATTCAGCACTACCCGCGATTTTAGGCGTCGGCTCGCCCGTCACTTGGTTGGAAGAGGAGAAATTTGATTCGTTGATCAGACTTGTTGAATAACGCATATCATAACTGGTTGAAGTGCCGACAGCTCCGTCGTCTCCCGGAGCAGTCCAGCTCAAAATAACCGAAGAATGGGTGATGGCCGACGCTGCCAGATTGCTGACGGCTGATGGCGCAGTTGTATCCGCCTGCTCGGCGCTGGCCAGCGCCCCAGCGAACAAAACAGCTGCCAAAATTGTTCCGATAAAAAAGTAATTTTTTTTACTCATTATTATTTATGCATGGCTCTGCCGGCCACAGGAAATTAAATTTTAATTGCCCGGCCCGGAAAGGACATGCCTGTTAAAAAAGTTTTTTTATTAATAAGCGCTCTAGCGCCTGTATTTAAAAATACGCTTCTCTTCAAAGAATGTTACAAATTTACTTTGGCATAACCACTATCATCGCCGTCTGACCCGGGGTGGCCGGCAGGTCGTTGCCGGTCGGATAATCAATAAGGGAGGCTTCAAATCTGGCAAAGCCATAGCGGTATTTTTCTCCGTGGCGGGTGCCCACATCATTGGTGATGAATTCATTGGTCTTGCCGTCATAGCCGATGACAACCAGCATGTGATGATCCGGCCCCGGCGGGGTATAAAAAGGATTTTTCAGAATCCGGCCGTCAAGCGGAACGATGACAAGGTTGCCTTTTAAAAGCTGCTCTTTTATTTCCGCTCCTCCGATATCTTTGCGAACAAATACGTTATTGTATTTATAATAATCTTTGAACAATTTTATTGTATCTTCGGCCGAGATATCAATATTTTCTCCGTAGGTTTTATATTCAAATTCGGTTAAAACCAAAATTTCCTGTTTGGCCTGCTCCTTTGTCACCGAAGTCTTGGCAACCCAGTGCATTGCCATAATAACAGAAGCTTCTTCGCAGGCGTTCTGAAACAATATATCGTCCCATTCCCCAAAAGGCGCCTGGGCAAAAAAAGGCACGCTCTGAAGAATGCTTTTTGGGGTCTGCGAAACGGGATTAGATGAAGGAGAAACCTGAGGGGTCTGGGAAGCTGATGGTTCGGACGAAGGCAGGGTGGCACCCGACGGATTCAAATACATATCTGACTGATCGGAAGAAGTCCCTTGGGCAAATTCCGAATTTTGCTCGCCCCACGGCAAAAAGCCGAACCTTTTATTAAGTCCGAAAATCGCAATTGCACCGATAACCAGAACGGCAATGAGTATTATTGTTTTTTTCTGTCGGCGCTTCATTAAATATATCTTATCTTAATATTTACGTTTGGGCAATGAAATAATAATGAAGACAAAATTAAAGCCCCATCTTAATGATGAGGCTGTTTTTTTGGATTTTTTGTTGTGGTACTATTTGGGGAAAGAACTGTTTGGTTTTGAATTTGGTGTTTGGGGTGGTTGGGATTTTCTGTGTTGTTGGTGTTTTTGGGTTTTTTGTGTGTTGTGGAGTATTGGTGATTGGTGATTGGTGATTGGTGATTTCTGGGTTTTGGTGTTGTTGGTGTTTGGTGGTGTTGTGGTGTTGGTTGACGTTTACGTCGTCTTTTTGATTTTTTTGATTTGGGGGAAGGAACTATCTTTATTGTATCAGAACCAAAAACCTTGTCAAGCCCCCACACCTATTTTGGGGCTTTTTCTTTGTTCCTGCTTTCTATTGACATTATTCCTATTTTCTGATATAATATAGAACATCTAAAATTGTCCTTTCAAATTCAAAAAGGAGGATATTATGAAAACGACAATATGGGTTGTTTTTATGGTAGTTCTGGCTGGAGCAGTCTTCTGTTTTGCTAATCTGAAAACCAGCAAAACAGAAGTCGTTCAAAAACCTCTTGAATCCCCCGCCATTCAACCTACCACAAAAGTCTGCCAACCCGAACCAACGGCAGAAAAAAAATCTGATATCTTGTCTGATATCAGAAAAGCCCGGCGAATGCTGGAAAAGAAAGATTCCGGGTATCAAATTCAGGAAAAAAAGAAAAAAGGCAATTGGACGGTAAAAGATTTTAGAGTGTTATTAGCCGTCCGGCATGCTGACGGTCAAATCAAAATCGTCAGCGTGGATCCGAAGACCAAACAGACAGACCAGTCAGGTTATATAGTTGACTGGAACAAACAAAACGGGGTGAATACTTGTTTTTCTGTCATTCATCCCAAAAATTGCGCTGTCCTTGCCATTAAAAGAGTGGTCAAGGACGACAAAGAAGCTTTCAAGGAAGTGATCTATACTCCCTATTCGCCCACGATTGACTGCGGGGAACTGCGAAATGCCGGCCTGTCTTATTTGAAAAAAACAATCAAGACAGCCAATGCCCAGTTAAGAAATGTAAAATCTCAGACCAATCCTGATCTATCGGTAAACCAAACGTCATCAGAAAAAATGGCACTGGTGCTGGCAGTTATTGAACATATTGATCCGGACAGATTAGAGCAGGGTGAATCGATCGAAAGCCTCACCAATGAAGTCTTAGTCATTTTGGGCGCGAACCAGCCCAGCGCATTCAACTACGCTGTATCAAAGGCCAAAGCCCGGGGTTTATTCCAATTTATTCCCGGAACCTACGCTAGAATTCGCAATCAATATCCCGAAGCAAATCTTCATAAAGATTTCGCAAATGGTATGTGCAATCATATAAACGCCGCCAAAGCAGCTTTCTTATTGTTTGATTCAGACCTGAACTATTTGAATCAAAATGTTCTTCTGCAAAAGGATAAAATTGGAACATATCTTGCTTCTGCATATAATTGCGGAGCCAGACGGACGGCAAAAGAAGTAAAATCTCATAAAAAGCTTTGGGAACATAAACTCCCAATGGAAACCCGACTGTATTTGAAAAAATTCAGCGCCGTGTGGAATTCTTTCATCGGCGCCTAATATCCTTCTAAAACATTAAACGCCTTTCTGTAAAAAGCAGAAAGGCGTCTTTTTTTCTTTTTTATTAATGCTGGCAGGCCAATTCGCCCGCCAAAAAATCTCCGGAAGCTGTCAATCAGACAAAAGCTGATTCTTGTCCGTCGCTTAACTCTTCAGCAAAAAGCTGATGGCCGCGCCCAGATAATAAGGCCAGACAATGATGGCCAGCACGCCTTTCCAGAAAGAGAGGTGCAGAAAGCCAATGACAAAAAGCCAGCCGGCAAACCAGGAAAAAGCCGTCAGGCTATGATTTTTAATTTTTATTTTTTCCATAGGTTTATTTATTTTTTAGCGGTTTAGGCTCCAGACCGAAAAGGTCAGATAAGTGGCAAAAGAAACCCAGGCCGCATAAGGAATCAGGAGAGAAGCGGCCAGCCGAGAAACAGGCCAGATAAGAATCACCAGCGCAATGACAGACAAAGCCAGCAGGCCGGCTTCAAAGACCGATGAGACCAACAGATGCTGGTTGAAAAATAAAAAGCTCCAGCCGACGTTTAAAACAGCGTTGATGACAAATACGGCCACAATTAATTTAAAACGGCCGGCCTGCTCCGGTCCAAGCGAAGAATTCCAGACAATCAGGACCGAAATCGCAGCCAAAATAAAAAGAATTGTCCAGACTGTGCCGATTATGGAGCCGTCAGGCGTCCAGGCAGGCAGGCGGATGGTTTTGTACCAAGCCATGCCCGAGCTTGTCAAAAGACTGCCTATGCCCGCCACCGCAAAAGCGGCCAAAGGAATTAAAATATAGTTTATTTTCATAATTTTGCGCCTTAATATTTAATTATATTAATTATACTATTTTTCCGGATAAATAAAAGGTTTGGCAGTCGCATCGAAAAACCATTGACTTTTTAAAAAATTAAATTATAATTTAATCAGAAACTTATCTAGTTCTTTTTAAAAGGACTAGCCGGGACTCATTCCGCTTTATAGCGGACCGGAAACTGAGGCCCGGCGAAATTTCGCACGGGCTGATCTAACTTATTGAGCAAAGCATCGTCTGAATTGCTGATAGACACGACGAGATAAAGTTAGCGCAAAGCGGGTACGGGCGTAAAAGTCTAGGCCTCGGGCCCGCGCGGAGAGTCAAAACGACTTAATATTTATTTTTGTCCTTTTGGGCAGACACGAGTGAAAGCTCGTTAAACCTTTAAAGAATAAGGCAAAAATAAGTCCCGATATTTTCGGGATTCAGCCCGTAGCTAGGGCATTGAGTATTATAAAACTATTATTTATAGCACATTAACCACAAGCGGCATTATTCAAAGCCGCTTTTTTTTATTCAGCCGGATTCTCCGGCGGCTCTGGCGGCTCTTCTGGCATCTCTTCTGACAGCTCTTCTGGTTTTTCTTTTTCTTCGGGCAGCCGCTTTTTCATCTCTCTGTGCCACAAAAAAAACGCTGTAACGATAAGCGCCGCTGGCAGGACAATCAATAAAAAGCCCCAGAGTGTTGCCTGCTTAAAATATAGTGAAAAATCTATCACTTGAGGATCAGTTCCCATATTTTTATTATAGCAAATTTTTAAATTAAGCGCTGCCCAGCCCTATGTCTCTTTTTTTTAATAATCTAAATGAAAGAAATAATAATCCGGCGTTCACGCGGGCCATCAAGCTCTATCAGAACTACTCTCTGCCAAGTGCCCAATATCAGACCATTCTCATTAAACGGTAAAGTTAAAGAAGGGCTTACTAATGAAGACACAATATGGCTGCCCATGTGCGAAAGATCATGGGAATGCCGGTAATTAATTTTAGGAATTATTCGGTCAAGCGCATCAAGCAGATCTAAATCCGTGCCCGAATCCAATTCGGATATTGTAAGCGCTGATGTCGTATGGGTTAAAAAAAGATTGACCAGACCGTTTTTATTCTTTTCGGCTGCCAAAAATTCGTTAATCTCGTCTGTGATATCCGCCACCTCTTTTTTATTTTTGGTTTTGATAATCAAGCTCTTTCGTTCCATAAAATTAATTTTACAATCCCAGATCCCCGGCAATTCCCTGCATCGCCTCAAGGCTGATTCTGGCAAAATCATTTAAACTTAGCACCAGAAGCTCCTCGCATTTTTTGATAATCTGGCGGTTGGCACCGCGGGCAAATGATTTTTCATCAAAGCGGTTCAAAACGTTTTTGGTTGTCAGATCAGCCAGTTTTTTGGAAGGCAGGACCAGCGCGGCGGCCACTATCAGCCCGGAAATCGGGTCAACAACATATCCCGCCTTCTCCATTAAAGTTTCGGGCGCAATGCCGTGGCCTTCGTTGTGGACCTTAACCGCTTGGCAGATATCTTTTTCAAAGCCAGCATCCTCCAGCATTTTGGCGCCAACCAGCGAATGCTGGGCCAGATCGCTCTTTACCCGTTCATAATCAATATCGTGCAGCAAACCGACCATCCCCCATTTTTCCTTGTCCTGGCCAAAGTGTTCCGCCAAGGCCCGCATGATCGCCTCAACCGCCAACGAATGCTTAATCAGATTCTGATTGGTTAAATTTTGTTTTAAAAAATCAAAGGCCTGTTCTCTTTCCATAGATATTTTTTATTGAAAATTGGAAAAGTCGTTGCCCCATGAACAATATTTACAGCCGCTGTGCGAAGAAGGCCGGCTGCCGCGCAAAACCTTAACTGCTTTGGCAAAAATCTGATAGCCGCGATGCGGATTGGTCTCCACTTTATGCGGCTCAACCCTGAATTTCACCTGGCCGTTCTCAGAAACTTCTTCGGGGATATAATAAACCAGATAAGCAAGATTCAAATGCTTATAACCTCCGCTTTCCAGCAAAAAAGTATAGCAGTCAAGCTGGGTCTGATAAAAAACCATCGAGTCGCCTTTTAGATCGTAGCCGCGGGTTTTATAATCTATCGGAACATAAAAACCATCGTCCAGAAGACAATCATCCAGCGCGCCGACCAGAACAGCGTTCATTTTTTTGTCGCTGTAGCGCAGGCCGGTCCGCCAGTTGCGCCATTTTTTCATCAGCGCCTGATCATCCAGCAATTTGCCCTGCAGCACGCGTCTCGTTTCGGGCGGCAATTCGCCTGTTAAGCGGTATCTGTCAAAATATTTCTTGATAACGCCGTCCATGCCGCTCGGCAGACTGGGAAAAATCCCTCTTGGCCGGTGAATGCCTTTAACTTCCTGCAGCCAGAAACAAAGCGGGCATTCCTGAAAAAGATTGAGTTTTGAGGGAGAAAGAAAAATTGTTTTTGACTGGCCGGTCTCTTCTGCCATGAATTTGGAACAAAAATTGAGCTTAAATAGAGAATCCTGAAGGAGTTTCTTCTTTTTTCTTACTTTTTCTGACAATATCAATTATTGCCAGCAACACCCCCGCGCCCATCAAGCTATAGCCCAAAATCCGATTTTCGCCAAAACAAATCCCAGCAATTATAAAGGCAAAAGCCAGGCTGGCCAAAGGGCCAAATTTTTTTTCCGGCCTGTTTCTTCTGACCAAAAATACAATTATGGCGATGACTGCCAAAACCACAATTGCTATAGCGATATAAATTTGTGAAGCATTCATAATTTTATTTTAATTTTTATTTTTGAGTTTTTTAAATGAATATAACAAATATATAATAATTGCGCTTATAGCCAGCAAAACAAAGCCAAGAAGGTATACTGTCAGTATCCCATTAAAGTTTTCTCCAAGAATTCTTTCCAATATCGGGATGTCATTTCGCAAATCTGGCTTGGTTATTATCTCATATTCGGCCTGAATAAAAACGAACCAGAGCAAAGAAAAGAACGCCAATAAAACGAGCTTGATAAAAATTTTAAAATTTTTTTTCATGCCTTTAAGATATCCTCAAATCATCAATTCCTTCTTAATCCTTAAAAAAGATACGAAACCCCAATACTATATTTAAAATCCCTAATCCTAGGCATACAATGGTAATAATCCAATAAAAAGGACTTGAGCGGCTCTCAATCATGCCATAAAGGCCGATGGTTTTGCCGGCCGCCAGAGACCAAATGCCGATTCCAAGCAAAATGAGGCCGGCTATAATGTAGATATACATTTGAATTTTATAAAATTAATTCTGAACCGCTTCAAAAAGCGAGGTTTTGCGGAAAATAATCTTGTAAAGGTTTTCAATAAAATCGCCTCCGGCGTAGCCGGCAATCAAGGCAATGCCCGGGGAAAAAGGCAGGGTTAAGACCGCGCCGGCAATATCGCGGAAAGCGGCGGCCACAATCAGGCCGACAATGCCGGAAATAAACATCATGGTGAAAAAATAGGGCAGCTTGAAAGAAACATTTTTGTAGGAATACTGGTATTTTATAAATCCCACCAGCCCCCTTACCACTCCGCCCCCAAACCCGGCGATTAAAATATATAAATAATCCATAGTTTTCTTGCCCCGTAGCGTCCTGAGCCTGCCTGCCGGCAGGCAGGCTTGCCAAAAGACTGCTACCTGGGTTTTTATTTAATGATTGTTAAAAATTACTTTACAATTTTTTATTTTTGAATTAATGATACCTGATATTTTTTCTATCCTCATTTATAAATAAATTTTTTAATCTTTTATTTCTTTTTTCGAAATATAAATCTCTCAATTAAATCCTCGCATTCTTTATATAAATCTTTATTAACATACCACTCATTTTGTCCAATAAGCGGTTCAAGCTTTAGGGCTCCATTCTCAAAATACGGCGGGATAGCGATTCTAAAATAAGGTTTTTCAATGCAATTTACAAAAATAATTTTTGCCCGCCAATATTTATTGATTTTTTCTAAAACCCACATATCTTCTTCTTTTAATCTTAAATTGCTCCGAAGCTTAACTTCGACAAAAGAAAGCGAATCATTTTTTCCTACAACTAAAAAATCGGGAATAGACCTAATCTGCTCTCCTGTTTCGGTTCGCCTATCAAAACCTCTTTCCAGTTGAGTTAAATCCTGAAGAATTGCTTCATAACCAAATCTGAAAATACGATTGCCTGATTCGCGAAATAATTGCTCGACTAAAGATTCCGTCAGTCGGCCTTTTGCCATATTCTCAATTTTCATCTTTTTATTAAATTTTAATTTTAAAACCTTACCTACCCGTCCGTAGCCCTTCGCCCTAAGTGCATTTGAAGAGCTATGGAATGGCAGACCCCATTTCTTTCTCGTATTCGGGAAAATAATTACTGATTACTTTTAGATTAAACGAGTGCAAAATTGTTTCTTTTGGCTCGCGCGCCAGCAGAAATTCAAAAGATTTTTTGACCAAGTCTTCGGGCGCTATGTTTTCTTCGGTTAATTTTTTCCAATAATCCTTTTCCAACTCAACCTCAAAATCAGTGTCATCAATTAAAACTTTAAACATCCATCTATCCTGCTCTTCCGATTTTTTATTGACCTTAATCATTTTTATGCTTGAGCGGCTGCTCTTTTTTCTTTTTTCTTAAATAAGCATATGCCAAAACTCCAAAAAAAACGGCGCTGGCGGCCAAAATGGCGTATTCGTCAAAGTAATTTGGCTCCGAGCCGGTGATGATGTCGTCCAGCGCCAACCAGTCAAAAACAATCGTGACAAATATCAATAAAACCCAAAAAATTTTTCTGCGCATTTTCTTTGTTAAATTTTAAACTAAATTCTAATTTTTAAGTCTGTAATATACGTCTTGATGAATTTTTGAATAGCGCTGACTGTTTCGTTCTTTAATTTTGGATTGCTTTCGGCCACCCATTTGGCAAAATTATATAGTTCTTTATTGTCTACTTTCAGCCATTTGCCGTTCTTGTATAAAAAATAAAAAAGAGTGGTCATGGCAATCCTTTTATTACCGTTTTCAAAAGGATGATTTTTTATCATCAGGTAAAAAAGAATCGAAGCCTTACCGATCATGCCTTTATAAAAAACTTTTCCGCCAAAAGAAAGAAATGGTGTGGCCACACAGCTTTCAAGGACATTCGGAAACCGCGAGCCAAAAGCCGGAATCGGCTCGTCCCAATCCATAAATTTTTTGGCCAGGTTCCAGGCCACATATTCTATTTCGGCAATAGTAATCTTCTGCATATCTATTCGCGGCCGAGCAGACGCAAAGTTTCGCCGTATTCTCTGACGGTTTTTTCAACCGCTTGCTCAACGTCTTTCTTTTTTTTGTCGCTTAAAACATTGCCAACAATATCAACAATGTCTTTTTTGTCTATAACAAAACTCCGGCCGACTTTAACCGCTTTTATCCGGCCGCTTTTTATCTTTTTAAAAACGGCGATTCGGCTGATACCAAGCATTTTGGCCAGCTCAATTGTTGAAATAAAATCTTTTTTTTCCATATAAATATGTTAACAATTGTTAACTGGGTTGTCAATGGTTAACATGGGTTAGTTCCTCAGTTTTTTCGCCCACTCTTCTGCTCTTTCCATCTCTCCTTGTTTCAATGGTCCTTCTTTGCCTTCCACTATGAAACCCTCCGGCTCTATTGCCATCTCAACTCCCTTAATTTTGAGATTCCTGGCAATGCGCGGCGCGGCGAAATTAAGAATCTTTGCCAGCAGTCTTAAAAAGGCGGACGCTTTTTTCTCGTTAAACCTTGTGTCAAATGCCGCCACTTTTGCATTTTTTAGCTCGCCGTCGGGGATCATTTTCAAAAAATCCTGCATGGCCGGAGTTGGCCTGCCGCCGTGAGTCGGCGTGCCCAATATTAAAAGCCCGATATCCTCCAGATCCTTAACCTTAGCCTCGCTGACTTTTTTTACAGTTGCCTCCGGCCCAATCGCCTCTCCGACAGCAAAAGCAATCTTTTCGGTATTGCCGTAAACAGAATCGTAGATGATTAAAATTTTCATAATATTAACGACTAGCTACTAACGACCACCAACACTCTTATTTCCGCCGGTTGACCGCTTCTGTGTCAAAGATAAGATAAAGCATGCAGATGTTATTGACGATGGCTTTGAGCAAAACTTCCTGATTATCGCTCAGCTCCTTGACCGGCATCACGCAAAAAACCTTGATGCTCAAGTTTTCCTGGGTTGAGACAATGATCCGGCATCCTTCAATATATTTGCTGTCCAGAAGATCCCTGTTGCTGATCTCGCATTTGAGCAAAACGGCGATTCCCCTGGCTTTGTTGTATTCGGTCAGGGTTTTACCCGATTTGACGCTGATTATCCGGAAAAGCACCCATTCGCTGTTAACGCCGGCCAGCGCTTTTTGGGCCAGCGCTTCAAAAAGATATTTGAAGTCTTTCTTGGTTTCCGGATACCGGCTGAGCATTTCAATGATGGACTTTATCTGATCAACCTGCAGGTTCACCGCGCCGATGTAGCTATGCGTTTCATCCAATTCCTTTTCCCTGCGTTTCAGTCTTTTTTTATATAAAAAATAGATGGCCGCCCCCACCGAAACCAGAACAAACAGCATGCCCGCCTCAACTATTTCTTTTATCGGCTCGTCCAATAAAACGATATCAGTGTTTATCAGAATGGGCGTGGAAACGATCAGCCAAAAAAGCAGTATCATCAAAGCGATAAAAATATTTCTTAATAATTTTTCGCCTTTCATTTATTTATCGATAAACTGTCTAATTTTACAGCTGCTTTTATTTTATTGTCAGCTGTATCTCTCCTCTTTCCAGGGGTCTCCGTGATTATGATAGCCGCGGCTCTCCCAGAAGCCGGGCTCGTCTTTTTTTTCAAACCTGATGCTCTTCAAAAATTTGGCGCTTTTCCAGGCGTAAAGATGAGGAATAACGGCGCGCGCCGGGCCCCCGAATTTGTCTTCGATTTCCTGATCGTCCATTTTTGTCGCGATAAAGGCGGTGTTGCTTTTTAACTCTTTCAGCGGCACATTGGTGGTGTAGCCGTCAAAACATTCAAATATAACGTGCCGGGCAGAGGATTTAGGCCGGGCGATTTTCAAAATTTCTGCGAAATCAACGCCTGAAAATTCCTGATCCAGCCGCGACCAACGAGTGACACAGTGAAAATCTATTTTGTATTCTTTTTGCGGCAGACCAAAAAATTCCTGCCAGTCTATTGTTGTTTCTTTCTCCACCTCTCCATAAACACGCAGTTTCCATTCTTTCTTTTTTATATGCGGGTATTCCCCGGTAATCGGCGGCATGGCCACCATTCTTGCCACTGTGTGCTGGCCCGGCGGCAACCTATCTTTATTGAACATTTTTCTTTATCTTACGCCTTTTTGGCTTGATGGTCAAAAAGATATGTTTTACCACGCAAGAGGGTATAATTTTATAGTTTTGCCTTGTTTCCGTTCTGTCTGTCGCTTGGGCCTTTTCGCAAGCTTGAGGCAAAATAAAAACCGCCTCGGCGGTTTGATTTCGCTTTGGCGGAATTTTTAAATTATTCCGTGAGCCACCTGTTTTTTCAATGATTAGATAAGCTCGCCATTTGGCTCTTCTCTTATTTTTTTACCACTATCATCGCTGTTTTAATTTCATCGATTATTTCGTGAAAACCAGATTTATAATCCATCAGGGCGCTTTCTAATATCTCGTATTTATATCTGTATCCTTCGCCGCGGCTGGTTCCCGGGTCATTAGTGATAAATTCCCCGGTTGCGTCCTCATACCCTCTGATTAAAATTTTGTGTTGGTCCGGCCCGGGCGGAGTATAAAAAGGGTTGTTTACTTTGCTTCCGTCGATTGGCACAATGACTAAATTTCCCCCTGCCAGCTGGTTTTTAATGTCTTTGGCGCCAATGTCAAATTGGATAAAAGCATTTTCGTATTTAAAATATTCTTTGAGCAATTTAAAAGTGTCTTGGGCCGAAGTATCGTGAAAATGGCCGTAATTTTCTAATTGAAAATCAACCATCGCAAGTATTTCTTTAAGCGCCTCTTCGGGCGTAATTTTTTTATCATTAACCCAAGCCATCGCCATCAGAAGGCAGGCCTCCTCGCATCCGTTATCCTGCCTGACATCCTCCCAGTTGCCAAAAGGCGCCTGGGGAGTAAATGGCACGTCTAAATAAATTTGTCCGGGAAAATTCTGCGCCGGTTTAAGCGCGTCGTTTTCGGCTGCATTATTCTCTGCGGCTTCTTTGCCTGCGTTGCCGGCAATTTTTTGGCGATAATAAAAGCTTAATGTCAAAACTCCTGCCGCTAAAAAAGCCAGACCGACAATGATAAAAAATAATTTGTTTTTTTTAAAATCCATTAATTTTTTCGCCCAAAAGGCGCCTGTTTTTTATATTATTTTATACCCAATTCCCCTGCTCTTTTTATCTGCAAAATGTCTTCTGGCAGAATTCCGGCCAGCGAATTACCTTCAAACCCCTGAATTATCTTTATTCCTTCCATATCAATATCCATCCGGCTGCCTGATGACAGAATCAGATTCGGCTCGGCCAACTCCCCCTGGCTTGGCCCTTTATTTATAAAACACTTTCTGGCGTCCATGATGATAAGATCTGGCTTTATCAATAAATTCAATTCCGCGATTTTTTCGCTAAGGTGGCTGGCATGCAGCCCTATCCTCTCAAGAGGTTTCATGAAGCCGACCGAAATTTTGAGGGCGCCGGTAAACTGCGCCAAAAAATGGGTCTTTAAGCAGGGCAGAAGAATTAATTTATCAACTTTGTCCAGAATTTCAGGGAGGCTGGCGCTTTTTAAATACTGGCTCTGGCCGATTTTCTTTTTCAACCACTTGCCTTTTTCAAAGACCAGAATTTTTGGGGCGGGCTGTATCTCTTTTTGAAAATCAAAAATTCCCAATTTTTCCATCACCCTGCAGGTATTCAGGGCCATGGTGCAGGAATCGCCGATGAAAACTTCCGAGGCGCCGGCCTGATAGACAAGCCGGGCAACTGTTTTTAAAAATTCCGGATCGCTTGAGGCCGGATAGGGATCGGCCGTGTTGAAATTGGGCTTGAGCAAAACCTTATCCCCGCTTTTGATGAAAGAACTAAATCCGCCGATCTGGCCAACCGCTTTTTCAACTGCCTCTTTTAAATTTCCCTCAAATTTTATTTTACTGACCATTGTTTTTTTTAATCCGCTTTTCTTCATCCTACCCTCTTTTTAACTCAAGCGTCAAATTCATCTTCGCGCCAAAATTTAGCGCCGGAAAAAGAAAAAGGAGTCGGCTTTGCCAACTCCTTTGTTTTAATTCTAGGCTGTTACTTGGCTTTTTTTAATTCGCCCGATAATTTCGGCCTTGCACAAATATATAAGGTCTTCTTTGATTATCGTTTCAATCGCTTTGATATTCTCTGCTAATAATTTAAGGTTAAATTCCGCTTCTTTGGGAAACTTCTGGCCAAGCTGAAAAATCATAGATTTCAACGCCTGACACTGCCCCTGATTAATGGCTGCTGTTATCAATATTTCCAGCAAGTTTTCGTCCGACTGTAAAATAAGTTGTCCTTTTTTCATGATACCCCCTTTCTTTTAAACCGGTGTTTCTTTTCCTTTTGCCGATTCCTTAAGCAGATAATCAAATTTTTCATCCAGAGAGTCGATCACTTTAATATGGATATTCATGATCTTGGCCATGTTTGCCCGAAGCTCTGCTGTTTTGGTATTGAAATATTTCATTCCGCTCTCTCCTTTTTCTTTGTTTTGTTCTATTTCATCCAGGAGCTTCTGGGATTTGGAAATCAAAACCTGCTCTTCTTCCAACAATATTTTTATAGCAACTGACTCAACAAACGCCACAGAGTTTTGAGGCAGAGCCTCCATTATAAAATTAATCATATTGTTCATGGTAACGTTCTGTGCCTCCAAAAAAGACAGAATCATCCTAATATTTTTCATCTTTCCTTCAAATTCCGCCTGCCCCTGAAAGGCCAAAATCATAACAAAAACCAATCCGCTCAAGAAAACCAGAGCTATCTTTTTCATCTTTATCCCTCCTTTAGTCATCCATCGTCCAGCTGAGCGGGACGAAGGAGACTCTTTTTTATTTTTTAAGGTGCAGTTTTTGATATTATAAATAACACGCAATGCCAAAAAAGTAAAGCTCCGCAGTAGAATTTCGGCATTTTTTTATTTTGGTCCGCCTGTGGCAGAACAGCCGAAATTTCACTTCGGGGCAAGAGTCTTGATTTTTAGCCGTTTTTCTGCTAATTTCAGAAAACAAGTTCTTTTCCAAAAATTCCTGAAAGGAGGATAAAATGAGAAAAAAAATCGCTTTTTTTCTGATCTTTCTGGTTCAGATCGTTTTTGCGATATCGGCGCAATTCTCGAGCGCGGAAGAACTGTCTTTTGCAACGCTCCTGCCGCCCGCACCAGCCCAGAAAGCGATTGAAAACACCCAGTATTTTTTTGAAGGCATCAAAGACAGAAAAGATATGAAAGCATTTTTTTTTGATATACAGAAAGCCAAGCAGGATTTATACACAAAGATTAAGCCCCTGACCCGCTTCCACGCCCGGCTTCCCTGCTCGCTTTCAGCCGAACCACAATCAATCTTTGAGCTTTCCCTGCCCCAGATGGCGCGCATATATCTTATCTTTGACGCGCTGGAAAACGGAAATCTAGTAAAACAGATTGCCCAAATCATCAACAACTACAAAGAAGGCAATTTTTATGAGCCCGGTGGCCTTGGCCTGCTCAAAAACGGCCAAATTTTGCTTGAGGCCATCCCAAGCAGCATCATTGAAGAAAGAGACGGGGCAGAAGCTTCTTATATCCTGCCTTTTTCGGATTTCGCCAGGCCTCATATTTTTACCTTCCATATGCATCCCTTAGGCAAAAGCGGACCGGCTCCCGGACCAAGTTATAAGGTTGAAATTGACAACGACGCCAAGGAGGCAAAATTCGGCCACGACATAGGCATGGCGCTTTTTCGGGCAAAAAATCACGGGGACTATCATCACCTGCTTATCAGCAAGATGTACAGCCGGTATTTCAACGTTGATTATTATTTTGCCCAAAAGCTTCCTGAACCGCCAAGCTATGACCCTTCTGACTACTGCGGCAAACTGATAGGGTTCAGAATCGTTGATCTTGGAGTTTGGAGCTATTAGATCATTCAACACAAAAAGGCTAATCAATTTGATTAGCCTTTTTTAATTGTTCTACTGCATCGGCACCAAACGCTGATCTAAGAGCTCTCTGGCCAGAGGCACCACGATATTTTTCTGATAGAAATAGTTTGTGTCATCGGGCGTTTTAGTTATCGGAAATACCAGCGAAGGCACGAGAAGAAAATTTACCTGATTGTTGCTGTAGTTTGAATAAAGCACATACTGCCTTGTCGGCGTGCCAACCTCAATTATTTTTTCCTCGCTGCCTGCCACTCTCTCGGCCATAGGATAGCCCCAGTAATAATTTCCGCCCTGCTCAACCAGCTTCAAGATTTTGGCGCTGTCAGTTTCCGCCGGATAATTTGAGGCCTGGTAGGTCTGGGAAGTGATGTTGGCGGCTCCCGAAACTTTTTTCTGCCTGTAATCAACGCTCAAATTCATGCCGGTTTTAAATCCGCCTTCGTCATAAACGAATTGGCCGTTGACTTTTAGCGGAAAAAGCACGTTGGAGGATTCGGGAATGTAAAACTGGCTTTTGTCAGCCGTTTTTTCATATTCAACGCGCCAAGCATCAGTTATTTCCGGCTCGCCGTAGGAAACAAGATTAATGCCGTGGGCTTTAATAAAATCCCGGGCAATCTTTATCACTTCGCTGTCTGGCAAGACATCGGAAATTTTGACGCGGCTTTGCTCAACACACAAAGTTGATTCTCCCACGCATAATTTATAAGGCTGGGGCCACTTCAGCCAATTCTGCGAAATATAAACTGAACCTTCCTGAACATTAGCCGAGATAAAATAACCAAAATCCCTGTCTTCGGCCAGATTGACATTCTGCACTTTAAGCGAACTAAAACTGTCCATATTAACCATGCCAAGGCCAAAGCTTTTTAAGAGGCTGCCAAAAGAAGAAATATTTTGGTCAAAGCCGACGCGGCGCAAAACCTCAATTTCGCTGTTTGCCAGTTCCAGCGGCTCGCCTTTATAAACATACCTGTAATAGACGCCAGGATACGTCATTCCGCCGCCGCCAAGCCCATAAGTTGGCGCGATTGAACTTGAACCATCCCCGCCGCCGCTCTCGGTTCTGGCGCCTCCGCCGCCACCAACGCCGCTTGCGGCCTGAGTTACTGCCTGGTCGCCTTTGAGCGAACCAAAAGCATTATCGGAAACGGATAATTTTTTAAAAGCAAACGGCTCTTCGCTTTGCTCAAGTAAGCTCGTTTTCGGAAATTCAATTATCCCCTGTTTTTGGGCGAGATATCCGCCTCCAAAAACCAGAACGGCGAGCGCCAGGGCCCCGGCCAGGACATAAGAAAACTTCCAAGAAAGCAGAGAGCCGGCCGGCTGAACTGATTTTTCCTGCGCCAATTGGACCGCCCGTTCCATCAATTGCGCTCTGAGCTGCAATCTGAAATTTTCGTCAAATTTGACTTCGGGTTTCAATTCAACAATATCGCAAATTATCTGCACAAGTTCTTTTTCATAATGCCGAAGATTTTCGTCAACTGCATAAAGATCTTCCAGAATTTTTTTCAATTGTTCCTGATTAAGTTTCATCATTTTCCTCGATGTTAATTGTTTACAAAGCGAGAAATCTCTTTTCCGCTCGAGGAGTCGGATCAGAGATCCCTCGCTCTGCCAACAATCCAGCTAAATTATCTGATTTAAAAGAATGCCAAAGGCAATCAGCGCCAGAATTTCTTCTTTTCTCAATTTGGCTATAGCCCGCGAAAAGTTCATTTTGACGCTTGCCTCGCTCCTGCCAAGAATTTGCGATATTTCTTTGTGCGTCATGCCGTCCCAGATCCTCATCACGATAATCTCGCGCTGGGAGCTTTCCAGTTTTGCCAGAAATTCCTTGACCTTGCCGATCTTTTCTTTAACTGAAGCTTTGCTTTCCAGATCTTCTTGGGAGCTCACGCTCCATAAATCATCTATATTGAAATGAGCTTTTTGTTTTCTCCAGTGATCAATCAGGCTATTCCTGGCAATCCGATAGAGCCACGCAGAAAAATTACCTTTGTCTGCATTAAAACTTCTTATTCCTTCCAGCGCTTTGAAAAATGCCTGGCTGACTAAATCCTCTGCAGTTTCTTTATGGCGCACCCGATAAAAGACATAGCGGTAGATTTTGTCGGCGTAAATATCATAGAGCGCCCCGAACTTCTCCAGATCTCCCTGCGCGCATTCCCTGATCAAATTTTGTTCCTCGAGCTGCAACATTTAAAAATTATTTATTTGATAATGATAAGGTCTTTCACCATCACGTTTCCCTGCGAGGAAAACCAGCCTTCAACCCTGGCGCGCTGGCCCTGGCTAAATTGGGGCTCAAGACACGGCTGGGCGCCGGAACCAAAATTGCAGAAGCTGTCTTGGGTAAAGAATAAATTTACGGATAACGCCGGCTGGCCTGCCTCCTCATAGACCAGTACCCATGAGCTAGCCGGCGATTCCCCTGCCCGCACAACCAAATTGCCGGTCTCTGAAAAATCATTGACTGTTTCAGAATTGTAACAGAAATTCTCTGTCATGCTTTCGGGAAAACCGTAATATTTCAGATACCGGCAGGAAACAGAACCGTTGCCATCAGCCGCAATTTCCCATTTTTCATCCTTTTTATAAGCGAAGAAATAGCCGCCTTCGCCCGGTCCGCCCTGACCAAATACCACCGAGCCCTTAGCAAAAGCTCCGTCATTTTGAGAAATGTTTAAATTTATATCCGAAGTTATCTTGCTGTACTTTTCTGCAAACGCCTGCCTGATGCCCTGCTCGTCGGATAAAAAAACGCATGGCTCTTCCCAGGTTCGCAGACATTTTTGTTTCGCCTCGCACCAGGAATAGCCAGCCGCGATCAGACAGCCATGTTCGTCTTTTTGCCCGCCGATCAGCTGGCTGTTATCTTCTGCTCTTGGCTGATTCATTGCCGGTACTATCCATATTTTATAAGCATAGGCGCCGCCGGCAATGGCCAGCGAAGCAATGATGACCGTCAACATTATTGTCAGAATTTTTTGGAAACCCCGGTTTGTCTGATGAATATTTTTCATATTTTTTTAATTTATTTTTTATTTATTGGGTGAAATACCAGGTTTCTGCCTTGAAATTTTCCCCCTGCCTGATGAAATCTATTTCGATTGCTTCGCCGCCATCAGGATTTTTCAAAAGCTGTCCGTTACCGGACAGCTTTACTTTTGAAACGTAATGATTGCCCAAATTTTCCACATCTAGAACCTCAAAGCTGTCAAAGCTGGTATAATTGGTTTCCAGCGGCACTCCTTCACTTTGCATGAAAATCAGGGCGTCGGAAGTCAAAAAATTTTTTACCTCGGCAAAATTCTTTTTTGTCGCGATATTTTTATAGGCCTCCAGATAGTTTCTGACAAATTCCTCGGGTGTCAGCTCTTTTTGGCCGGGCTCTGGCTCAGGAAAAAATTCGTCGTTATTGTAGATATCCAACTGTCTCTGATCGCCTGACTGGTCTTCTGAATTGCTTTGCAGCGGCTGGCTGTCAAAAGGCAGACTATTTGTCTGCTTTAAATAGACCCAGACCGCGACCCCCAAGACCGCCACGGTGATCAAAATTAAAATAGTCTTTTTCATATAATTTAGAACGAAATAACCATCAAAAAGTAACAGGGTTGTCTTTTTTCCTTAATTTTTTGGCAAGCTTAATAACCAAAAATATGGCCAGAAACAAAATTATCAGAGTTCCCAGCAAAAAAAGGCCGGTGTAGTTAAAATAGGCGGTTAAGGGAGATCTTTCAAAAAAATCCATTTTTAAAACCGGCAGGAGCGCTATCGTCTTTAAAATTTCTTTAAGCGGAAATGATTCCTGCGAGCCGATGGCCAGAGAATATTTGCCTGAGTTCTGGCTGCTAGAAACGCTGACCAAATATCTGCCTTTCTCCGCCTGTTCTCTATATTCCGGGCCTTTTAAGTAGCTGTCCCCGCCGAACGGCTCAAAAAATTTACTCCAGTCAAAATTTTCGCCGCCCAGTTCTGCGACCAGCTGCTGATCCCCGTTTTCTATCCTATATATATCCGCCTTGATTCCCTTGTTCGCACCGGGCAGATCAGGCACCAAAATATTGACGTAAAGGACAAAATCATTTTCAGAATTAATTTCAAACAACTGCGGCTGGCCTTTCAGCTCGCCGTAAAAAGCCTGGGAGATTTCCGGGTTTTGGACCGCTGTTTCCTGGCCAGAAACTATTCTGGGCTGATGAGCCTGGGCCTGGCCGGCCAGGAAAAGACCTGCCAAAGCCATAAAAATAAAAAGATAAAATGTTTTTTTCATTATCATAATTATACTATTTTTTGGCGGCTCTAACAATTCATCAGACGGCCTGCCTTGAGCATTGTCCAATGGCTCCAGCAAATGAAAAAACCGCCTCTTTTGGAAGCGATTTTTTCCATATTCTTTATTTTTCTGCCTCTCTGAAATGTTTATAAAGGAAGTTAAAGAGAGTGCCGAATGCCGCCAGGAAAAATACGAAACATACCGTTTTCCCAATATACGGAACAAAATATAAAGCGCCCCAAACAACCGAACCCAAAATCGCGGATTTCCAGTCTCCTTCAAAATTTGTCTGCTTAAAAATATATTTTGCCAAAAGCGCACCCAAAATTATCGGCGACAAAATTGCCCCAAAGAACGCCATCGTAATATAAAGAAGCAAAGCGGCGCCTCCCAGAATTCCACCAAATACTGTTATAAAGGAAATAATTACCGCCACCGGCAGAACGACCAGAATGATAAAACCCCGCAGAAGCTCTTTGCCAAAATTAGGCAGGGCGTATCGTACAGCCGCCTGCGTTTGTTTTTTAATGAGCAAAGAAACAACAACCGCCGCCAGCAAAACCATCAATCCTTTTACCAGCATCCAGAGGATGAAAGCTCCTTTGGTTTTTACCCCGGTTTTTGGCACAATATACTGCTTATATGTGACGGCTCCGCTGATCTTGGCACCTTCCTCAATCTCTGCTCGATGCGGTGCGCTGTAGTCCAGGGCTCCTTTTATCTGAGCGCTGCTGCCAATGGTAATTTTTTCGCTGGCTGTGATCTTGACGCTTCCGTCAATCACGCCATCTATTGTCACTGTTTCGCCTTTGATCACCAGATATTGCCCCAGATGTCCGTTTATCAGGATATTGCCGCCGATTATATAGCTGTCTTTTTTTACCTCAGCACCCGGCCCGATAATAATTTGCCCGCCCAAAGCCGCCAGTTCGCCCCCGACTTTTCCGTCCAGGTTTATCGTTCCGCCACCCACCCGGACATCTTCTCCTGTTTCGCCCGAAATATTAATGGTGCCGCCGGCCAGACTCAAATCTTTGCTGACATTACCAGAAACAACTATCGTGCCTCCCACTGCCAGCAGATCCTCGCTGGCATTGCCCAAAAACATAATACTGCTGCCCATGGCATAAACGTTGGTTGCGACAGTCTTTTCTTTTGACAGAGTATAGCTGGTATCTTTTTCAATAAGCGCGGCTGAAGCAGCAAAAGGAATCAGAATTAAAATCGCTGCAGAAATTATGAATATCTTTTTCATGAAATTATTTACCCTGTTAAATAATTTGCAGAGCAAATTAAAAATCTTCTAGATTTTTATTTAACGGGGTGAATTTATATTTTATTTATGCCGACCTTTATTTTATTTCCCTCCAGTTCAATTTCTTTTTCCTGATCAAATTTAATTTTCTGGCCGATGGTCAGCTCCCGCGATAAAGTCTCTTTTTTTATGAATCCGGCCCAATTATCAATCAATTTTTTTAATTGGTTATTGGAAACTGGGTATTGGAAATTTATCAAAATACTGTCTTTGCGCGTTAAACCCAGCTGTCTTCTCATGTCTTGGACAGAACGAATAAGCTCTCTGGACATTCCTTCTTCTTTCAGCTCTTTGGTTATTTTTTTGTCCAGTTTAATCTCGCCCTTCAAAGTTTCCTCAAAAATAATTTCTTTGACATTAACTTCGTCCTTGATGAGCTCAAGCAGCTCTTTGTCAGCTTTTAACTTTGAACTTTTAACTTTTAACTGATTAAGTGGCTGGCGGACTTTAATTCCGGCACCCGCCCGCTCCGCCAGGGCCAGCGCGGCAATTTCTCTGACTGCTGCCATTTCCCCCTCAAGATTTTTATTGATGGATTTTTTGTCCGCTTGGGGCCAGTCGCAAAGATGAACTGATTCGGGCATTTTTGACTTTTTTAAATTCAGGTAGATCTCTTCGGCAATGAAAGGAATAAAAGGCGCGGCCAGCTTTGATAGATTGACGAGAACATAATAGAGCGTCTGGGCCGCTTCATTTTTTTCTTTTTCGTTTTCGGGCTTCTGGAATCGGCGGCGCGATCTTCGCACATACCAGTTGGAAAGATCGTCAATGAAACTTTCAAAGGATCTGGCCGCCGTCACCACATCATAATGCTCAAGGCCGTCAGTCATTTTTATGATCCGAGAGTTCAGTAAAGAAATGATCCATCTGTCCAAAATATTTTTTGGTTTATAATTTTTTGCCGGCCTGAAAGATCTGCCTGTATAGGTTTGAAAAAATATAAATGTGTTGTAAAGCGTGCCAAAAAACCGGTTAAATTTATCTTTAACGTCTTTCAGATCAAATCGCTTGGGCTCGCCTGCCTGATTTATCGTGTAAAGATACCAGCGCACCGTGTCTGAACCAAATTGATTGATGACGTCCAGAGGCATAATGATATTGCCTTTGGACTTTGACATTTTCTGGCCTTTGGCGTCCAGAACGTGGCCCAGGCAGATCACATTTTTATAGGAAGTTCCCTTGCCTAGCAAAGTTGAAATGGCCAGCAAAGTATAGAACCAGCCGCGCGTCTGATCAACCGCTTCGCAGATATAATCGGCCGGAAAAGCTTCGCCTTCCTCGATCTTATTATTTTTCTCAAACGGATAATGCCATTGGGCAAACGGCATGGAGCCAGAATCAAACCAGCAGTCAATAACATATGGCACCCGCTTCATTGCTCCGCTGCATCTTGGACAAGAAAAAGTTATTTTATCTATATGCGGACGGTGCAGATCTTTTAATTTTTTACCCAGTTCCCTGATGCTGCCTATGGCTTTTAATTGATGGCATTTTTCGCATTCCCAAATGGGCAGGGGTGTGCCCCAAAATCTTTCCCGCGATAAATTCCAGTCTTTGGCTTCCCTCAGCCATTCCCCAAAACGCCCCCGTTTCAAATGCGCCGGCTCCCAATTGATCTCTTCGTTGTTCTGCAAAAGCTTCTGCCTGACAGAAGACATTTTTATAAACCAGGAAATTTTGGCGTAATAAATTAAAGGGGTATCGCATCTCCAGCAAAAAGGATATTCATGTTCGTACATTTCTTCTTTGAAAAGCATCCTGCGTTTTTTAAGATCCGCTTTTATGTCCTCATCCGCTTCTTTGACAAACTTACCTTCACCGGGGATACCCAAGCCCTTTGTCACATTTCCGTCAAGCTCCACTGTCATCACCGAAGGCAGGCTTTCTTTCTCGCCCAATTCCATATCTTCGATACCAAACGAAGGAGCGATATGGACAATACCCGTACCCTCTTCCACCGAAACAAAATCGGCGGCCACTACTTTATAACCGGGTTTGTCCAGTTTCATCGGATAGAGCGGTTCGTATTCCCGGCCAACCAGCGCTCCGCCCAAAAATTCGCTTTCAATTTCATAGCCTTCCGGCAAAACGCCGAGGCGCTCTCTGGCCAGAATATATTTTTCTTTGCCCAGCTTAACCTTAACGTAATTTATGTTTTCCCCGACTGCCAAAGCCGTATTGGCCGGCAGGGTCCAGGGAGTCGTTGTCCAAACTAAGAAATATGAAGAATTTTCGGCCTTGATCGGCAATTTAAAATAGATTGATGCCTCTTTAATTGTTTCATAACCCAAAGCGACCTCATGAGAAGACAAGGCCGTGCCGCATCTTGGACAATAAGGCACTACCCGCTGGCCTTTGTAAAGCAGGCCTTTGTCAAAGATCTCCTTCAAAATATGCCAGACGCTTTCAATATAATAATTTTCATAAGTGACATAGGGATTTTTCATGTCCAGCCAGAATGCCATGCGGGCGGTCATTCTTTCCCATTCATTTTTGTAGCGCCAGACGCTTTCTTTGCATTTTTTATTGAATCTGTCTATTCCGTATTTTTCTATATCTTTTTTGCTTTTCAGTCCGAGCTGTTTTTCGACTTCGATCTCAACCGGCAGACCATGAGTGTCCCAGCCGGCTTTCCTTTCAACAAAAAAACCCTGCATTGTTTTGAAACGGAGAATTATATCCTTAAAAGCCCGCGCTTCAACATGATGCAGACCAGGCAGACCGTTGGCGGTCGGCGGGCCTTCAAAGAAAACAAAACGAGACCCTTTTTTGGTCTTAGCTAAACTTTTGGAAAATATTTTCTTTTTATCCCAGAACCTGAGGATTTTCTGCTCTATTTGGGGAAGATTCATATATTTCATAGTAGTCCGAAAATCTTAAAAAGTCAAAAAAGCGGCCTTTTTTATTTGACCAAAATCAACCAATCTGTTATAAAATAATCAGCTGTTCTTTTCCTAAAAATATTAGTCAAAGGAGGTGGTGAATATGTGCATCAATGGATATGATCCATGCCAGGATGACATTGGCTGCATCAGCGCCCAAAAAGCAAAAATTCTGCGCCGGTTCAAGAAACGCCCTAATTTAATGACAATTTCTCTGGGTTATCCAAGAAGCGCAAAAAAGAAAGGCGGAATCAATATTTCTACCAATATTCCGGCCCCTCCGACAATGTTCAATTAGCAGCTGCGCCAAAAAGCACCGCGTTAATTTAAGCGGTGCTTTAATTTTTTAATCAAGGAATTTAACGCTACATTTTTTCCGGCGCGCTGATCCCCATCAAATCCAGAGTGTTTTTCAGAACGATTCCGGTTGCTTCCACCAATTTAAGCCGTGCCGCGGTCAAATCAAGATTTTTATCATCAATCACCCGGCATTCCTCATAAAATTTATGAAAAGCTCTCACCATCTCCAAGGCGTATTGGGGCAGACGCTGGACCTGATAATCGAGCGCTGTATCCTCAATGATTTCTGGCAAGCGGATCAATTGTTTTATCAGATCCATCTCTGAGGGATGAGTCAATAATTTTAAATTTTGACTTGCAACCTTGAACTTTGAACTTTGAACTTTGAACTTAGCAAGGATACTATGTATCCGAGCGTATGCATATTGGACATAATAGACCGGATTTTTCTCCGACTGTTCGCGCGCCAGATCAAGATTAAAATCCATATGGGTGTCGGGGCTGTACATAAGAAAGAAAAATCTGGCCACATCTAGCGGAATTTCATAAAGTAATTCATCGAGTGTGATATAAGTGCCCTCTCGTTTTGACATCCTGATCTCCTGGCCGCCTTCAAACAGGCGCACCAATTGCATAATGATGATTTCCAGCTCCCCAGGCAGCTGCAGCGCTTTTTTGGCGGCTTTCAAACGTCCTACATAGCCGTGATGGTCCGCGCCCCAGACATCTACCGCTTTATCAAACTTTCGCTCAACGAATTTATCATGATGATAAGCAATATCGGATAATATATAAGTCGCTTCGTTGTTTCTCTCATTTTTATCAGAGGTAATCAATACTCTGTCTTTGTCGTCGCCAAAATCAGCTGACCTGAACCACAAAGCCCCTTCTTTCTCATAGGTCAGGTTTTTTTCTTTCAGAAGCTTGAGTATTTTTTCAACTGCGCCTGTTTGACGCATTTTTTTCTCAGAGATCCATTCATCAAACTTTATGTTCATCCGTTCCCGGACTGTCGGTTTTATCATTTTTTCCATAATATAGTCAGCCGCTTTTTCCCCCACTTTCTTTGGGTCTTTTGACGAAAAAAATCCGGTGAATTTTTTGCGCAGTTCGTCAATATACTGCCCCTGATACTGCGCTTTCTCGTCGCCCAGGATCGAATGGCCTAAAATCTCAACCTGATAACCGGCGTCATTGATGAAATATTCCCGCTTTACCGAAAAACCGGCCTTTCCATATATGTTGGCCAGCGCGTCGCCAAAAAATCCGCCTCGGCCGTTGCCAAGCGTCAGCGGGCCTGTGGGGTTGGCGGAAATAAATTCAACCTGAACTTTTTTGTTGTCGCCGAGTTTTAACCTGCCATATTCCGCTCCATCTTCTATGATCTGACCGATTTCTTTTTGCAAATATTCGTCTGACACGAAAAAATTTATAAAACCCGGCTTAACAATTTCAGTTTTCTTAAATAATTCCTGATTCCTGACTCCTGATTCCAAATTCTTTTTTATTTCTTCTGCTGCTTCCATCGGATTCTTTCCTTCTTTTTTGGCCAATTTCAAAGCAACGTTAGTTGAATAATCGCCAAAGTTCCTATTTTCCGGCCGGCCGATTTCGGCCTCCGGCATATTCAAAAATTTTTTGATTTCTTGACGAAGCATACCAGGTAGTAGAAATTCGACTAATATTTTACGATTGCTGCCAGGCAGCAGTCGAATTTTCACTACCTGGCATGTATCTTCAGTTTATCGCAAATAAATGCTAAAGTAAACGTAGAATGCCTGAATTAGCCTACAACCGCAAAGCTTCATTTGACTACGAATTCCTTGAAAAATACGAGGCGGGTTTAGTTTTGACCGGCCACGAGGTTAAGTCCGCCAAAAAAGGCCATATCAGCCTGCAGGGGTCTTATGTTGTCATCCGTGGCCAAGAAGCCTGGTTATTAAACGCCAATATCGCCCCTTTTCAGCCTAAAAACGCGCCGCCGGATTATGACCCTTTGCGCACGAGAAAGCTCCTTTTGCACAAGCACGAAATTCAAAGCCTGATCGGCAAAACCCACCAGAAAGGATTGACTTTAGTGCCTATCCGTGTGTATACTAAAAAGGCTAGGGTCAAAATTGAATTTGCCTTAGCCAGAGGAAAACGCAAGGCTGATAAACGCGGTAAAATAATAGAACGAGAGTCAAAAAGAGACATAAACAGAGCCTTGCGGGGAAAATACTAATCAGGGGGATGATAGGCCTCGATAGGAGCACTTTTTAAAATATGCGATCTGAGTATTCTAAAATCTCATTAAACTTTTAGAAAAAGAATAAGTGCCAACTTGTTCAACAAACAACCTGCTTTAGCTATTGCTTAAAGCACATCTTTCTTGGTGATTCTCGATAGCCAAATAAAGGTGTCAAAAAATCGAGATAGGCTGCATATTTTCGGGGATGCGGCCGAGATAAACCGAATGCGGTTTGGATTCATTTTGTCTAATTTTAAGTTTCCTAACCTAAGAGGCAAAATTAGGATATGATCGTAGAAATAATTTGAAAAACGCTAACTAGACGCGGGTTCAATTCCCGCCATCTCCACCGCGTAAAGAAAAATTTGCATACAAATTTTTCCACGCGGTAGGCACGTAAAATGTATTACGTCTATCTTCTAGAAAGCAAAAAAGATAATGGATGGTAGTATATAGGACATACTAATGATTTGAAGCTCAGATTTAAAAGTCACAGCAAGGGCGAAGTTGATTCAACAAAAAACAGATTGCTAATAAAGTTAATTTACTATGAAAGCTATATAGACAGAATTGATGCAAAAAATAGAGAAAGATTTCTGAAAAGTGGTTCCGGTAGAAAATTTCTTAAAAAACAATTAAATCATTATCTTTATCATTAAAGCGCAAAATTATCTTTATATCTAACCGAGTTAATCACCAAATAAGAGTCCCTCAAGTGCGCCTGGTAGACGAAACAGGCAAGCAAATTGGCGTTGTGCCGACTTCCCAAGCACTCCAGATGGCCATGGATAAGGGCCTGGACTTAATTGAAGTCTCGGCCAAATCTGACCCGCCGGTCTGCCGCATTGCCGATTACGGCAAATTCCAGTATCAGAAAGAAAAACAGGCGCGCCAGCAAAAAGTTAATCAGAAAAAATCAGGATTGAAAGGAATCCGTATCGGATTAAACACTGCCAAGCACGACCTTGAACTTAAAGTAAACCAGGCAGAGAATTTTTTAAAAAAGGGATATAAAGTAAGGATAGAGATTATTCTGCGCGGCCGGGAAAAAGCATTCGGCAACATGGCCAGGCAAAAAATAGGAGAGTTCAAATCGCTGTTAAGCGAAGCAGTCTCGGTTGAACAGGGAATAACCAGACAACCAAGAGGTTTTTCAATGATAATCGGAAAATAAATAACAAAAAACAATATGAATAAAGCGCTGCTGAAGCGTTTTAAAATTACCAGAAGCGGAAAGATGCTGCACCAGCCAACTGGCCAGAATCATTTTTTGGCCAAAAAATCCGGAAACAGCAGAAGGGCCAAAAGAGGAAAAAAGCATTTTAATTATTTAGCTAAAACGTTAAACAAAATCATCTAAAATTATGAGCAGAGTCAAGCGGGCGGTTCACGCTCGCAAAAAACGAAGAAAAATCTTAAAGATGGCCAAGGGCTACATGTGGAGCCGCTCTTCGCGCTATCGCCAGGCAAAAGACGCGGTACGCCATGCGCTCTCCCGCGCCTATTTTGACCGAAGGAAGAAAAAAGCTGATTTCCGCGGGCTTTGGAACATTCAAGTTAATGCTGCCTGCCGGGAACTGGGAATCACTTACAGCCGATTCATTAATGCGCTTAAAAAAAATAATATCCTGCTCGACCGCAAGATATTGGCAAACCTGGCTCAGAATAATTCTGAAACCTTCAAGAAAATCGTCGAATTCGCCACCAAGTGAGAAGCAAAACGCCAAAAGAATCAATGACCACGTCTGAGGCACCGGCCACTCTCTGAACGACACAAGACTGATGCAATTCATCAGAAATCGCATATAAAATCGCCAGCATAAAAGCCCATAACAGGGCTTTTTTATTTCCGGCAGGGAATAACCCTTCCGTAGCCCCGCTTAGCGGGGCGGAGGAGGATTGTAAATTATGGCTTCCGAATGCACGCAGGAGTAATAAAAATAAAACGGCAAATTCCGTTATGTGCGCGCTTTTGCGTAAAATGAAATCATAAGGCCAGGCATAACCAGATTTTAAACCCGGCTGGGCCGATAAATAAAAAATTAATCCCGCCCACAGAATAACCGGCAGCCAATTTTTCAGAAATTTGATCATACCAAAATTTTCACTATGGGACATAAAAAATAAAAGCCTTATCTTTATTTTATCACAGATAAGGCTTTTCAAAAAATTAGGAGATTTCTGATTCTCCCTGCTCGCCAACCAATGCATTTTCTTCTCTCGCTTCTTTTAAGGCGGACCATTTTTCTGTAATTTCCTGCCTGATCTCATTAAGATCGTTGATTGTCCTCTCAAAAAATTTATTCAGGATCTCTGAATCCGCTGTTTCCATTCCGGCCGCTATCTTAAGCGTCAAATTGTGATCCTTCTTGTCTGCCTGCCTGATGCTTTTTTGCAATCCTCTCAAAAAATCGGCTGATGAAGAAATTTCTTTTCTTAACTTGCGAAAACGCTCAATTGGCCCGTATAAATATTTTTCAAGCTTTTCCAGTTCAGCTATTACTGCTTGTATTTCGTTCAGCTTTTGGACTGCTTCCATTTTTAACCTCCTTTTTTTATTTTAAATAACCTTCTTTTTGAAGTAAAAGAACTTTTTTCTTAACCCCGCCTTGATAACCTCCTGTTTTTCCGTCCGAACGGATGACCCGATGACAAGGAACTTTTTTATCCCGGTTTTTATTCAACGCGTTCCCCACCGCTCTGGCAAAACCGATATTCCCCAATTTTAGCGCTACCTGCTTATAAGTCAACACTTTTCCGCGCGGGATCTTCTTGACGACATTATATATTTTTTTCTCAAAATCGGTCATTTTTGTTCAGAAATTGATGGGCTTTTTTTAAAACCGGCAGCATATTTTTTAAATTCTTTAATCTTTCTTTTGCATCACTATACTCCAACCACTCAAAATTAACGTGTTCAAAAGATAACTTAACATTTTTATCATCTGATTCCATTAAAAAATATGTTACGAATTTCATAACTGTCTGCCCCATTTTTAGCCCCCGTTCTTTTATCTGATAATCATATTTGGCCCTAAAAAAATACCTAATAGTTTCTTTAAATCCGTTAATAAGGCTCGGGTGCTCCAATCCGGTTTCCTCTTTGACCTCGCGCATAGCAGCATCTGTCAGCTTCTCTCTTTTCTCGATCAATCCTTTGGGAAAATTCCAATGACCAGCCCTGTGCTTTAAAAGCAGGTATTTTACGGTTCTATCTTTTTCTCTATAAAAAATTATTGCTCCGGCAGATTTTTCAAAAGGCATAAGTGCTTCGCTAAGTTAAAAATGAAAATTGAAAAATTAAAAGTTTTTATTAATCAGTCTCTCCCCGATTAAGTCAACTTCCAGGACCGAGCCGGTGCCGCATAGATATTGAACCTTGTGCAGATCATTGAAACTGCGCTTGGAAATTTTAAGCAACAAAGCCAGAATAGGGTCGCGGTGCGAAACAATGACAAAATTTTGACCCGGATATTTTTTAATTATTTTTTGGATAATTTTTAACATCCGGCCAGCCATTTTTTGCAGGCTTTCGCCTTTTTTTATCTTGGAAGGCTCGCGGTTATAAAGAAGCGTCTCTTTTGGATATTTTTTTCTTACCTGCTCCCAGGTCAACCCTTCCAAAAAATGCCCCCAGCCTGATTCACGCAGATCTCTTTCTGTCTGGACTTTTGTCTTTCTTTTTGAAATAACCTGGCTTATGATTTTGGAAGTCTGCTGGGTTCTTTTTTGCGGGCTTGAAAAAATCGCCGTAATATTTTTGTTTTTCAAAAAAACAGCGGTTTCTCTGGCCTCTCGCTCCCCTTTCTTGCTTAATTTTAGCGGCCTGTATCCGTAAATGATATTTTTATAATTTGCAACCTCGCCATGCCGCACCAAATAAATTTTCGCAAATTTCATTTTTTATGCCTCTTTAAAAAAACTATTAAATCTTCAAAGCCCATTGTGTTGATTATGTCTTTCTTTTCAGACCAACCTCGCCTCGCCTGCGCAATGCCAAGTTCGATATTGTGCAGCTGGTTTCTTGAATGCGAATCAGTGCCGATGGAAAGTTTAACTCCCGCCCCAATTGCCCGCTTGATATTGACGTCAGAAAGATCAAGTCTGTCTGGATAAGAATTTATTTCCAGCACCGTGCCTGTTCGCTTGGCGCATTCAAAAAGTTTGTCAAAATCAACTTCGTATCCTGGCCGGCCCTGAATGACCCTGGCCGTTGGATGGGAAATAATGTCAACGTATGGATTTTCCATTGCGCGGCAGATCCTTTTTGTCATCTCTTCTTTGCCCATTTTAAAATTGGAATGCACCGAAGCCAAAACAATGTCTGCTTTGGCCAGAATTTTGTCAGAGATATCAATTGTCCCGTCTTTTCTGATATTTGTTTCAATTCCTTTTAAAATTCTGATGCCTTTAAGCGCCTTATCAATCTTTTCGATTTCGACAAAATATCTCAAAATTTCTTTTTCGCTCATGCCGCCGGCAATGCGTAGCTCGCCCGTATGATCGGTTATGGCAATATATTCATGGCCAAGCTGTCCTGCTGTTTCGGCTAATTTTTTTATTGAATGCGCGCCATCCGACCATTCCGAATGCATCTGCAGATCGCCTTTGATATCTTTGTAATCGACGAGTTTCGGCAGTTTGCCCGAATCAGATGCCTCTATTTCGCCTGTATTTTCTCTTAATTCCGGATCCATCCATTCAAGTCCAAGAACTTTATAAACTTCCTCTTCGGTTTTTCCGGCAATTCGTTTTTTGCCGCGAAAAATGCCGTATTCGTTGAGCTTAAATCTTTTATCCTGAGCCAGCCGGCGAAGCACCACGTTATGGTCTTTATTGCCGGTAAAATACTGCAGAGCGGCGCCGAAACTTTCTTTTGCAACAACCCTGATATCGGCATCCAGCCCCAGATCCAGCCGTACTGAACTCTTTGTTTCTCCTTTGGCAATTATTTTTTCCACTTCGTTCATCGAACAAAAATAGTCCATCGCTTTTTCCGGCTTGGAAGAAACGACTAAAATATCGATATCCCCGACGGTTTCTTTCATGCGGCGGACCGAACCGGCCGCCACTGCCTGGGAAACAAAATCCAGATCCCGCAGCCGATTTTCTATTTTTCGCACCAGCGGCAAAATAAAACCCAGCAAAAACCGGCCATGGCTTCCTTTGGCAAATTCAATGCCGGTCAAGATATTTTCCTCGACTTTGGGCCCGAATCGCGGCAATTTCTGAATCTTATGGGCTTTGGCCGCTTTTTCCAAATCGTTTAACGTTTTCACATGCAGTTTTTCGTAAAGCGCTTTTATCATTTTTGGCCCGATCCCCTCTACTGATGTCAGCACTTCCAGGTCAACCGGGCACTCTTTTCGCAATTTTTCATAATCTTTTATTTTGCCTGTTTTGATGAATTCCTCTATTTTTTCCGCCATGCTTTCTCCAATGCCTTCAATTTTCATCAAAGCTTTAACCCCGCCTTTTTTGTAGACATCATCAAGATCTTCTTCCATTGATTCGATAAGCCGCGCTGCCCGCTCATAGGCCTGGGGCTTAAAAGCCACATCTTTCATGATAAGATATTCCGATATCTGATAAAAAATCTTGGCTATTTTTGAATTCATCATATTTTCATTATATCAGCATCTGCCCAAAAAAATCAAAAAGCGGACCTTAAGTTTAAAGTCCGCTATTTTAATTTTTTAAGAGAGCCCTCTGATAATGTCCCTACGATATTGGTTTATCCGGCCAGGCAGACCAAAACCTTCTATTACAAAAACATAATCATTATCTTTCAGCCTTTCGGGAATTCTTTCTTCCGGGATTATTTCCCCGACCCGGATGGGCGGTCCGCCGCCATTTTCCCTGAAAACAACTTTTTTCTCTTCGTCAACAAAAAAAACCACCATGAATTTTTTCTTCTTTTTATGTTTCTCTTTTTCCGAGATAACATGTGCTTTATATTTCTCGAGCCGCTTCCTGCCGTTCTTTTTGTCTTCGAAGTGTTTTTCTACGCATTCCCTTTTATTGCAAAAAGCCTTATTGATGAAACTCGGATGGTCTGCTGCCACTTTAAATTCTTCTCTGCAATAATAACATTTGATAGGAAAAGTTGTTTGTTTCCTACTGCCATTGTCATTGCTTCTCATTTTTACCTCCTTAAATTTTTAAAGAATTTTGATTCATCCAACTGGATTATAATTATATCTTAAACCAAGATAATTGTCAATCTTGGCAAAAACAAAGAATGGAACTTCTCTTTGGCATTTGATGATTTGGCTATTTTCGTTTTTTAATCGTCTTTTCAAAAAATTCTTTTGTTTCCAAAAATCCGATAATCGCACCGGCTAATATCCAGATTGCCAGCTTAAACAATAAAAAATTCCAAATATCCTCCCCTGCATATTTTACCTTTACCAAAAAACTTTCCCAAATTTCATCCGGTTTCATTTTTGTGCCTCCTTTTTGTTTTTTTAAAAGAACTTGTCTCTTTAAATTTTTTATTTGATTCTGCCTCTCGTTTTAAAATTTAATTCCGATATATCTAAATTTTTTGCCCCAGACGAAAACTTAAAGATTAATTCTTTGATTCTTTGAACTATCTGGCTGTCAATTTTTTCTCCTCGCAAAAGGGCGCTTGGCCCGATAAAGCTTTTTGGCTTAATTAAAATATCGCCTTTTTTAAAAATGGCTTCCAAAATTTGATTTTCCTCTTTATTGCGGCCAATGATAATCTGCCTGCCTTCAATCCAAAAATGCCTGCCAATCCGCACTAAATCTGTGTCTTCTGAATTAAAATCCGGTTTTTGACCTATCAGTTCCCTTAACCGCTCAACAAATCCAGCCTGCGTCAGAGCGCAGCCGCCCGCCGGGCTGGGATATTGTTTAATGCCAAATTTTTTTGCCAGTTCCATCTGCGGTTTCCGGTTGCGACCGCTCAAAGCCAATAATTTTTCACGATTGATACGACCGTCATGTTCGGCAACTGTCGGCTCAAGCAATTTGGCGGAAAGCGGACGCAATAAATAACCTTCCAGGCCAGCTTCTTTTTCCACGATCTTTAAGGCTTTTCTATACTGAGACATCGGCCGTTCGCCTAAAACTTCGCCGGTGGCCACAAAATCATAACCTTCCCGCCTCGTGATCTCTGCTGCTTTTTTTAGCATCAAGGCGTGGCAGTCAATGCAGGGATTCAGTCCCGCGCCGTAGCCGTGTTTTGGTTTCTTCAAAACTTCAATAAATTCATTTCTGATATCAACTTCGCGCAGAGGCACGCCCAGCGCCTGCGCCGCCGGTCTGGCTTTGGACGGGCCGCAAAAATTAGTCCGGAAATTTATCGCCACAACTTCTATTCCCTGTTCCTGCAATAATCTGACGGCCAAAATTGAATCCAAGCCGCCTGAAAGCAAAACCAAAGCTTTTGCTTTTTTGTTTTTCTTCATACGATAATCGTAATGTAATTCAATTAATTGGGCAAGGCGGGTAGTAGAATTTCGACTGTTTCGCCCAAAAAATTATTGACGAAATTTCACTACCCGCCAATAAAAAAGCCGGGTAGCAAAAACCCGGCCTTAATTAACTTTTAGTTCTCTGTTTTTGTTGGTACTTTTCTTTTAGCCATAATTGTTTCTGCGGGAAAAACCCGCCTACCAGATCTTCCTCCTTGAACCCAATCAGGCATTTCTCGCATGAAAAAATAATCCAGTTGCAGCCTATGATATGGTTAAGATAAACAAGATATTCACTGCTTCCGCAATGAGGGCACCGGTAATCGTAATCATTATTGAAACTCCGTATTTCTGATTCAGAAACTCCCTCAACTTTATCACTTTCAAAAAATTTACATTCATCTTCCATCAACGACCTCCTTTTTATAAAAAGGTTCTCTATTGACCAATCTTACTACTGGAATAAATATCACAAAAGTAACCCATCTGATATTTTTTGAATATCTGCTGTTAAGAGTCCTTAATGCCTGCTCTTTTGATTTAAGGCCAAGGTTTTTCAGTTCGCCGATATCTTTTTTGGACAAATAATCAAACTTGGTCTGTTTTGTAGAAATTACCTGCGCCTCACCAAGCTCTCTGCCGGTGATATCCACTACTTTGGTTGGATTATCTAAATCAAATATCCGATACCCTTCTTCCAATGCCTTGCCTTTTCTTCCGGCAGGCAAACGGAAAAAATAATTACCCTCGACCACCAACGGATCTCCAAAATGTGCATGCATATCCATTCCTCCTTTTTGTTTTTTTATTCAATTATTAAACAACTTGTTATATAAAATTATCACAATAACAAAGAATCCGTCAACTTAAAAATAATTCAAAACCCCGGTTCAGTCGGGGCTTTGAATTATCTGCAGATAAAGATTAGCGGCTAAAACGATCTTGCCTGTGTTTCTGGTGGCAGTCACGGCAGTATATAGGACGATCCGGTGCCGGCTGGAAGGGCAGTTCCGTTATTTTTCCTCCGCAATCAGAACAGGTCCAGTCGCCCTGGAACATCTGCCGCTGAAAACCTCCGCCAGGACCGGCGCCGCCGTCATCTCTTCGAGGTCCTTTGCCAAATTTATTGAAGGCCAAATTTTTTCACCTCGCTTTCCAGACTAATAAGTTAATACTTCTTTGGCCTTCAAAGATACCTAGATAAAACTAAAATACTTTTTGGGACCTCGATTGTAGCTAACTTATTTGTCTATTTATATGATAGCCCTTTGGGGCCACAAGTCAATATTCAAAAAAGGCTGCTCTGCTTGGAATAACCCTTCTGTTCTCCCTCGCTAAAAATCTTGATCTTTCCGTATTCGCCGTCATAGCCCGGCTCAATCTTTACCTTTTTCTCTCTGACCCTGATAATTCCTTCTGCCACTTCGGGCTTAGTTGACCTTTCAAGTTCGCTGCGGGAAGCGTCCATCAAAATATTGAATTCGTTGCCGAATTTATTTATCAGATCTTTATATTCACGGTCAACTGTTTTTGTGCCAACTCCGACTCCAAATGCATCGGCAATTATTTCTTCAAGCGGAATAAGGCTTAAATACGGAATCGCCCCTTCTTTTTTGAATTCCTCAGGCCGCTTGGCCAGCTCATCCACCCTGTTCATTACTCCGATGGTCAGGGGCCGGCCGCAGACAGGACAGATATTTTTATGTTTTTTTGTTTCTTGGGGACTAAAAACGACCTTGCAGACGCGATGGCCGTCATAATGATATTTTCCTTCTTCAGGAAAGAATTCAACTGTTTTTATCAATCGCAGGCTATTTGATTTTGGCGCTTTGGCTCCCAGCCGTATCGCTTCGGTAATCTTTGAATAACTAATCTCTTTGCCTTCCAAAATATTTGCCTCCCGGCCAATTTTCTGCGGGCTGTGGGAATCGGAATTAGAAATTAAGGTTATGTCGTCTAAATCTGCTACCCGCCAGTTCATGGCCGGATCGCTGGAAAGGCCGGTTTCAATCGCATAAATATGCCTCGAATATTCGTCGAAGCATTCCTGAATTGAATTAAAACCCGACATTGAGCCAAAGATAGAAAACCAGGGAGTCCAGGCATGGCCGGGAACAACCATTGCCTCTGACGACAAATTCAGGGAAATTTTAACAATTTCTTTTGCATCCAGCCCCAAAATCGGCCGGCCATCCGCTTTCAGATTTCCCAGCCATCCCAGGTGAGTATTGAATTTTTCAACAAATTCAAAGCTTGGCGCAAAGACAATCAGATGAATTTTTCTGGTCCGGTTGTTTTTTGAATAAATACAGCTGATTTCTGTCGTTAGAATAAACCTGATTTCTTCAGGCCTGAAGCAAGGAGTATACCAGCCCAGATCATTTCCGTTTTTTGACTTTCCGTTCAAACCATGCCTTTTAATTTTAAACAGCCCTTTTTCAGCCGGCTCAAGTCTGGAGGTCAACTCTTTAAACCAGACAGGATGGGTAAAATCGCCCGTGCCCAGAATCTTGATCCCTTTTATCTTTGCCCACTGCTCAAGATGCTCCAGGTCCATATCGCGCGAGGTGGCGCGGGAGTATTTAGAATGAATATGAAAATCGGCGATGAACGACATTATTTTTTTGCCACCATTAATAAATTATTATTATGCAATCCTCTTCTTAAAACAAAAAAGTCTTCAATTTCAAAACCGCATTTTCTGATTAAGTTTTTTAACTCCTTTTTTCTGAAATTATGAACGTATCTTTCCGATATTTTTCCCCAGGGCTCCATGACATCAAAAAAATCCAGACGCGACTTGCCAACTAACTTTTTTAATGTAAACTTAAAAAGCAATCCCCAAAATGTATTCTGCTGCCATAGATACCAGGTGCTTAAAACCAATCTACAGCTTGGTTTCAGTACTCGGCACACTTCTTTCAAAAATTCTTGCCTTAATTCATTCCCCGGAATATGATGCAAAACAGCTACGCAATATATCGCGTCGAAATAGTTATCAGAAAAAGGAATTTTTAGGCCGTCGAAAGCCCGAAAATTGATATTGGGATATTTCCCGCTGGCAATTTCTATTAATTTTTCTGAAGCATCAATTCCGACATATTCCACTTTCTTACCCTGAAACAATTCAACGAATCTGCCATTGCCGCATCCCAAATCCAGGATTTTATCGCCATCTTTAGCATATTGGTTCAACGGTTTAAATTCCTCCCAGACTGATTTTCTTGTGCGCGAAAAATCTTCGGCAATCTTGTCATAACTCTGCCGGATATCTTCCAAAATTTTCAGCGCGAATTCTCTATCCATGTTAACTTATATCGTTCGCCAATCAATCAAACAAAAAATCCAAACCCCCCAAGATTTGGCTAAGATTAAGCGAGAGGGCAGCTTAAGATTTAAACAAAAAGTTCCCAATAATATTCAACTGCTTAAAGTTTATCACGATTTGCTCAAAAAGAAAAAGGTAAAAAGTAATCCACAGCTGGAAAAAACACTAAAAACCCGCGAAATAAGAACTTCATCTGGCGTGGCCGTGATTACAGTGCTGACAAAGCCATGGCCCTGCCCCGGCCGATGCCTTTATTGCCCGAATGAGAGAGGAATGCCCAAAAGCTACCTGAAAAATGAGCCAGCAGCCCAAAGAGCGTACCTGACAAAATTTAATCCTTATGCGCA
This sequence comes from Candidatus Portnoybacteria bacterium RBG_19FT_COMBO_36_7, assembly GCA_001819495.1. GTDB lineage: Bacteria > Patescibacteriota > Minisyncoccia > Portnoybacterales > GWB1-42-6 > CG1-02-40-82. The sequence continues at coordinate 108,667 of MHMW01000028.1, read as the reverse complement.
GGTCAGAACTAGAATCGAAGCGCTAAAAATGACCGGTCATCCAACTGACAAAATCGAACTGATTGTGCTGGGCGGAACATGGAGTGCATATCCGGGATTATACCAATACTGGTTTATAAAAGAGTGCTTCAAAGCGGCTAACGCCTTAAGTTCAAAGCTGAAAGTTCAAAGTTCAAAATCACAGTTAAAAATTCAAAATTTACGGAAATTATTAAAAGCAGAACAGAAAAAGAATGAAACTGCTGCACATCGTATCATCGGGCTGACTTTGGAAACCAGACCCGACTTTATTGATCTGGATGAAATTAAAAGAATGCGGGATCTGGGATGCACAAGGGTTGAATTGGGCGTTCAAAGCATTTATGATGACATTTTAAGAAAAAATCTGCGCGGCCATGATGTGGCAGAAACGATACGGGCCACGAAACTTTTAAAAAATGCGGGATTTAAAATTAACTATCATATGATGCTTAATCTGCCAGGCTCAAATTTGGCGCGCGATGAAAAGATGCTTGAAGAATTATTTAAAAATCCGGATTTCCAGCCCGATCTCTTAAAAATCTATCCCTGCATTATTTTGAAAACTGCCCAGCTCTATAAATTTTGGAAACAAGGAAAATATAAGCCTTATAATGAAATCCAGCTCATTGATTTAATTCTGCGCATCAAACAAAAAATTCCGCCTTATGTGCGCATTCAAAGAATTATCAGAGACATTCCCGGCCAAAGCATAATCGCCGGCAGCAAACTGACCAATCTGCGCCAAATTATAGATAATTCAGGCCAGAAGCAATGCCGCTGCATCAGATGCCGCGAAATCCGGGGTCAGTATTTGCCAAGTGATAAAATCAAATTATTCCGCCGCGAATACAAGGCTTCGGGAGGCAAAGAAATATTTTTATCTTTTGAAGACCCAAAACAAAAAAAATTATACGCGCTTTTGCGGCTGCGCATCCCATCTGTTCAAGCTGAAGCCTCGCCCGTATTAAATGGCTCTGCCCTAATCCGCGAATTGCACACTTACGGCCATCTCGCTCCGCTCGGCATAAACTCAGACAAAAAAATCGTCCAGCATTCCGGTCTTGGCAAAAAGCTGATGGCTGAAGCGGAAAAAATAGCGAAAAAAGATGGCTACAAAAAAATCGCTGTCATTTCCGGCATTGGCGTACGCCACTACTACAAAAAGCTCGGCTATGGACTAAAAAATGAATATATGATAAAAAACATATAGAAGAAAGGAGGAAATTAATATGGAAAAACAATTTATTGTCGCTTCAGGACCGGTCATTATTGAAGAAGGTAAAGTTCTTTTGAACAAGCACGGTGATGACACTTTCTGGAAGTTTTTGGGCGGCCGCGTGGAAGATTTCGATTTTTCCGATATAAATAATTCTTTGGAAGAGGCCTGCCGCCGCGAAGTTAAAGAAGAAATGGGCATTGATATTGAAATCATCCGGCCGCTAAAACCAATGATGATACCAAAACCCGGTGATCTACAAACATGGGTTATCTTAATCCACTATCTAGCAAAACGCCTCGGTGAAGTAAAGCTTGGTGAAGATATAAGAGAGGCGAAATGGTTTAACATTGATAATCTGCCACCAGACTGCGCGCCGAACATCAAGCCCGTGATTGAAGAATACAAAAAAAGCATGTAAGCTTTGACTGAATAATGCGCAGCTGAATCAGCTGCGCATTTTTTATTGACGTTAAATTCTAAAAATGGTATTTTTGAATATTAAAGATATTAAATTTTGATCTTTAAAAAATAAATAAAAAAGGAGGGAAAAATGATCAGAACAAGCTATTTTACCGCAATAAAGTTATTTGCTGCTCCCGGGTCTGAAGAAATCACTCAAAATGTTTGCAATTATCTGCAAAACCGCATTCCCCGGTATTTCATTCCTTATGAAGGAGGCAAGCTCCGGCTGGCCAAAACTGAATACGAAATTTTCTCAAATGGCAATCCTCAGGCCCAAGTTGAGGAAGTCCGAGATATGCTGGCAGTTATTATCTGCACTCAAGCCCAGCCGGTCGCCCACAACTACATGTTATTTCACGCTATGCTGCATGCCCTGATCGATGCTGATGTCGCTGACATCATACTAGTGCACCCCTATATGTGGTTTTCTCGTTCTGACAGAAAAAACCAGCCCCGTATCTCAACTTTCGCGGATCTCTATGGAGATATGATCAGCAATTTTTTTGGCATTCACCGCGTGCTTATCATGGACCCGCATGACAGCCATCTCAAGCATTATTTCAAGCCGGCGGCCAATGAAATAACCGCGGTCTATCTACTGGCAGACTATCTAAAAAAAAATTTTCTTGGTAAAAACAGCAATGAATGGACAATGGTCTTTGCTGATGCTGGTGCGGCCAATAAGTATGAAAAAATAGCCAATCTCCTTAGGGCGGGACAGGCGTACATCGTTAAGGATCGCGAAGATAACTCCGAGAACCCGACACCAAAAAAGATCATCGGCGAAGTAAAAAACAAAAATTGCCTGCTTTTTGACGATGAAATATTAACAGGCAGCACGGCCATCAAAGACGCGAAAGTTCTTATTGAGGCAGGAGCTAAAACTCTGTTTATGGCAGCGGTCCACCCGATACTCGAGCACAAACAGCTCAGCCACCGGGACCTTATTGAAAGATTAGAACAGTCGCCCATAAAAAAATTCATTACCACAGACAGCGTTCCTGTCGGCCATAAGCTGAACATCAACGGTCAAGGAAAAATCATTATCCTTTCGGCCGCCAAGCTTTTGAGCGAAGCAATCGCCAGAATGGTCGAAGGCCGCTCGCTTACAGAACTGCTGCGGCCTGACAACGTCAAACTTTACAGCACGTTCTAAATATTTTCAAAAATTAAAAAACAACGCGCAACCAAAATATCAGTTGCGCGTTCTTTTTATTTTCTCTTAAATTATTAAGGAATTTCAATTTTCTGCTGGGCACAAAGAGCTATTTCTCCATTTGGCACGTCTTGCGGCAAAACGACGAAATCTTTTTGGGCGATCTCCCCCTTTATTCTGACGATTATTTCCCAGACCCAGGAAAGCTTCAGGTTACACACTATCGCCAATTGCCTGGGCAAGACTAAATTAAGCAACTGCAGCTTATCAATTTCTTCTGTTGCCTCATAATGCATAACTATGTGGGGAATTTCTTCGAAATCGTCCGGCGGGCTCACCCAGATCCATTTTCCAAAATAGATCTCTTCAGGGTTTACGTCTAATAACTTCTTTAAATGTTCAAAAATCGCCATCTGATGAAAAAAATTGCCTTCGATATAAACTCCTGATCTTTGTTTGCTGAATTCTATTGGTGTAGAAAAAATCAGATCGCTGTCCGGAAAAACGCTCTTGACGACAATCACCGACTCATCCTTGTAGCCATTAAAGAATCTCGCCATAGCTCGCCTCCTTTTATAAAAGTACTTGATTTTTATTCTTCCAGTAATTCCATGTCTTGGCCGCAGCAAACCAAAGTTCCGCCTCCGACTTTCGCGACAACGACTTCATTGCCGCAAACATTGCATCTATATTTTTCGCCTTCTTTTTTTACCGACATATTTTATATATTTAATTTTTATAGCGTCCCTACGAGGAATTGAACCTCGATCTCAGCCTTCGGAGGGCCGCGCTCGATCCGTTGAGCTATAGGGACCGCACTTCGCTCCAATAATAATTGGAGCTTCGAGTGGCGGGCATTGATTTTAGCACACTACTTGCCCTTCCGAAGCCCAAATCCATTTGGGCGAAGGAGGGAGCCATAGGGACTAAGTCCCGCTATTATACCTAATCCCATCCATAGCATCAATTGCCCCTGTTGCAGATCCCACAAAAAATGGTCAAAAAAACCGATGGCCAAAAAGAAAATAAAGATGCTAAACAGACAATATAATGATAATCTGTCTTTTATCGCTTTCTTTTCCAGATAAATGCTTCTCGTTATCTTAAACAAAAACCAGAGAAAAGCAAATAATCCCAAAATGCCGGTTTCAGCAGCGATCAATAAATAGATATTGTGTACCGGCTGATATATCCAGTCCTCAAGGGCAGCTGGTTGAATAAAAGTCCAGACAAAATTGCCCTGGCCGACGCCCAAAATTGGACTACCTTTTATTAATTGCCAGGCTATCTCGCTATAAAAAACGCGCAAACTTACGGCCTGGCTCGCACCAAGCGAAACTGTGTCATAACGGGCTGAAACATAAGGCCGATAAATGGCTAATAGCAAAGAGCATATGGCCAATAGCAAAATCGCGGTTAAAATTATCGGCCGCCTACACGCTGCCTGCTTCCAATAGACGACGGCTAACCAGATAGCAAATAAAATAAAACCGATAAGGGTGGCACTGCGCGAAAAAGTAAAAAATAACGCGACCGAGACCAAAATTAACGTTCCTCCATAAACCGCCTTTTGCCAATTTTTTAATTTCCCGTAATTTTTTATAAACAAATAAATTAAACCGAAAATCGCCAGCATCAAGATTGCCGCCAGAATATTGGGGTGCGGCACCAGGCCATAGGCACGGACTATTTTTTTGCCGTCTACCACTATTTTTGCCACACCTAAAATATCAGGCGCAATGGGACTCTCAGCCAATATTTTCAAGCCTAAGCTTTTTTGCGCAAAAAACTGATAAATCGCTAGGCCGCTCTGCACCACAGCACTGACCATAAAAATCTGCCAAAATCTCTGGAGACTGAATAATTTTCCAAAATTATATTTTATATATAAAAACAATAGACTAAATTCTACTAGCTTGACCCAGCTGAAAAAACTCAACCAAAAATTGTTGGACAGAAAAATTGAGACCCCGCTTACCAGTAAAAACAAAAAAAGCCCTACCTCAACCCAGATATTTTGAAAACTTACAATTTTCCATTTTTTTTCCTTAATCTTTCTTGTCAGCCAAAACAGCAGAATTAAAAATATGAGGATATCAGTGGCATAAAGATAGGTGCTTGTCCATTCATTAAATTGAGAGCTGAAAGAACGCAAGATAATCCTTAGTTGCAGAGGCACAAAAAAAACTAAAGCATAAAAAAGCCAGCATTCAATTTTTTCCAAAAATTTCATTTTGCCAAATAGATAAACTCGTAAAATATGCCTAAGGCAAAAAGCAGAACCATTGTCCAGATAAATATTCTGTTTAATTTAAGGCTGTATTCGGGCTGGCGGTTGCCCATTTTTTTTGCGCGGCGATAAATTAAAATTGTCACAATCCCCTCAAAACCTCCGGCCACTGCACCGATCAGCCCGATGACCATGATAAAATCTTTAAAGCCAATTAAAAAAGCAATGAGAGGAATAAAACAGGCCAGCGCCCAAGCCAAAAATTTGTTCAGTTTATAATCCAGCTGGAACATTTTTCGCAGATTCAGACCAAGCATTAAAAAAGAAGTAATAACCGTCAAAAACCCAAAAACTGCACCCAAGACAATAATATTTTGCCCAAGATAAGGGACAAGACCAGAAATTGCATCTTTGCTCGTATCCTGCCCCGTTGTTCCGACCACCACCAGAGCAAAAAGAAAATAAATAACTGCCGGAATCACCGTCCCTAAAACTATGACTCTTTTAATTTTTCTTTCCTGCCCCTTCAGGATCTGGCGAAGCTCCGGCACTGCCGCTCCGCCTGTCAAAGAAAAGAAAACGACGCCGTAGGGCAGAAAAAATTTCATTAGATTAAAACCTTTAAGATTTTCAAAACTGACAAAAGGCGCTCCTTTTAAAACAAAAAGACAGGCGAGAACCACAAGAATAATTGCCATAAAAAACTCGGAAAGTGAAACTGTTTTCAGCCCGAAAAAAATAGCCAGAGCTCCCAAAGCAAAAAAAATCAGCGACCACGAAAAATCCGTGCCGCCAAAAAATCTGCCAAAAATTATGTTCAAAAAATATCCGCCCGCGATTATATAGGCCAAAAGAGCCCCATAAAACTGGAAAATAACAATGCCAGTCACCGCCGCCTTGCCTTTTGGTCCAAGATATTTTTCGCCGTAGCCCACCAAACGGCAATCCTGACCTGTTCGTAAAATTATCTCGCCGTATAAAAGATGGATGCTTGTGACCACGATGGTCAAAAAAATCAAATAAAAAAAGCCAATCAAAATTCCGGTCTGGGCGAAACAATAAGGAATCCCAAAAATTCCTACACCAATAATCATTCCAGTCAAGACAGACAAAGCATAGAAAAATTTTTTAGACATATAAAAAACTGTAATCTAAAATCATTCGGGATATTCGGGTCTGATTCGGGTCATTCGGGTCAGTTTTCAAAGCGACCCAAATTTACGAATACATCCGAATTATCCAAATAAAAATCTTTTCGCTCGATTATTCAAATAATTTAAAAACTTCGTCGCCTTCCCTCACCTTCTCATTCAATTTTATTCCGATAGATTCTCCGGCTTTGGCTGACTCCACATTTTGATGCTCAACCTGCATAGATTCCACTGTCTGCTCAAAATCGGTGCTTAATCCTTTGACATGAATTTTTTCGCCCGCATCCAATTTATCGGAAAGTTCAATGATGCCCACGCCGATGTTAGTGTAGAAATGTATGATCTTGCCGACTAATTTTTCTTCCGCCATTATTCTCACCTCCCCTCGCCCACCGTAGCATTAGCGAAAGTGGGTTTCGCCCGTCAAACCGCCAACCAGCGGCCAATTCAGGCATTTTATTTAATCTTTTTTTATTCTCGGCTTTTTCTCTATTTTAACCACCTTTTCTTTTTCTACCAATTCAAGCACTTTTTCAACTAAGGTCTTGGGATCTGAATCATAAACGATTTTCCCCGGACCGCGTTTGGCTTTTTTTACTATATCGTCATAAAAATCTGACATGCCTCCTGTTCCTGTCAAAACTCCAATGGGTTTTTTATCTTCAAAAGCGATAGTAAATTCGTTTAATGTTCCCATGCGGCCACAAATTACAATCACCGCATCTGAAGATCTGGTCAATAAAAGATTTCTGCCTGCATATTCAAAACCGGTGTAGATTATCATATCAAAATAGTCAGTTGGCAGGCGGTAAGCTTTAACATGCGCTTCTTCAGAAGCAGCCGGCGAGAGACCGATTGAAATCCCGCCTTCATCTTTGGCGCCGATCGCCGCCCAGTAAGGAATACCGGTAGTCGCACCGGTTACTAAAACCCCGTTGTGCCTGACAATTTCCCGGCCAACTTCTTTGGCTTTTTCCAGGGCGTCCGGCGAGCAACAATCGGTTACCGCTGCCCCTGAAACGCAAATTTTATATTTTAGATAAGATGACGCTATTTTTTCCATAGTTTTTTATTCCCGAACCGCGCGGGCAGTAAATAGTTTAATATCTTTTATTTTATATTAGTTATTTAGAAAAGTCTATTTTTACGATAATTCCGTCACCTGCCCGAATCTGGGCACTTGTGCGTCTATTCCCATGCTATCCTTTATTTTTTGCGCCAAAACATTAGCCGGCTCTTCCTCGCCCTGCACCACAAAAATTTTCTTAACCGGTTTCTGCAAACAGCAGAGCCAATCAAGCAGACCTTTCTGGTCAGCGTGGGCTGAATAGCTACTGATGCTTTTAACTTTTGCCCTGACCGATATTTTTTGGTCCAAAATTTCCACTTCTTTGGCTCCTTCTAAAATTTTACGGCCCAAAGTGCCATGCGCCTGATAAGTAACCATAAGAAGCGTATTGCGTTCGTCCGGCAAATAGCGAACTTCGTGATGCACGATCCGGCCGCCCTGAGACATGCCCGAGCCCGCAATGATAATCTTGGGCGGAGCGATATCGTTAATTTCTTTTGATTCTTTGACAGAGGGAGTATATTTCAAGCCAGGAAATTTAAAAATATCATCCCCGACCAAAACCATGTTCTTTGCTTCTGAGTTAAAAAAATCAGTAAATTTTTTATAAACCTTCGTTACTTCTGTCGCCAGCGGGCTGTCGATAAAAATCGGAATGGCGGGAATGCGTTTATGCTCAACCAGCTCGTTGAAATGAAAAAGCAGCTGCTGGGTGCGTTCCATGGCAAAACTGGGAATCATCAAAACGCCATGCCTGGCAATTGTTTCTTCGGTCGCATCTTCTATCATGTCTTTAGCCAATCTCTTATCTTCGTGCATTTTGTCGCCATAAGCAGACTCAATTAGCACATAATCCGCCTCTCCGATATTTTCCAACGGCTTGATAATCGGCACCGACAAATTTCCCAAGTCGCCGGAAAAAATAATTGTCTTTTTTCCGGATTCATTACTTCGGACTTCTTGAAAGGTCAATTCAATAAACGCCGAGCCCAAAATATGCCCTGCCTCATGAAATTTAAAAGATATAAAATCCGATATTTCTGTTTTTTCGTGATATCCAACCGGCACAAAAAATTTCATCATTTCATCGATTTCTCCTTCATAGAAAAGAGGGATGGCATCGGCATGCCTGGCCTTTTCCTTCATGACCTTTTTGCTGTCCTCCAGCATCAAATGAGTGAATTCTATTGTCGGAAGAGTGGCAAATATTTTTCCCCGGAATCCCGCTTTGACCAATGTTGGCAGGCGACCGATATGGTCAAGATGCGAATGAGTAATTATAACGCAATCAATCTCTTTTGGATTGAAAGGGAATGGTGCGTGATTTTTTGCTTCAAATTCTCTGGAGCCCTGAAACAAGCCGCAATCAATTAAAATCTTCTTACTCGCCTCGCTTCGCGGACGAAGCGGGTCATTAACTTCCAACAAATAGCAGCTTCCGCTGACAATTCTTGTTCCTCCGTAAAAATGCAGTTTTGCCATAATAGATAGTAGAAACCTGTCTGCCGACAGGCAAGATTCGGCATTTAATAATTTTTACTGCCAGGCAGCAGCCGAATTTTCACTACCTGGCATAAAAATTTATTTTTTTTCTAAGTCACCAATCCTCTGCTCTAGTGTCTTAATCTTATCTTTCAGCTCAATCATCTTAAGCTCTCTGCCCGTTGTCACCTGACCATATTTTTCAACTTCCTCAAGCTTGGCTTTGAGCTCAAGATTCGTCTTTTGTTGCTCTTCTTTTGTTTTTTCAAGTTCGCTTCTGGCTTTATCTGATTTAGTTAAGGCTTCATGGAGATAGTCGCGGGTCTCGGTCAGTTCCTGAGTCTGTACTGTCAAAAGCTGGGTCTGGCCCGACAATTGATCGCGTTGCTCTCTAAGTTTCTTCTCCCGATTACGGATTAAATTAGAGAGGAAAGCGGCCGCAAATGTCATAATACCTATATAAAATATAAAGGAAATAATTTTCCCCCGTGTCACGTATGGACTGCCAAAGAGAGTTACCCCTTGATAGGTGTTGAGATGCGGTATTAATCCCTGGTATTCGACAATTAAAAGCCCGGTATAAAAAAATCCAGACAGCAGACCAGTTAAGATAATGCCCTTAGATTTGTAAATGCTGCTGGCTAAAAAAACAGAAATAAAATAAAACAGAAATGACATTCCGTCTACTGTGCCGGTGTTGTAATAAACCAGGGTAAACATAAGCTGATCTGGGATTATCTGCAGCGCTGCCATGATATTCAATGCCCTATCGCTAATCTTTTCTATCGGTCTGCGCCTTAACCGGCGCATAAAAAACCAAAAGATAAAATTATAACCAAAAGCCGCCAGCCCAAAAGCACCCATCTTTAAATAGCCTGAAAGGAAATCTCCCTGAAAACCGCCTACCCACCCGAAATATTTTGCCTTTAAAATAAAGCCTAGCCCGACTATAATAGCCACAATAAACCAGCGGACTTTTATAATTCCGTTTATAGATTCTATCCTCTGCTGTTTTTCAAATGCGTCCATAGATTTTAATATCTATTTATTGGCAATCTGTTCCTCTAATTCTTTCATCCTTTCTTCCATAGATTTTATCTTATCTTTCAGCTCAATCATCTTAAGCTCTCTGCCCGTCGTCACTTCGCTGTATTTTTCCACTTCGTCCAATTTAGCTTTTAATTCAAGGTTGATTTTTTCCAGACTTACTTTTGTTTTCTCAAGCTCTGTCCTGGATTTATCTGATTTGACCAGCGCTTCGTGGAGATAGTCTTTGGTTTTGGTAAGCTCTTGGGTTTGGTGAGCAAGAATTTGTGCCTGCTTTACTGCCTGATCGGTTCTCTCTTGCAGTCTTTTTTCTCTTTTTCTCAATAAACTTCCCAAAAACCAGGCAAAAAAAGAAGCCGCGATCATATAAGTACCAAAGCCAATCAAATTACCAAGCGTAAGCTCTATATTTCCGTAAGCAGTAGTAAAATTTTTAGCCCCTGCTGGAACAATTAAAAATCCATAATATTCTAAAATTAAAAGGCTGCTATAAAGAAAAATACAAAAAAAAGCGCTTAAGGCAATCCCCCTTTTTTTATAAAGACTGACGCCAATCATTAAAACAACAAAATACCAGACCACTATCATTTTGTCGACTGTTCCGGAGAAAAAAAGTATAGCCGAAATAGCCAAAGAGTCCATAATAATTTGAAGCGCTTTCACGGCTTTAATGCCCAAATCTGTCATTTTTTCTGGCGGTCGCCGGACATATAGCCAATAGGCAATGTTGTAAAAATAACTGACTATTAAAATCACTGCCAGCTGCCAAGTAGAGGCTAAGGGGTTGGGGAAAAATACTTTAACAATTATTCCCTGAACAAAAACAGTTGCCGCAAAAAACCAGCGGGCTTTAATTATTGCTTTAATCGAATCAACTATTTGCTGCTTTTGAAAAATATCCATATGGCTGCATCCAAAATTTATTCTATTTTAATTTTTGGAAAACTTTTCTTTGTTCAATTTTCTTAAGATGCCGATAGCGAAAATCAGACGGCGTGCGATAGGCCGTTTTTCCTCGGCTGGCTCTGGCGGAAGAATATTTTTTCATTATTTAACTTATTTTTGTTATTATACCATTTTCTGCGATTCAAATGAAATTAATTTGACAAATAATGATTGTAATGTTATCCTAATAAATCTCGGCACCTTAAAAACTAAGAAAGGAGGAAAGAAAATGGGGATAAACAAAAAGGAGGCAAAGATTAAAGAAATAGAAGTTATAGATACCAAAAAGCCGGGGGAAGTAGAACTTAAAATAAAAAACATCCATTGCATTTTCCGCCAAGGACGAAAACGCATCCATCTGGCAGCGAAATTTGACCCTTATGCCAGCGTCTACGATCCGGATTCTCTCTGGATACCCCCTGAAATTTTTAAAAAAGCATGCCGCCAGGCCGCACAAATTCTATTAAGAAAAAGGGTTGACTCAAAAAAATCAGCAATCAAAATAAAGCGGCCGGTACAGCTTGAATTGAAACTAACTGTCAAAGGAGGGAACAATGAAAAAGAAAGTGGCGTACCAGTGGTTTGTGGAGCATCTTGATACTTTCACCAATGATGTCATTTCCGCAGCAGCCAAACATCTTGGCTTTGGAAGCGAAACTGTTGAAATAATTTTTAAAAAGCGGCCCCTTCAGGTTTGGGAGGTTGATTCCCGTTTTATTGCTCGCCTCCAAAAAACCAAAAAATCGTTCCCGCTTGATTTTAAGGTCTATGTCAGGCGAGGAAACGACGGAGTCGTTCAGGAATGGAAATTTCATACACAAAAAAAACCAAGCCGTAAGGTTGTTAAGGCAACCCAGAAACTAGAAGACATAAAAAATAAGTAAAAAATATAAACAACAAAATCCCTTAACATATTCTGTTAAGGGATTTTTCTTTTTATTTTAACCCTTTATTACTCCCAATGGTTTCAGCCGAGCCACTTTTTTTGCCAGACCCGCCTGTTCAACTACTTCAACAACATTATGAATGTCTTTATATGCCATCGGCGCTTCTTCAGCCAGGCCTTTATTTGATAAACAACGCACCACAATTCCTTCTGATTCCAATTTCTGGCGCAATTGACTGCTTTCAGCCGCTCGAATGGCAGCATGGCGCGACATTACCCTGCCCGCGCCGTGGCAAACAGAAAAAAATGTTTCTTTAGCTTTCTGCGTGCCGGCTAAAATATAAGAAGCCGTGCCCATGGTGCCGGGAATCAAAACCGGCTGGCCGGATAGCCGATATTTTTCTGGAATATCATGGCTGGCCGGAGGAAAAGCGCGAGTCGCCCCTTTTCTGTGAATAACTAAATTCTGACCATCATATTTCTCTAATTTCGCCACATTATGCGCTACGTCATAAATCAGTTTCAGCTGTCCGCCGCTTTGCCCTAAAATCCTCTGCCAGGCGCCGCGCACCAAATGCATTATCATCTGCCTATTGGCCCAGGCAAAATTGGCGCTGGAAGCCATGGCTGAAAAATATTGCTTGCCTTCCTGGCTTTCAAAAGGCGCGCAGGCCAGCTCCGCATCGGACAAAGAAATTTTATATTTTGACGCGACTTTGTGCATAACTGAAACATAGTCGGTTGCCACTTGGTGACCCAGGCCTCGCGATCCGCAATGTATCATTATTGTCACCAAATCCTTTTTTAAGCCAAAAACTGCCGCGATTTTATCGTCAAAAATTTCATCAACTTTCTGGACTTCCAAAAAATGATTGCCTGCTCCCAGGGTGCCTAATTGGTCGCGCCCCCTGCTTTTTGCCTTTTCAGAAACCGCTGAAGCCTGCGCGCCAGCCATCATTCCCCTTTCCTCGCAATATTCAATATCTTCTTTTTGGCCGTATCCCTTTTCAATAATACATCTCACTCCCTCCTCCAGAACTTTTTTCATTGATTCTTCGCTTAATTTCACTCCGCCGCCCTGACCGACACCCGATGGCACATCGCGCTGAATTTGATTCATTAAATTGACAATGTGCGGCTGTATTTCGCCAAAGCTCAAATCAGAACGCAAAACTCGCACTCCGCAATTAATATCGTATCCGACTCCGCCAGGCGAAATTATCCCTTCTTTTGCCTCAAAACCAGCCACTCCGCCAATTGGGAAACCATAACCTTCGTGCATATCGGGCATGGCCAAAGCATAATTTATGATGCCCGGCAAAGTGGCAACATTTATCAGTTGCTCAAGCGACCTGTCATCAAATACTTTTTCCAGCAGATTTTGGTCTGCGTAAATTCTGGCCGGCACGCGCATGTCAGCGCGAAAACTCTTTGGAATTTCCCAAACAAAATCGGAAATTTTATTTAAGTCTTTTTTGGTCATCATATGTCGAAAATGACTGTTGCTTCCCAGTGGTCATCAGCTTTTTTTATTTCCAATTCGTGATAAGTAACCGCCTTGATGTCTTCATTAAATCTTTTGACTTTTTGGCCAAATAATTCTCCTTCTAGATAATTTTCGCTGAATTTTCTGAATCCTGCATTAAAATAAATCTCTTTATTTGTCTGACTGAGATAGATTATCTCGCTTAAAAAATCAACCAAAAGCGAGGCCAGATCAGAAGATTTAACTTTAATTTCTTTTTTTATTTCTTTTTTGTTTTCAATTTCTCCCTGCTGTGACTCTGCCATGCCGCGCATCATGTTCAAAAACAATCCTTCTTTTGTTTTTCCAAAAGCCCTGATTTTCAAATCCGCCGGATGATCTAAAATTTCGAAAGACTTGTCCATGAATCAATTATATCACCGTGTTTTAAAGAAAAAAATAAGGCCAAAAGCTAAAAATCAGTTTTTGGCCTATTATAGTTCCATCTTCCGATCAATCATACTTAAGCTTAACTTCAATAACTTTGTGTTTCCTGTGGGTTCTTTTAAAATCACGCAAGTCGTCTTGCCCATCAATCATTTCCCTGTTTTCCGGATGATCCCCGAAGTTACCTGTAAATCTTGGCGCCGTATTGGCTACTGAATCCACGAAAATCGCGCTTTTACAATCGGTACAAACAAGAATCTCTCTGCCTGTCATATCTTTGTCCTCCCTTCCTAATAGAATTATATTTTTTTATTTTTAAAAAACTGCTCTCCTTAGTTCTTCTTCAATTATTTCCCGCTCATTCCAGGGTATTTTTTTGCCATTTTCTACGCACATCCAGACTTCGCCTCCTTTGCCTGTTAAAATCACGATGTCCCCTGGCTCGGCCAGGCTCAGCGCTTTTTTAATTGCTTCTCTACGATCCAAAATCTCAAAGAGATTCTGCCCCGAGCGAAGTCGAGGGGTTATTCCTTGTTTTACATCATCAATTATCTGCTGCGGACTTTCATCATACGGGTCTTCATTTGTAACTATTATTATATCCGCGAATTCTCCCGCTATCCTGCCCAATTCCGGACGTTTTCCCTTGTCTCTTCCCCCGCCCTGTGCGCCGAGTAAGGCAATAATTCTTTTTGGCCCCTCGACTACGCTCGGGGTAAATTTTTTCATTTCAATCAAAAATTTATAAACCGCTTCCAGCGAAGCCGGCTCATGCGCGTAATCAACAATGACAGTAAAGGACTGACCAATATTTACAATCTCCAATCTGCCCGGGGTCGGTTTGGTGTGCTTTAAAATTTCTTTGATTTTCTCTATCCTAATTCCCTGTGATTGTACCACGCAAATCGCGGCGGTGGCGTTATAAACATTGAATTCGCCGATCAAAGGCATCTGAAATTTTTCACCATTGACAGAAAATTCGGTGTGGTCTGGAAATAATTTAATCTCTGAAATTTTATTGAAACTTGCAAGCTGATATTTATTATGCGTTCCATACCCGAATTTATTTAAAATATTGCATTTCAAAAAATAATCCACGTTGGCGTCATCCAGATTATAAATCCCGATACCTTCTCTTTTTTTTGCCACTGCCTCGCATAATTTGAGCTTGGCCGCCCGATAATTTTCAAAGCTACCGTGGCGCTCAATGTGTTCGGGCGACAAATTAGTGAAAACCGCAACAGAATAATTTATGCCTCTGTGCCTGTGCTGCAAAATTCCTTCTGAAGAAGTTTCTATCACCGCGTATTTGCATCCTTCGCGAACCATTTGCCGCAACAGTTTCTGTAGCCTGAATCTCCCAAGCATTGTCTGCTTATATTCGTTTATCCATTCTTTTTCGCCAATCCTGAAATTAACAGTTGTAGCCATACCAGTTTTATATCCTGCGCCATTCAAAATCTGGGCAATCAAATTGCAGGTTGTTGTTTTGCCTTTTGTCCCTGTCACGCCAATCACAATCAGTTTTCGCGAAGGGAAACCATAAATCATCGCTCCTAAATAAGCCAGCTTCCAATGGTAGATGCTAAAAATAAAGTTTGGGACAAGTTTTTTCAATAAATTTTTCATTATAAAACTTTTTTAATTAAAACATAAGCGCTATACCAGGCCTGTTTCAGAATCAGGTCGAAAGTGCCGATATATTGAACTTCTCTGCCGCCAAAACCATTTTTGAATCTGGTTATTCCCGGCCAATTATTTTCGTCAATTCCCCAAAAATCATATGTTCTGCAGTCACGCCTTTTGGCTTCTTTTATCTGCTCCCACTGAAGCAGATGCGGCGCCATTTGAGCACGATATACATTGTCAGACCCGCCGTGCAAATAAGTCGCTGTGTTTCCAAAAAAAATGACAAGGTTGGCCGCGATTGCCTTGCCCTGATAAGCGGCGATGAAAAGCAGGTTTTCAAATTGGCCGCTTTTGATGGTCATCTGCCTTTTGTAATAATCTCTGGAGAAAATACTGATCTTCTGCCTTTTTGCCGTCTGATTCAAAAGCTGCCAGAATTTTTCAAAAGCTTCTTCTCCGTCTTCTAATTTTCTTAAGGTCACGGAAATGCCTTTGCGCTGGGCTAGCCCTATGTTATATCGCGTTTTCTCGTGCATTTGCGCCAACAATTCTTCTTCACTCAAATTCAAATCCAAAATCAGCGTCCGTGAAGGCTGAACCTCTTTCTGAGCTCTGATAAATCCCGCTTTTCTTAAATCGTCTTCAGCGATACCCCTTGTCGGCTCAACTCTCACAAATATCGCGTTCTCCTGTTTCGCTAATTCTTTTATTTCTTTTAAAAATAACTCAATAATTTTTAATTTTTCACTTTCAACTTTTAAATTAAGCGAAGCAATCGGCCCTCTCGGACAATAAAGATAGCTCTTTCCCAACGCTAGATCATGTTTTATAATCAGCGATTGATAGCTGTCGACTTTCAAATAGAATACCTGCCTGCCAATTGCTTTTTGAAACTCGCCCCATTCCCAGGATTGTAAAAAAGAACCGTCCTGCTCAAGAACGAATTTATTCCAATCCTCCCTGTCAAATGTTGTTTTATCTTGCATTAGGAGATTATTTTTTAAATCCAAATATCAAAGCTCAAATGTCAAATCAAATCCAAAGTTCAAAGCTTAAAACGTTTTGGATTTTGGATTTTGACCTTGATTTGGAATAATTTGCCTGCCCGCCGATTGCCAAAGCGAACAAGTGGTTTTAATAAGTTATGTCTGCATTCAGTTTCTTTCATCAATATCCCATTGCTCATCCAATCGGCTCTGGCGGGCGGGGATTTGATATTTGGGCTTACTTCTTGCCTAATCTCTTCAAAGTTTCTTTAACCCTGTTTTCCAGGCCCTTAATGTTTTCCGGCAGTTTTTGTAAAACTTCCCTGACTTCATAAACCTTATAACCCAAATTAACAAGCGCATCAATTACTTCTATGTCGCCGGCTATGCCCGAGCCTTCTCCTTTTGATAATTTTTTAACTTTTGATTTTAATTCCAAAACTATCTTTTGCGCCACTTTTTTGCCGATGCCCGAAACTCGCGCTAAAATCGTTTCATCGCCCAAAACAATTGCTTCCTGCAGGTCTTCAACCGAGGCTAAGGCTAAAATATTTGAAGCGGTTTTTGGCCCGATACCTGGAATAGAAATTAAAAGTTCAAAAAGTTCCAGCTCGTCAAAAGTTAAAAATCCGAACAGATCCCAGCCATTCTCTTTGACAGAAAGATAGGTAAAAAGCTTAACAGAAGCCCCTATTTGTGGTATTTTTGAAAGAGTTTTTTCAGATAGGTTGACGCGAAAACCAATACCGTTGGTTTCAATTACGGCGTATTTCTCGGACTTGAGCGCAATTTTGCCTTCCAAAGAAGAAATCATTGATTTTAGTATACTCCACGCTCAAATGAAATTCAAATAAAAAAGGGCTCTCGATAGAGACCCTTCATAAGATTGTTACAACTTTTGGGATATAATTATGCAATGCCTTGCCAGATATTCTTAAAGTACAAAACCCGTCCATCAAAGAGTGCCCTATGTATCTCTGTCCCGCATCTGTACAGAGCAATAAGCATTTACCCATAAATTCTACCCACTGCTCAACTGTTAAAAGTTTTATCCCGTAATAATGATATGATCTTCCAGACTCTAAAATTGCACCTTCTTTTTGGCCGATATAGAGCAAAAAATCCTTCAGCCTTGCTAAATTGACATCTGACACATCGCAGTGAAAATCTATCATTGGGATATGAAAAAAATTCTGCCTCATGTTCACCGATGAGCATACACCGATAGCTGATTCCTGCCTTATTTTATTTGTATACCTATCATAGAAATCATAAATCTCTTCCCTCTTAACAGGCAGACGCGCCTCATCGGTTTGACCGCTATGCCGCAATAATAAATCAACTGGCACATCAGGCTCTTTTAGTATTTTTTCGTTAGGCTTCTGCGTGGTATATAAAATAAATGTTAGCTTGTCAATTAAATTTATATCCGCAATTTTTTTCACGACAACTACAGCCGGCACACCAATCGAAATATTATCTATCTTTTTCAAAAGAACACCCCCTCTCCTTTTTATACAAGGTATATTAAAAGATTATAAAAGTCAATCATTATGAAATTCAAACTCCGCGCCCCATTTAAGCCGACTGGCGATCAACCGACTGCCATAGACGCGCTGGTCAAAAATTTAGATGCTGGTGTCGGCCACCAGACGCTTTTGGGCGTGACCGGCAGCGGCAAAACTTTCACGATAGCTAATGTTATTGAAAAAGAACAGAAACCGACGCTTATCATTTCTCATAACAAAGCCCTTGCCGCCCAGCTCTATCAGGAATTCAAAGAATTTTTTCCGCAAAACGCCGTCCATTTTTTTGTTTCATATTACGACTATTATCAGCCCGAGGCATATATCCCCCAAACCGACACCTATATAGACAAAGATGCTAAAATCAATGACGAAATTGACAGATTGCGCCACGCGGCCACCCAAGCATTGTTATCACGCGACGACGTAATAATTGTCGCCTCAGTTTCTTGCATCTACAACATCGGCTCGCCAGACGAATACAAAAATTTGAGCTTGGAATTTAAAAAGGGGCAGTTAATATCGCGCCAGAAATTTTTACGACATCTGACTTCTCTGCAATATATCCGCTCAGACATTGATTTTAAACGCGGCACTTTCCGCGTTTTGGGAGACCTCATCCATGTCTGGAGCGCCACTGGCGAGCAAATCTTGAAATTTGATTTTTTTGGCAATCAAATAGAAAAAATATCAGAAATTAATCTGCCCAATAACATTTTGAAGGCAAGGCCAGAACAGGAAATTGAATATGCCAAAGTTTTCCCGGCTAAATATTGGGTCGCGCCCGAACAAAAAATAAATCTGGCTATCAAGAATATAAAAATGGAGCTGGAAGACAGGCTAATAAAATTGAGACGGCAAAAAAAGCTGCTGGAAGCAGAAAGATTGCTACGCCGGACTAATTTTGATCTTGAAATGATGAAAGAGGTCGGCTATTGTCACGGCATTGAAAATTACTCACGCCATCTGGAATTCCGATCACCTGGCGAGCCACCTTTTGCTCTTATTGATTATTACCCCAAAGATTACCTTTTAATTATTGACGAATCGCATATGACCGTTCCTCAATTAAACGGCATGGCTCATGGCGACGAAGCGCGCAAAAAAATCTTAATAGAATACGGCTTCCGCCTGCCTTCGGCCATTGATAACCGGCCGCTCAAATTCAAAGAATTTGAAACACGCGTAAATCAGGTTATTTATACTTCGGCCACGCCGGGGCCATACGAAATTAAAAAGTCCCGCCTCCGCCAAGGATTCGGCGGGCAAGTAAAAGTTAAAAGTCAAAAGTTTATAGTTGAACAATTAATAAGACCGACTGGACTCCTGGATCCCGTAATTCAAGTCAGACCAACAAAAAACCAGATTCCGCATTTGATAAAAAAAATAAGGGCGGCTATCAAATTGGGTGCCAGAGTGCTCGTGACAACCCTGACCAAGCGCCTGGCCGAAGATCTGGCTGAATATCTGCACGATGAAGGAATCAAAGCGCAATATCTGCATTCTGAAATCAAAACGCTGGAGCGGCCGGAAATTTTAAAAGATCTGCGGCTCGGCAAAGTTGATGTTTTAGTCGGGATAAATCTTTTACGCGAAGGGCTAGATTTGCCCGAAGTCGCTCTAGTTGCTATTTTGGACGCAGATAAAGAAGGTTTTTTGCGCAACGAAACCACCCTCATCCAGACTATGGGCCGCGCCAGCCGCCACCCGCAAGGCAGAGTTATAATGTACGCTGACAAAATCACCAATTCAATAAAACGCGCGATTGATGAAACCAATCGCCGCAGGCGCATCCAAGAAAAATACAACAAAGAACATAGAGTTGAGCCTAAGGCGATAAAAAAGCCAATCAGGCCCAGCATCGTGGAGGTTACCAAGGCAAAAATCAGCCCCAAAACCGAGCGCGAGTATTTGAAAGAATACCTCAAAGAGCTTCAATTTAAAATGTCACTGGCCAACCGCAATCTACAATTTGATGAAGCAATAAGACTACAGGAACAAATAAATAAAGTAAGCAAGTTAGCAAAAAAATAAAAAAACTTGCTAAAAATCCGATTTTCTGATATATTTTCTATGCTAATCCAGAATAAATTTTCGACCTCCCTCGCCTCGCCTCAGCTTTAGCGAAGGCGGGGAACTTTTCACTTTTAACTTTAAACTTTCAACTATTTTTCATGCCAATAAAAGAATCTGCGAAAAAAGCATTAAGACAGGCAAAAAAGCACCGAGTGCTTAATTTGGCGCGCGCCAAAGCGGTCAAAGACATAACAAAAAAAATCAAAAAACTGGCTTTAACAAATAGAGACGAAGCTAAAAAACTGATGGCTTCTGCCTATCAGGCACTTGATAAAGCGGCTAAAAGAGGCGTTATCAAGAAAAATACGGCCGCCCGAAAAAAATCCCGCTTAATGAAACTTCTTAATAAATAAACAAAAATACCGCCTAAAAGGCGGATTTTTGTTTTTGACTTTGAACTTTTAACTTTAAAATTTGAACTATCCCGCTATTTCCCCTACCACTAAATCCAGCGCTGTCTGTGGCTCGATATGCCCGCGCTTAATCCCGATATCTATGCTAAGCAGCCTGTCGTAAATCTTTTTCAAAATATCCTGGCTGAAATTTTTCAATTGCGGCCATGATTTCTTTATGATAAAAGGGTGTAGTCCTGTTTTTTTAGCCAAGGCATCGTAAGAAATTCCAGCATCAATCAAATTTTTTATCTGCAGTAAGTTCCTGAATTGATAAATAAACATAGTCAGAATATATATTTCATTTTCTCCCAAGCTTAGGTGCTGGTGCATTAATTTATAAGCTAAGTTTTTATTGCGCGCGGCCAAAGCGTCAATCATAGCAAAAATATTGGTGTCGTATTTTGAACGAATAAACAAGTCCACGTCATTTTCGGTTATCGGCTCGCCAGCCTTAAAACTAACCAACTTATCAATTTCATTATGCATCTGCCAAAGATCAGCGCCGATAAAACTGACCAGTTTTTCAAGCGCCTCGGCTTCGATCAGGCTGCCCGCTTTCTCGATTTCTTTTTTTACCCAATTGACAAGCTTAGCACCAATCAGACTTTCAAAACATTCAACCATTCTGACATGCCTGGCCAGCCAGCTAAAAAGTTCGCTTTTTTCGGGTTTTGCCGCTTCAAAAAACAAGATTATAACGCTCTCGTCTTGCAACGCTTTCTTTTCCTTCAGTATTTCTATCATTTTCCCCTGATTATCTTTGGCTGCGCCGCAGGCATTTTTGACAACGATTAATTTTTTTTCGTCAAACATTGAAACAGAAGACAAAATATTTTTTATATCGTTCAGAGCGCTGCTCGACCAGTCAAACGACTGAAAATTCAGCCCGCTTTTATGTTTGGCCTTATAATTCTTAATTATTTCTTTTAATTTTTGATTGGACCGGTATGAATCCGGACCGTAGAGAAAAATAATCATAGCCTAAAATCATTCCCAAGTTATCGCCATGCCAGGGTCAGCTATCTCAATCCAGATTGAACCGGGCACGAATTTAATTTCTTCTCCTTCTTTATCGTAAAAATAGAGTTTGCTGCTCACGTCGCTTTTATCTTTTTTCCATTTGCCGTCTTTTTTGTGTCCGTTTAAATAATACTCTGCTTTACCTTCCCCTTCAACTTGAACATCATTATATTGCCCTTCAAGCGGCTGGGAAATAGCCCGCATGACAACAATGTTTTTCGCCTCAATCTGATTGCCGGTATTTTTATCAATTTCTTTGGTGCCGCCGCGGAAACGCAGATAAGAGTTTTTTTTCGGGCTATACTCATAACCGATATTGAAAGGCGGCGCGTAGCTTATGCGCAAGATTTTATTTTCCTGTCCATGCAAGGCAGTCTCCTTTTCTGTCATATGATAATAACCAATAAATTTTCCGGTTGTCCGATAACTAAGTTTTTCAGCCGCATTTAACAATCGGCTTGTTGAAGTAAAACCGTTATGTGGCGCAACAATGCCGCTTTGTCTATAAAAAGCGCTGTATAGATTAGGCAGGGCATCTATATTATCAGCAATACCGGTCTTTAGTTTATCCAAAGCAAAGTGGGAGCCGCCCCAATGGGCGTAGATCGCGTCGAAACCATTGGCCAAAGGAATAAAATCGTGCCTGGCGCTCCTGACCGCCCCGATTTGCCCTGGGTCAGCACAGACAAACACGGCCATTAAACGAGTAATACTTCCTTCAATCACCTGCATCTCAAAAACCAGGTCTGCTTCCCCGATGCCAGAAAGAGGCCTGGCTACTGTATCTCCTCCAAGCATAACAGCGATTGGCCGACGCTTTGCATTTTCACAGGCAACGCCTGAAATCGGACTTTTTAGCCCGCTTGGTTCATCAATCATCTCTTCTTCTCTGTTGTCCTGACCTGCTTGTTCAGGAATAATTGTAAAAACTGACCTTTTTTCCCAAATCAAAAAGAGGCCTAAAATAAAGGCCGCGGCAAAAACTGCTTTCAATATAATCAAACGGTGCTTCTTTTTCATTCTGCTATTTTTTTTCTTTCAAGACCTGCTTTATTTTATCAATAATCTCACTTGGCGTAAAATGGGCTTTTATTAAAAAATCAACTGCGCCCAGATTAATGCCTTTTTTCACATCATCTTGCTGACCCAAATTGCTCAAAATTATCACCGGGATATTTTTGATCTCATCGGAAGAATTACTTTTCACCTGTTTTAATACCTCAAATCCGTCAATTCCCGGCAAGATAAGATCGAGAAGCACCAAAGACGGTCTTTCTTCTTCTATTTTCTTCAACCCTTCCTCTCCGCCGACAGCAAAAACAGTTTCATAGCCCTCATTTTTTAATTTTTTGATGATCAAGTCGCGCAGAAACTTATCGTCTTCAACAATCAGAATCTTATTGCCTGAATTATTCCTTTTTTTTCCCATTGATTTTTCCTTGCTTTCGGACCCTGACAAATCTTTTTTTTCCGGCATTGCCGGAGCTTCACCGAATATTTTAATAACCTTAGCAATCACTTCTTCCGGGTTAAATTCCGTTTTTATCAGATAATCCTTAACACCCAGCTTAAGCGCTCTGTCAATTTCAACCGGCTGACCCGAATTTGAAATAATAATAACTGGGATTTCTGAAAGTGCCCCATTTTTGTTCATCTCGGTCAAAACCTCAAAGCCATCCATTTTCGGCATAATAATATCTAGCAAAATAAGATCCGGTTTTGACTCTTTCATTTTATTTAAACCTTCTTCCCCGTCTTTGGCAACCACCACTTCGTATCCCTGCGCTGTTAACTTCTTTTCTAGAATCTCCAAAAGGACTTTTTCGTCTTCAATTATTAAAATTTTCTTCATAAAATATAATGTAAATCTACGAACGGATACAAATGCCGCAGATATATTCGCGTCATTTGAATATCATTCGCATGATATTGGCATTGTTTTATTTTTATTTAGCTAATGGCAGTGAAAAAAAGAATACTGATCCCTTATTCTCCTCGGTTTCAAACCAGATCTTGCCTCCATGCTTCTCTATGATGTTCTTAGTCAAGAAAAGACCAAGGCCCGTGCCTTCGGTTTCCGTTCTTATTGCATTTTCACCTCTAAAAAATTTAGTAAAAATCCTTTCCTGCTGTTTTTTAGGAATTCCCATTCCTTTATCGGCAACGCTGAACGTCAAATTAATATTATCCCAATCAAGCGAAATTGTCACGTCGCTTCCTGAAGGCGAATAATTGATGGCATTTTCCATCAGATTTTGCAAAGCCAGCTTAATTTTTTCTTTGTCAGCCAGGATTTCAATATCATTCTTCGGCTTTTCAAATTTTATTTTAATATTTTTCATGTTGGCTAGCACCTGAAAGTTATCAATTGTTTCCTGAATTAAAGAAACGAAAGGAGTCTTTAAAAATCCGAAAATGAATCTTCCTTCTTCGATCCTGGTAATATTAAGCAGATCATTAACCAAACTAATCATCCTCTCATTGCTCAGATATCCTTTCTGAAGGGTTTCTGCCTGCTCTTCAGTGATCTTACCTATATCACCGTCTAGGATAAGCCGCAGCGTCCATTTGACGGCCGACAGCGGTGTACGCAACTGATGAGCAGCAATCGTGACAAATTCCGTTTTCATCCTTTCAACGGCTTTTTCGCGCGTAATATCATGCAAAATTATAATCTGACCCAAGATTTTTTTATTAATCCCGATGACCGGCGCTGTACTGATTTCTAGGATCCTTTCGTCAAAACCGTCTAACTGGATTTCTGTTTTTTCAACATCTTCTTCTTTAGTCCTGATAAGATCGTCTATTTTTTTGATATTCGGATTGGTTATTTCTCCGAGCCTTTTTGAAACGATATCTTCTTTCTTTAAATTCAGCATTAATTCCGCTTCAACGTTGATCAAAGAAACCCAGCCAAATTGGTCCAGCATTATCAAACCGTCAGTTAAACTTCTTAATACCGCCTCGATCTTGTTCTTTTCGTCTTCTTGAGCTTTTCTGGCCTCGTCAATATCCTCTAAAATATTCAAACTAGCGATTCTGGCTTCTTCTGCTTTATGCCTGGCCTTGGTTGCTTCTTGGAGCGCTTTTTCTTGTTGTTTTTTAACCTCACCAAGAACGATTTCCCTGTCAATCAGTTTTTTAGAAGATTGATCAAGTTTGTTTCGTTGACTTTTTAGCTCCGATGTCCTTTCGTCAACTTTATGCTCTAAATCGGTATAAAATTCCTTCAATTGACTGGCCATTTCATTGAAAGATTGGGCCAGCTCCTCAATTTCATCTCCTGTCCTAATATTCAATCGGTAGTCAAGATTTCCCGCCCCAATGATTTTTGCGCCTTTCTCCAGTTTATTCATCGGCCCGAAAAGATAAATGACCAAAAGCCGGCCGACAAAAAAAATCGAAACACCTCCTAATAAAAATATAAGAACGAAAGCAGTTATTTTATTGCCCAACGCGCTGTACGCGTCTTCTTCTGGTTGCTCAATAATAACCCCCCAGCCTAATTTTTCCATTGGCACGCCAACCGATAAAACCGTCTGGCTTTGATCGTTCAAATAACTGTCTTCAGGGCTCAATCCGTCGACAATAAGATTGTTTTCAATTATTTTTTTAACCGGCGGCAAATCCGCCAGATTTATATTTTTTAAAACCAATGAAGGGTTAGAATCGGCAATCAGCTTTCCTTCATTATCAACAACAAACGCGCGGCTTTGTAATCCGGCCTTAAGAGAAGAAACAATCTGCCACATCTCTGCCAGTTTAAATTTTGCCAATATTACCGCCCCTTTTGGAAAAGAAAAAACCGGAACGGCCAAAACCAGGTAAGGCTCGGCCATTTCATTGAAAAAAACTTGGCTGATAAGATAGGATCCTTCAAGCGTCATCTGAAAATATTCTTCTTTGCTGCGGTCGGCCATGTCCGCTTCCGTAAAAATATCAAATTGCGAAACCTTAATCTGTTCTCTCCCTGTTTCGCCAATTAAAGTTATCTCAAAAAAAGACTGGTCTTTCTGCATAAACCTGTTGAAAATCTCCCGATTTTTTTCCGTCTCTTCGGGCTCCATAAAAAAGCTTAGCTTTTGGAGTGAATCCAGTTTGTAGTCTATAAAAGAACTGATTTCTTGCGCTCCTCGTCTGGCTATTTCAAGCTGGACCCTGGCCGCATTTGTTTTTGTCTCGCTCAGCGAGGGCAAAAACCAGATAAGACTGACTGCGATAATCGTCGCAAATCCCAAAACAAAATAGATAAGAGCAATTTTATTCCCTAGTTTTATTTTCGGCATCTTAAAAATCATTTTTTGGCGACTTTAATATTTGTTTAGTGAAGATTAAAATTTTTAATCTATTTTTCGGCTTGCTCTAATAATCGCATCGTCTGATATTTCAAGGCCAATCTCGCTGGCTACTTTCAAGTTCATAACTATCCGAAATTTTCTTGGCATCTCGATCGGAATTTCAGCCGGCTCTGCTCCTTTAAGGATTTTATCAGCAATATAAGCCGACTGTTTCCCTAAGTCAGAATAATCTACGCCATAAGTAATAGTTGCTCCTTTCTCTGCTTCCAGGTCGCTCATCATTATTAGAGGAATCTTTAGCCTCCGCGAAGCCATGACCAATGAATCAACATTGGCCGTTACCATGGAATCGGCCGGATCCATTAAAGCGTCTACATCGCCTGGCGCCAAAGCCTCCAGCACCGATTTTATTTCATCCGAGTTGGAAATGGGCTTATCTATTATTTTTATTCCTAATTTTTGACCGGCTTTTTTTATCGCTTCGGTCGCCGGAGCGCCGGATTTGTCTTCTGGCCGATAAAAAACCAGCACTTTTTTGATACCAGGAAATGCTTCCTTTAAAAATTCCAATCTTTTTGGCGCGATGTCAATATAAGCGCAGCTGGTGCCGCAAAGATTATTTCCGGAACTCTGAATACTGGCAACAAAACCAGCCCCTACCGGGTCAGCGACCATAGAAAAAACAACAGGAATGTTTTTGCTCGCGGTTTCATCCTTTATTGCCTGGGTTGCCGGAGAAGTATTGGTGAAAATCAGATCCGGGTTTTTGGCCACTATCTCCTTTGCGTATTTTTTGGTCAGATCCATATCTCCTTCCGCATTCTTATAATCATATAAAATATTTATGCCTTCTTCGTATCCCAGCTCTTCCATACCGGCTTTAAAACCTTCTATATTGGCATTGACGGTTGAAGCCATCTGCAGCAGCCCAACATGAAAAATCTTAGATTCTTTTCTTTCGCCAAACGGATTGACTATCAAAAAAAATACAGCGGCCAAGGCAAATAAAAAAATCATTAAGATAAAAAATATTTTTCTATTGCTCATAAATTTATTTTTTTATTAAAATTTATTTGTCAGAAACTAATTGACTTTTTAAATTTCCGATGGTTTCTTTGAGGTTTTTTATTTCCTCTTTCAGTTCAATCATCTTGAGTTCCCGGCCGGTGGTCACCTGGCTGTATTTTTCAAGCTCGTTGATTTTTATTTTCAATTCGGAATTAGCTTTTTCTATCTCTGATTTAATTTGTTCAAGATCCGCTCTGGCTTTGTCTGATTTAACCAAGGCTTCATGAAGATAATTCTTAGTTTTCTCAAGCTCCTCGGCCTGAATCATAAGCGCTTGAGTTTTTTGAGCTAAATCATTTTTCTGCAATACAAGATTTTTCTCACGGCGTTTGAATAAATTAGCAAGATAAGCCGCATAAAAAGAAGCACCGATTATATATAAGTTAAACCCTATAATATGGCCTTTAACCAAATACCATTCTCCTCTTAAAACCTTGCCTGTTGACTGGACGGCGGCTTCAGGGGATAAATAAGGCATTAACCCTAAATATTCCAAAAAAACCAAGCCGCTGTATAAAATCATTGTGGAAAAAGCAGATAAAATTATTCCCTTTATCCTATAAAGAGCGCTGCCCACCATAATCGGAATAATATACATCATCAAAAGCATTTTATTGGCCGTACCTGAAAAATAAAGAATGGCGGCCAATCCAAATTGCTCCAAAGGCACCTGGGAAAATTTAATGACTTCTAAGGTAAAATTGTTGATTTTTTCCGGCGACCGGCGAAGATATACCCAAAAACCAAAATTTATCAAAAAAACAATAATCACAACCAGAAAAATCAAAAACGAAGTAGGCAAAGGAACGCTAGGAAACCAAATTTTTATAACCGCGCCCTGAAGCACAATGGTCAAAACATAAAACCACCTGGCTTTAATGACCATTTTTACCGCTTCAATTGTCTGCTGTTTCTCAAAATTGTCCATTTTTTATTTATCAGTTATTTGTTGTTCTAATTCTCTTATCCTTTCTTCCATGGACTTAATCTTCTCTTTCAGTTCCGCCATTTTCAATTCACGGCCGGTTGTCACCTGGCCATATTTTTCAACTTCATCTAGTTTAGCTTTTAATTCGGCATTGGTTTTTTCCAGCTGAGCTTTGGTATGTTCGAGTTCTGTTCTGGCTTTATCTGATTTTGTCAGAGCTTCGTGGAGATAGTCTTTGGTCTTGGTAAGTTCCTGGGTCTGAACAGTTAAAAGACCACTTTTTTTTATTAAATCGTCTCTTTGATCGGCTAATCGCTTCTCTCTTTTTTTAAATAAATCACCTAAAAATATTGCAAACATTGCCGCTGAGATTAAATATAAGCTAAAAGCAATTATTTGCTTCTGGGCAAAATCAGGATTACTGGCTAACGGCTGCCACGGGGTGGTAGAAAAAACCTCTGGCGAAAACTGCGGCATTAACCTATAGTATTCCATGGTAACCAAACCGTTATAAATAGCCATGCCAGAAAGAGTTGTAAGAATAATCCCTTTTTTCCCATAAACACCCATGCTGATTATAATAATTATAAAATAGGTAATCATCAGCATCTTATTGGCTGTACCAGAAAAATAAAGCACGGTTCCAAATGCCAGCTGGTCTAAAAAACCCTGCAAAAATTTAATAATTTTCAGTATCGAATCATTAACTTTTTCTGGCGACCGACGGAGATAAAGCCAATAAATAAAGTTATACAAAAAGCTGGTGCCGACCATTAAAAAAATCAGCGAGGCGCTCGCCAAAGGCGTTTCCTGAAAAAATATCTTTACGATTAATGCCTGGAGAACAATTACTAAAATAAAAAACCAGCGAGCTTTAATAATTGTCCTTATCGCTTCAATTGTCTGCTGTTTCTCAAAAATATCCATTTTGATTGGGGCCAGTGATTGTTTTTGCTATTTTTTATATAATTCTGCGATTTTTTCCTCAAGCAACCTGATTTTCTCTTTCAATTCAATCATTTTGAGTTCCCGGCCGGTTGTCACTTCTCCATATTTTTCAAGTTCGTTGATTTTGGCCTGAAGTTCAACATTAGTCTTTTGAAGTTCATCTTTTGTTTTTTTTATTTCTAATCTGGCGGTATCAGATTTAATCAAAGCGTCATGAAGCCAATCGCGGGTTTTGGTTAATTCCTGAGTTTGCGTTGTCAGAATCTCTGTTTTGCCGGTTAGCTCATCTTTTTTTATTTTTAATTCTTCTTCTCTTTTTCTGAACAAATCCGCCATATAAATAGCGGCTACTGCCCCACAAAAATAATAAAAAGTAAAACCAATTAATTCACCGCGCAGCCAGACCTTGTCACCGGTAACAAAACGCGCAAACGTTGTTTCTTCTGGAGTGCCAGGCTTGATTATTCCTAAATATTCTAAAATAACCAAAAAACTAAAAAGCAGAATTCCGGAAACAGCGGCGAAAATAACTCCTTTTCTCCGGTATAAACTAGCTGCAAAAACTAAAGGCACAAAATAAGCCAGAATGAGCATCTTATTGACCGTCCCAGAAAAGTATAAAATTGCCGAGATGGATAACTGGTCAATAATAAACTGAGAAAATTTAATTATTTTCAATTGAAAAACTTTCACCCGTTCAAATGGTCTGCGAAAGTAAATCCAATAACCAAAATTTAAAATAAAGATGGCAATAAACAGCAAAAAAATAAGCGGTAAAGAAGGAAGCGGAACAACTTTATTTAAGGTTATAGTTTTAATAAATAGTGCCTGCAAAAGAATCAATAA
The DNA here is from genome assembly GCA_001819495.1 of Candidatus Portnoybacteria bacterium RBG_19FT_COMBO_36_7. Taxonomy (GTDB): domain Bacteria; phylum Patescibacteriota; class Minisyncoccia; order Portnoybacterales; family GWB1-42-6; genus CG1-02-40-82. The sequence goes on along the minus strand of MHMW01000028.1, from coordinate 79,367 downwards.
AACATAAAGCCATCTTGCCTTGATGACCGTCTTTATCGCTTCAATGGTCTGTTGTTTTTCAAAATTATCCATTTAATCTTAAATTAGCGATTATTTAAATTAGTTTTTATCTAATTCTCCGATTCTTTGCTCAAGCAACCTGATTTTCTCTTTTAGTTCAATCATTTTGAGTTCCCGGCCGGTGGTCACCTGGCCGTATTTTTCAAGCTCGTCAAGTTTATTCTTCAATTCAAGATTGGTTTTTTCCAGATTCTTTTTCGTTGCTTCAAGCTCGTTTCTGGCTTTATCTGATTTTGTCAGAGCTTCGTGGAGATAGTCTTTGGTCTTATTAAGCTCCTGCGCCTGATGAACAAGTGTCTGGGTTTTTTCTGATAATTCGTTTCTTTGCGCTACCAGTTTTATTTCTCTTTTTTTAAAAAGTCCGGCCAGATAACCTCCGAAAACAGCGCCACCAGAAGAATAAGCATAAAAAGCAACTAAAAGAAAAAGTAAGCCATGTTTATCTCCCTTGGCAAACGGAAAAGAAAATACTTCTTTCACAGGAGGATTTGCATTGATTTTTCCGCTATATTGCAGCACCGCCAAAACAGTAAAAAGAAACTGTAAAAATAAAGTTGAAAGAACCATACCTTTTTTCTTATAGAGGCTGGCGCCGTTCATAATGGCAATGAAATAACCCGTAATAATCATTTTGCCCACTGTCCCGGAAAAAAATAAAATGGCCGAAATCCAGATTGAATCCATTGCTACCTGCAAAGCCTTAACTAAATGTACTCCGAAATTACTTATTTTTTCTGGAGGGCGGCGAATATATAGCCAATAGCCGATATTAAATAAAAAGGCACTAGCCAGAATAAAAGAAAGAATTGGGGTATCGGCCAGCGGAACTGAAGTAAAAAAATATTTGATTATTATCCCCTGGACAAAAATAATAGAAGCGTATATCCAGCGCGCCTTTATCGAAACTTTTATCGCTTCAATAGTCTGCTGTTTTTCAAAATTATCCATACCAGGTAGTGAAAATTCGGCAATATAAAATTAGGGTTGCCTGGCAGCGGCCGAATTTCTACTACCTGGCATAAATCACAAAATAAGATAAATTAAAACAACTTTATCCTTTTTTCCTCCGTTATTCATATTTATTCCATTATATCACAGAATTTTTCCGCGTTTTCCTATGTTTTCCACTTTATGAGCTCTCCCCAGTTACTCCCTATTTCAATCTCAACTTTAAGCGGAGCGGACAACTGATAGATATTTTCCATGATTTCTTTTATTTGAGGTGCAAAAAAATCGATTTCGTCCTCCTGCACTTCAAAAATCAGCTCGTCATGCACCTGCAACAACATCTTCAGCTTTTCGCTTTTCGCTTTTAATTTATGGCTAATATCGGCCATGGCCATTTTCATTAAATCCGCGGCTGTACCCTGGACCGGAAAATTAATGGCGGCTCTTTCGGCTGAGGCCCGCAAATTCCAGGCTGAAGAATTGATTTCCGGCAGAAAACGCTTGCGGCCGAATAAAGTTTCAACATAGCCACTGCACGCCACTTCTTCCTTTATTTTTTCAACATATCTGGACACTCCTTCAAATTCTTCAAAATATTTTTTTATGAAAGTCTTTGCCCGGCTGATGTCAATATCGGCTGCCTGAGCAAATCCGTGCATGCTCATACCGTAGATAACTCCGAAATTGAGCGCTTTGGCCGAATTGCGCATTTTCGGCGTCACTTTTTCCATTGACACTTCAAATACCTCCGAAGCTGTGGCCGAATGGATATCCTTGCCTTCCTTTAATATACTAATCATTTTTTCATCCTCTGCCAAAGAAGCAACAATTCTTAGCTCAAGCTGTGAATAATCAGCCGAGAGCAACCAACAGCCTTTTTCGGCGATAAATGCTTTTCTTATCTCGTTGCCCAGCTCGCTTTTTATAGGAATATTCTGCAAATTTGGATTTTTTGATGATAATCGGCCGGTAACCGCTCCCAGTTGGTCATATTGAGTATGCAGCCGGCCGTCTTTTGCATCCACCAGACGAGGCAGGCTTTCAGCATATGTCGATTTTAATTTTGCCAATTCTCTATATTCAATTATCAGATCAATAACTTCATGCTGACCTTTTAATTTGATAAGTTCCGGCGCGGCTGTTGAAATAACCCGGCCAGGCGTCTTTTTAAGCCCTTTTACTTCCAGTTTCAATTTTTCAAAAAGGACTTCGCTTAACTGCTGGGGTGAATTAATATTAAAAGCACCGCCGGTCAGATTATGAATCTTTTTCTCGAGCTCCTCCAGCCGCCCGGTGAATTTTTTATTTAATTCATTTAATTTTTTTATATCTACTTTTATACCGTACTCCTGCATCTGATTAATTATCGGCATCAATTCTTTTTCCAGTTCATATATCCTTTCCGATAAAACCCCTGCTTCTTTGGCCTGTTCTATTTTTTCTAAAATGCCCGGCTCGCTGGCTTTTTCATTTTTAATCTCAACAACTTCTCTTTCTTTCATATCCTCCAATCTTGGCAGCCTCGCTATCAGACTGAAAAATTCTAATTCTTTGAAAAGTTCCGAAACCTTGGCAATATCGTACTGCTTGAATTTTGCTTTTGCCAGATCAAATTTTAATGGAATGTCTTTTTTGACTGTGGCCAGATATTTGCTGAAGATCGCCTGATCTTTATTTTTTAAAAGCTTTTCATATAATTTTAAATCTTTTCCCTTAATTTTTAATTTTGATTTTTTATTTTTTAATTTTTCTTCTATTTTGCTGTAAAGATTTTCTATGTCTTGGTACTCTTTTAAAAGCGTTGTTGCAGTCTTATCTCCTATGCCCGGCACGCCTGGTATATTGTCCGAAGGATCACCTTTTAGACCCTTAAAATCCGGCATTTGTTCCGGAGCCAGGCCAAATCGTTCTCTCACTGCTTCTTTGTCATAAACGGCTGTATCGCCAATTCCCTTTTTTAAAGTGAAGACATTTGTTCTCTCGCTGATCAGCTGGAGAGTATCTAAATCGCCTGTCACAATGATATTCTTGATTTTTTCTTTCTGGGCTTCGCTTTTTCTGACAAGCGAAGCGATAATATCGTCAGCTTCAAAGCCAGTTTTTTCAAAAATGGGAATATCAAACGCCTGTAAAATTTCTTTGACCCGGCCAATCTGCTGATAAAGTTCGTCCGGCGCCTTGACTCTTGTTGCCTTATACGCCTCAAATTCTTTATGCCGGAATGTGGGGCCGGGCAGGTCAAAAGCGGCCACCAGATAATCCGGTTTTAATTCCTTGAGCACCTTTAAAAAAACCGAAACAAAACCATAGACAGCGTTCACCCGCTCCCCTTTCTTGGTGGAAAGCTCCGGCAAGGCATGAAACGCGCGGTGGATGAGCGCGTGCGAATCGATCAGGACCAAGGTTTTTTCTTTTTGTTCGGACATGGTCTAAAAATTTCAAATTACCAATATCCAATTTCCAATAAAATATCCAATGCTCGAATGTCTAGTTTCTAAGTATTTTTGTCATTTGATATTTAGAATTTTATTGGAAATTAAGAATTGGGTATTGGGAATTATCCATCATTATTTTCCTTTTCTTCTCCTCTTTCCATTCAAATTTAACCCACACCGCATCTTTTGGAATTATAGATTTAATTTTATCCGCCCATTCGATAACGACTAAATTTTCTGGATTTTTTATTATTTCCTCAAAGCCCAAATCAGCCAAATCTTCAATATTGTCCAAACGGTAGCAATCAATATGATATAGGTTCTTGAATCTTGAATCTTGAATCATGAATCTTTTTAAAATAACAAAAGTTGGACTGGTTATCTTCTCTTTTACTCCCAGCGCACGAGCCAGCCCTTGTACAAAAGTCGTCTTGCCTCCTCCTAATTCTCCTTCCAGCGCCAAAACAATGCCGTTTTTCCGCTTTTTTATACTTAATGTTTCTTTTAATACTTCACCAGCCAATTTTTGAGTCTGGGCCGCGCTTTTGCTCAAATACTCCAGCTTTTTCATATTTCTATTGTATCATGCCGTTTTTAAAGAAAAAAGTGTATTTTTATGCCAAATATAATCCAAAAAAGTTATCCACTTGACCTCAAAATGCTTTCCGCGTTAGAGTATGCTAATATCTTGCCCGCCAAGGACGGCATTTGTTGGAAATTGGTAATTAGTAATTGAAAGTTTATTGGTATGCTTTCCCCAAAACAACAAGCTTTTGATCTAATCAATAAAAGCCAGAATATTTTAATAATTCTGCCTCGCGACTACACGCCCGACGCGCTTGGTTCAGGTTTGGCGCTGACAATGCTGGCCAGGGATCTTGGCAAAAAAGCGGACTTGGTAGTTCAACAGCCGGTCGCAGAAAAACTGTCTTTTTTGCCCGGGCTTGAGCTAATAAAAAGTGAAATCGCGCCTCTGCGCGATTTTATTATCTCAATTGACACTTCTCAGAAAAAGATCAAACAGCTCCGCTACGAAAATAAAAATTCGGTTTTAAAAATATTCCTGGCCGGGCCCGATAGTCTTGAGCAAAAAGATATTCTTCTGGAACCGGGCCCTTTTAATTATGAATCCCTGATTACTATTGGTGCGCCGGACCTGGAGACCATCGGCCAATTTTATGAAAAACATACCGACCTTTTCTTTGAAAAACCGATTTTGAACATTGACCACAAATCCGGCAATGATTATTTCGGCGAAATCAATTTGGTGGAACCGACTTCAAGTTCCTGCGCCGAAATCATAACTGATTTTTTGAATTCTTTTTTTCCTAATCAAATTACTGCTCCGCTGGCAACCTGTCTGCTATCGGGCATTATAGAAGAAACCCGCAGTTTCCAAAAAATCAATACCACTCCCCAGACTTTCAATCTCGCTTCTTTGTTAATAACGCACGGAGCGGAAAAAGAAACAATTATCCAGTTTCTTTACAAAACCAAGCCCCTCCGGTATCTCAAGCTTTGGGGAGCGCTACTCAAAAACCTTGAGCTCAACAACGAAAAAGGGCTCGCCTGGATAATCGTTGAGCTCTCTGAATTTGAACAGCTCCAGCCTTCGCCGGAAGACTTATCTTCAATTTCGGAAGAAATAAACGAAATGCTACCTCAATTAAATGCCAGCATCCTGCTTTGGCAGGATCAAGAAGGCTCATCCCAAGCGCTAATCCAGTCTTCCAAGCCAGAAATGCTGCAGAAATTGAATCTGGACGCCGGCGGCTCACAGAAAAATCATCGGCTTTTCCTTAAGTTTGTTCAACAAGATCTGCAGACAATCAAATCCAGTCTTGACAGCTTGATAAATCCGCTCTTATAAGATAAAATTAAAATATAATAAGGTCTCTCTAGGAGGTCTTCATTTAAAATTTTGCCTATTTGATGTCTCGCCGCAGACGGAACTGGATTAAAAAATTAGAAATTATTAAATATGGCTATTTCCAAAGTAGTGCGGATAAGTGAAAAATTAGACCAGCTCAAACGCAAACAGGAAGAAGAAGCCGCTCAGCGTCTGGCTGTAAAATACAAATTGCCTTATATGGATTTGAGCGTTTTTCCTATTAACGCCGAGATTCTTTATGTGCTTAGGGAAAAAGATGCCCACAAAGGCAGTATTGTAGTTTTAAAAAAACAACTGGATAAAATAACCGTCGGCCTGACTAATCCGGAAAACCAAGAAGCAAAAAATATCATTGAAGATCTGGCCGCCAAACACGGCGTCCTTATTTCACAAGTTATTATTTCTCTCTCGAGCCTCCAGCGGGCATTCAAGTTTTATCAAATCAAAAGCTCTGATGTGCCGCTGGTAGGCAAAGTGGCCATCCAAAAAAAATATCTTGACGAATTTAACGAAAGAGTAAAAAACATCACTGAGCTCAAAGACAGAATCAACACCCTTTCGACAACCGAAATTTTGGAAACTATTATCGCCGGCTCCCTAAAAACTGGGGCTGGCGATATTCATATTGAACCGGGAAAGGAAATCCGTCTGCGTTTCAGAATCGACGGCGTGCTTCAGGATATCGCCACTTTTCCGGAAAAATCGTATCAGTTCATGCTGACCCGCATCAAACTTTTATCAGACTTGATGATTAACGTTCATGATATCAGCCAGGATGGCCGCTTTACCATACAGATTATTGAGAAGACAGAGGAGCAAACAAAAATTATCCAGGAAATGGAAACCAGAGTTTCTATTCTGCCAGAAGGCAACGCCGAAACTGTCGTCATCAGAATCCTTGGCGCTGGCATCGAGAAATTAGATGTCAAAAACGTCGGCTTGAGAGAAACTACTTTCCAGACTTTAATGCGGGAAGTGGAGAAACCAAACGGCCTGATATTGAATACCGGACCGACAGGCTCCGGAAAGACCACCACTCTTTATGCATTCCTAAATTATCTCAATAATCCAAAGATTAAAATCATCACAATTGAGGACCCGGTCGAGTATCGCCTGACTGGAATAGTACAGACGCAAATCAGCAAAAATTATTCCTTTGCTCAGGCCTTGCGCGCCATCCTGCGTCAAAATCCCAATGTGGTCATGGTCGGCGAAATCAGAGATGACGAAACTGCCAAGATAGCGCTCCAGGCATCTATGACCGGCCACTTAGTTTTCTCAACCCTGCACACAAATGACGCCACCAACACCGTTCATCGTCTGATAGATATGGGCGCCGACATCAAGACCTTGCCTGATGCACTAAATGCTATTATTGCCCAGCGCTTGGTCAGAAAATTATGCCCCAATTGTAAAGAAGAATATGAACCAGACAAAGAAACTCTGCTCAAGATCGAAAAAATTCTGTCCATTGTCTCGCCCAGAGCCAGACTGGAACTGCCAAAGACCAGAAAGCTATATCGCGCCAAAGGATGTTCGGAATGTTTCGGCCTGAAATATCGAGGCCGCTATCCCCTTTTTGAAGTCCTGACCATGAATGAGGAAATCAGAAAACTGATTTTAAACCGCGCTTCGGCTTTTGAAATTCTTGTCTCAGCAGTGGACGCCGGAATGCTGACGCTTTATCAGGACGGCGTTTTGCGGGCATTGGAAGGGCTGACCGGCTTGGAAGAAGTGGAAAGGGTGGTCGGCAAACCGGGATATTTGGAAGAACTTTATGAACGGGCGGTTTCCCAATCTCTAACCCGCGGCATCGTCATCAATCCGGAAATAAAAACAAAACTTGAAAAGGAATCAATGGAAAGAGTCAATGTGGAAAAAATCCTGTCCAATACCCATCAAGAAGAAATATTAAAATATATCATCACTTTCAGCCTGCTTCTGCGGGCGACGGACATCCATATTGAACCTACCCAGACTGATCTTCTTGTTAGATGCCGCGTAGACGGAATATTGCAAGACGTGGCCAAAATGCAAAGAATCTTTCATCTGCCGCTGCTGGGCGAAATAAAAATCCTGGGCGGCTTAAAAACTAAACAGTTTGCCGGCGTGCAAGAAGGCAGATTCAACATTGATTTTGCCGGACAGAGTCTGGACACCAGGCTTTCAATAATTGCCGGCGGCTATGGCGAAACAGCCGTTATCAGAATCTTAGGCCTGAGCCGTGATGTCCAGACAGAAAAGGGAAGCCTTGATCTTAAAATGATGGGTATCCGTGAAGAAATTTATCCGCTGTTTGATAAAGAATTTCATAAACCGACCGGCGTTATTCTCACCACCGGGCCGACCGGTTCTGGCAAAAGCACTACGCTTTATGGCATTCTGCAGCAACTTAATGTCAGGGGCACTAAGATCATGACTATTGAAGACCCGATCGAATACAGAATGTCTGGTATCCTTCAGACCCAGATAGATACGGCTTCCGGCTACACTTTTGCCGCGGCCCTAAAATCATTTTTAAGACAAAACCCGAATATCATCATGGTCGGCGAAATAAGAGACGAGGAAACCGCCAAAATTGCCATTCAGGCTTCGCTTACCGGCCATATGGTGATTTCAACCCTGCACACTAATGACGCGGCCAGCACTGTTCAGCGTCTAATTAACCTCGGCATAACCTCGGGCGACATTGCTTCGTCCATCAACGCAATTATGGCCCAGCGTCTGGTCAGAAAATTATGCCCTGACTGTAAAACTCCTTACAAACCGGAAACTGCCATAGTGAGTGAAATTCAAAAAACAATGGCCACTCTTCCCAAAAACGTCAAAGCACCGAATTTGTCCAATATTAAGCTTTACAAACCCAAAGGCTGTCCCAAATGCAAGAATATCGGCTATTGGGGCCAGGTCGGCTTGTATGAGATCCTGATAAAAGACGAAAATCTGCAGACTTTGTTTGCCAAAGGCGCCCAGACCTTGGAAATAAAAAAAGCCGCCCAGGAAGCAGGAATGATAACCCTGCGCCAGGACGGACTGATAAAAGCTTTGGAAGGCTTAACGACAATCGATGAAGTTGAAAGAGTGACCGGAGAACTGGAAAAAACCGAGATATAAAAACTAAAAAGCTTCCACTAATCTGCAGGCAATCTCTTTCCGTTAAACGGAAAGGTAAAAGTTTTTCCGAGGAGCAACCCAGAGCGAACCAGGTTGTCCTGAGAGCCTAAGAAAAACCCCAATGAGATCCCGTGCAAAAAGGAGGATCTTGATTGCCTACAGGTCAGCAGAAGCTAAAAAACTTAATTTTTAAGCCAAAAATTAACGAATAGCGCATTTTATCATAAACTTATCTAAATGTCAAGCCCACATCTAACTGATCCCCACCAAACAAATGAAGACCAGACACTAGATCAGACCCTGAGGCCTCGAACTTTCAGGGACTATTTTGGCCAGGAAAAGATCAAAGAATCCCTTAGAATCCTTATAGAAGCCGCAAAAAAACGCAAAGAACCAATTGAGCACCTGCTTTTATCAGGAGCTTCCGGCCTTGGCAAAACAACTTTAGCCCACATTATTGCCTACGAAACCGGAGTCGGTTTAAAAGTTACGTCTGGCCCGGCAATTGAAAGGGCAGGAGATCTGGGTTCCATTTTAACTAACCTTTCTGATGGTGATATTTTGTTTGTTGACGAAGCTCACCGCCTAAACAAGCTAATCGAAGAAGTTCTTTATCCGGCTATGGAAGATTTTAAGCTTGACATTGTCATTGGCAAAGGCCCTTCGGCCAGAACCCTGCAGCTTGATCTGCCAAGATTCACTTTGATTGCCGCCACCACTCGGCCCGGCCTGCTTTCCTCTCCCCTGCGTTCCCGTTTTGGCCTAAGTTTCCGTCTTGATTTTTATCAACTGGCTGACATGGAAAGAATTATCAATCGCTCGGCCAAAATTTTAAAAACTGACATTGATTCGGCCGCTGCCAAAATCATCTCTAACTGCTGCCGCTTCACGCCCCGTGTCGCCAACCGCCTGCTTAAACGCGTCCGCGATTTTGCCCAGGTCAAAGGCGACGGTCGCGTCACCGACCAGCTGGCTCGGGCAGCCCTGGCAATGCTCGAGGTTGATGATCTCGGTCTTGAACCGGTTGACCGCCAAATTTTAAAAATTATTATAGAAAAATTCGATGGTGGCCCCGTTGGCTTACAGGCGCTGGCGGCGGCCACATCAGAAGAAGAAGACACTCTGGAAGACGTCTATGAACCATATCTTATGCAGCTGGGTTTTTTAACCCGCACCCCGCGCGGCCGCCTGGCTTCCCGACAGGCATGGGAACATCTAGGCATTAAATATCCGGAGTCTTATCAGAAAAAATTAATCTAAATGTTTATTGCCTCTTTAATCATTTTTAATTTTCTAATAATGATTTACATTGCTTTCGCGCTGGCAATACTTTTTCATCTTCGCAAATACCGCTGGCCGAGCGATTTAAATTCAGCTTCGACCACTATTTTTATCATAGGCTCTCTGTTATTTATCGGTTTGGCTTTTTTCTTTTTTGTCTCAATACCGTGGGGAACAATCACAGAAATAGTGCCTGATTTTAATTTATAAAATATGTTTTTCGAGTTGAAACCAGAAGAAAAAATTATAATGACGCTGCGCCGCCACTGGCTTGTATTAACTTTCTCGCTCATCTGGTTTCTGCCTGTATTTTTGATACCTTTTGTTCTTTGGCTCACTGCTTCTTATTTAAATATTCAAAGCGTTTTCTTTGCTCCTTTTTTCTGGCTTTTTTGTTCCCTTTGGTGGCTGTTCGCCTGGGCAGGGCTGGCAATTAATTGGGTGAATATTTATCTTGATTATTGGATCATAACCAATCAAAGGATTATCAGTACTTATCAGAAAGGGTTGTTCAGGCGGGAGGTGTCAGAGCTTTCGTTTTCAAGAATCCAAGACATAACCGTTAGCGTCAAAGGAATTATAAAAACTTTCGTTAACTACGGAAGCCTGGAAATTAGAACGGCTGGCACTTTTGATAAGATCAGGGAACCAAAAGAAGATAATGTTTTTATACTAGAAGACATCCCAAAGCCCTATGAGGTGCAGAACACGCTTTCGCAAATTCATCATGATTATGTCAATGATCATAGCCGCTAAAAAGAGCCGGAAGTTATTTGTTCAATTTCTTAATTTCTTATTAATCGCTTTTATTGCGGTTTTTTTTATTCCGAAATTTTCTTGGGCGCAGGTGGTAATTAACGAAATTTTTTCAGACCCGGAGGGCGGCGATACCGGCAAAGAATGGATCGAGCTCTATAATTCAGGCAGTCAGGCAGTCCAGCTTAACGGATGGCAAATTAATGGTTCCGGAAAATATTTCACTTTTCCGCCTTTTTTGCTTGTGCCAAATTCGCATCTTTTGATCCTCTGGCGGGCTGACGGCCAAAATACAGCCAATCAGATCTTTACCAAAACAGAAACGATTGATGCCAATATCGGAAATACTTCCGGGTTCATCGCGCTTTTCAACTCAAAAGAACACAATAAAGACACAATTGTTGACTATCTTGAATATGGCAAAGCCGGCCAGACCCTGGAACCAACCGCTGCTTCTGCTCTTATTTGGCAAAGAGAGCAATTCCTGCCTGCTGCATCCGAAGGCCAGTCTCTTGGCTTAAAACAAGACGGCCAGGATAGAAACTTGAACGACGATTGGCAGATATTTCTCGCACCGACGCCTGGCCAGGCAAACGGAACGATTGTTAATACGGCCAAACAAGAAACTTCGCAACAGCAAAATGAAATCACCACAGCAACTCCGCCAGACGAAACTGCTTCTTCGGCTTCGCCCGTCTACAGCAACTACTCTGATAAGGTTTTAATTAATGAGTTTATGCCTTGGCCATCATCGGAAAATGAGTGGGTTGAACTATTAAGCTTCAGCGAGCAAATAATAGATCTTTCCGGCTGGCAGATTGATGATGCGGTCCAAGAAAGTTCGCCGCAAAAAATCTCGGATGGCACACTGATAAACCCGGGTCAATTTCTCAAGATTGAACTGGGAAAAAATATTTTAAATAACGGAGGTGACCAGATTAGGCTAGTCTGGCCCGATGGCCAGTTCCTTCATTCTATTTCTTACACAAACGCAAAGCCTGATTTTTCATCCAGCCGCTTTGAGAACGGCTCATGGTTCTGGACAAACCAACCCACGCCAGGCCAAGAAAATAAAAAAATTACACAAAAGACATCCGATCCGCCCCAGACAAAACATTCTGACTTAACAAACGATTTGTCTCCAGTTCAGCAAAGCCCACCTCAGACAATCACGGCAATTTCCGAAGCGGTCAGCCAAGAAAAAATCGCGGTTAGCAGCAAAAAAATAGATAATTACGCTACGCCAGCCGACTCTCCTGACGAAAAACCTCTTTCCCAAACCCAAGCGGCGGTTTCTTATGTCCCTGCTGTCGCCCAAATCGCAGAAAAAAGTTCGGATTTTAGTCCCCTGCTGGCCCTGGCTGCCATTGTTGGTCTCTCCTGTTTTTCGGGAATCGCCATAGTCTATTTCAAACGCAAAAAATTGATTGACAGAGAATAAATCCCGGTGCTAATATTTAGAATCTAGTGATACAATTTTTAATTTTTCATTTTTATTTTTTAATTTTCTATGTCCGGCCACAGCAAATGGTCTCAAATAAAGCATAAAAAAGCGATAACTGACGCTAAAAAAGGCAAGCTTTTTTCCAAGCTTTCTAATTTAATATCTGTCGTGGCGCGGCAAAAAGGCGGCGACCCGGATACCAATCCTCAGCTGCGCCTAACAATAGAAAAAGCCCGCTCTTTCAATATGCCAAATGAAAAAATTGAACGGGCAATCAAAAAGGGCCTGGGGGATCTGGAAGGTATAAAAATGGAAGAACTGACCATTGAGGCCTATGGGCCTGGCGGCACAGCTCTAATAATTGAGACACTGACCGATAACAAAAATCGGACGGTTTCCGAAATAAAATATCTTTTAGGACAGCATAGCGCAAAAATGGCCCAGGCAGGCAGCGTCCTCTGGCTGTTTGAGCGCAAGGGTGCGATTGTCATCAATTCATCTTTGTCCGGCATCAACAAAGAAAATCTGGAACTTCTGACGATAGACTGCGGCGCGGATGACTTGCGTTGGCAGACACAAGAATTGCTTGAGGTCTATACAAGAGCTGAAGACATGGAAAAGGTTAAAAAGTCTCTGGAAGCAAAAAGTGTCAAACCCGAATCAGTCTCGCTGGACTGGATCCCCAAAAACGAAATTAAGATAGAGGATGTCAAGATAAAAGAATCTATGGAAAAACTTCTTGAGGCGCTGGATGAGCATCAGGATGTACAGGAAATCTATTCTAATTCAAAAATATCTAATTGACCGAGTTATTCTAGTCAACTTAAATAATAACCAATTTCTAATACCTAATTTCTCCCCTCTGAGGGGGTCTCCCGAAGGGAGACAAAAAAGTCTTGCTCCGCGGGACTAAATTAGAAATTAGAAATTACCTGCCCGCCAATAACCGAGGCGGCCAGGTCTTATTTAAATTTTTATCAAATTTAACCGTCTGTAATTGCCGATATTAATTAATCACTATTGGCTTTGGCAGGCGGGGAAATCAGAAATTTTGATTATATTGGGCATTGACCCGGGTACGGCAATTATGGGATATGGCTGCATCAGGGCTGAAAAAAATAAAAATAGGCTGGTTGGCTACGGCTGCTTAAAAACGGCAAAAAATCTTAATGAGGCCTCTCGTCTAAAAATTCTTTACAAGGGGCTGATTAAGCTCATAAAAAATTTCAAGCCAGATTGTTTAGCTGTGGAAAAAATATTCTTTTTCAAAAATGCCAAAACAGTGATTTCTGTCAGCCAAGCCAGAGGCATAGCGACCCTGGCTGCTGCAAACCTCGGCGTACCGGTCATTGAATTCACTCCGCTTCAGGTCAAGCAGGCAGTTTCTGGTTATGGTCGGGCCGAAAAACAGCAAATACAAAAAATGGTTAAGCTACTGCTGGACTTAAAAGAAATTCCCAAGCCGGATGACGCCGCGGACGCACTGGCCATTGCTATCTGCGGTGCCCACTGCAGTAAAAATTCACAAAAGCCCGAACCCGTTTAGAAGTTCTTCCTAACCTAATGTTAACGAAATAGATTTTTGGCGAATCGCCTACGGCTTACATTTAAAAATTGGCGCTTTAGAAAAACTTCTATCGGGTCTTGACAGGCAAAAAATAATCTAATAAAATGACTTCACAAAAAGAAAACTATCTGCGAAAGGTCGGTAAAAAATAATAAACACCCTCTAAACTTTTTTATGACCGAAGACTTAATTTTAAATCAGCCAGAAGGAGATGAACCAGAAGAGAAAGAAGAAACGGAGACAGAAGAAGCAGAGCCAGCAGAAGAAGACGATCTTGAACTTGAAGAAGACGACGATGAATAATTATTTTTAAATTTTTATCACTACAAAAAGCGGTTTTCCAAAAGAAAACCGCTTTTGTTTCATTGTCTTGACGAAACAGAACTGCCTGTCTAATCGTAGAGTAATCTTGAGTGCGGGGTTGAAAAAAAATTTTTTTTTTGGCATAATTAGTATCAATGAGGTATTATCGTCCGTATTTTTACATTACCAAACATAAAAAGAAATTATTCAAGAAAGTCCTGGTCTTGTCAGGCTATTTTGTTTTAGCAATAATCATTTTAACTGCTGGAGCCTTTGTCTATTTTGCCAAAGATCTGCCCGATCCCAGCAGGATTTCGGAGCGTCAGATAACCCAATCCACCAAGATCTACGACCGGACAGGCACCGTTATGCTCTATGATGTGCACGGCGAAGAAAAAAGAACAGTTGTTCCTTTTGACCAGATCTCGCAATATTTAAAAAATGCTACCGTCGCCGTTGAAGACGCCAATTTTTACAATCATTCCGGTTTGGATTTCAAGGGCATTGCCCGCGCAGTCTGGGGTGTCCTGACCGGTGATAGATCCGCCGGTGGTGGTTCAACCATTACTCAGCAATTCATTAAAAAATCTATGCTGACTGATGCACGCCTATATTCCCGGAAAATCAAAGAATGGATTCTTTCGCTGGAGCTGGAAGCAAAATACTCAAAAGACGAGATCCTGGGCTTTTATCTGAACCAAATTCCTTACGGCTCCAACGCTTATGGCATTGAATCAGCTGCTCAGACTTTTTTTGGCAAATCAGCCAGGGATTTAACTTTGGCGGAAAGCGCGACTTTAGCCGCCTTACCCAACCGACCAAGCTATCTTTCACCTTTCGGCTCGCATCTTGAAGATTTAAAGGCCAGGCAGGAATATATTTTAGAGAGAATGACAAAACTCGGACAGATAACCGCACAAGAAGCCGACACCGCCAAAAATGAAAAGCTTAATTTTACAAAAAGCCCCCAGCTGATCAAAGCGCCTCATTTTGTCATGTACGTCAAAGAGTATATTGAGGAAAAGTTTGGCCAGGACGTAGTGGAAAACGGCGGGCTCAAGGTTTATACCACTCTTGACTGGGAACTGCAGGAAGCAGCGGAACAAATAATTGAGGAAGGAGCAGCCAGTAATCAAAAAAAATACGGCGCTTACAATGCGGCTCTGGCCGCTGTTGACCCCAAAACTGGGCAAATCTTGGTGATGGTCGGTTCAAAAGATTATTTTGATACTTCTTTGCCTTCAGACTGCGACCCAGGAAAAAATTGCCGTTTTGAACCCAATGTCAACGTAGCTATCCGAGACCGCCAGCCGGGTTCTTCTTTTAAGCCTTTTGCTTATGCCCAGGCGCTTGAAAAAGGACTTACGCCGGAAACGATTTTGTTTGATTTAAAAACTGAGTTTAATTCTAATTGTCCTGCGGATGCATCGGCCAATGAATTTAACGGCAACAAATGTTATAATCCCCAAAATTACGACGGCAATTTTAGAGGTCCGGTCACTCTAAGACAGGCACTGGCCCAGTCTTTGAATATTCCTTCGGTCAAAATCCTGTATCTGGCCGGCATTCCGCAAACCATCAAAACAGCCCAAGCAATGGGCTTTACTACTTTAAAAGATACCAGCCGCTATGGCCTGGCTCTGGTTTTGGGCGGCGGCGAAGTTAAATTAATTGACGAGGTGGCAGCTTATGGCGTTTTTGCCGCCGACGGAATTAAGAACGAAAAAACCGCGATTTTAAAAATAGAGGATTCAAAGGGTAACGCCCTAGAAGAATTTGCCGCCAAACCACAAAAAGTTTTGGACCCGCAAATTGCAAGAACCATTTCTAATATTCTTTCCGATAACGAAGCCCGGACTCCGGTTTTTGGCGCTTCCTCCCCTCTTTATATTGCCGAGCGGCCAACCGCTGTCAAAACCGGCACTACTCAGGAATACCGCGACGCCTGGACAGTCGGCTATACTCCTTCTCTGGTCGCTGGCGTTTGGGCCGGCAATAACGACAATACGCCAATGGCCAAAGCCGGCGCCGGCCTCTACGCGGCTGCTCCCATTTGGAATGCTTTTATGAAAAAAGCTTATGAACTAAAATCAAAAAATAACCTTGAAACCGCTTCCAGCTTTAACCTGATAAAAAAACCTGAACAATTCATCAGCCCCAAATCAACAGCTTCGTCAACCAAAGCAGTGTTATCCGGCCAAATATTTTCTGAAAATAAAGTAAAAATAGACAGAATTTCTGGCAAATTAGCCACTGATCTGACGCCACCAGACCTCATTCAGGAAGTGCCATTTCAGCAAATCCACACGATTTTATATTATGTAGACAAAGATGATCCCTTGGGCGAACCCCCCGGCAACCCCGAAACCGATCCCCAGTTTTTCAACTGGGAGGCACCAATCCAAAATTGGGCGGCCAATTCCGGCTGGGTGCCTATCCAGCCGCCAACCCAATATGATGATGTTCACGTACCAGAAAACCAGCCGACGTTAACGATTGTCTCACCAAGCGACGGTCAGACAATCAGCCAGAAAAGCGTCAATATCTATACATTGGTTTTTGCCAAACTTGGCATTAAACAGGTTGACTTTTTCTTTGATGAGGAACTCATCGGTGTAATCACGCAAGAGCCTTTTCAGTTTAATTTCAATCTGCCCAACCGCGTGACAGGCACCAGCCATCTGATCAAGGTCCGGGCCTATGACCAGGTCTATAACAGACAAGAGGCTCAAGCGCGGGTTTATATCGCGGCCCCGGGTGTCATTATCCAGGATTCCCAAAGACAATAAAAAATAATCTTAGTTTTATCCAAACAAAATAAAAATCCGTCCTTTTTAGCGGGGCGGATTTATTTTTAAAAAATTATCAGCTAATAAACCTTATTCTCTCAACCAGTTCTCTGCTAAAATTACCGTTTATCTGTTTAATGATCTGCAGCTGTTTTATTTGCAATTCGGAAGCCCAAACTGAATTCAAACAATCCACTATCAGCGTTTTATTTTTCAAAGAAATCGGCTTGCTTTTATTCCTGTAGATTTCGCCAAAAAGCTCTTCGAGCATTTTATCCCAACAAAAGCAAATATCATTCAATTCAAGAACTTGACCCAAGCCCAATTTCCTGATACTGACAGGCAATATTTTTTTTATCGTCGTCCACATTCTTCTTTTAGCCTCAGAATAAAATTTAAGTTTTAATCGGCATGACGACGTAAAGATATCCGTCTTCTCCGACCGGCTTAATCACTGCTGGGTTGGATCTTGAGCTTGTGCCCTGAATTTCTGGGTTTAGCCCCAGCAAAACTTGTTTAGTGCCGATATTAGCCAGTCCTTCCATCAGGTATCTGAAATTAAAAATAATTTCCATCGGCTTGCCCTGTACCCGGGCTGACATTTGCGACTTATTTTCTCCTAGGTCCGGGTCTTGGGATAGTATTTCTATCTTCTCTGACCGGATAAGTATTTTCACGTCGTTTATTTTACTAGAAAAAATACTGGCAATCCTGATATTATTAATAAGCTCGTCCTTTGATAAAGTGACTTTTGTTTCAAAGTTTTTAGGGATAATCTGTTGATAATCTGGGTACTGTCCGTCAATTAGGCGGGAGATTAACTGCACTTCATCAAGATCAAATAAAATCTGGCTGTCTCCCAAGACAAACCTTACTTCCTGGCTCTGCTTCTCTCCTAAAATCCTTATTAATTCCTGGATTGTCCGCTGAGGAACGATAAGTGAATTTGGCTGACTGATGCTGCTGGTCTGGTATATTATTTTTTCCGCCAGCCTAAAACTATCTGTCGCAACAAATCTGACCGAATCTTTTTCAAATTTAAACAAGACTCCTGAAAATTCAGGCCTGGATTCAGACAAAGCAGCTGCTCCAACCACTTTATTTAAGTCATTCTTTAACGCTTCGCTTTTTTTAAAAACAGATATTGGTTTTTCTTTTATTTTTGGAATTAAAGGAAAGTCTTCAGCGCTTAAACCCTTAATCGCTGCCTTATAATTTTCACATTTGATGTATAAATTATTATCTTTTGCCTCTAATTCAATTTTTTTATTAGGTAGATTATTTATAAAACTGGTTAGAATTTTTGCTGGACATGTAATTGAGCCGGTTTTTTCTATTTTTCCTGATGTCCATGTATTAATACCAATTTCAAGATTAGTTGAAGAAATTTTCAGCTGTCCATTATCAATTTCAAGTAATAGATTATTTAAAATCGGCAAAGTTAAATTCTTACCAACTATATTTTGGGCAATATTTAAATTAGTTTTTAAATTTTCCTGAAGACAGGTAATTTTCATTTTAAATTAATATTTTTAAAAAAGGTGATATTATTAGAATTGTATAAAACTGTGGAAAAATATATTTTTTAAATCCTGGATTATAAATTTTCATTAAATAACATGTGAATAAGCTATTAATTATTTATTATTAAATTTAATTATTAAAATTAATAATTTTTACTAATATAAAATAAGATAGTTATTAAATATGTTATCCACTAGATATTAAGTATTATAAAAATGCTCTTTTATCAGATTAATTTCTTGCTGGAGAGATTCATTATTTTCTAATTCTTTGGTAATTTTTTCACAAGCATACATAACAGTAGTGTGGTCGCGGCCGCCTAATTTTTCTCCGATAAAAGGATAAGAACTTTTTAATTCCTCGCGGATGAGGAACATTGCTACTTGTCGGGGATAAACAAGTTCTTTTTTCCGGCATCGGTTAACTAAAAGACCGGTGTTTATATCATAAAAATCAGCCACTGCCTGAACGATGGTCTTATAGCTGATTTTTTTGGATAGCGGAGATGTGATATTATTTAATATTTTTGAGATTTCTGGCACAGAGGGAATGGTATTGCGCAGTTTGGCGGAAATAACAATGCGGTTAAGCGCTCCTTCTAGTTCTCTGATGTTTTTTTGGATATGATTGGCTATATAATTCAAAATTTCGTCGGTTACCTCAAATTTTTTTTCATAAGCCTTCTCTTTTAAGATGGCGATGCGCGATTCAAGGTCGGGAAACGAGATGTCGGCAATCATGCCGCCGGCAAAGCGTGATTTAAGACGTTCTTCAAGCGTTGAAATAGCTTGTGGCGGCCGGTCAGAGCTCAAGATTATCTGTTTATTGTTCTGGTAAAGGGCGTTAAAAGTGTGGAAAAACTCTTCCTGAGTTTTTTCTTTCCCGGCCAAAAACTGGATATCATCTATGATAAGAACATCGATTTGCCGATACTTATCCTTAAATTCTTCAACTTGGCCGTTGTAGAGGGCGTCAACCAGCTCGCTTGTAAATTTTTCAGAACTGATATAGCAGACCTTTTTTTCGCTATTGTAGTTTTTTACTATTTCATTGCCAAGCGCCTGGATAAGATGAGTTTTTCCTAGTCCCACGCCGCCGTAAATGAAAAGAGGATTATAAAGCTTCCCCAAATTTTTTGTGATTGCCTGAGCGGCGGCCTGAGCCAGTTCATTAAAAGAGCCGACGATAAAATTATCAAAGGTGTACTTTGGATTTAAATGAGTATCTTTATTGATCTCGAATTCCTGAAACGGCTGTCCGAGTTCATTTACCTCTTTTTTCTTGGCAGATTTTACAGTCGCTAATGTCATCTCGGGTGCTAATTTTGCCGAAGGCAGGGCACTGATAATAAATTCAACATCTTTTGTTTCAGGAGAGACATTCCGGATAGCTTTTAAAATTAGTTTATTATATTTATTCTCAAGCCACTCTTTGGAAAAGGCGTTTGGGACGGCAATGGTCACTGAGCTATCTTTTGCTTTAATAATATCGGTATTGCGGAACCAGGTTATAAAATTTGTCTTGGAGATATTGAGCTCAATTTCGCCCAATGCTGCCTGCCATAGTTCGTGATTAGTCATACCAGGTAATAGAAATTCGACTAAACTAAATAAAGTCAGTCAGAATTTCTATATTTTAAAATAGATTCTTTACCAGGCGAATGAAGTGAAAATTTATACTAAAAGATATCTGTCGAATTTTCACTACCTGGCATACGTTTTTGGAATATAAATATTATTAAAATTTAATTTCGATAAAAAAAGGAAAAAAATTATTTTTTTCCGACGATATCCCGAGAGGATTGTAGTTCTGGGGACAATCGGTTCACTCGGTCAAAATAAAAAATAATTTTTTATCTATCCCTTGTTGCCAATTATATCATATCAAAAGTTCACAGAAAAATCATTTAAAATGCCGCAAAAAACTGATTTTGTTCATAAAATGTGCACTATCTGTGGAAAGACGTGTCTTTGAATTGACTTTTGCGTTATTTAATAATATACTAAACTTAATTTGATGTCAAAGAAATGCGAATTTCTTTCATTAAGGTTTAAAATATTAAAACAAAGCCGACCCTATGAGCACGACATACCAGCCTAAAAAAAGAAAACGCAAAAAAACTCATGGTTTTCTCAAGCGGATGAGGACATTTGGCGGCCGTCGGGTTTTAAGAAACAGAAGGAACAAAAAACGCCGGCGTCTGAGTGTTTAATAAATGTTTGCCAAGAGCAACAGACTAAAAAAAACAGTCGATTTTAGAAATGTTTCCAGGAAAGGGATGTCATTTTCTGGAGAGTTTGTCCAGATACGATTTTTGCCAAACGACCATGATTCTTGCCGTTTTGGATTTGTGGCCGGGCTGAAGGTATCAAAAAAAGCGGTTGTTCGCAACAAGATCAGGCGGCGTTTGAGCGAAACCGTTAAATTATTGACTCCTTTGATTAATAAAAACTTTGATATTCTGATTTTTGCCAAAACCAAGATTGCGGGAAAAAATCAGAAAGAAATAGCTAAAGATGTTGAAAATATATTTAAAAAAGCCGGGATCTATAATAGCTAGCGGGGCGGGACTATTTATTCGTGGCTACCAGATTTTTATTTCACCGATTCTCTCGCAGCGAGGGAACGCCTGTCGTTTCTACCCGACTTGCTCCCAGTATTTCTTGCAGGCGACAAAAAAATTTGGTATGTTAAAAGGCGGCCTGCTAGGGTTAAAAAGGATTGTTCGATGCCATCCGTTTAGTCACGGAGGATGGGACCCCGTGCCTTAAAAGTTTTAAGACAGTCTGATACCAGATGAATATTTTTAGTTTATTATATAATGAAGTCATATATAAGCCGCTTCTTAACGGTTTGATTTTTTTATATAACGTTATTCCCGGGCATGACCTGGGTATCGCCATCATTGTTTTAACAATTATCATCAGGATTGTTCTTTATCCCCTCAACCAGAAAGCGATAAAGTCACAGAAGAAGATGCAGTTGATTCAGCCCAAGATAAAGGAAATTCAGCAAAAATATAAAGACGACAAAGAAAAACAGGGCCGGGCTATGATGGATTTGTATAAAGAGCATAAAATTAATCCGGCTTCTGGCTGTCTGCCAATCTTGGTACAGTTGCCTGTTCTTTGGGGACTTTTCAGCGTGTTGAGAGCCGGTCTTAACGAGGAAAATTTTGTCAGGCTTTATAGTTTTGTTGCTCGCCCCGAAGTAATCAACAATATGTTTTTGGGCATTCTTGATTTGTCCCAAAAAAATATCATACTGGCGGTTTTGGCCGGTATCGCGCAATTCATCCAATCAAAAATGATAACGCCTCAAACGAGCTCTTCTTCGGGCGGAAATGATTTTGCCAGCGCGATGAGCAAACAGATGGTATATCTGTTTCCTATATTTACGATTTTTATCGCCGCTTCCCTGCCGGCCGGGCTGGCTCTTTATTGGCTGGCGACCACCATTTTTGGCATTGTCCAGCAGTATTTCGTTTTAAATCCGCGCACCAAGCAGCTCAAAGACCAGAAGGCTTAAAATTTTTTGGCATGGGTTAAAAAATGGACAACAATCTTAAAGAAAAATTAAAAGAATTAACAGAAGAGACTTTATTAAAAATGGATTTTGGAGCGGCTGTTGAGATTGACGCCAGCCAGCAAGAGTGTTTGATGGTTTCTCTTCAGAGCGAAGAAGCAGGTCTGCTCATTGGCCAGGGCGGCGAAAATTTATTGGCCCTACAGCATATTTTAAGAGTTGTCGCCAACAAGAAGCTGGGAATCGGCCCGATAAATTTTATAGTTGACGTTAATAATTACAAAGGGAACAGAATATCACTTTTGAAAGAAATGGCATTATCATTAGCCAGGCAGGTGACGAGCGAAGGGCATGTTAAGGTATTGGAGCCGATGAGTTCATATGAGCGGAGAATTATTCATCTGGCGCTCAAAGACATTGAGGGGGTGAGAACCGAAAGTGAGGGAGAGGGGCAGTCGCGAAGAGTTGTAATCAGGCCCGGCAGCGATGCTTAAAAAAACACTGTTGTCCGCCGGCCTTTTGAGCCATGCTGGCTAAAAAAATTGCCTATAATACAATTATTTCTGCTGTTTCGCGGATATCGGGCACGGCAATCGCTCTGTTCACTCTCGGTTTGGTGACCAGGTATCTGGGTCAGGACAATTTCGGAAATTACAGCATCGTCATGGCTTTTTTGTATATCTTTTCCGTACTGGCGGATCTGGGGCTCTATTCAATAACCCTGCGCGAGATCTCAAAAGAAGGGGCAGCTGAATCTGAAATCGTCAGCCAGGCATTTTCTTTCAGATTCTTCAGCGGCCTTTTTATATTTGCCTTGGCGCCGGCTGTTGCCTGGTTTTTCCCTTACAGCACGGAAACAAAAATTGGCATTGCTATGGCCTCTTTTGGTTTCTGGTCTCTGTCCAACACCCAGGTTTTGGTGACGGTATTCCAGAAATATCTGAAAATGGAAAAAGTGGCAATCGGCGAGCTGGCCGGCCGGATAGTTCAAATGGGTTTTGTCGGATTTTTTATTTTCAAAAACATGGGCTTTTTTAACATAATTCTGGCCACAAGCCTTGGCAGTTTCGCTAATTTTTTATTAATCTATGTCTTTGTTCAGAAATATACCGCAGTTAAGATCCGCTGGAACCTGAGCTATTGGCGCAGGATAATGAAAGAAAGCTTCCCGCTGGCCATCTCTGCCATTTTTGTCATGATTTATTTTAAGCTGGATACGCTCATGCTATCAATAATGAAACCGGCCGGGGATGTCGGCATTTATGGTGTGGCCTATAAGATTCTGGAAAGTATGATATTTTTCCCGGCGCTTTTTGTCGGGCTGCTAATGCCTCTTTTATCAAAATTCGCTTTGTCAAATCAGGCGGAATTTAAAAAGGTTTCTCAGCGTGGCCTGGATATAATGCTAATTTTTGCCGTGCCCATGGCTTTGGGAGGGATAGTCTTATCAGACCCTATTATTGCGCTTATTGCCGGAGCGCAATTTGGAGAGGCAGCCGGTGTTTTGAATATTCTGATTTTTGCCACGGCTATTATTTTTTTAGGCAGTCTGTTCTCAAATATGATTATTGCCCTTGAAAAACAAAAAGCATTGGCCAAAATTTACGCCATTGGGGCGGTGGTGAATTTTAGCATAAATCTGATTCTTATTCCGAGATTTTCTTACTGGGGAGCGGCCAGCTCAACCCTTTTTACCGAGGCGTTCGTCACAGTTCTTATGCTGGTTGTTATCAAAAAAACCGCTAACTACATTCCGAAATTCAGAATTTTGGCCAAGATATTTCTGTCTGCCGCCATCATGTCATCGGTTCTTTATTTTGCCAGAGACCTCAATATTTTTATTTTGCTGGTTATTGCCCTTTTGATTTATTTCCCGCTTCTGCTAGTGTTTCGAGCTGTCTCGCCAAATGAACTATGGGCTTTGACCAGAAGACAAACATGAGCCGCTCAGAGAGTGTTTTTTCTTTGAGCAATCAAGAATCCGGCAACCAGAAGAAAATCTGGCGAATTTTGGGTTTCTGTGCCCTTCTTATAATTTTATATATTCCTTTTGGCATCGCGCTTAATGTCAGTGCCGATATTGATTTGGCTTCGGTCAGGATTATTATCCCGGCATTTTTTTTAATCTGGCTGGCGGCAGCCGCCTTTCTAAAGAAAAAACTCCTTATATCCAGTTTTCAGGGATTCGGCTTGATCGCTATTGCAACAATTAGCGCGGCTTCTCTTGCGTTTGCAAGCGAACTTGGCTGGGGAATAAGGAAGCTGGCTGTTTTTTTATCCATTTTTCCTCTTTATTTTTTTATAGCGGGTTTGGCTTGCAAAAAAATATATTATCAAAAAATAATTAACACTTTAATCCTGGGAGCTTTTATTTCTTCGGTTATCGGGCTTACTCAATTTTTCAGCCAATTTTTTGTCGGTTTCCCGGCTTTAATCAGGCTGTATTCGGGCACCATCGGCCCGATTTTTTGGGGCGGTTCATTTTCAGGGCTGGTCGTCCAGAATCCCAGCTGGTTCGTCAGTGTCGGCGGGGGTACTCTCATGCGGGCATTTGGCTTGTTTCCCGATCCTCATATGATGGCATTTTTTTTAGGACTGGTTTTGCCGCTGGCCATAGTCAAGGTTATTTATGCAAAAAAAACAGGCTATTTTTTAGTTGCCTGTACTGTTATAATGCTGGCGGTGCTGCTGCTGACATTTTCGCGGGGAGGCTATCTGGGGCTGTTTTTTTCAATAACTGTGATCCTGTTTTATTCTTGGACTTTTTTGGACAGGAAGAAAAAATCAGTAATTTTAACCGGTTCGGTATTATCCCTGCTGATTTTGTTGATTTTTGCCGTTCCTATAGTCAGTCGTTTTATTTCCAGCTTTCTGTTGTCGGAGGGTTCTTCCCTTGGCCGTCTTCAGATATGGAAACAATCAATACTGGTCTTTTTGGATAATCCGGTTTTTGGCAAGGGCCTGGGAAATTATTCCAGAGCCGTGGATCCTTTGGCCGTCTATCGCAATCCTATTACCAGTCATAATCTTTATTTGGATATCGCGGCTGAGACCGGAATTTTTGGCTTAGCCGCCTGGCTATTTTTGCTTAGCGGAAGTTTTTGCCAGCTGGCTGTTTCTTTGAAAAAAGACCGGGCAGCGCCGGACAGCAAAACTTTTTTGAAGATCGGGCTGGCCGGGTCGCTTGCTTATTTTGCCGTTCATTCATTTTTTGAAACATCTATTTTTAACCCGGCGATTTTGGCATGTCTTATGATAGTATTGGCGCTTATCAGCGTAAATTTAAAACCTGCCAGGCAGTGAAAATTCTACAGTCGCCCGCCTCGGTGGTTGACAAAAATAGTCGGGTATAGCATCTACTTGGCGTTGAAAAAAGACTTAAATTTAATCAGACAAGATTAATTTCAAGTCGAATTTCTAGTACCTCAAATGAGCATCTGGCTTGATTCAATTTATGAAATAGCGGGGCTGGTCATTTTTTTGGCCGGATTTTTATGGCTGGCTCAGAAAAAGTTTGAGAATAGAATATACTTAACCGTTTTTTTGCTGCCGTTATATCTTTTTAAGATAAAAATCTTTTTTATCCCGATGAATGTTCTGGAGATAATGATCGGGTTGCTGTTCTTGTTATGGCTGGCCAATAAACGATATCGGGCTGTTGAATTTTTTGAAATTAGAAAGTTTTCTTTGCCAGCCCTGCTTATTTTAAACGGGGCAATTTTATCAACTCTGCTTTCCCAAAACTTAGAAGTTTCTGCCGGAATTTTAAAAAGCTGGTTTGTTGTGCCCCTGATTTTTGCTTTGATGGTTGTCGCAGAAATAAAAAACGAAGCGCAAATTAAAAAAATATTTTGCTGGCTGGCAATTTCTGGCGGCCTGATAGGCGTAGTCGGGCTTATTTATTTTTTATCAGGAGAAATCACTTTTGACAGAAGGCTGGCGGCATTTTTTCTTTCTCCCAATCACTTGGCCATGGCGCTGGCGCCCGGTTTTTTTACCGCTTTGGCAATGATTGGTTTGGCCGAAAAAAAAGAAAAGCCGCTTTGGCTGGCTGCTTTAGCGGTTGATGCTGCGGCTCTTTTTTTGACATTTTCTTACGCGGCTTGGATTGCCTTGCTTGCCGCAATTGTATTTTGGCTGTTTGGCAGGGCAAAAAATAAAAAAAGGATGTTGGCTGTGTGCGGTTTGTTGTTTTTGCTTCTTGTCGGTATTTTATTTGTTTCTCAATCAAAAAGCGAGAAACTGGATAATTTTCTGCATTCCCCCCGTTCTTCCTGGCAATCAAGACTCATGATCTGGCGGGCCGCCTGGGCAATAGGCAAAGACCATTTTGTTTTTGGCATCGGGCCGGGCATGTTTCAGGAATATTATTTAAAATACCAAAGCAGATTTTCCGTCCCCTATTTGGAATGGTCATCACCCCAGCCGCACAATCTTTTTTTGGCATTTTGGCTGCAGACTGGGCTGATTGGATTGATCGGATTTTTATGGTTGATAATAGTATTTTTTATATATATAACGCGGGCATGGACTGCATTTTCTTGCTGCGGAACTCGCCCAGCCCTTGGCGAAGGGCTGGGTTCAAACAGTCCTCGCGGCGAAAACGCAATCCATGCCCGCGGTCAACTTTTGCTTATTTTGGCAGCACTGATGATCTATATTCTGCTGCATGGCTTAATTGACACGACCTATTTTAAAAACGACCTGGCGGTCGTCTTTTGGCTGGTTTTGGCTTTGGCAGTTTCTTTGGGGGCCGTAAAAAAAATGCAGACAGGTTAAGTTATTAGAAATCAAGTTCTATATTATAGAGCAGTCTGTTTTTTCTGTTGATAAATAAAAGATAATCGTTGCCCGGCGCCAAAATCAGGTTTTGGGCGTCAAATGATTGCGCGGTATCAGAGCCGGCAATTTTTGTTTTGGCCAGCGAAGCCGTATTTATGATGTAAAAATCGTCGATGAGAGAGACGCGGTTAAAGTTATAATCATCCGGCCAGATCGCATACTGGGAAAATTGCTGAGGCACAGCGCAATAGATGGACTGATTATCAAAAGACCAGGCGCATTTTTCAGCCAGTGTCTGGACCGGCATCTCTTTTTGCTGGCTGCCGTCAGAATAAGCAACGTATAATTTCAGATTTTTGCCGTTTTGGTCTGTGGTCTGATATACCATTTTTTGGCCGTCAGGCGACCATTTTATGTCAAGGCCGTATAAGTCAGACAGAATTTTTGTAAAGGCGCCTGAATCCGGGTCAATGGCAAACAGAGATCCTGCGGTCTGACTGCTTGGTTTGTTAAAAAAACAGATTTTATCGGCGGCAGGCCAAGCAACGACCAGATCGGTCAGGCGGGTCTGAAAAACAGCGCGCCAGCTGGTTCCGTCAGGATCGGCAACGCCGATATTGTTATAAAGGCCGTCAGATGTTTCGTATTGATAAGCTATTTTTTCGCTGGAAGGCGCCCAGGCGATTGATTTTATGCTTTCGTTCAATAAAATCGATTTTTTTGTCCGATAGTCATAGAAATATTTTTTGGGCGTGATGGTGGAAAATATTCCGATGACTTTTTTTCTGTCAGGCGACCAGATAACTTCGGACAAGCCCGGGAGACTGTTTCCGGAGATAGATTCCTCGTTAGAGCCGTCAAAAGCCAAAGAAGAAACCCGGCCGCTGTCTTCAAGATAATATTTTATGGTTTTGTTGTCCTCGCCGATGGCAGGCGCAAGAACTTTTTCATGGCTGATGGCTGTAATTTTCAGGTTAAGCTCGTTTTCCGGAAAACCAGTTTCATTTTCGGCCGGCGCGTTTCCGTTTTTCAAAAAGAAATTATAAACAACCAGCGCTCCGCTGGTTAAAAGAAAAAGGACCAAAATTATGATGAAAAACTTTTTTTTGGTCATTTTAAAAATAATTTTTATCAAGCGCGAACAACATCCCAGTGGTCGCCTTCTTTTGCATAAATTGCTCCCGAAGGGGCTCTGTATTGTTGTGCTCCGTCGCTGCGGGTTCCGATATTGGTGTAATTGTTTTCAATATAGCTATTAAGCTCAGGGTCTATTCTTAGGTCAAATTTATCGCCTGTGCAGTGGCTTTTTGAGCCGGTAGAATGGACTGTGCCGCATCCTTCTGTTCCGGCCGTAACATAAACATTAGAGGTGCCAGCTTGATTCGCAATTGACTTTATTTCGTCTATTGTCTCTTGTTTCATTCCTTCAAGATCAACACAATTTGAAGACTGTCCAACAGGGCAATCGCTTTTAACACCGATGTTGGCGGCCGTTAATTGATCTCTGGCGGCTTGCTCTGAAAGGGTGTTTCCAGAAGTTGTCCCGCTTGGTGTGCTGGGAGTTGGTGAGCTTGGCGTCCCGCTGGGCGTGCCTGTAGGTGTCCCGCTAGCTGTCTTTGCGGTATCGCATTTCAGCGTTGCCAGATCAGGATTGATAGTGTATAAAATCAGCCAAGAAGCCATCAGAAGCAATAGGCCGAGCAACGCTGAATAAATTATTTCTTTGCCTTCCTGCACCTGGCCGACCATATATCTGAAGCCGCCGTAAGCGATTGCAGTCACAGCCACCGCGCCGACAATCCCTAGGCCCCAGACAAAAAGAACGCTGACATATTCGCAGGGTGAGGGATCTTGGCTCATATTACCAAAAGGATATTCAATGGCCGAGGCAACGAGAGGCAGAACCAGCAGAAAAAATAAAATTAAAAAAATTGGTATAATAATTTTTTTCATTTTGATTATGTTATGTTGCTAATTTTGCTAAAAATCTGCCTCCGACTGCCGAATTTGCCTTGGAGGCAGCTTTCTTTTTGATATAGGAATAAACAACAGTAAAGGTGCTGGAAGGCAAAAATCCCAAACATAGAAAATCCACGATTTTTGCGGCCACAATGTCTATTAGCGGATTGGTCTTTGAATTATAGGAATGTTTCCAGAGCCAAAGAATTAGACAGGCAAGTATATCGGTAAAAATATTAAGAATAGGGATAAAACCAACGAGGTCAAAAATTATCGCCACACAAAGCATCAGCCAGGGAAAAGACGCCGGCTCGCTTCTGCCGCTTGCCTTGAGCTGTTGCTCGGCTGCCATTGCTTCCTGCCGCGCTCTGTCTTGGTTAAATTGTTGTTCGTATAATTCTTCGGCAGTCGCCATATCTTAAAATTTCTAATTTCTAATCCAGTCCCGCAAAGCGGGACTTTATTGGAAATTGGTTATTGGTAATTGGAAATTATTCTAAGCTGGTTCGTTGGTTAAGGGCTTGTCTTTTTGCTGTTTCTGGACTGCTTCCTGTTCAGATAGTTCTGTTTTAGCTTTTTCAATTTCCAAAAGCTGGGCCGGGTCAGAAGTAATTACCTGGTCTTCGGAATACGAAGCGACAACTTTGATGGCAACGTGTTTTAATCCGGCAAAAAATATTCCCTCTCCGACATTGCACTCAAGCAGCAGATATTTTTCCTGGTCGGTCAGGTTAAAGGTCTGTTTGATGATTTCTATCGTGGACGGCGACTGTTTCATCAATAACTGAATTGATGAATTGCTGACAATCGGCTTGCCGTAGGGCGAAGTCATAAAATCAGCCACGTCCTGGGTGATTGTCGTCAGCCCCAGGAAATATTTGCGGCATCTCTTGGCAATGCCAAACATAAAAGAAGCGGCGTCTTCGTTTTTCATCATCACCCAGGCTTCGTCAACCACCAGAATTCTCTTTTTGAGCTGGGCGCGGATTAAATTCCAGATATAATGCAGAACAACATACATGGCTACCGGCCGCAATTCTTCTTCCATGTCACGGATGGAAAAAGTAACCATTTTGTTCTTGATGGCGATGTTTGTGGGCTGGTTGAAAAAGCCCGCGTAGGAGCCGGTGGTGTATTTTTCCAGGCGCTGGGCAATGGCCAGTCCGCCTTCCATGTTTTCCAGAACAGTTTTTAAGTCGCCCATCAAAGGAGGGGTCACTTTTGTGAAATCGGATTCGGGCGTGATGTCGCGGGAAGCGTAGGTTTCCGAAAGCGCTTTGTCAAGCACTGCGTCTTCCTGAGGAGTCAGCCCGCCAAGCATGATGCGCAGCAGCCCGACCAGATTAATGATGTTTGTGCGCAGAAGATCGGCCGGCCGGTCGTCCCTGGCCGGCATGGGCAGATCAAAAGGGTTGATATGATTGGGCGAATTAATGGAAATTTTGATGTAGGAGCCGCCGACAGTTTCGGTTAAATACTGATATTCGTTTTCCGGGTCAATGGCAATTACGTCTGTGCCAAGCATGAGCGAGCGCAGGACCTCCAGCTTGACAGTGTAGCTTTTGCCGGCGCCCGATTTGGCAAAGATGACCGAATTGGCGTTCTCCATTGAAAATCGGTCAAAAAGCACCAGGCTGTTGTTGTGGCGGTTGATGCCATAGAGGATGCCTTTATTATGTGAAAGGTCAGAGGAAACAAAAGGAAAGGTGCTTGAGATGGGAGAAGTATTTAAAGGGCTGTTGATATATAGCTCGTCTTTGGCTAAGGGCAGAATGGAATAAAAAGCTGCCTCCTGCTGGAAAGAAGCCGGCTTGGCATAAACAAGCTTTGATTCAAGGGAAGAACGGATTTCGTTTTCAACTTCGTCTATCTCTTTTAAGGAATTGCCAAAAAGAGCCAGATAGATGCCAAAATAAAAGAACTTTTCGGTCCCCTGCTGGAGGACGTCTCTTAATCCTTCCATGTCATGAAGGGCAGTTTCCAAAACCGGATTTCTGACTTTGCCCTTCTCCTCTTCTATGGATATCTGCGACTGGACCTGAGTCACTTTTTTTCTGAGCTGATTTAAGACCACATTGGTGTCGGCCGGATGGATGAACATGGAAACATTCATTTCTTTATCAAGGGTTAAGATCGGAGAGAACCAATTGGTGACCAGGTGCCTTGGATAAGTGAAGACAAAAAGGACGCGGCAGAATTTTCCGCCGATCTGCAGATGATTGGAGCTTATCTGCAAGGCCGGCGGGGCAACCAGATCAGCCACCTGCTGGATAATATCCCGTTCTTCTTCTTTATCGTCCTTTTTGGCTTTCGGTTTTTTTGAAAAAAATGGCAAATCCATAAAAAATTTCTAATATCCAATTAATAATTACCAATAAAATGTCTAATTTCTAAATTTCAAATTTATTTTTATTGATTTTAGATTTTTTAATTATTGAAATAAATATTAATTGAAGCTCATTAGATTCTTTCCAGAGAGTTTTGGCGTATTCCTTTAGTTCCGGGACTGCTTTTGCCACCATTCTTAACCAGTGCTTGGATTCCTTTGCTTCTTTTTTAGATATCCCCAGTTTATGTTCAAAGTCTTTTCGTGATTCTGCGCAGTCCGCTTCGCAATAATTGGAGCCGATGCTCGTTCCTGATCTGACTAGTTGACTTATTAAGGGAATAGTTATGGGAGTTTTAGGTATTTTTTTGGCAAATTCTATGATGTTTTCTCCAAATTTAGCTGTTCTTTCCTCCAAGTCATAAATTCTTTTTTCATTTGGCATTGGGATTTTTATTGGAAATTGGAAATTAGGAATTGGGAATTGGTTGTTCCGTCTCTATTTTCGGCTTTTCTTTGGCATCAGGGTTATACATCCGATAATAAAGCTCAAGCAATTCCTCGTTGTTTAAGGTGACGGTTTTTAGGCCGATGGCCGAAAGGCCTGAAGAAATATACTCCATTCTCTGCCAGAGGCCGGTTCGCAGTTCGTCATAGCTCTGGATTTTCTGCTGGGCGTCTTTTTTGCCAAATCCCGAGAAAAGGCCGGTGATATTGCCCGATATCCCCTTTCCCTCTGCTTTCTTTTTTGCCTCTTCGCTTGGAGAGAAAGGCACAACAAGATAAAAATAGGTGCTCATGATATTGACCAACTGGGTCAGTCCTTTGATAAAATCAATGTATTCGGAAACCTGGATTTTTAAAAGTTCATTATCCTGCTCGTTGCGCTTTTTTTCCAGCATGACCAGATAATCGGAAACGTCAAATTTTCTGGTGACAATCAGTATCTGGAGCGGAAAATCAAGCGAATTTAAGAAATCCTGATATCGGTATGTGATAGCGTCCTGTTCCTCGGTTGATTTTAAAGAAAAATTGAGCGAATTTGTCATTAAAACGCCTCTTAGCGAGGTGTCTTTCATTATAACCACATTGTCTTTGATATCGGCAATGGGAATTTTTTTCAGGACGCTTGATTTTTGTTTTGAGGATCCGTTCATCTGTTAAAGCGATCCGAATAATCCGAATGGGCATCCGAATTATCCGAATATAATTTTGTATTCAATATCCTTTTTGGTTTTAAATATGTATTGCGAAAATTAACAATTAGTCCTAATTCTAATTCTGAACACTGCAAATATCGTTGCATTTGCAAATAGTCCTCTTTTGTTATAAATTTCTTCGCTTTGATATCAAGGATAATCTTGTTTTCAATTAAAAAGTCTGTCTTATCGCCCTGAATACTATTTTTTAATTTGCTAATTTCATATTCACGCTTATATTCAAATCTGTTTTCTTTTAATAATTCTTCTAGTTTATCGCAATATTGTCTTTCTCGGCAGAAACGGCCTAATGTTCTGTGAAGTTTAAATAAAATTCCTGTCAGCTCGTAAGATATTTCTGCATGCAGCACCTTTTTATGTATTCGGAGCATTCGGATGTAATTTGTAAATTAGGATCGCTGTTCTCACTTCTTTCTCCAGATAAAAAGTTTGGGCTTGCCTGTATAAATGATAAAAGAGATGATGATGTTTATAAAAGGCCGGCCGTTGATTTTTAAAAATGCCAGCGCCACAGCAAAGGTAAAAACGGGAATTGAAAGCAAAATAAAAAGAAATAAATTTGGCACTGCCGTATATATCAAAAAAATTACTCCGCCTGCGCCGGCCAGATAGCCGAATTGTTTTAAAGTAAAAGGACCGATGACTTTGTCTTCAATATTCAAAAACTGGGGGACGTTGAATTGCATAAATATTTTATCAAATATCAAAATTCAAAGATCAGAATGACATATCAAAATCAAAAATACCTATTGTTGCCAGGATGAGATATCTTTCAGATTGATGACATTTCCGTTAAGCTTTGGCACCGGTTTTGGCGCAGGCTGCGGCCCGGCCATATCTTGCGAACTGACTTGTTCCCGATAAGTATCTTGTTTTTGCGGCTGGGACGGAGGTGCAGTTTGTGCGGCAGCAGGTTTGGGAGGTTGGCTAGCCGGCAAAGCGCTGGGCGGTGCGGGTGTCGCGGGATAGGTCGGTATAATCGGTGCTGGTGCAGCCGATTGCTGAACAGGGATTCTTGGAGGTGCCTGAGTTGCCGGTTGTGGCGCGGGAGCAGCTGGCGGCTGTTTTGGCGGCGCGTTTATCGGCAATTCTAATTTGTCTATAAGCAATAAGCCGGTTTGTTGAGAAAAAGGCAGAGCGGTAAATTCGTCATGCGATCTTAATATCTGAGCAAGTATCAGGCGTTCCTTTTCGCTCAAACCTTTGGTATTCGGGGTATCGTTGATATACTTGGCTCTGATTAAGGAATATTCCTGGTCTGGAAAATTACTTCTGTATTTTAGGTAGTCGGCCAGCCAATTTTTGACCGAAGGGAATTTTAGCATTTCCGAATCGGCAAACTTTATCGGATTGGTGGTGATGATCTGTTTTGATAATGCGTCTTCATTTTTAGCAAGAGCCGATGCAATTGTCCGATGGTATTCTGTTTCTGGTCCGGCAGTAACCTGAGCTTGTCCTTGAGCATCAGCTTGGGTCGGTTTCTCTTCTGTCTCAATTCCCAATGACTGGGGCGGGAAAGTTGGCGGAGCGGCTTTTGGCGACCAGGCGATAGTTAAGCTTTCGACGTCAGTAAAAAAATCTTTTAATGGCAAGAAAACAGATTTTGTTATAGATAAAGCTAAACCTGTTGCAATTGATTCTTCTACTTGCAGATTTTTTTGAAAAGCATCTGGCAGTTTTTCTAATGGAACGTCCTTGACAAATACAAGGCCGATTATCTTTGCAATTATATTTAGCCTTGCATCATTAATTCCGTAACTGGTGGCAGCCTTATAATTTTCTGAAGCTGGCAAATTTGAAAAAATAACGTCTTTGACAGCTTGAGGCAACAAGTTTACTTTTTGAAGAAAATCATCTGGCATAGTTTTTAAATCTGGTTAGCTATAAAAGGATCGGCACTGGCGGCTTTATTTGCTTTGGTGCTTGTATTGCTGATAACATGATTTACAATCATTTTTATAGTGGTAGGATCTTTCATTTCCTGGACGATTTTACGTAGAGTATTCGGCGGTATATTTGCCGCTATAGGCGCTATATCTAAAACATTTGTAATTTTCATTCGTGAGAGTCCTGCCGGTCCGGCTTTTGACGCCCATTCTTCTTTTTGGGCAGTAGTCATTCTTGACACATCGCCAGACTGAGACGCATATGCAAACTGAATTTTGTCATCTGTTGGATGAGTCTTGGCAAGTTTTTCAAGCGTTGGGACAAGTTTGTCTTCGTGTTGTTTGGATTTATTCCGAAGGGCTTCTATTGCTGCCGGCCCATTATATTTTACAATGGCCTCAACCACTTCATGGTTATCCAAAGATTGAGCATGTATTGAATTAAGATTGCCTTCTTCGGATATCTTTTTAATAGCCGAATCTACATTTACAGAAATCTCCGGCCGTTTATTCTCAAGGTCGCGCGCTTCTTTATCTTTGCCAAATTGTCTAAAGGTATTCGCCGCTGTTTTTAGATCAGCCGTAGAGGCGGTGTTTAATGCGCCGCTGGATTGAGCTGCCTGAGTGGCAATAAGTTTAGCTTGGCCATTGGCTCTATTCATTTCCGCCAGCTGATCACTTGGTGACAGAGAATTATAATATTTCTGTAGTGCTTTGTTTTGCGGAGTTTCAAGCCTTTTTTCTTTCATTTGGATTGCTCTGCCTTGGAGAGACTTCCCTAAATTTTTAAAGCCAGGAATTTTGGCGAGGGTCGCTCCGGATAGACGAGTTGCTGCCGGAGCCCACTTGTCATAACCGGTGCCTTTTCTGGCGGCAAATTTGCCCACGCTCTTGCCGGACCTTTTAACCATGGACATAGCCGCTCCTGCGCCCATCACCCCCAATTTTTGCGCGACAATGAGAGAGCCAAGTAGGAATCCGATGATAACTATAAAATTAACTATTGTGGGGAGGGTATATCGGCCAAATCCCTTTGCGGCCGCAACAGTATTGGAATCTACTCCTATGTTTTTCATGAGATCGCTTTTGATTATTTCTAAAGAGAGATAAAGGAAAAAAGCGTAAGCAGGCGCGAAAAAAACCCATTTGAGAAAAGTGCTCCACCACATACTCCAGTAGTTTCTGGTGGCGGGCACGATATAAAAGAACCAGGCCAGAGGCGCCAATATAAGCAGGAAAAGGAGGGCAATATAACGTATCATAAGGAAAATAGCGGCCGCAAAGATAGTGAAAGCTGCTATTAAGATGACAATAATACCGGCAAAAAGCCCGATAGCAGCTGCGGCAAGAGCGTCTAGCCCTTCGTTTATTGGTGGGGCACCGGATTCCTCGGCATTTCTAAGAACGCCTTGGGTAACTTTCATCTTGTCAGCTAATGTGGTGCCGATACTCTGGCCATTGGTTCCCGATACGCCCATATTAATAAAATGTTTTGTCAAAACCTGCGAAAAATCAACAATCACGCCAGCAATAGTTAGACTGAAATTTATCAAAAGAGCGGCGATGATGAGGCGGGGCAGAACTTGTTTGATGCCGTAGCTTTCTATGCGCAAGATAGTGGCAAAAGAAATGATGAGCAGAATCAGGGCAAAGAACATATTGGCCGTATCTCTGGAAATTTTCCAGCCGACTTTGACAATTTCTGCGTTGGTAAACTTGTTAAGCTGATTGCTATTTAATACAAAATCAAGAAAAGCAGCGGCTAAATAAAGAATCCAGCCAAAAATAGTTAAAACAACCTGAAGAATCCCGTCTATAAGTTTAAAGACGACCTTAAAAGTCATATTGCCTATCCAGCTCCACAATCCGCCATTGGCTTTAGCTTTTTTGCCAGCTTCTGTGCCTGCTGCTTTTGCTGCTTCCGGAGTTGTCCCTGTGGTTTGTTCGAAAGTTTTCTCTGGTATTGGTTGTCCGTATTCATCTAGTTGTGGTGTGGTCGATCCTCCGTCGTCTTGGGCCTTTGTTTGCGTTGGGATAAAAACAAAAAAAGCGGACACTGCTATAACCGTTAGAGTAGCCAATAAGAGAGTTTTTCTGTTTTTCTTGAAAAAGTTTTTCAGATGTTCGGTTTTAACGATTAAAATATAAACCCCGGATCACACATATCAGCGCAGCAGACGTTGAGGCATTGGAGCCACGCATAAAGATTATTGAGATATAGATTAACTCTGCAGATGGAGCCCGATTCAGTGCCGAGGCGTTCCAGATATATATTTAATTGATCCATAGTATCGCTTATAAAATTGCCAAGATTTTCAATCATGCTGGCGAAGTCGTCGGATGATTCGCCGGTAATCTGGTTGACGTCTGAAATCAGGACTGGATAAGCTTGGTTATAAGCGGCTAAGGCCGAGTCTATTGCATCTTGATCGCCTGATTCGTAGGCATCCAAGACATCTTCCATTATTGGGATTAAAGCATTAAAATCATCAATTGCCTGCTGGATTGAGTCTATAATATTTTGTGTTTCGGCAATTGCCCCGTTAATATAATTAATCTCTTCAGTTGAGTTTTGCGTGGAGATGCCGCATTCAATTTGAAGAGCTTGAATTGATTGAAGCACTTCTAAATTCTCCTGCTGCACGCTAAGCAGATCTTCAAGCTGAGTCATAGCTTCTTTTAGAGCTTGGTCAAGAGCATTTTTAAGCGGGATATCAGATTCAACAGAGGTTACGGTTTCTTTTTCAGGGTCTACCTGAGGAGGATAATCAGGCGGCGGCTCGGTCTGTTCATATTCGTCTGTTTCCATTTCTTCTAAACCCTCGCTGAAAATCCGGTTGATGAAAGCGTCAGCCACCGAGCCAAAATATGTTTCAAGCTCGTCAGAATTTAGGAGATAATCAAGGTCCATCATGCTGGCCCGCTGGGCCGCATAGGATTGGATTATGCCGGGTGTTTCTTCTGTGCCGCGGAAACCCTGGTTGGCAGTTAATTTAAATATTTCAGCTGTATAGCCAAGGCCTTCTTGTTCTAATTTTGCGTCCGAGGCGATCATATAAGAACCAAAAGGATTACCCGAAGGCATAATCATTGCAAGATAATCGTCCCAAAAAGTCTGGCTGCCGCCATCCAACAGCGCCTGAGGATTGCTTATTTTAGATGCCGCCTGCTCCGTATAAGATGGTTCGTTGCCGGCCTTAATCGATTCCTTGATCTCTGATTCAAAAGTTTCGCATATTTCGGCCTGTTCTAATTCGTTTTCAACAAAATCATCAAAATATTTTTGGGTTTTTTCCTGGAGATAATCTGCCCATGGATCAACAAAAGCCGGTTCACCGTCTCCCATATCTTTCATATTGTCCAGCACGTCATTGACCAGTTCATCAAGCAGCTCTTTTCTTTCCTCATTCCATGATTCTCTCTGGTCGCGGCGCTCAAGAGTGTCGTCTTTAAACCACTCCTGTATTTCTTCAACTGTGCTAAGCGAGAGTTCCTGCTCCAGCTGTTTTGCGTAATCCTTTGCCCAGCTTACCTTATCCATTATAAATTGAATAATCTGCTGCACTAATGTGGCGTTGAGCGCTTTGGCCGGTTTTTGGGGAATAAGAAGGCCGCCGGCCAGCGCCAGGAGCGCAAATAAAATCAGGAAAGCGGCAATGGATTTTTTGTGATTATTTGGAAATTTCATCATTTATGGCTGAATGATAATTTATTTTTAGAAAAACTTTGCTCTTTCCTTTATCATGTCCAGGATTAATTTTTCTGTTTTTTTGGCTATGTTTTCATAGCTCATAAAAGCGATAGTTGTTTTGAGTGGATCTTGGTCAATGTTAATAACCGCCTTGTAAATATTATTGGTTGCCCAGAGAACACCCAGAATTCTTTTATGCACCGAAACCATATTGGGCGGCACGGTTACCTGCTTTAATTTATTATAAGTATCTTCATAAAGGCCGCTGATTTCTTTAACTTTGGAAAAATTGCGGCTCTTGACTGCTTCGTAAAGAAATTGCAGTTCCGATTCAGGTTTTTTTGGCATTTCATGAAGGCATTGGCCGAGATTATCCAGATAAGCCAGTGTTTCTTTTTCGTTGATTCTGATTGAAATTTTTATTTCTTTATTCGGAATGTCGGGAAGCGAGAAATCGGCTGTCATTTGGCTGGAAGCTTCTTCAATCAATTGTTTCAGTCCTTCTTCGCTTTGGATTTCTTTGGCGGTCAAGGGCTGGCCAGTTTCTTTGTTAAAAGAAGCAATTTTGCCGCTCAAAATTGCCTGGCCAAGCTTTTGGCTTAAGGCCTTGGTCAGGTTTTTTGGCATGGGCCGCGCTTTGCTTGCGTCTGTGCCGGGCAAGGCGTCATTGGGCGCTTTTTTGGTCGGGTCGTATCCGGAAGCCACTTCTTCGCCGTCCATGTAGCCGTCGCCGTCAGTGTCCGCTTTTTTGGGGTCGGTCTTGTAGATTTTTTCCTGCCAGTCGGGCAGGCCGTCGCTGTCAGAATCAAGATTTTTATCCTGCGCGATTGAATTTGTATTGCTGCCAAGAAGATAGCTTATCTGGCCGCTGATGCTGGCAGAGCCGCTTTTGGATTTGATAAATAAAAAGCCACCAAAAAAAACGCCAAAAAATAATATCAAAACCGCCACGAAAACGCTGAATTTTTTGGGTTTATTTGATAACATCTTTTTGTTAATTTTATTATACTACATATTTATCCACAAAAAAATAACCGATTTTCAATCAGTTATCCACATGTCTATAAAATTACCAATTACCAATTTTTAATTTTCAATCCAGTTCGCCTGCCACTAGACGGGTCCCGCGAAGCGAGACTTTTTAGTTATTAAGGCATTTAAAATTTTGTTGGAAATTAGATATTGGGAATTAGATATTTGACTATCTTTATCCATTCTTCCATGCTCAGTGTTTCAGCCCGGCGGCTGGGGTCAATCCCCGCTTGTTTTAACAC
The DNA here is from genome assembly GCA_001819495.1 of Candidatus Portnoybacteria bacterium RBG_19FT_COMBO_36_7. Taxonomy (GTDB): domain Bacteria; phylum Patescibacteriota; class Minisyncoccia; order Portnoybacterales; family GWB1-42-6; genus CG1-02-40-82. Next base: position 40,592 of record MHMW01000028.1, on the reverse strand, counting down.
TCTTTCTATTATATGGCGCTCTATTTTTAAGCGTTTGCTCAAATTGCCAGCCAGCTGCTTGCGCGGGCTGGAAAATCCGGCTTTAACAATTTTGAAAAAAGCATTCGGGTCATTGGGGTGTATTCGGGCATCAGGGTCGCTAAAGGGAACTATTTTCAATATAGCCGAATCAACTTTTGGGCTCGGCCAGAAAGAGCCCCTTGAAACATGGCTGATAATTTTTGGTTCGCTGTAAAACTGGACGGAAACAGCCAAAAGAGACATGCGGGCGGTTTGCCCTCCTTCGCTACGTTTAGCGGAGCTTCGGACGGGCGAGGCCCGCCTGCTAGCGCCTGAGCGCAGCGATGGCGGGCAGGCGCAAATTCTCTGGGCAACTTCCTTTTGGACCATTACAATCATTTCCTGTGGCGTATTTTCTGTTTCCAAGAATCTTCTGATAACAGCCGAAGCGATATTATAGGGCAAATTTGCTATTAATTTATATTTTTTTGGAAATTTGAAATTTGAAATTTGAAATTTAATTGGAAATTGGAAATTGGAAATTGGAAATTCAAGAACGTCCCCCTGAATTATCTTCACATTCTTATATTGTTTCAGCGTTTCTTTCAGGATTTGGGCGAATTTTCTGTCTTTTTCTATGGCGATGACTTTTTTGGCGCGTTTGGCCAGCTCTTGGGTCAAGGTGCCCAAGCCCGGCCCGATTTCAAGGACAATATCTTTTTTGTCCAGATCCGCCGCCTCAATTATTTTTTCCAATACGCCGCGGTTGATTAAAAAATTCTGCCCCATGCGTTTCAGAGGGGCGGCATCATATTTTTGCAACAGGCCTTTGATATCTTTTACAGATAACAGATTCAAAATTTTATAATTTTTAAACAAATCTTAAATTTTAAACATTTAAAAATTAAGAAATTATTTATAAAATTAAAAATTAGAGATTAAAAATTTATTAAAAATCATATTCCTCCAATCCTCCTTGTTCTCCCTGTAAATTGATCAGGTTTTTGGGGATATCAAAGAGAAAACGCGACGGCGGGTTAACCTGGATTGAGCCGTAAAGATTTCGTTGGCTCGCCCAGGACAGATACAGAAATTGTTTGGCGCGGGTCAGTCCCACATAGCAGAGACGCCTTTCTTCTTCCATTTCCCAGGCGTCCAGCAGAGAGCGGGAATGCGGGAAAAGCCCTTCTTCGCACCCGACGATAAAGACAGCCGGAAATTCAAGCCCTTTGGCGCAATGCAGAGTCATCAGGTTGACGACGTCTGTTTTGGTTTCAACTTCATCGTGATTTGAAAGCAAGGCGACTTCTTCCAGCAGGCTGGAGATTCCCTCTTTTGGTGCAAGCACATCGTATTTTTTGGTAACGGTAAAAAGCTCTTTGACGTTCTCCCAGCGCATCTCCCCTTCTTCGGTGCCGTCGCGCAGATATTTTTCAAATTCCGTGCGGCCGATGATTTGTTTTAGGGTTTGTGAAAGCGGCAGGATTTTTGAAGTTTGGCGCAGGTCATCCGTCATTTTTTTGAAATTTTCCCAGGCCCGCATCTTTTTTGGCGTGGCCGAAGCCAAAGACGTGGCGCCGCCGGCGTTCAATTCGTGGATGTTTGTTGCCCGGCCCAGGCCCCGCGGCGGCACATTGACAATGCGTTCAAGGCTCAGCATATCATCGGGGTTCTGTAAAAGCCGGAGATAAGACAGGATATCTTTTATCTCTTTTCTTTCGTAGAATTTCACCGTGCCGACAACCTTGTAAGGCAGGCCGAATTTAAGAAAAGATTCTTCAATGGCGCGGGATTGGGCGTTGGTGCGATAAAGAACCGTGAAATCCTTGAAAGAAAGTCTGTGTTCTTTGATCAGCCGGTCAATTTCCCTGATGACAAATATGCCTTCTTCTTTTTCATCTGCGGCGGCAAACAGAATAATAGGATGTCCGTCTTTGTTCTCTGTCCAGAGCTGTTTTTCCTTGCGGCTTTTGTTTTTGATGATTATTGACTGGGCCACGGCCAGAATGTTTTTTGTCGAGCGATAATTTTGTTCAAGATATATTATTTTGGCGTCGGGATAGTCTTTTTCAAAATTCAGGATATTGCGGAAATCCGCGCCCCGGAAAGCATAGATAGACTGGTCAAAATCTCCGACAGCGCCGATGTTGCGGTATTTTTTGGCCAGCAGATTGATAAATACATACTGGGCGTGATTGGTGTCCTGATATTCGTCAACCAGAATATATCTGAAAATGTCCTGATATTTTTCCAGGATTTCCGGCTGCTCAAAAAAAAGTTTGCTGGCCAGCATTATCAGGTCGTCAAAATCCATTGCGTTATTCTTTTTGAGACTGGCCTGATACCCGTTATAAACTCTGGCGACGATCTGCTGATAATAAGCTTCGGCTGAATTTTCCTGATACAGTTTTTGGTCAATGAGCTCGCTTTTGGCCTGCGAGATCATATTGGCGATGGTTTCGGGCTTGAATTGGTCGGCTGATATCTCAAGCTCGGCCATTACTTTTTTTATCATGGCCAGCGAATCTTTGTCGTCAAAAATGACAAAGTCTTTTTTGTAGCCAAGCGAGGTTGCTTCATTTCTTAAAAGGCGAGCGCAGACAGAATGGAATGTGCCAAGCGTCGGCAGATGCGCTGGGGTTGAAGGCTTGGCAAATTTGTTGTGCGCCAGCAATTTCTGCACTCTTTCTTTCATTTCAGAGGCGGCCTTGTTGGTGAAGGTAACAGCTAAAATATTTTGCGGGGCAACCCTCTGCTGGATAAGATAAGCTATCCGGTGCGTCAAAACCTTTGTTTTGCCAGAACCCGGCCCGGCCACTATCAAAAGAGGGCCGTCAATGGTGGTAACCGCCTCTTTTTGTTTTTCGTTAAGCTGGTCGGTAATATAGGGCATAAGACTTTTTAAGTATAGCGCAAAAATTAAAAATTCAAAATGAAAAAATCAAAATGGCAGTGCAAAATTAAAAAGTTTACATTCATATGATGAAAGCCGCGAACAGCGCCCAGGCCGGCTGCTATGGCTAAAAACCGCGCAATTTTGCTGTGAAATTGTTGTGGAATGCCTGTGGAGGATTTCCTTGACTGTCCTTTGGCAAAAATGATATTATAGATGAGTAAAATACCGTGTCCAAACCACTAAAACTGAATAAAATAAGCTTCCCCAAAGAGCAAAAAAACCCAAATAAATCACTCAGGCAAGTGATTTTTAGCGTTATATGGGGGCAGCGCAAATGGCTGGCATCGTTGGCCGTTATTTTGTTTGTGGCTTTGACTCTTGATTTTTATGGCTCACCATGGACAAAAGATGAAAACTTAAGGCCCCATCTGTTCATGGAAGAGGCCGGCGAAATAGTGAAGGGCGAAATTCAGGAAGGCACCGCAATTGATCAGACCTTGCAGAATGTGTCAGACAACGGCGTTTTGGGCGGGCCTATGGTATTTGGTTCGCTGGTGGCGCCGATTGCCCAGGCTCAGATAGATTTTACTGCTGATGATCAATACGAAGATTATGACATGATGGTGGTTGAAAATAATTCTGTTGTTTCCTTGGCCAATCCTTCGGGAAACGCCATGTTTTCGGGCTTCAGAAACGAAATCGTGAAATATATCGTCAAAGAAGGAGATAATCCGGAAAAAATTGCCATCAGTTTTAGCATCAACACCGATACTTTGTTGGCGGCTAACGGCCTGACCGAATACAGCATTATCAAGCCGGGCCAGGAACTTATTATTTTGCCGATTAACGGCGTGCGGGTGCAGGTGGGCAAAAACGATACTCTGGATGCCATCGCCAAAAAATACAAAGGTGATAAAATGGAGATTATCGCTTTCAATGATTTGTCTTTGGAAGGCACGATCGGAGTTGGCGAATATCTGATAATCCCGGGCGGCGGAATGCCCGCAACAGCGGCCACGCCCAAATATACCACGCCGACCAAAAAATACGCAGAATCAACTATTCCGGCTGGCTGGCTGATTATTCCGACCACCGGCCACAGCTGGGGCAGAATTCACGCTTCAAACGGAGTTGATATCGCTGATACCTGCGGTACGCCGATATACGCGGCTGCGGGGGGCACAGTGACTCTTTCTGACGGCGTCGGCTATAACGGCGGCTACGGCAAATACATCAAGATTCAGCATCCAAACGGCGTAGTCACTCTTTATGGCCACGCTTCAAAGCTTTTAGTTGAAACCGGTGAGAAAGTTGTGCAAGGACAGCTGATAATGCTGATGGGCACCACCGGCCGATCTACCGGCTGCCACCTGCATTTTGAGGTCAGGGGCGCGACCAATCCTCTGGCCGGCAAGGCGAGAAATTTCTAATAAAGAGAAAAAACTAAAAAGCCCTTCTGGGCTTTTTAGTTTGACATTTGAACTTTGGATTTTGAATTTTTAATTTATATTTCTTCTTTGGCCCGATACTGCAGCGCTTCGGCCAGATGAGATGGCAGAATATTTATTTGGCCGGCGAGGTCGGCAATAGTGCGGGAGAGTTTGAGCACTCGGTGATAGCCGCGGGCGGATAAATGCATGGTGTTAACCGCGTTTTTTAAGATTTGCTGGGAAGTCGAATCAATCTGGCAGTATTTTTTTATCTGCTGGATGCTCATTTCGGAATTGACAGAATTACTTTCTTCTTTAAATCTTTCTCTTTGTGTTTCTCTGGCGCCCTCAACGCGTTTTCTGACCTCTCTGCTTTCTTCCGAAACTTTTTCGCCGGCCAACTTTTCATATTTTAGCGGCGGCACTTCTATGTGAAGATCGATGCGGTCCATTAAGGGGCCGGAAATCCGGCGCTTATATTTTGAAATTTGATTCGGTGTGCAGACGCAGTTTTTTAAAGGATTCGTAGCGTTGCCGCAGGGGCAGGGATTCATGGCCGCTACCAAAATGAAGCGGGCCGGAAAATTGAGCGTTCCCTGAGCCCGGGAAACTGTCACCACTCCGTCTTCCAGGGGCTGGCGCAGGGCTTCCAGAACGTCGCGGTGAAATTCCGGAAACTCATCCATAAACAAAACGCCCCGGTGCGCCAGGGTTATTTCGCCGGGTTTTGGGTGGTTGCCGCCTCCGACCAGGGCCGGAGCAGAAGCCGTGTGATGAGGGCTGCGGAAAGGTCGCTGGGTGATAAGCGGTCTGTTTTCTCCCAGCCGGCCAGCCACACTGAAAATTTTTGTCACTTGGAGCGATTCTGGCAGCGATAAGGGAGGCAGGATTGTCGGCATTGTCCGGGCCAGCAAAGTTTTGCCGGCGCCCGGCGGCCCGGACATTATAAGATTGTGGGCGCCGGCCGCGGCAATTTCCAAAGCGCGCTTGGCATGCTCCTGTCCCCTGACATAGGCCATGTCATATGGCGAATCGGTTTCTATATAATATTTAGCAATGTCTGTTAAGGGCGTTGGCTCTATTATTTGTTTTTTTTCCAGATGCAAAAAAAGATTTTCTAAAGTGTCGGCGCCGATAATTTCCAAGCCTTCAACCAGCGCGGCTTCGGCCGCATCCTCATGAGGAACAAATAAAGTGGCAAAGCCTTTTTCGCGGGCCATAAGCGCGGCAGCCAGAACGCCGTTGACATGGCGCAATTTTCCCTCAAGCGAAAGTTCGCCAAGAAATAAAGTTTTTTCCAGGTCAATATTTTTTGGCGCGACTTGTTCAGAAGCAATTAAAAAAGCCACGGCAATGGGCAGGTCGTAGCTTGGCCCTTCTTTTTTCAGATCCGCCGGCGCAAGGTTCACCGTGACCCTTCTGTTTGAATGATGAGGCGGCGAGGCGCCAGAATTCTTGATGGCCGAGGAAATCCTTTCCTTTGATTCTTTGATAGCCGCGTCAGGCAGGCCGACTATATTGTAGCAGTGCAGGCCCGGCGACATATCAACCTCAACTTCAATCGGCAGGCAGTCCAGGCCGATTAAAGCGGCTGAAAAAATCTTGGAAGGCATAGGTTTTAATTAAGATTTAATCTGTTTATTATATTATACTATAGGTATTTTAAATAGGTAAATGAACCATAACAAAATATTGACAATTCTTTATGAAATTAGTATTATAGAGGATTAAAATTCTGATAGTTTCTTAAAAAATGAATAAAAGGAGGCACGTCATGAAAGAGCTGTATATAGTAGATTTGAAAGAAAGAGTTAATCTAGATACTAAGATAGTATTATTAGGATGGGTAAAGGCAAAGAGAAAGCATGGTAAGGTCATATTTCTTGATATTTGTGATTCTACTGGTTGTATACAGGCCGTAGTAGAAAGGGCAAAAGTTATTCCAAGTGACTTCGATGTGGCAACAAAAGTGACCCCAGAATCATCAATTAAAGTAGAGGGCGTTTTGAGGAAGAAGATTATACGAACAGGATTAGCGCGTGAGATTTCTGTTGATCGCATAGAGATTATTGGTTTGGCCACAATTCAGATATTTCCGCAACCGCGTGGCGAAATTGATATTTTTGAGCCCAAGATCCAAGAGCAGTTGATGAACAATCGCCATTTCTATCTGCGCAATGAAAAATTAATGGCGATATTGCGTTTTCGACACATAGCTATGGGGATAATACATCAGTGGTTTCGCAATAACGGTTTCATTGAAATTACTGCGCCAGTATTAACCCCAACACCGCTTTATGAAGACCGATCCGCAATTCCGTTAAGAGTACACGATCAGGATATATTTTTGACCCAGTGCGTAGGTTTCTATTTAGAAAGCGCAGTTCATGCTTTTGAGAAAGTATATAACATTGGGCCTAGCTTTCGCGGGGAAGAAAGCAAAAGCAAGAGGCATTTAATGGAATATTGGCATCTAAAAGCAGAGGTTGCGTTCGGTAATCTGGATGACATCATGTATATTGTTGAAAGTCTTATAAAAGATGTCACCCAGCGTTGCTGCGAAGAAGCGGGAGAACTATTAAAAACTTTGGGATCTATACTTTGCGATGCTGGGAAAGATACACCCTACGATCGCATTAGCTATACTGAAGCCGTTTCGCTGCTTCAGAGAAATGGATTTGAATTTGAATTTGGTAAAAGTTTAGGCACAGAAGAAGAGGCCTTTTTATCAAATCATTTTCAGAAGCCTTTCTGGGTAATCGGTATCCCACGCAGCGTAGAACCTTTCCCGTACGTTATTAACCCAAACGATCCGAGGGTAACTAAAACGGCCGACCTAATAGCAACCGAAGGATTTGGAGAAATATTGGGAGTAGCAGAAAAGATTCATGATCTGGCGATGCTGGATGAACGAATGAAAGAAAAAGGAAAACTTGGCAATCCTCAATATGAGTGGTTACGAGATTTAAGGCAATACGGCTGCGTCCCCCATATTGGATTTGGTATGGGGATTGAAAGATTTATTCGGTGGCTTCTACGTATTCCCCATGTTCGGGATACAATTCCTTTCTTTCGGACGTTTGGGCGGAAAGTCGCGCCGTAGACTTGCATTTTCTAGACTTTCTGTTTATATTGAATAGGAGGTGAAAGGTATGAAGAGGACTTTAATCGGAAAACTGAAAGAGAAGATTAACGAAAAAACCACTATTGATGGATGGGTTCATGCTATCCGCAAACAAAAAAAGATGCAATTTATCATTGTCCGGGATAAAACGGGTCTTGTCCAGGCAATTCATGAACGTAAAGGTGGCGATGATCCTATCGAGAAATTAATCGACAGTCTTACGTCGGAGTCTGCAATTGAAATTTCTGGGGTCGTGGTTAAAAATGATCAGGTGAAACTCCAACAGATAGAGATTGTGATTGATGAGATCAAAATATTGAATTTAGCCATGTCGCCGCTGCCAATCGATCCGAAAGAGACTTCCCTAGAAAATCGTCTGGATTGGAGATTCTTAGATTTGCGGCAGCCATCGAACTTGCTCGTATTTCAGGTCCAAACCACGATTGAACAAGAGATGCGTAATTTCTGGATCAAGAACGGATTTATTGAAATCCATTCGCCTAAATTCATGGGAAGTGCGAGTGAATCCGGTGCCGAATTATTCAGAGTCGAATATTTCGGCAAATATGCATACCTTGCCCAGTCACCTCAGTTTTACAAACAGATGGCTATGGCAGCAGGGTTTGACAGAGTTTTTGAGATCGGGCCCGTTTTTCGAGCTAACCCTTCTTTTACTTCAAGGCACGATACAGAGTTTACGAGTGTTGATGTGGAGATATCCTGGATTAAATCTCACGAAGACGTCATGCACCTTGAAGAGCAATGGCTCCATGAAATATTGAAAGGTATAAAGGAGGAGCACGGAGAACGGATCAAAGAAATGTTCAAAGAAGAAGTGATCGTGCCAGATTTACCTTTTCCAAGAATAAAGATGGCAGAGGCTTATAAAATATTGGAAAAGATAGGTCATACGATAGACAGGGGCAGTAAAGGTGACTTGGATCCAGAAGGAGAGAGACTGCTTGCCAAGTACATTAAAGAACACTATAAACATGAATTTGTATTCGTCACCGATTATCCTATCTCTGTCAGGCCGTTCTATCATATGAGATACGAAGACGAGCCAACGATCACAAAAAGCTTTGATTTAATATGGAAGGGGCTTGAAGTTACCACTGGAGCTCAACGAGAACACAGATACGATATCCTGCTGAAGCAGATTAAAGAGAAAGGCCTCAGGCCTGAATCGATTCAATACTATTTAGACTTCTTCAAGTATGGATGTCCGCCTCACGGAGGATATGGATTCGGGCTTACGCGTATGTTAATGGTTTTGCTCGGCTTTAAGAACGTACGTGAAGTTACGTATCTATATAGGGGTGTTAATAGGCTTACCCCCTAATCTAATTTGGCAACAATGAATATGCCCGAGAGATTATTCTCTCGGGCTTCTTTTTTAATCTTTATATAATTTAATCAGCATTTTAACTTCGTATTTTTTTTGTAAGTTCTTTTAGTTTTTGGTCATCGGCTTTTTTATAATTATGAGATGAAATACGCCCTTCATTTTTTTAAAATATCTATCTCTTCCTAAAATCGCTTTCGGAAAGTCCGGAAAGAAGCAAAATGGATTGAAATGTTCCGTGCGGGATTTCTTTCTTGCCTATTTTTACGATCACCGTTTTTATCGGATTGCCCGGTTTGTGAAATTTAGCGTGACTGCCAGCTTATGAAACAAAAATAAAGCCCTTGGCGCGAAGGACTTTAAGTACAAGTTTCAATGGGATGGGCCTAGGCATATGTAAAATTCAGCGGAACCATATCCGGGCGCTCCACTTTTGCTATCTTGGAAATCGGCATGTCTTCAAAATACAAGGTCAGCGCCTCTTCCAAACATTTCAATGCCTCTTTTTTTGTGCCGCCAAAACTAGAAACACTGGTATTTAAATTCCAGGCCACATAATGTTTGCCCTCTTTCCAGACTACATTTTTTAGCTCAATTTTGCGCATGTCTGTATTTTACATCTGATTTTTTAAAAGTCAAGCAATGTAGATTTCTAATTTCCAAGCCAAATTTTGCCGTTTTTTCTTCGAGGTCAAATGTTTTTTTGGTTTGCACTGTTTCAAAATTAACGAATTAGAATTTGATTTGAAATTCGAATTTCAAAATTCAAAATTTTAATTCATCAGCATATCGCTATATGATTTGGCGAAAGGTTTATATTTTGAAAGATTCAATTGATCTATAATTTCTTTGTGTTCTCTTTCGGCATTCTTCCCCGCTTTTTCGACTTCTGTTTCTAGTTCAAGGAAATTTCCCAGATGCTTAACTCTATCTAAATGCACGCGAGTATTTTTTAATATCCACAACTCTCTTTGTTTTTCAACAATGACTTTTTCTCCAAGAGCCTTTTTTAAAAAGCTTTTTTCTTTTTGTAATTGCGGTTTTTTAATTTTAGATACTGTATAGAATGAGATTTTTGACGATTCCTTATCCGGTCTTTTATAAAATATCTTTTCAAAATATTTTCCGTTAACTTCCCTGATTTTTAGCCTTCCTTCCTTATCGTTATAATATGTATCTATTTGTTTTAGAACTCCCCTATGCTTTGCGTGTAGTTTTTTCAGTAATCCAGCTATACCTCTGATGCTATTAATTTTCACTTTTAATTCAATATTTTTCACAAAATTTAACTAGTTTCCGGTTTTTTTAATTTCATTTCATAATAGTTCGGCGTGCCGAATCGTTCATAATCCCAGTCTGGTGGGGCGAACTCCTGGTCCCAATCTTTATGTTTAGTTATCACAAATCCCGCTTCCTCATATAATTCTTTTAGTTTCTCCCCGCAGCAGCTTAAATATTTGGCACCGCGGGATAACGCTTCTTGTACTAATTTTGGTCCTTTTTCTTTTTCTAAAGAAAAGACAGATATAAGACCGCCATCGGGCCTTAAACCAAAGCCGCTGTTATTATCTTCTGATAGAAAAAGAGCCGCTTTCATTTCTTCATATTTTTCTTTCGTATGCGGGTCCAAAAATGCACGCAAGCTCGGAGGAAGTTTATCTCTTTGAATTATAAATTCTTCTGCAGGAATTTCTCGGAGTTTTAAATCTTCTGCTAGTGTCTGATCTGGTTTATTCATTCTCATATATTAAAAAGATTCCACCGATTCTTTAATAATCATACAAATCTTGTCTGAAACTTCATCGAAGACATTATTTTTAGTAAAGGTACTTTCGTCCATATAAAGTTTGCGGTTAATTTCTATCATAATCGAAGAAACATTTTTATTTTTCTGATAAAATTTCTCAGGAACCATTGTTTCAACAAATGGGCTGTTAATTTTGATGGAAAAGTCCGCCAACTTAAAATTCTCAAAGAAAATATTTTTTAATTCTTCCGACGTATGGAATTCGTCCGTGCCCAGGCAGATATCCGGCCTGTCTTTATTTCGATCTGATTCATAAGACCGCGGTTCAGAGGGAAAACTATGACAATCCAGGATCAGGCATTTATTGAATTGCAATAGACAATCGTTTGTCAGTTTAGTTAGCGCCTGATGGTATGGTTGATAAATTTGTGTTAGAAGTTTTTGTTTTCGTGCTTCATCTATTTCCCTAATTGTTTCCCCTGCTTCATTCTTTATGTATATCGCGCCCATGCCGACTTTTGACATCGGCTCTTTTTCGTCGTCGGAAAATCTTTCTGTATCAACAACAATGCGGCTGACCTTGGAAATTATACCACCATGATCATTCAATAAATTTGAAAAAAATGAATCAATATATAGATCAGCTAATCTTTTTATTTCCAATTTTAATTCCCGTTGGGACAAAGAAAAATCTTTTTTGAACTCTGGCGGGATTTCAATCGAACTGTGCGGAATATTACAGATTATCGGAGTTTCTTTTAATTTTACAATTTCAAAGTATTTCATGAAAATTAGTAAACCGGTATTTCCATAAAGAACGTGCTGCCTTTGTCTTCTCCTTCGCTCTCTGCCCAGACGCTGCCTTTGTGCTCTTCTAAAATTTTGCGCGCCACATAGAGCCCCAAACCCACTCCCTCGGTCCAGAGCCGAGGCGTTTTTTTGCCGCGCACGAATTTGCCGAAAATCAGATTCATTTCTTCCTGGTCCATGCCCACTCCCGAATCCTTAACCGATAATCTTGCCTGATTTTCGGGCGTCTTGACCAGTTTTACTTCAACAAATCCCTTGGATGTGTATTTGATGGCATTGTCAATCAGGTTCATGACAACCTGCCTTAATTTTTCCTTGTCGGCTCTGACGAACATTTTTTCTGGCGCCTGATTGAGCCATTTGAAATTAATGCCTTTTTTGTCGGCCTGGGGCTGGAGCTCATCAACCACGCTGCCAGCCAATTCGGCCAGATTGATAAAATTCCATTCGTATTTCATCTGGCCGCCCTCCATGCGCGATAAGTCAAGCAGGTCGTCAATAAGTCTGTTTAAGCGGTCGGAGCTGGCCCCTATTTTGGACAGAATTTCTTTGCCTTTATCGGGAATCTTGCCATAGGAGCCCTCAATCAGCATGGAAACAAAACCTTTTATCACGGATAAAGGAGTGCGGAGCTGATGGGAAGCAATGGATATAAACTCGCTTTTGGCCTTATCCAATTTTTGCAGATCATCATTTGCTTTTTGTAATTTTTCTGTTAGTGCCGCAAGTTGTTCTCTAGTTTTCACTTCTTTTAAGACTCCCCGAATCAATAGAATACTGAACAAAGAAATTGCCGAAAAAAGTAGAAATTTTAATGTAAATTCTGTTGGTGTCTGCGAAAGTAGGGCATCAATTAAGGCAGAAAGCGAAATTAAAATACTGAAAATTTCAGTCGCGATTACTTTAATATCAAACAGGTGATGCCTTATTACCGCGTAAGCTATAAAGCCGACCATGACTAGGCCGGCGTTTGGACCAAACCAGACAAGGCCATAGTAATTAAAAAATATCGGTAGTAATAAATTAAAAAATATCCCAATTGTTGCTGTCGCGAGTGTGCCAATCAATACGAATTTTATTTGGGCTTTTTGTTCTCCTTTGAGTTGGCGATATTTTCTTAAAATATTTCCGAAAGAAAAAAGCAGCATTCCTACAAACGATGCCGTATAAAGATAGGCGCCTCGATTAGTCATGATTTTCCAAGGAGAAAGTGTCACGGTTTCAATAACAAATTTAGGGATGAATAATAATACGGAAGTGACTATCGCGGCAATAATTACAGGAATAAAAAATCTGCTTTTGCTCATTTTTTCTTCTTCCGGAAAAATAATAGAGAACAAAAAGAAAGAGACCGCAATTATAAGGGTACTTAAATAACTTATTTGTGACCAAAGAATGCCTTGATGGACAGTTTTTACGATCTGAGTAGCTATATTTGTGAAAGACCAAAGAGCTACACCTAAAGCCAAGAAACTGAATATTCGGTTAACTGGACTTTTTCTGTTTTTTGACAAAATAAAAAATGCCAAGAGCACATTAAAGGCAGTGGTTATCAATAAAGAAACTATATTGGGCGTTAATATACTTGACATAGTTAAGCTTAAAAGTGCTATTTATACCACCAATATAGAAATTTATTGGTTCGTCGAACAAATTCTAGAGATTTTTGTAAATCAATTATTGCCGCAATAGCGGAGTCATTTTCTTTGAAATAATAGGTTTTTCCTATTTGTTGGCAGTCAAAATTAGCTTTTAGATTGTTGAAAAATCCTTCTCTGACTACTATATACCAAAATTTAATTCCATTTTGCCTTGACCAGTGAAAAATTTTTCTATAAAGAAGAGCTTGAATTATTTTTCCGCGTCGATTACCTATAAACTTTCTGTCTAGAGTTAGGCGGGAAATTTCAGCAGTATCTTTTTCTTTCCGTATTTTCTCTTTCCCTAAAATCATTTTAAAATTATTTTCTAACATTGTGGGATTAACTGCTATTATTAATCTGCAATAAGCCACAACGTCATGTTTATTAAATACCCCGAAATGAGTTGCATATTTATCGTATTCATCCGTTTCTTGTTCTTCGTTACATGATACCCATTTCAGGAGGTCAGAATAAATTACCTTTCTTAATTTGTATGCTGCTGACAATTCTTCGGGACTAGATATTTGTCTAGCTCTAAATTTAAAACAAGCTTTTAAGAAAAAGAAAAAAGAGATTTTATGTTTGTCTTTCATTTAAATATATTATTTATTTTCTTCCTCTGATTTTTCCTCCATTTCTTTAATCTTTTTCTTTAACTCCGCCATTTTTAGTTCCCGGCCTACAGTGACTTCATAGAATTTTTCGAGCTCTTCTCTTTTGCTTTCTGCTTCTTTGGCCTTTTGCTCTGCAATATTTTTTGCTTGTTCTAGTTCTTTTGTCCTCAGTTTAACGCTTTGTTCTAATGTTTCATTGAATCTTTGGAGTTGCCGGGCGCTCCAGATCGCCTCTTCTTTCGAAAACCTTTCCTGAATAGCGATTTTTTGGGCTTCTTCTTTGCGCCGGGCTTGCTCATAAGTGGTTTTTATCAAATAGTAGCCAAAAAAACAGAATAGAATAAAAATTGCTCCAGTTAGGAATCTTAGCAGGTTATTTGGCATAAAAAAAGGCAATATCAATAATATTGCTCCCATTACCCCAACGGCAAAGTCAGTGGCGATGACTTTGATGTTCATCAGATGGTGCTTAAGAACAGCATAAGCGATTAGTCCAACCATAGCAACTGTAAGATATGGACCAGCCCACATTAGCGCATATATTTTGAACCAGGGCAAGAAAAGATTACATAATGTGCCCCAGATTGCGGCAGTCAGAGTTCCGGCAAAGACATATTTTATTTGGATTTTTTGCGACTCGTCAGCACTTTTGTATTTCTGGATGAAATTGCCGAATGCGCCGATCATGCACATGGTGAAATAGACAACATAGAAATTGTAATAAACCGTTAGTTCTCCTCCTCTGCCCCAAGAGTTTTCAACAATTCTGGGTATCATTAATTTTGGCCAGACGGTGATAACCAGAATAAAAGCAGTGAATATGAAAAATATAATTTTAAAGATTGTTTTTGGCTTTTCTTTAACAAAAGGGAAAACAAAAGAGAAGGAAAGGAAGCTGGCGCCAATTAAAGCGGCAGAGACATAAGCGACTAATTCATACCAGAGCAGGGCAATATTCAGATCGCTTATCATATAGAACATAGCCAAACCGAATGCCCAGCCAGCAGTGCTCCAGGCAGTGAAAGCGTAATAGATGTTTATTTTATCCTTTTTGTTTTTGAAGAACACCAAAATGCCCAGCGACAGATTGAGCAGCGCGACGATCAGCAAGATGAGAGATTTGATATTGATTAGGGGCATTTTAAATCTCTTGAATGAATTAAAAAAGCAAAGTCCATATTGGATATCCCCTCCAAAATTCGGTCGTTAGCATAATTAATATAGCCCTAAAATGGGAATTTGATTATATTATACCAAACTTTAACTAAAAAGAAAAAGCCCCTTTTAGAGGCTATTTCAGTGTTAGGTCAAAACTGCTTTTGCTCTTTTCTTTAATTATTCATCACCCAGTTTTAATTTTTTGGATTTTTTAATGATTCATTATAAACTAAATTATTTTCCAAATAATGAAATTTGTTTTCTTGAAATATCTTTTCTGAATAACAACACGCAGTAACTTAAATACTTATTATTTTTATTAAATAATGTCATATATTCAAATAATTTTTCCACAGCAACCCTTTTTACATTGTTTGGATAATTATCTAGTGATAATTCAACCATTTTTTTTGAGTATTCTCTAATTTTTTTATTGGTTGGATCATATGGCATGTCATTTGTATAATCATAGTATAATTCCAGGTCTTCGTTATTGTACAAAGAAAGCCAATACTCTTTTCCCCAATGCTTTATTTTGATATTCAGTAATTTATTAACTTTATTTAGCAGATTTGTCGGCGGTAATTTTTTATAAAATAGGCACATATCACCTACAAAACCATATGGTTTACAGACTTTTTTGTATTCCCTAACTACGCGTGAAGGGTCAGACATAAACGCAGTTGATCCACCTGAAAACACAAGATCAAAGCTATCGCTTTTAAACTTAAGTTTATGAGCGTCGCCAACTTGGAATGAGAATTTTTTCTTAAACAAATTAGGTTCCAGCTTCAGCTTGTTTTTAGCCGCTAATACCATATTCTTATTAATATCAATAGCTACAACATTACACTTTACTAAATGGACTATTTCAAAACTACAGTAACCAGTATTGCACCCAGAATGAAGAACGCGCGAGTTCGAATCAATAAATGAATTAATAGCAATTCTCCTAACCGAATCTTTACCGCCTGGCGGCCTGTTAGTTTCATTTAATAGAGCTAAAAAATCAACGTAGCTCATGTCAATAATATCTTTTTCTGTCAATTGTCTATTCATAATGCTATAAAAAATTTAAAAATCTCGGATTTCGTAAGTTTAAGATGCCAGGAAAGAGGTGATTAAGAGATGGTATCTATTGTAGTAGAGCTTTGCAAAAACACACCTGCCTTTGAAGTTTTTCATCAAGCACATGCTTAAATATTTGTTTTTTTAAGCAATTCACCTAGTGGCTTAAACAATTTCACTTTTTTTATTTTTATTTGATAGAATTTTTTGTTCAACCAGAATACTTTATAAGCATTCGCAGTCCTTTTTGATGATATCACTTGATATTTATCATTTTCTATTATTACCGCACAGCAATTATCAACAGCCAAAGCGATTCCCGGTGTTTTTAACATCATTTTTTTTAAATGGCGTTTTCTTTTTTCTTCCGTATCATAGTGGGGACAAAAAGATGCGTTTAGCCAACCTAATCCCTTTAATTTTATTAATTGATAATTATTCTTTCCTTTTATAAACTTTTTTGAATCTGAGTTAAAATATTTAAACCAACAAACTGCCCCTGCGCTCAATCCAGATATAACAATTTTTCGTTTCCAGGCCCTTTTCAAAATTTTATCTACACCATTTTTTTTCCAGACTTTGAGCATTTTTAATGTATTCCCTCCACCAACATAAATAATATCTGAGGAAAAAATCTTTTTTCCAATTTCTTTTTTGACTATACCTGAATTAATTAAATACAGTACATCAACCCTACAACCCAATCTTTCGCCAAAATGTTTTTTTACAGTTTCTACATATCCTTCTGCATCAGAACTGGCTGTGGGAATAAAAAGCAAATTAGCTCTCTTTTTCCCGCTTAATTTTATTATTTCTTTGTCAATTTCTGTTGTCTCGACAGGATAGCCAGGCCTACCTATTTCTCCCCCGCTGATTGCTACTATTATTTTCATATCATAAAAATTATTAATCTTTTTTTGCAAATAAATTATCTATAATAATTACTACTTCCTCAGGATGTATCCTATATTTATTGCTGAGTTTATTAACTGCCTTTTTTGAATTAGTTATTTTTTTCGTTTCAGACAGATATTTTTCCTTCAAAGCTTGAACCATTTTATTAACACTATCATCGTGGTCGTTTATGCCATTAACTATTTCATCGTAAATAAAGCCTGCATCATTGATGTTTCTTAATTTACAATACTCCGAAACGTACTCCTTTAGTGTATTTTTTTCAATATTTAATTTATTTATCAGATAGGACATTCCTCTAAGATAAGCCTTCAAATAGCTGGCGGCTCCTCGGTTGTTTGGCTTCAATCCCGAATTGTACATTTCTATTACTGCTGCCAATGCATCTGCGAATTTTGATTTTAGACCAATTTCATATGGCACCACTTGGCTGATTAAAGATCCTTCAATAGCTCTATCTTTGTTGTAAATGCCGCTAATTATTGATTCAACTCCGTATCCCCACTGAACAGTTTTGGGGTGATCATCGCTTTCCATAATAATAATATTACCCAATGTCATAGATTCTTTTTGATTAACAGCATTACGAATTGCAAGGGCAATTCCTCTGCCAGAGACACCCTTGATACCATATCTCCATCTATAATAATCCGGTTGTCTCCCATCCAACTCTAACTCTGGGTGATCTTTTTCGGATTTTAAATTTTCCAAAATATCTTTATCTTCGGAAGTAGCCCTAATAAAAAGACGATCGCGATTAATATTTAAGGATTCAATAAAATACTGTAAAGACAATTTGTAGATATCTGAAAATCTATCTGCTTCTGACATGCCGCCCATAAGATTAAAAAAAGTATTACCTTTATTAGACTGTTCGGAATATATATTTTTTAAATTATGAGTTCTAATACAAGGTTGATTGATTACAACCCCGTTTGGCGGAATTTCATTATTCATATATAAAGGTTTTAATGCACTTATTGTTGAACCGATAAATAAAATACTGGAATCTGTTTTGCCAGCTACCAGATCTATGCTTTCATGGACGCTAAAATTTTTTTCTGAAAAACTTTCAATATAGGTTTGTTTAATAAATTCTTGATACTTAAAAATTTCCCCTTGTTCAAATTCCTCGGGCAAATTACCTTCTTTTTTTACATGTTCAAAATTCTCCATAGAATTTATTATTCTAATTTATCAATGTAAAATTTTTCCTCGAGTAAATTAGTAAAAAATCGCCTTCCATTTTTATCTTTCTTTACGTAGTCGGGCATCATTAAAACCTTGCCTGAATATAAAATAACATCATATAGAGGGATTCCCAATACAGACATATGGCAATAAAGATCTTTGATAATTTTTTGTCCTACATCTATTTTAGTAACTAAATAGTCATTACCCATAGTTTTTATGCAATGTTGAAGGTAAAGAGGTTTTACTTTATTTTTTACTAAGCCCCAAAGCAAATCTTTCATCGTTTTGGAGTTATCATTGACCCCCTTTAATAAAACTGACTGATTAAAAATAGGTATTCCATTATCTGCTATTTTTCTGCAGGCGGCTATTGATTCTTTAGTCAGTTCTTTTGGATGATTAAAATGGGTGCAGATATAGAGTGTTGGGTACTTCTTAAGGACTTTTATTAAATTATCAGTTATTCTTTGTGGCAGAAATACTAAAGTTCTAGTATATAATCTTACAACATCAACATGCTTAATTTTTTTGAGCTTGGTTAAAACGTAGTCAATACGATCATTAGACAAAATAAGCGGATCTCCCCCAGAAATACATACCTCTTCTATGTTTTTATTGCTGTTAATCTTCTTCACCACTTCATCTATCTGTCGGTTGGTTAAAACACTATTCACTCTTCCAACCCAATATTTTCTAAAACAGTGCCTGCAATAATTGGGGCACATTAAAGTCAGCAGGATAGTACATTTTTCTTTAAACTCTTGTCTTAAGCCCGTGGCCTTTTCAAAAGACTTTTCTTTGTTAGGGTCGGGTATTGCGGGTGGACTATCTAGTTCGGCGATATTAGGTATAACCATTCTTCGTAAGGGGCAATTAGAATCGTTTTTATCCATAAGTGAAGCGTAATAGGGGGTGATGGACATTTTATAAGTTTCAGTAACTTTCTTTATGTCTCGTTTCTCTTTATCTGTTAGGTTTATGTATTTTGCCAATTGTTCACCCGTTTTGATGCTGTTTTTTAATTGCCAATGCCATTTTTTATTTTCTGATTGAGGCATATGTTTTAGTTGATGATTAAGGATAAGTTTCAACATTTTTAATTCGGGGATACAAAATAACATCTCTGATGTTTTGCTTGGCTAGGGCCCAAGCAATAAATCTTTCTATTCCCAGCCCAAATCCCGATGTTGTTTTATATCCTGGCAATTTCCGTAAATTGATATACCACTCGTAAGGTTTTGGGGAGATATTATTTTGTCTCTTTAACGATTCATGTATTTCTCTAGGAGAATCCTGTCTTTGCCCCGAGCCGACAATTTCACCGCCAAAAGAATTTTTTACAATTGGAGGGAAAAGCAGGTCGGCATTTATGGTTTTGTTGGGGCTTTTAGGATCTGGTTTTTGATAAAAAGGAACCCTGTCTCGGTCAAAATATCTAATCCATAAAGGCGTATCAACTTTTAAAGCTTTCATGATTTCTATTTCTCCTTGACAGCTGATATCTTTTCCGTGACGCGTGATATTTACATAATTTTCCCCTTTATTTTTTATGAGGATGTTCGTCGCTTCATCAAACGAAATTTCAGGAAATCTATCTGTTTTTATTATTTTTATCATCATTGCCTTTGTTTTTGTTGGGTCGCCGCTGATTTTATCTACAATATTTCGCATCAGCAAAATAGCGGCAGACAGGTGTTTTATGTAGTCTTCAATAATAGGCACCAATTCATCGAATTTACCAATCATTTCAAACTCGCAGTGATAGAATTGATTAAGATGTCGATGGTCACAGTCCTCCCCCCGCATGGAAGGTAGATAGCAATATACTTTATTAGATTTATTTAAGAGGAGTGGTTCGAGGCCGAATTGTGACGAATCTACAAGACAAGTTTTTATCTTGCCTAATTGTATTTTGATTGGTTCTGAGCTAGATCCAGGGCCCATCGGAGAAGATATACTCGGAGTTAGCATAAAAAGGTCAATATTCTTTGCCCTTTGCTTTATGCCGAAATAATAATCTGAAACTGATTTCAAATGATGTCTAAACGCGATAAGAGCATAATAATATTTGCTATTCGTTAAATGCTTGTAATGTTCTTTTGGATTATATGATGGTATATTAAAAGACCCTCTGTTTTTAAAAGAAGCGAATACTTTGTCATCATGAATTATGTTCTTTTTTATATAATCAGGTAACATAAGCTTATTTTAAAATAGTAACACTAATAATAAAATAAGTCAAGATTATTTGGTAATTATACAATTTGATTAATATCTAAAATAAAAAGCCCGTTCTGGGCTGGAATTTAATAATTTTTTTAAAAAAGATGATTACATAAAAAAATATGGAGGCAGTATTTTATAAATTAGCCTCCATATTGATTTTCCCACGGATCTTAATGATCTTTTTCACTGGTCCAAGCTTCTAGCAAAACTTTTCTAATTTCTTGTCTTCTTTGCGGATTGTCCGGATTAATTATTCGATGATCTCTGATGGTAATTTGCGGAGTTTCTTTCATAATAGCATTGAATTGTTTTTTTGTCATTGCTGGTTTCCTTCCGGAAGTCAAACATTCTTTGATCTCAGCATTAAAGAGATCTAATGTGTTTTGTACGTTATTAAGCGTTGATGAGCACAATTCTTGAAAATATTCTTTTTGAACTTTTTTCTTTGAAAAAATTTCTCCCATTATTGACCATATCATTAGTCTGTCCCCGAAATCATTTTGTATCATGCTTTCTGCTTTTTCTACAACTCTATGCCCGGCCTCTTCCCATTTTTCTCTCCCTACGAATACTGTCATCGACTTCTCCTTTCTTTATTTATTTTTAACCTACTATTAAGAACTATATTGAATATTCCGTCTACTAGATGCAATTTGAAGTATTATTTATTAGATTTAAGTATAGTAAAATATAGCCTAAAAATGATTATGTGTCAAGTTTTGCCATATATTGTTATTAAATCTAATGTATGATAATATAAGATGAAATCTATTAAAGAAAGGGGTGATAATTATGTTTGCACATCCGGATTTACAGCCAATTTTTTCGCGGTCTTGATGATATAGCTAAATTTTTCTTCTGGAATATCATATATGTCTGCGTAGTGCTTTTTGGGCACAATTAAAGTATGCCCGTAAACTTCCATCTTTTTAGGTAAAAAACAGATCACTTTATTGTCCTCGTAAACTATTTTAGCTGGAACTTTTTTATTTATGATCTTACAAAATATACATTTATCCATAATAGTATTTTATTCTTTTTCACTTCCCCAGAATAATTTTTTATCTTTGAGCCATTTGAGGAAGGTGTTTTTTAAGGCAGTTGGCTCGATATTTTCCCCTACGAGCTTATTTATGTCTTTCCAGAAAAACTCTAAATGGTCTTCTGGAGTTTTGTCTGTGGCATTTTCGGCTTCAACGTGAAATACAAGATTGATTTCGTGATATTTATTACCTTTTTCCGAAAAGAAGTTTTCTATTGTGCCTATATATTCAAATTTTTCGGCAGACAGTTCCAATTCTTCTTTCAGCTCGCGTTCCAATGCTTGTTGTGCCGTTTCGCCAAACTCAATCCGGCCGCCCGGGAAAAAATAGTAATCAGCCCCCTTTAATTTACATAATAGGATTTTATCTTCTTTTAAGATAATTCCGCGAACGACGGATGCTATATTTGTCATAGATTTATTGCAAATCTTTTAGATCCGGCCGATCATCAAGAAATTGGCCAGGAAGACCGATTTTTTTAAAATAATTATTCATCGCCAAGCAGGCAAACTTTTCAGTTGAATAGTGAGTGGCACCTATTATATTTATTTTGTTCTTTTTTGCTACATTATGTGCGTCTATTGAGGGCTGAAAATTTTTGTTTGGTTTTGTGACTCCAGTGATAAATAAATTAATTCCAAAACCAGCAATTTCCTTAATGGCATCCGGGTCATTGCCACCGCCAGCAATTAAAGCAACTATACCATTTTTTATTTTAGATGAGCCGTAGCTCCAAATTTTCAATTTATGGCCGACAGCCGTTTCTATTTTTTGAGCCATTTCGTCAACTGTTTTGCAGTTTGTTTTTCCGATAACGCCCACCTTGACCCCGAAATATTTGCAAAAATAACTTTTAGGCTTAATTTCAAGGGCCTTGGCCAGTGAAACTGTTGTTGAATATTGACCGTTTTTATCTAGAGGCACATGGAGAACATAAACAGAAATTCTGTTTTGTTTCAGTTTTAAAAGCGTTTCCCTTTGAATGCTTTTAAAGGGGTAACCCTTAAAACCTAAATTCCAGATCATGGGGTGGTGCAGAAACAGAAGTATGTCTTTTTTGCCTGAAGTTAGCACCTTTTTTAAAATTAATTCACTTGGAAACACAGCTGTAAAGCATCCTTTTATTTCCGATGCGCTGTCTAAAAATAAACCCATGTACCTTTTATTAAAATCTTTAGCGATCAGGTCATTCGTTTCTATTTCACTCCAATCATCTTTACATTTATTCAGCTCAAAATCTTTATTTAATTTTTGATATAAAGATTTTGCTTTCATAATATTGCTCTTTTGATCTTATTGATCAGTTGCTTAATTTGCTTATCAGACAATTTTTCTCTTTTATATGATTTTTGATTATTTAATATTTCAAGCGGGCTGATTTTTTCATTTTTGGAACGGCCAAAATAGTGGAAATGGATGTGTCTAATATGCTGGCCGGCGCTTTGTCCTTCATTTGTAAAAAGATTAAAACCATCGGTATTGTATAGTTTTTTGAAGCTATTTACAATTTTTCTGACAGCAACGATTAGATCCTTTGCTTCTTGATCTGATAATTCTTCAATTTTTTCTACGTGGCGGGAAGGAATTAAAATAACATGCTCCATTATAACGGGAGAGTTTGGATACCAAATCTCAATTGTCCCAATTTCGGCAATCTTTTGTAGTTTTTTGTTTTTAGCTTCACAAAAAACGCAGTTTTGATCTTTGCCCATTTATTTGATATTTTTTATTATTTTTTCCATATCAGGGAATAGGCTATTAAAATCTTTATCGATTTTCTTTGTATCAATAGGTAAAGATTGCATTGGGGATTTTCCGTGTTTGATTTTTAAGAGTGTCAGATCTACGATTCTTTCTTTTACCCAATGAGGAATTTTGAAGTTCGATCCGAATAATCCGCGGCATGAAGGTCGTGATAGGGTGCTAGTAAGAGGCCATCTTGGTCCCCTGCGTTACAGTATATTTTCTCTTCTTGGATGGATAAAGCAAGAAGAACTTGCTTCGTATTTAACTCTTGGCTCTAGACTACAAGGGCATGAATCGATGGAGCATTTGCCAGGGGTTGATATTACTCCAAGTGGAATGCTGGGCATGGTTCTTTCATATGGTATCGGATCAGCCATTGCATTGAAGGAACAGAAAATACCAGCTACGACCTGGGTTTTTCTTGGGGATGGTGAAGAACAGGAAGGAAATGTTAGTGAGGCAGCGAGATATGCTAGTCATGCGCATCTTTCCAGTCTTGCATGTATTATGGACCGAAATCACAAACAACTCGCGCAGCCGACAATCGCAGTAGATAGTGAGTCGGACCAATTAACTATATGGAGAGGATATGGTTGGTCGGTGAAAGAAATTCGGGATGGGCATTCTATTGAGGGAATAATGATGGCTTTGCAATCAAGCCGCGAAGAGAGAAAGCCGACAATTTTTATTGCCAATACAATAAAAGGCAAGGAATTGGAAAATGCCCAGGCTCATTTAAGCGGATATCACACTATAAGTGTTTGCCCAAAAAACTACGTCATTGATGCCATTGACAAAGAAAAAAGATATATTGATAGAGTGGGATCGGATATGCTTGAATCGGTAATTTCGGAAAGATTGAAAAATGTATTTCTGCCGGTATGTATATCTCGTAAGAATATTTCTTCATCTAGTAATCTAAAAGTGCAGCTTGTCCCCGAAATCACTGATGATTTTGAAGTGGGGTTAGTCCATTATCTTCGTCAGTTAACAGATTTATTTCAAAATCATCCCGGGATAAGGTTTTATGTATTAACGGCGGATGTGACCGTTAAGGAGCTATCTGACCAGTGTGGATTTAATCAGCCGCACGTTCGTTTTATTGATGTCGGGATTCGAGAACAGCATCTCATTGCCATGGCGCATGGTATATCTGTCACTGACCAAAATTCAAGAATTTTCATAGCTGGTGGGGATCCATTCCTTTTCAGGGCGGTTGACCAGATACATGCTGTATGCCAGGCTAATTCGAAGATGGTAATTATGGGATCTGATAGCGGGATTTGCGAAGTGCATAATGGAGCCACTCATCAAACGACAGGCCAGTCAGGCGCATTACTCAATATGCCCGGCGCGATTCTATTGGAACCAGCCGATTCAATTGATTTAAAGAATTGTCTCGATTGGTCGTTTACGGTTTATCCTGGTCCAATATATCTACGTTTGCATAGCAGTAAGGTAACCCCTTTTGTGGTAGATTCTTTAGAGCGGAACATTATTGCCTACGTTGTTTATTGGCCAATACACAATACAAAGCTTGTAATTGTATCCTCGGGATTACCTATCGAAGGTGTTATTAAAGCGGCAATGAAACATGATGAACGTGGTGTTGGAATAAAAGTAGTGAATGTAATTAACATGAAAGAACTTGATAGCACCTTTGTAAAAATGTTGGAGTCTGATGTGCCTGTATTGACTGTCTACAATGGTAATCCATTTGTGCTTCAATCAGCCGTAGCCAAAGCAGTTATGGAATATTCGGAAGCTAAGCCGTCGTGCATTAAGGGGCATGGTTTTTCATGCGGTACGACAGGCAGACTTCACGAGCTAATTGAATATTTCAAATTTGACATGGAAGGTATTACAGATGTAATAAATAAAGAATTCGGCATTTAGTCGAAATAAATTTAATAAGCTCGCTGATAATATAATCTCAGCGAGCTTATTTATTTTTTGCTTCTGTAGAATTTTTAGGACATTTAAAAATAATTAGAGACTTTTTTCATGTTTTTTAAAAAATATTCAAAATTATATATTTTGGTTTCATGACTATCTAATAATTTTAAAGTTTCTAAATACAGATTTCTTACTGACTCAGAAGATTTATTCCAGGCATTTCGATAATAATTTTCATCCATCCCCAATAATAATCTTTCGTCCTTTTCTGAATTAAACATCGGTTTATTCCCAGACATATTTGGAAGCGATAAAAGAGCCAAAAAATTAACATGTTTAGATTGTTCAAATCTTCTAGCATATATTGGACAATTGCTTTGATTTATATCTTCAACAAGGAGGAACTTATTTAGGCCAGAAATCTGATTCATAAAATAAAAACTATGTCCAGCAATAGATCTTTTGTCTGCCAAAATCCTTTTTCTAAAGTGGACTATCTTGCTTGGTTTAATCTCAGAAATAGTGAATAAATATCGCGATTCTATTTCTGGAAGGACTATCCTTAATTTTTCTAAGGTTTTTTTTATTTTATCGTTGCCTTCCATTGTACTTGTATTTATTACTTGAACTTTTATATTGCCAAGATCTTTTGCAATATTTTTGATGCCTTTTTCAAGCTTTTCACCCAATGCAGTATATTCCGAAGCAAATTTTGTTTGTAGAAAAGATTCTTCTTTAATGGGTAAGATGATTACAGCAGGAATTTTGAGGTAAGAAGCTATTTTTATAGGCATTAAAATTTGATAGACAGTACTCAGGCATATCTCATCAATGTCTTTTCTTAGGCATATTCCTGCAAAAATAATTTCCGGTATTTCATCAAAAGACTGGCCAAGCAATAATGAGTTAATGCAGAATCTTTTATCTGAAAATTTTGATTGTAAAATTTTTATATCGTTATCTGAAAGTGATAATTCTTGTTTTAGTATTTGAAATGAATCAAAAGAACTAAAATTTTTATCTATAAAAGGCAAAATTTTTTCAAAGATTTTTTCATGTCCGAGTTCATTCAAATGTATGCCATCTTCGGCTAATAATTTTTCATAATCAAAATTTAGCCAGCCATCTGTAATATCTATGAAATTAACCCTTCTCGTATTGCAGATTTCTTTAATATTCTTATTATATTCAGCTATGTTTTTATTTAAAAAATAAAGATGTTCGCCTAATGACATTTTGTTTTCAATAACGGGCGTTGGGCCGATAAAAATTAAGTCATTGGTGAATTTATGCGCAATATCTATTAATGTCTCAATATTTTGGCGAAAAACATCCAATGGTGTATTTAGTTCATCATGGGTCCCAATGTTTCTAGAATCGTTGATTCCTATAGCGATAACAATAGAAATTGCATCGTTATTGGTGAGTTTTTTTGTTCTCGTCTGGCATTCAAAATTAATACGTTGAATTAGATCTTTTGAAGTCTCTCCCGGGATAGCTAGATTATAAATAATAGTTTCATATGTATTTTTTGCATCGAAAACTGAAGACAATTTTGATGTCCAATTTTTAACTTTTTTAACTCCCCTCCCAGCGGTTATACTATCTCCAAATATTAAAATATTATTCATACATCAAAATATATATAACATTAACCATTTCATGGATATATAATCTAATATTAAATTTATTATTTGGTCTAGTTTCATATGAACTAATCTTTTCCCGTTTTCCCTCCATCTCTTTTATCTTCTTTTTAAGTTCGACCATTTTCAGTTCGCGGCTGGCGGCCAATGCAGACACCAAAATTCCACCCAGGATTTAGGGAGATATTTTGCAACTTTAAATTTTCGCTGAACATCAGTATAATCCCTTGAATGAATTAAAAAAGCAAAGTCCATTTTAAATAAACCTTAAATTATTCTTTCCAATTAGGATTATTTAAATCTTAGCTTACGAAGATTTAGTTACATTATAGCACTTTAGGTACCCTTAGCAAAACATTGACAAGTCGCTTTTTGTCTATTATTATAAAATATCGTAGTTCATTCCAAATAGAAAGGAGGTGTTGGCCGTGAAAGCGCCTAAAAAGAAAAAAGGTGTCCGTATTTTGGCACGAATGATGGCAATGCGGAAGCAGTCGCCTGATCGGACTTACAAGTGCCATAGCGCTAGTCCCTACGGAGATGGGTATGGTGATTCTCAATATGGTGACAGATCCGATTAGTCGGGCGGTGGGGAGACAAAAATTTTTGCCTCCCCTATTTTTTCAGGCATAAAAGGAGGATATATGCTGACCTTTATCATGAAACCAGTTTCTGTTTTGTGTAATTTAAGATGTGATTATTGTTACAATAGCAATCTGTGGTCGAAAACGAAAGAAGAAAAAAAGCTGAAGATGGATATACGTCTTCTCGAGACTTTTATTTGTCAGTTATCAGAGCTTGACGAAAACAGTTTTTCTTTCGTCTGGCACGGGGGCGAACCGTTGATTGCCGGAATAAATTTTTACGAAGCAGCAGTTGGTTTCCAAGCCAGATACCTGAAAGGCAAACAATATCTAAATAGTGTCCAGACAAACGGTACTTTAATTGATCAAGAATGGGCAGCATTTTTCAAAAAGAATGCATTTAAAATCGGAGTAAGCTTAGATGGACCCAAAAAGATTCATGATCAATTTCGAAAAATATTCAATGGTAGTGGGTCATTTGAAAGAGTAATGAAAGGAATCGAGGTACTGAAGGTTAATGGTTTTAATCCGGGTATCATTTCTGTTATCACAAAAAATGCGGCAAAAAACGTAGATGCTATATGGGATTTTTTTGTTAGTTCCGGTCTCGGCAGGCTCAATTTATCGGTGTGTGCCGAGAAAGAGAATGGAAAGATGGCCAGTTTTTCTATCACCCCCCTTGGATATGCGAGTTTCATGATCAGAATTTTCGACTGCTGGATGGCAAAGGACGACCCAGATATTAAAATTCAGCCGTTAGAAAGTTATTTTCAAGGGCTGATCGGAGGGCGACCGACTATTTGTCATTGCGCCAATGAGTGCGCTGCTTATCTTGCGCTTGATTACAACGGTGACCTATATTTATGCGGCAGATTTGTAGGCATTGATAAGTTCAGAATCGGCAATATAATGGAGAAAACTCTGAAAAGCTTGTTGTGTTCAAAAAAGTGGAAGAGTCTTAAGGGCGAGATTCAAGCATCGAAGAAGGAATGTTTAAGTTGTGAATGGGCTAATATCTGCAATGGAGGTTGTACCTATTATCGGTATATCAATGGCCAATTATTATCATCTCTCAACTATTTTTGTTCAGCTACAAAGAAGATACTTAGACACATGAAGTCTGCGATTATGGAATTAGACCATTCGTTGTCGACTGTGTGATTGAGGGATCGGAAAATTCCGGTCCCTTTTCTTTTTTATACCAATTTGCTATATTAATCGCATGAATAAACAAATTAAAAAATATTTAAAAAGTGGTCAGCAGACCGAAATTACACCTAAAATTATTGAGATAGCCTCGACTTTTAAAAACGAGGGGCTTGAACTTATTTTTGAGATGCTACAATGGGTGCAGAAAAATATCAAAGATACAGATTCAGTTGAATTTAAGAAAAAATTTTTTAGAAAGAGAACAGCGGATGAAATAATAAAAAGCAAAGTCACCACCGGCTGCACTGATTATGCCTTGGTTTTTATTGCTTTTGCCAGGGTAAGAAAAATCCCTACCGTATATGTTGAGGCAATAAGGCGAAAATGGTTAGATATAGGAGACGAAAAATACATTGAAGGGCATATTTTTGCCGAATGTTTTATTGATAGCAAGTGGTATATTGTTAATCCCGAGGAAGGTGCTATACAGATTGCTTATCATCAATTTGTTATTTTTGATAAAGGATTAGACTCTTGGAATATCGGTATAAAAAAATTTAACGATCTTAAAAATAAATTTTTGAAATTTAAAGAAGAATACAGAAAGAAAAAATCTTAACTTATTATTGCTCACTGTATCAAAAAATCCCTATCAATGAGGGATTTTTAATTTAGGCGTAAATGTATTAAAAACGCAAAGTCCATACCAAGTAGTAGAAATTCGACAGGTTAAAAATTATTTGCCGCCAGGCAGTCGAATTTTCACTGCTTGGCATTTTACAAATCTTAAACTATCTTCATTGGCGAAGACTTGCTTCTATTATATCACTTTCCCCCGTCAGGCGTGAAGTTGCCCAATCATCCACCCCGCCCCAAACAAAAAAAGCCATCAAGGGATGGCTTGTGGTTAGTTTTATTTGACGAAACTAGAAAGCTTGGATTTCTACTCCCAGTTTTTTCTTTAGCACCTGTTTTATCTGTTTCACTTCCTCTTTCAGAATAACAAATTCCTGCTTAAAATCTTCCTGTGCTTTGACGTAGCCGTCAATCAGGGTTTGGACGTTATTAATATCGTTTTTCAATTCCGTTTTTACTTTTTCCAGCCTTTTTTGGAGCACACTGTCAACCGCCGCAATAATAACCTGCGCCTGTTGCGACAGTCGTTTATCAAGGGTTTTTTCAAGATAATCCTTGGTAATGGTTTGCTCTTTTTTCATGATTTGATTTTAGCTGAATATATTAAAAAGTCAAAATCATCAATTCTTTTTTCTAGCTTCGCGACTTTTTGGTCGACTGCAGATAAAATTATACCTGTCTGCTCAGACAGTAAATTTTCTATTCGCTTTATAAGGCCGGCTTGAGTTTTATCTTTTGATATAATTTTTTTCATACAGTTACATTTTAGTCCGAAATTTTAAAAAGTCAAGTATCAGATAGTGTACCTTTCAAGGGAAGTTTGCTTCTATTATATCACTTTCGCCTGCCAGGCGTGAAGTTGTTCAATCATCCACCCCGCCCTAAACAAAAACCCCATCTCAGATGGCAAAAATTGCCCTATCCGCCCAAGATTGACAAACGGACTTTTGTGTGTAATATTTGGGTCAACATTATGAGAATTCCTAAAAATATAAAAATAACTAATAATGTAAAAACCGTTCTTGATATATTAAATGATGAAATCAAGGGCGATGTTAAGGCTGCCTTAAAAAAAATGAAGGCCGGTTATACCATGACTTGGGTTTATCAAGGGAAAAACGACAGATTATTTCCTAAAACTTCGGTGGATATAAAGAATGAGTTGGCTGTAGTCTATCCAATAAAAGGCAGAGAATATGATATAAAAAATATCGCGGAGGGCCAGGAAGTTGTTATGGTTGAAATGATTGAAAGTTATCCAGATCCAAAGACAAAAAAGGTTTATAGAACTCCTTTAGTTGTTGTTTTAGAAATAGATAAAGGAAAGATAAAAAAAGGAAGACATTATTGCGATCCCCGTCTTTCTTATATGTATCTGACAAAAAAGCAAGTCAGTAAGCTCTTTTCATAAAAAAGGAGGTGGTGATTTAATCGATCAAGGCGTGAATTTTTTTGAATTACTGAAAATACAAAGAAAGGAGAAAAGTTATGGGTGGAAAAAATCATCAACCATGTCATATTTATTTGGCGGAATCAACGAGACTTTCGCGGTTTCTGAGCTTAGCTTATGCAGAGCTTGAGTTGGGCAATGTTGCCCTTGAAGATGTTATCCTTGCTGAGCTGAACGGCCAAAATGGCGATACCTCCGTTATCAGCAAGCACCTGAATTTCTCCATGCAATCTCTCACGGGAGCCACAAAGATGATCGGGAAAATCAGGCAGAAGATGGATGAAAAAGATTTCGCAGATCTTCCCACATTAAGGAAGCTGAACTTGCGGGAATTAGGAGAATCGCTTGCCGGAAATGGCCTTGTGGACTCGACCTCGTGGAAAATAATTTCAGAAAAGATGATAAAAGGAGGGTTCTGCGAAGTTTTGGTCCTCTTTGAATCTTTAATTGAATCGCTGTCGGTGAAAACCTCGTCGCTTATGACTATGATCGCGACCCTCGAAGGTGCGGTCAAAAAAGGCGAAGTTAGCCGGATTTTGGAAGAAAATCGGCCTGGCAATATCAAAGACGACTTCGCTATCCTTTTCGTTGCCTGGGCGAAATTCAATCAACTCTTTCTTGCTTCCAGCGTCCTTTCAACCGAACTCTGGTATGCTTTCAATGGTTACGGTTCGTTGGTCGGACGAGAAGCGCAACTCATGGCGGTTTAATCCTCCGAAAAACAATCTTAACAAAAACCCCTGAAGTTAAAAAAACTGAGGAGGTTTTCTTATACACAGTAATCAATAGATTTTTTTATCTCCTCCTTTTTATCTTTCAGCCCGTCAATTTTAGACACCACCACTGGCGGCCAATGCAGACACCAAAATTCTACCCAGGATTTAGGGAGATATTTTGCAACTTTAAATTTTCTCTGAACATCAGTATAGTCCTTGAATGTATTAAAAAAGCAAAGTCCATAATTTTTGATTATTATAACATCAGTCTCTCCCCAAACAAAAAAACGAGCCGATTTAAAAAGGCAAAAAAATACCACTTTATTATTTTCCTTTTTGGCAAAGAAACAAGTCTATTCTCAAAAAGAATAACCTCAACACCAAGTTTTGATAATGTAGCTTTAAGCTCTTCACTAAAATATTTTATTTTTTTCTTTTCAGCCAATTTAACAGCGTATTATGTGCAAAACCGAAAGGAGCTAGTCTAGAGTAGCTTCTACCACAAAATCTTGACTTTTGCCTCCTGGCATGCTATAATCTCATATTCCCCAAACAAACGGGGTTTTTTGTTTGGTTTATTCCTTTTTTATAAGGGAAACAAGCCAAAAAGGCCACTTAGGCCTAGGATAAATATTTTTAAACTTATGACTAAATTAACCACAATTAAATACGCACTATTTCAACAAGTAGCCAATCTGCCCAAATACATGGTACTGGTCGGAATAATGTATTTGAGTGTTTCAGGATTTTTACCCGTTAAAGCCACATCTGCCCAAGACGAAACAATATCCTGTCAAAAGCCGGCTTTGCTGGCATTGGAAGGCACGACTATGCCAATATATTCGTTCACCCAAGCGTTTGGTTTGGATTATGGTTTTTTGACGCTTATCTATGATTCAGTCATAGCCGGCCAAATGAGTCCGCTGTTTCAGAAAAAAAACGAAGCCGAAATATCTAATCTTGAGACTCCTATTGTTCCCGATGTTTCAATTAATGAAACCAAGAAAGTGATTACCACTGCCTATTCCAGCACCCCCGACCAGACCGACAGTTCGCCGTTTATAACCGCGGCTGGTTCCACCGTTCGCGACGGAATCGTAGCCTGTAATTTTCTTAAATTCGGCACCATGGTCAGGTTCCCTGAAATTTACGGCGACAAGATCTTTGTCGTTGAAGACAGGATGGCTAAACGAAACAGTCACAAAATAGATATCTGGATGGAATCCCGCTCCCAGGCCCTGCAGTTTGGAGTAAAATATCTGACAGTGGAAATCCTTGAATCATAAATTAAACAAAAAAGGCCTTGAAGGCCTTTTTTGTTTTACATAGATAATGCGCAATTAAAAAGGTCATTTTCCTTTAATCTTTTCAAGCTGGTCCCTAAGATTTTCTATTTCGCTTTTCAGCTCTACCATTTTTAATTCTCGGCCGATTGCCAGCTGATTGAATCTTTCAAGCTCACTGATCTTTTCGCTCAATTCCCTGGTTCTTTCTTCAACTTTTTGCTCCAGCTGCCGTTGCATTTTTTTGAGCTCGCTTATATCCGAAAAGGCGAAAAAATAACCGATTATTTCATCGTCTTGGTCTCTTCTCAAAGAAGCCGAAACGCTGATATTTATCTTTTTCCCGCTTCGGGTAACCAATATCATTTCTTGCCCCCGAACCAGTCCGTCTTTCAAAACTTTTTCTCTCAGAATCTCTGCTTCTTCATTGCTCTCAAATATCTTGTAAATCTGCTCCCCAACAATTTCCAGCTCATCATATCCGGTCAAATCGCAAAATGCCTTGTTAATATTCAAAATCATGTCAGACGGATTGACAATGCAAAAAGGCGTCGGCATAAAAGTGGAGAGTTCGCCGATATATCGTTCAAGTTCTTCCAGCTCCTCACTTATGTCCGAATATACATCGCGGTCTTTGTTTTTTTTAACTCCTGATTTTTCCATTATACCCATTTCATTAAAAATTCGTGCCATTGGCCCCCTTTAGAAGGACATTCTGTTTCCTCGGCAGTAATTTTTTCGCTTTTGATGACCATCTGGCTTATCCTTAAAAAATAGCCGGTAAAATAAGGACAGAAAACCGGATCCACGTTAAAATCTTTTAATCTCAGAAGCGCAAATTTATTTTTCTCGTCAATTTTAACGGGCACCAGTTTCCCCACGCTGTAGTGTTTGTCCCAGTATCTGGCCGCTTCCTGAAAAACTTTAGAAACTGACAAAAAGTATTTGAGCATGGTGCTGGCAATAAAAGAATATTTGGGCGCGCAGTTGCCCATATCCTGAATTTCTTTATCGCCCCAGCCAAAAGTTTCTTTGGCGGCCAGCAGAGAAACAACCCTTTGCCCCAAAGGATACCAGCCCATAGTCTTGATATGCTTATAATCTATTTCCCAGCCCAATTGCTTGGTTTTTTGCTGCAGCTTTGCCAGCCCTTCCTCTCCTATCTTTCTTAAGACATAATTGGCGTCGGTCTGCATGGTCACTCCCCTCACCTCGCCGGGTATCTCTTTCAGTTTTTTTAATACTGCCTCATCCATAAAATTTATTTAATTAATTTTATTCCCAGCTGACGATAAACTCGTGATAATCATCGCCTCTAAAAACACATTGTGACTCTTGACAGCGGTTTATTTTTGAACCGGTGATGAAATCGGCCATGCCCTCAAACATCCCTGCCAAAAATATGCAATATAGCGGGTGCAGGTCCAGCCCCTTTAGCCTTAAAACACAGTATTTTTTTGCTTTGTTAAATTCATGAGTTTCCAGCTCTCCTGAATCCATATGCCGCCTCCAGATAACCGGCGCTTGCTGATATGTTTTTTCCACCGCGATGAAATATTTAGCTAAAATTCTTTCGATAAATGAGATCTTCACAAAGCTTTTGCCGAATTCTTTTATATCTTTTTCTTCCCAGCCAAGAATCTCTATCATTGAGAAAAAAAGAGCGATTTCCATGGCCACCGGATACCATCTCATCGCATGAATCTCTTTGAAGGTCAGAGAATAACCATAATCGGCGGTTTTGGCGACAATTTTTTCCAAAAGCTCCGCCTTGCCGGTTTTTTTAAGATAATCGTCAGCCACATCCAGCAAATCGCCTCTTGTCCTGGCATCCAATTTCCTGAGGCGTTCTATTGTCTCTTTAAAATCAGAGTTTTTCATTTAATTTAATTATATCCTATTTTTTAATTTTAGTTATCCACCCCGTTAGAAATATCATATTGTATCTATGATATAATTTATTATAAATAGTGCAGTATAATAAAGCTTTTTAAATATTTAATAAAAGTGTTATGAAATTTTTTTTCTATTGCCCGAGCAAATTATTAAATAATTTTTAACATAATCCACTAAACAAAAATAGCCGCTTCAAAAGCGGTTATTTTTGTTTGATATTCCCGAAAGTCAAATACTGGTGCCTGGGGTGGCCTACTACGCCAAGGCTACGTAAGGCCTGACATCCGAATTATTGAAATTAGATATTTGGCTTGCTATTCCGTAGCTTTAGCGAAGGATAGTGCCCGGGGTGGGAATAGAACCCACACTAGCTTATTGTGCCGCCGGTGGGAGTTGAACCCACATGCCTTTTGGGCGCGACATTTTAAGTGTCGTGCGTATGCCAATTCCGCCACGGCGGCAAATTTACTTTTTTCTATTCCGTCCTCTATGTGTCGGTTTCAAACTGTGGCAATTCGGACAAAGAATTCTTATATTTTCTAAACGATTATCCCTACTATTACCATCTATATGGTCTAATTCAAGAGGCATTCTGCCGTCATTGGAAATTTTATTCCAACCACACTCTTCGCAGCACTTAGGTTTTAATCCTGCCGCAAATAACCTTTTTTTTAATTTAAAACTCTGAAATGAGCTGTCTTTAACTAAAATTTTTTCAAGAGGCACAATTGGTTTACCTATGCCTCTCATGCCCGCGTTCCAACCCTTTCCTTTAAAATGAGATATATTTAAATGGTATTCTTTTATATATTTTTTAATCTGGCTGTAATTACCGCCTGCTTCACGCAATCCTAATTTATTTAAAACACGCCGATAGCTGAAAGAATCTCTAACCGCGCATTTTAATTGTTGCTCTGTCCATGTGCGTTTTTTCATTATATTAATAATATCACGAGGTGAACATACTAACAATATATATCTTCTGTGTCTACCATTAATATATAATTCTGTCTTTGCGGCAATACTATTCTTAATGCCTCTTTGAGGCCACGGTGGGATTCGCACCCACGCATAACAGTTTTGCAGACTGTCCCCTTAACTACTTGGGTACGTGGCCATATTTATTTTTCAGCATTTCTTTTTGCTGTCCGGTTTTTAAAAATTTCTCTCTTCTGACCGCTTCGCTTCTTGCAGGATAAGATTCAAAATCAAGCAATTGCCATGGCCGATAGAATTTAGTCGATCTTACTTTGCCGGCGTTGTACTTTGTTAAGCGATTTTCTATATCTTCGGTAGACCCAACATACAAATCATTGTTCTTTAAGCTTCTTAATAAATAAACGAAATACATAAAGTGTTTTGTGTCCCTATGGGACATCTCCCGAAGGGAGACAGACTGTCCTCTTAACTACTTGGGTACGTGGCCATATATACATCAACATTATCAAATCAATCTGAGACAATCAACTGTTCTATCGTTTTTATCACTTCTTTGGAAGTTTTTTCTGTCTTAAATCCGGCTGACAATTTATGCCCTCCCCCGCCCAGCGCCTTGGCAAAATAAGAAACATCAATTTCTTTATCGGGCAAGGCGCGAAAACTGCCGTCCAGCTTTCCCGGCGATTCTTCGCTCAAGACCAGAGAAAATTTTGTTCCGGGCGCCATGCAAAGCAGAGAAGCCAGACCAGAAAGATCGTTTGTTGTTGCTTCCAGCTCCTGCATATCCTGAAAACTGATAAAACAAAAAATGAAGCCAAATTTTCGATTCTGATGGATATTGGCCAGCGCCCGGCTCCAGATTTTTGATTTGATGTCAATTTTTTGCTGACTGACAAATCCCGCAATCTTGCGCAAAGGCGCCCCGCGCAAAAGCAGCTCACCAACTACTTTCAATGTTTTGGCCGTGGTATTTGGATGGCGAAAACTCCAGGTGTCGGTAAAAATTCCGGTCAGAAGACAAGTCGCAATCTCTTTATCAATCTCAAGCTCATTCTCTTTCAAAAACTGATAGACTATTTCGCACGTTGAAGAAAAATTCGTATCCACGACTTTCATCTGCCCGGCCTGATTTATCAAAGGGTGGTGATCAAAAGTTATAACAGGAACATCCGGAACCTCAGCTTCCAAGCGCTTCATATCTCCGTAATCCAGACCAAAAAGCAGGTCGTATTTTGGATCAATATTTTTTTTGATCTGATCGATGCCGGGCAGAAATCTATAGTTTTCCGGGATAGTTGAGTTACAATAAACATCAGTTTTTTTGCCTAATTTTTCAAAAGAAAACTTAAGCGCCAGCATCGAGCCCAGTGCATCGCCGTCCGGCTGGTCATGGCTGGCCAGCAAAATTTTCTGCGCGCTGTCAACCGCTTTTTTTATATCCAAAAACGATGATTCCATACCAGGTAGTGAAAGTTTAACTGATTATTTATAGCCAATATCTAAATCTAATTTCCAATTATACCAAGCAGAAAAATTTATTTTTTATTCACTATGCGAATTGTCAAATTTCTACTACCTGGCATAAATTAAGGGATTATATCATGCGGGCTCTAGCAAGTCTATACAAAATAATCCACTACAACAAAAAACCCGTTAAAATGGGCTTTTTAAAAATTACTTTTTAAGAATCATTTTTCCATCAACTCATCCAGCTCTTGGGCTTCGGCCTCTGTTTTATCCAGAACAAAGCGGATCTTGGGTACCGGCCGCATTTCAAGTTTTTTATTCATTAACTGCTGAAGATCAAAAACATGACGATTCAATCTTTTCAAAACTCCTTCGCCTTTTTCGGTTGGATAGACGCTCAAAAAAACATTAGAGTGCAAGACGTCATCTGAAGTTTCGACTTTCATTATTGTCACCAAAACAGCCGGGCCGAAATCTTCTTCTTGGAGAATAATCCGGCCGAGGACCTGCCTGATTAATTCGTTTAAGCGTTCTATGCGATGAGGCATAATGTTAAATCAAAATGTCAAAGTCCCAATCTCAAATTAATGACTAAAACCCAAAACGTTTTGACATTCGGGCTTTGGATTTCCTGCCTACCCTGTCTACCGGCAGGCAGGCGGCAGGCAGAGATTTAAAATTTGAGCTTTGAGCTTTAGATTTTACAGTTCTCTTCTCTTCTTTTCCTCCCTGAACAGCACCAATATATCGCCTTTTTCCACCACTGGCTCGCCCTCAAAAAGCATCCCGCATTCTTTATCTTTTTGACAAGCATCAACATCAAGTTTGTTTGCCTGCAGCTGAGCAACTCTTCCCCGGCCCAGCTTTTCTTCTCCTCTGGAAACCTCTGCAAAAACTCCTCTTTCCGCTTTTCCTTTGATCACTCTGCCGCCGATTATCTGGCGCGAGCCATCGCGTTTAAAACTAGCCAGTATTTTGACCTGGCCGACTTCCTGACGCATAATTTCCGGCTCAAGCATCAAAGCCATTTGCTCTCTGGCTGCTTTAACTAATTCGTAAATGACGTCGAAACTAAAAATTCTGACGCCCCGCCTCTGGGCAACATTTGAGGCGATTTGCGTCGGACCGACTCTGAAACCAAAAATTTTGGCCTTGGCCGAATCAGCCAATTTAACGTCTGCTTCTCCAATCTGCCCGACTTCGGCCATGATCACCCGAATCATCACCTCTTGCTGAGGAATAGTTTCTAGAGTTTGACGCAATGCCTCAAGAGAACCGAAAACATCGCCCTTCAAAATCAGGTTAAAAACTTTTTGCTCCGGCGCAATATCCAAAATCTGCGCCGGTTCTCTCTTTTTTTTCTCAATTTCACCTTTCTGGCTGGCTCTGGCTCTGGCTTCGTCCAAACTATGCATAAACTGCCATTCCTCGCCCACAGGCGGAACATCCAAGAATCCTGTCACCCTAACCGGCGTTGATGGCTCGGCTTTTTCTATTGCCCTGCCGGCAAAATCTTCCATAGTCTTTATCAGACCATAAGTTGATTCAGCCGCCACCGCGTCTTTTAAAAAAAGTATGCCTTGACGGACCAGCAGCGTTGCTGTTATTCCTCTTTTTGAATCAAGTAAAGATTCAATGATAACACCCGATGCTTCAGCTGATGTATCAATTTTCAATTCTTCCATTTCTGCCAGAAGCAGTATCATTTCAAGCAATTCGTCAATTCCTTTACCGGTTTTGGCTGAAGTCGGAATCATGGGAATTTTACCGCCGGATGACTCAGCCAAGACGCCGTTATCGGCCAGCTGTTTTTTAACTTTTTCAAAAACTATTCCCTGCTTGTCGGCTTTGTTCAGCGCCACGACAAATGGCATGTTCTGGTGCGCAACAAGACTTATCACTTCTTTTGTCTGAGGTTTCATTCCCTCGTCAGCCGCCACCACCAGCACCGCCAAATCGGCGACCTTAGCGCCTCGAGAGCGCATGGCTGAAAATGCTTCATGACCGGGCGTATCAATAAATGTAATTTTTTTACCCTGGTGTTCTATCTGATAGGCGCCGATGTGCTGAGTTATGCCGCCTGATTCTTTCTCAGCCACTTTTGTCTTTCTGATAAAATCCAAAATGCTCGTCTTGCCATGATCAACGTGGCCCAAAACAACCACTACGGGTGGGCGAGGCTGAAGTTTAGATTTTTCATTATTTGCCTTTGCCATATTTATTGACTAAATTTACCACAAAGTTTCAAAAAATGTCTAATTTCTAATGTGTAAAATGTCCCGCGAAGCGGGACTGAATTGGTAATTGGAAATTATTTAATCTTTTTTATCTTCCAGTTCTTTTGGGCGACTTCTATTGCTTCTTTTTCTTCGCTGGAAAGAGGATATTTTGATTCACCGTCTGTTAGGGGTTTCACATATAGCCTTGTGCCTTCCCTGGTAAAAAGGCCGGAAATCGTCACGCCGTTGTCGCCGAGATCAAGGAAAGCAACACAAAAGCTTTGGTCACTGCCAGTCTCGCTGAAAGGATTGAACCTGACCACGCCGACTTTCTGCACGCTTTTAAACGCCATTTTTTCCAGATACTGGACGAACTTGTTTATTTCTCTCATTCCCCTTTCAGTCTCGCGAAGACGCTTTATCTGCTCAAATATCACGCCTTCCAAGTCTTGCGCCTTTCCCCCGTGAAAAAGCATCTTTAATTTCTTTTTCAGCTGCCAAATCTGCCATTGAAGATAAATAATCCAGGTGACAAAAAACGCCGCCGCAAAAACAAGAACGGTCAGAAAAGTATTATTGACGGCAAAATTAACGACAGATGCGAACATAATTTTTTATCTTGATAGACACAGAATCTGCAAAATAAGAAATCCGGCAATAGCGAGAGCGAGGACAAGACAACAATCGCCCAAAATCCAAATTTTTAAAATTGGCGGATCCTAGAAAATTTGAACCTCCGAAAGGATTACTCCTTTACCGCATTTCGATTCCTGCCCAAAGCAGAAAAGGTGAGATTTGAACTCACGAGATGATTGCTCCTCTACGGATTTTCTCGACCCCGTAAGAAAGCGGAGGGTGGAGGATTTGAACCTCCGAAAGGATTGCTCCTTTACCGCATTTCGAGTGCGGCCCATTCGGCCACTCTGGCAACCCTCCGCTTTCCAACGAGGCAAGGCTGCGTCTTTCCTGCCCCGTACCGTGCTTTTGCTCTGGTAAGGAGAACCGCTCGGCCAATCTTCCTTTTAATCCAAATTTTTGTGCCAATAAACCGCTTTAATCCTGCGCTTTCCGCCAAATGTGAAACTGTGTTCCACAGGTGTTCGCTGCACAGAAGAATTACTAATAGCTTTTTTATATCCCGTGTAGAAGCCGATATGTGAATGCTTATCCTCTCCTAATTTTTGCTTTTCCCAAACTAAAACGCTGCCCAACTTTGGCGATTTTATCCTTCGCCATCCTGATTTTTTCATGTCTTCAATCGTTCCATCAACAGTCGCGTGGACTTTTTTTATCAGTCCGAAAATCAGCAGAATTGATGAAATAAAATATGCACATGAAACATTGCCGTCTTGCAGAATATCTTGTCTTTTTCCATCAACCGAAGCATAAAGACGACAAAACATTTTCGTCCCTACGCTATTTTTAATCATCTGCAAGTAAGATTCTTTTTTCAGAACAAAAATTTTCCGTTTCCTATTCTTCATGTTCAGCGGCCATTGCTTCTTCTTTGGTCTTGTGAATTGTGCCGTCGGGGTGATGGGCCGGGGAATAAATAGTGTAAAGCCGGAGCGGTTTTTCTGAAGAGGTATTTATGACGTTGTGCCAAGTGCCGGCCGGCACCACTATGGCAAATCCGTCACTGATTTCATGCTCCTGGGCATTATCAAAAACGACCTTGCCTTGGCCGATATCAATCCGAAAAAACTGATCATTATCATTATGGACTTCATTGCCGATTTCTTCGTTCGGCTT
>MHMW01000027.1 GCA_001819495.1 Candidatus Portnoybacteria bacterium RBG_19FT_COMBO_36_7 | reverse complement strand
AGCCGAGCCGAAGGATCAGAACGTTTAAGAAACTGCCAATAGCCGCCCCGAAAATAAAGATTAATAAATAAAAAAATAGCATAATATTTTAAATTCCAGCATCTTTATTCCAACACAAAACCGCCCTAAAATCTGAAGGCGGCTTTTTTATATTGCCAATCGTCATAAATCATAACAACGTGGTGCACCGGCGCAGGAAGGCGCGGTGGTTGTATCTTTGGTCCCTCTGGGATTGGCAATGTAATAAGTTGTGGGCACACTTGGATTTTCAAGCACAGTCCAGACGCAAAACTGGTTTTTTGCTCCGCAATCAGTCCAATAATAAACCTGGCTTCCCGAATTTTTCGGGTC
Organism: Candidatus Portnoybacteria bacterium RBG_19FT_COMBO_36_7; assembly: GCA_001819495.1. Classification (GTDB taxonomy): domain Bacteria; phylum Patescibacteriota; class Minisyncoccia; order Portnoybacterales; family GWB1-42-6; genus CG1-02-40-82. Next base: position 7,585 of record MHMW01000027.1, on the reverse strand, counting down.
AAGGACAGCCGGGTTCATATATGGCGCAAGGGTGCTGTCGTTCGCGAGCACGGAGGCTATATTATCGTTTAAATCGGGGTATCGGGGTATTAGTTGCGCATCATAATACATTTCCATTGCCACAGAATATTGATGCATATCAGTTTGGCGCCGGGCATCTCTGGCTTTGCTCCTAGCGCTACTAAGCGAAACCAGAACAATTGTGGCCAAGATACCAATAATGGCAATTACAACCAAAAGTTCTATCAAAGTAAAAGCATTTTTTTTGTTTTGATTTTTCACATTTTTAATTTAATACTTCTCTTTACCAATAATATAATATTTTTGTTTGTTTGACAATTCTCTTATCCACAAATAAAACCCAAAATTAAATAGGCTAATTTTATCACCAATTAATTAGAAAAATATGCGCTTAAACAAAAACAGCTCCCAAAGGAAGCTGTTTTTGTTTTTTATCAAAAATTTTATTGGTCCCCGCAGTTTGTAGCACCCACAGACGGCGCAACTGTAACTTCTTTGGTCCCTAGCGGATTTGACAAAACATATGTTTGCGGCGTTTTTGATTCCAAAGTTGCCCAAACGCAATAATACGTACCGGTCGCATTGCTATCCCATACGTAATTGGTTAACGAACCAGGATCACCAGGCGCCACGGGCATGAAAGGCGCTAATAATGCAGAATTTTCAGGATCACCACCTAAGCTGGGAGGATATGAAGAGTTGTGGTCATCATAATACATTTCCATTGCCAAGGCCATCTGGTGCATATCAGAAGAACGGCGGGCATCTCTCGCTTTGGCTCTAGCCGTATTTAGCGAAACCAAGACGATTGTTGCCAAGATACCGATAATAGCGATAACAACCAAGAGCTCGATTAAAGTAAAACCTTTCTTTTTTCTTAAAAACATTTGTTTTAACACCTCCTTTCTTTAAAAATTTTTAATTTTTAACTTTTAATTTTTAATCTAATTTTGCCTCCCGGACGACCTGACCGAGAGACAAAAACATTACTTATAATAATAACACATTTTCAACCTTATAGAGAAACAAGTTTTCCACATGCCAATTTTATTGAAATTTTCAATCCGCCTTGGGCGGAGCAGAAAATTTCGTCATAAAATTGAGCACCCCGTTAGATAGAAAATTTATGAATTAATCAATCAAATCATTCTTCAATCTGTGCTTTAAATATCTTTTACCCCAAGCTGTTTTTAAATATTTCTCACGATGCACAGCATCTTTAATGTTATTAGAAGCCTCGCAATAAAGAAATTTTAATGGCCTTCTCTCTTTAGTGCTTTCTACCCTACCTTTTTTATGCTCTAATAGTCTTTCTTTTAAGTCCTCCGTCCTTCCGACATATAATTCTTTATCTTTCAAGCTCCGCAGAACATAAACATAATGCATAAATTTTCATCTAATGGGGTAAAGGTTTTGTAACCAAAATTCATTCGCCTTTCGGCTCTGAATTTTGGACAAAGCCCTTTACATACTAGATGCAATATTGTAAATCGGAATCAAGATTGAGGATACCAGTATCGCCACCGCGCCGCCCAAAAGCACTATCAGCACCGGTTCTATTATTTGGGCAAGCGAATTAACCATGGCGTCAACTTCTTTTGTGTAGAAAGAAGAGAGTTTTCTTAAAATATCGTCAACCGAGCCGGTCTGTTCGCCCGTCGCTATCATCTGGGTGACCATGGGCGGAATTTCAGAATAATTAAAGAAACAGGAAGAAATGGTATTGCCTATCCTGACGTTTTCCTTGGCCTCCATGATAATTTTTCTATAAACAACGTTTCCGACAACGTCCGCCGCCACCTGCAGGGCCTGCAAAATCGGCAGGCCGCCCTGAATAAGAGTGCTTAAATTGTCGGTCAGGCGGGCCAGATATATTCCTTTGAAAATTTTGCCGAAAATCGGCGCCTTTATTTTTACTGAATCAAAATAATAGCGGGCTTTGGGCACCCGGTTGACAGAAAGGATGATGCCGACAACCAGCCCGATAAAAATCAATAAGAATAGCCACCCCCATGTTATTAATAGATTTGAAGCGGATATCAGCATTTTTGTCGGCAGAGGCATTTCTTGCCCGGTTTCAACAAGAAAACTGGTCAGCTGGGGCACCACCAAAATCATCATCAAAGCGCCTATAACCACAAAAGCGCTCAAAATAAAAGCCGGATAGGCCATCGCGCCTCTAATCTTGGAATTTAAATAATACTGTTTTTCAAGATAATCAGCCAAGTAATTCAGCGCTTTGTCCAAGCCGCCGGAAACCTCGCCCGAGCGGATCATATTGATAAAGAAAGCGGAGAAAACTTTCGGATATTTTGCCATGGCTTTTGAAAGCAAGGTGCCGGCTTCAACGTCATTGGCCACTTCATATATTATCTGGCTGAAATATTTATTTTCAGTCTGTTTTGCCAAGACTCTCAAAGATTCAAGCAGAGGAATGCGGGCTGAAAAAAGAGTTGAAAGCTGGCGCGAAAAAGCGACCATTTCCTTTCCCTTAACCCGCTGAAAAATAGTTATCTGCGCCGTCAGAACCGTCCGCCGCTCTCCTTCAACAAGGTCTAAAATTATTAAATTGCGGTTCTGAAGAAGAACCACGGCTTCTTTTTTTGAAGAGGCCTCCATTGAACCTTTTTGAATCTCGCCATCTCGGGTCCGGCCCGTATATTTGAATTCCATATTTCAAATTAAAAAGTAAAAACGAAAAATGAAAAATTTTGATTAATTTTTAAATGTCGTTTTTCCTTTTTAAATTTTAGTTTTTAAATTACTTATCAAGCAGCATCCTTAATTCGGCTGGGTTAACAGAATAAATTTCTGCGTCCTCATAGGTCACCATGCCCTGATTAATCAGGCTAGCCAGCGAACGGTTAAGCGAAATCATGCCCGAATCCAGGCTCGTCTCAATCACCATATCAATCTGATGGATTTTGCCTTCTCTTATCAGGTTTCTCACCGCCGAATTGGCTATCAGAAGCTCAACCGCATTTATCAGCCCTCCTTTGGCGCATGGCAGAAGGCGGCGGGACAGAATGCCAAGAAGGGTTGAGGCCAGCTGCATCCGGATCTGGTTCTGCTGATGGGGCGGAAAAGTGTCAATGATGCGGTCAATCGTTTGGGCGGCGGTATTGGTATGAAGGGTGGAAAAAATCAAATGTCCGGTTTCCGCCAAAGTAATGGCGGTAGAGATGGTTTCGGGATCTCTCATCTCGCCGACCATGACAACATCAGCGTCTTCCCTGAACATAGCCCGCAGCGCCCGGTGAAAATCAATCGCGTCAACTCCGATCTCGCGCTGGTCAATGATGCATTTGTCTTGAATAAAAAGATACTCAATCGGGTCCTCAATGGTGATGATGTGGTCCTGGCGCGTATGATTTACTTCATCTATCATAGCGGCCAGAGCGGTTGATTTGCCGTGGCCAGAAGGCCCCACCACCAGAAAAAATCCCTGGCTCATCGGCGTGAATTGGTGCAGCATTGGCGGAAGATTAAGTTCTTCAATTGTCCTGATTTTGGTGGGCAAAAGCCTCAGGGCGGAAGCTATTTTGCCTGTCTGCTGATAGATATTGACGCGGAAGCGCGCTTTTTCTCCGTAAGAGAAAGAAAGATCTATGTCTTTGTAAGCCCAGAATCTTTCTTCCTGCTCTTTATTGATGAGACTGAAAGACAATTCTTTGACTTTTTCATTGTCCAGCGTTTCTTTTCCTTCAACCGGCTTCAATTTGCCGTCAACGCGCAAAATCGGCGGCCGGCCAACGGTTAAATGGATATCGGTGGCATCCGATTTTAACGCTTCTTCAATTAGCTCTGACATTTCCTTGTTTGGTTCGGACATGATTTAAAATTTCTAATACCTAATTTCTAATTTCTAATCCAGTCCCGCAACTGCGGGACTTTATTGGAAATTGGTTATTGGAAATTGGAAATTATTTTTTTATTACCTGCTTAATTTTATTTATAACCTCGGTTGGCGTAAAATGCGCTTTGACAATGTAATCGTCAGCCCCCAGTTTCAGGCCTTTTTCTACTTCTTCCTTTTGGCCAAGATTGGTCAGGGCGATAATCTGAATATCGCGGATGGCCGGATCTTTTTTTATTTCCCGAAGAACTTCAAAACCGTCCATTTTGGGCAAGACAATATCCAGCAATATCATGTCGGGTTTTCCTTCTCTTGCTTTTTTAAGCGCCTCTTTTCCGTCAATCGCAAAATCAACCTCAAAATTCTCCTGAATGAGCTTTGTTGAATACATTTCCGACAAAAAAGGGTCGTCTTCCACAATTAATATTTTTGGCATGTTTCAAATTAAAAAGTAAAAATGAAAAAGTAAAAACCAGTGGTTTTTAATTCTTAATTGTCGTTTTTCGTTTTTATATTTTATTTTTTAAATTGCTCTACTCCTCCACTGTCTCCAAAACTTCTTCCAAAGAAATTATTCCTTCCAAAACTTTTAAAAAGCCGTCCTGGCGCATAGTCAGCATCCCCTGACGCTTTGATTCTTCAAGGATTTTCGATTCGGTCGGCGCTTCAATGATAATCCTTTCCAGCTCCGGCGTCATATAAAGAGCTTCGTACATCGCAATCCGGCCTTTAGTTCCTTTGCCGCCGCAGACCTTGCAGCCCGGCGATTCATAAATCTTTATCTCTTTGCTCAAAAGTTCCTGATAATCTTTTTTTGTCTGCTCGGGCATTTTTGCTATTTCTGTTTCAATCAATTCTTTGACTTTTGGCATAACAACGGCTTCTTTTTTGCACGAAGGGCAAAGCCGGCGGACCAGACGCTGGGCCATCGCAATATTGACGGCCGATGGCAGCAAAAATCCGCTCACTCCCATGTCTACCAGGCGGGGAATGACGCCGATGGCATTATTGGTGTGCAAGGTTGAAAGGACGATATGGCCCGTTAGCGCCGAATGCGTGGCCAGGTCGGCGGTCTCTTCGTCTCTTATCTCGCCTACCATTATAATATCCGGGTCCTGGCGCAAAATGGAGCGCAGCCCCGAGGCAAAAGTATAGCCGATCTCCGGCTTTATCTGGGATTGGCTGATGCCTTCAACATTGTATTCTATCGGGTCCTCAAGACTGACAATGTTGACCCCCGGCTCGTTCAAAATATTCAAAATGGCGTAGAGAGTAGTGGTTTTTCCCGAACCGGTCGGGCCGGTAATCAAAACCATTCCGAACGGTTTTTTTATTCCTTCCTCGACAACCTTAGCATTGTAGCCCGTCAGCCCCAATTGCTCAAAATCCAGCAGGCCGACTGTCGGGTCCAGTAATCTCAAAACGACTTTTTCTCCAAAAGACGTGGGGAAAGTGGAAACGCGAAAATCTATTTTTTTTCCGTCAATAATTGAGTGGAAACGGCCGTCCTGAGGAACTCTGGTTTCGTCTATCTTTAAATTTGAGAGAATCTTGACTCTGGAAGCGACCGCGCTGTGAATGTTCTTTGGCAGAATGATACTGGTATAAAGCACTCCGTCAACCCGGAATCTTATCCGCACTTCTGTCTCAGAAGGTTCAATATGAATGTCAGAAGCCCTGCCTTCCTGCGCGTGGCGCAGCATGACCGCCACGATTTTTGTGATTGGCGCTTCAGCCATCACCCGCTCGGCCACTTCTTCGGCTTTGGATTTTTTTGTTTCGGGCGCGGCTTCAATAAGTTCCTCCTGCAATTCTTTTAGCGCCACCGCCACTTCTTCTTTTAATGTCCGGTACTGGATCAGGACATTCTTAAAATCCGCGGGAGTGATAATGCAGATTTCCGGCTCAAAATTCCGCCGCTTGGCGATAAAATTCAGCGCCTGCTTGGCCTTGATATCGTCCGGATTAACCATGCCGACCCGCAGAATATTCCCCTTTTTTTCTATAGGAACAAGCTGATAAAAAGAAGCTGCCTCTTCGGAAATTTCTTTTAAAATTTCGGCCGGGATGTTTCTGCCGGCCAAGCTTACATACGGCACTCCCAGATTATTGGCGCGCTCTTCAATATTTTTTGCCTCGTCAATTATTAATTCTTTGGGCATGCCAATTATGTCCAAATTTTCAAGCCGCAAGGCTATAGAAAATTTGGTAATCAGAATTGAGCCAGAGCACATATTCCAGCTATAGACTTTGGTATTCCGGCTAAGGAAGGCGAAGCCGCTTCGCTCTCCGTTGTTGGAAAATAACAAATCAATTGTTAGAATATGTGCTCGGTAAAGGTTTTGTAACCAATCCGCCTTGGGCGGATTGGACAAAGCCCTTTATTGATAATAAACCTGCAAATTGACCGAAAAAGTATAGCTCTGGGAGATTCTGGAGCTGCCGCCCATAGACAAAGAAATAACATCCATTAATCTTGAGTTTTTCTCAACGGCTTTCAGGTAATTTTTAAATTCGTTATACCCCCCGTTCAGCTTCAAACTGACCAGTAAAATTTTATAAAGCTGAGCCTTTGATTTCTGACTCAACACAACGCTCTCTGCGCTCAATCCATCTTCAGATTCAAACGACGACCGAGACTGTAGATTTTTTGAATTATCTTCAATCTTGCTAAAATCAACTGATTCCATTATCAGGCCGTTGCTGGTGGCCAGGCCTTCAAGCTGAATCAGCAAAACAGGCAATTCTTCCTGTTTTGGCAAAACTGACAATAATCTTTCCAGTTCATCTTTTTTATACTGACTGTTAAACCCGGCGATCTTTTGATTGAACAATTCAGCTTCTTCTAAAACAGCCTGATTATCCGATATAGTCTGTTTGCTGGCTTTCACTGAATCAAATGCGGGCATAATAAAAATTGCAGCAACGAGCGCCAATGCTCCCAAGCAAGAAATAACAACAAGGCTTTCTTTAGATAATCTCATGCCAATATTGTTTAATTTTATAAATAAAAATCAATAAATCCTTTTATTCATTGAGTAAAATCGCCGCATCAAATTTTATGGCAGCCGAAAAAGAAACTCCTCCGCCCTTTAAGTTTATCCCTGAAATACTGATTTCAAAATTCGCCTCCTTGAATTTATCCATCTGTTTTGCCAAAAAAGAATAGCTGGCTGCCTGTCCGGATAATTCAGCCTCGCCCAAGCGCGTATCTATCCTGTAGCCGTCCCATTGAATTTCCGGCAGGGTCAATTTTTCTATCTTTTCAAAGAAAAGCGAACTAAAAATATGGTTCTTGGAAAGATTTTCAACTATTTCAATCGCATTTTCCGTTTCTGTGACTTTATTAATCATTTCTTGGCTGTACTGGCTATGAGCGCTTAGAATTTGCCCCTCCAGATCCTTGATGTTTTTATGAAGATAATAATCGTAAACTTTCAGCCCGCCAAAAACAGCCAGCCCCAAGCCAAGGGCGCAAAAAGACAGAATAACCCATTTGTTTGACAAAAAAACCCAGCGGGATGAATCTTTTTTATCAATCAAAATTCCCCGGCTTTTCAGGCCAAAGTTGCTTAAATAATTTCCTTGTTTTTGCTGTCTGGGTATTAGATCCATGCCAATGTTGTCTAAATTTTCGAGCTCACGTGCAGCGATGAAAATTTAGCTACAACATTGAGCACCGAGCACATAATTTATATTTGAAGGCTT
>MHMW01000026.1 GCA_001819495.1 Candidatus Portnoybacteria bacterium RBG_19FT_COMBO_36_7 | reverse complement strand
CACTACCTGGCATATTAAACAAAAGAAAAAATATGCTTATTTTTGCCTCACACCACCACCTCTATTTTAACCTATTTTTAAAGCACTTGCAACCTCCAATTGGGAAAAATTAAAACAGCGATGTAGCTGTCAAAAATGGCTTAACAGAGCCAAAAACACTATTCCTGATTTCTTAAGAAATGCATTTCTGCGCCCGATATTAACAGGAGCAATACCAAGCCTCCCCACCACCAGTAATTTCCCGCGTACGCGCGCAAAAATAATGTGCCTGTCAGAAGCAGAGAAAACAAGGTTCCCTGCCGAAAAGATATGCCCAGAAACTTAAAAGAATGATAGACCGGAGTTTTTCTTTTCCTGATAAAAAATCCCGACAGACTGAAAAAACCCATCAAACCGATAAACAAGCTCAAAAATAAAAGAAGCATTATGAGCAGATCGGCGTTTTCAGGCGAAAAAAATCCGATGATAATAAAAAATGCCGTAAACGCCAAAGCGGTTGTAAAAACAATGCCGGAAATGTAAATCTTGAGAGTCATATACATATATTTTACACAAAAACGGCTATCCTATCAAACCGAATTTATACCCACCGCTTGCCGGATAGTAGAAATTCGGCTTATTAAATTATTACGGCTTTGCCGCGGCCGAATTTTCACTACCCGGCTTGCTTATATTAGACTTTTAATATAAAATACAATAGTATTTTATAGCGGGGTAGATCCCGTAAAATTCCGCCCTGCGGAATCACGGGATTGACCTTTGTTATTCATTCGTTTTGCTAGCGTAATCGCGTGACGAGCAAAGCGAGTTTTACGCGAAGCGGGGTAGAGAAGTAGTATCTCGGGGGTCTCATAAGCCCCAGACCCGGGTGCAAGTCCCGGCCCCGCAACCACCAATAGCGCCAAGGATTAAATAGTGACAGTGTTTAGTTTTGGCGTTATATTTATTTATAGCGAGGCGGGGTAGCTCAGTTGGCAGAGCGAAGGACTCATAAGCCTTAGGTCGTGGGTTCGATCCCCACCCCCGCTACTATGATTAAAAAGGTTAAAGGAAAATATGTTGTATTGAGCGAAAAAACCCATAGAAAATTCGGGACTTATAAAACCTTGAAAGAAGCGAAAAGACGACTGCAGCAGATAGAATTTTTCAAGCATTTAAAGAAGCGTTAATCTTGATATTTGAACTTTGAAATTTGGATTTTTTAGAATGGACCGTTGGTGTAGCCTGGTCTAACACGTCTCCCTGTCACGGAGAAGACCGCGGGTTCGAATCCCGCACGGTCCGCCATCGCCACGCTGAAGCGTGGCTACGGCGTGACGAAGTCCGCTTTCAGAAGGACGAAGTCTGTCTTTCAGCGTGACGAAGTCCGCTTTCAGAAGGACGAAGTCTGTCTTTCAGCGTGACGAAGTCCGCTTTCAGAAGTACGAAGTCTGTCTTTCAGCGTGACGAAGTCCGCTTTCAGAAGTACGAAGTCTGTCTTTCAGCGTGACGAAGTCCGCCGCAGACACGCGAAAGCGGGTCATAATTCATGAATTACGTATATAGTTTAAAATGTCGAGATGGCTATTATATTGGATGTACAGATGATTTAAAAGATAGAGTAGAAAGACACAAAAAAGGTTATGTGTCTGCAACGAGAAAGCGTTTGCCTATGGAGTTAGATTTTTATTTTGCAATTAAAGATAAATATAAAGCCTTTGAATTTGAAAAATATTTAAAATCTGGTTCGGGTCGAACCTTTATAAAAAGACATTTAATTTTATACTCAACCTCGAGACGAAGCGATAAATAATATTGTCCACAACCCCCGCTTATTTGACAAAATGGTTAAAATATAATATCTTTTTTTATTAACTACGGTCTATTCAAAAAAGGAGGGTTAAAATGATAGAGACGGCATTTGAAATTGAGCTAGGAGGCGTATGCTATTTTATAAGATTGGAAGTTCTTTCCACCGGGAAAAAGGGTTCATGTAAAGCGTGCCAAAAACCAGCAAGTTCAAAGAAAATTGTTATAACAGAATTACAGGAATGCAAAATAGGCGTTGATTTGAAAAGAAAGACAAAACTCATAGCATTTATAAAAAAGTTTATGGGCGATGGCGACATAATGTGTGAAGAATGCACAAAGAGTGACATGGAATATATTTCGGGTCTGCTGGGACCCCGTGAAGGATGAAAATTAATCAAGCCAAAGCATTTAAATGTTTTGGCTTTTTTATTTTGCCTGTATACAGACGCACCCCGACACCAGAAGGCCAAAAGCAGCAGTTTAGATAGAAATGTCCTTCGGTGTGGGGCTTCGCCTTATACCCAAGCATTCAAGTTTCTCAAAATCGAAAGTTTATCGTTGCTTGTGTATAAGGCTCGCTTAACGCTTATAGATTCTTCTGTTAAAATAAATAAAGACATACCTATGTTTATTTTTGACTATTTCCACTGGCATTATTTGCAGGCGCCAAAAAAATACCTTCAGATCTGGGGGAATTATTTGCGTTATTTTGTCAGCTATTTCATTCCAGTACCCTCGCTTCTCAAAACCCTTCTTTCGCCCTGGAAGCGTGATGTTGTTTCCTACGGCCGCGGTTTTGAGCTGAAAAAATTCATTGAGACTCTCCTAATGAATTGGGTTAGCCGCATCATCGGCGGGGCGGTGCGCTCAATTGTCATTGTTTTTGCGTTATTCATTGAAATATTTGCCTTAATCTTTGGCTTTATTGGTTTTATTTTCTGGATAGGCTGGCCGCTGTTTCTGGCAAGTTCATTTGCTTCAGGAATTTATTTTCTGTTCCAGCCGGGCTTAGTCAAAGCAGCCACTATATTTATTGTTGCTTTTGACCTGGCAACGATCTTTGTTTTTTGGATACTCTATCAGAAATCCCGCAAGAAACTGCCAAAAGAAATGCCTCTGCCCGAAGTATTGGAACAGCCCTGGGCTGATATGATATGGATGAGGCTTGGCATCAATCCGGCTCAAGTGCCTCAAGACGTCAAGGACCAGCCAGAGAACTTTTTAGATAATTTTTTAAAGCAGAACGGAGTTGAAAAAGAAGATTTCTCATATGTGGCCGAATGGCTGATAACCGAAGAGGACTATCAACAGCAAAAGAAAAGATTCTGGGAAAGACAAAATCTTTTTGCCAAAGAAGGTATTGGCCATGGCTGGCTCTATGGCTGGACAATCAATCTGGATAAATATTCTTCCGAATTGGGAAATCTAAATGATTCAAAGCATCTGATCGGCCGGCGAACCGAAGTTGAAACCATGGGAAGGATACTTTTGAAAAGCAGCCAAAGCAATATTCTGCTCGTTGGCGACCCGGGCGTCGGCAAAAAGACGCTCGTCAAAGAATTTGCGCGGCTGGTCAGGCAGGGCCGTACAGCCGGTTCGCTCGCCTATCGGCGGGTTTTGGACCTGGATCTTAATTCGGCGCTGGCCGGATTAAACACCGAGGGCCAAATAAAAGAAAGGCTCATCAAAATCCTGAATGAAGCGGCCAGAGCCGGCAATATAATCTTAGTCATCAATGATTTCCACAATTTTGTCGCGCCGGAAAAAAACGTCATCGAAGTGCTTATGCAGTATATTGAGCGCGCCGCCTTCCAGCTTATTGCCATTACCACCTACGGCAACCTCCACACTCAAATAGAAAAAAATCCTTCTCTCCTTAAATTCTTTGAAAAAATTGAGATAAAAGAACAAGACTTGTCTCATTCGCTCTTTATTCTCCAAGACAGCTTAGCGGATTTGGAAAAAAGAAGCGGTAAAATCATCACCTATCCGGCTTTAAAGGAAGTTATCAAAACATCCGACCAATACATCGGCGACATACCGATGCCCGAAAAAGCAATAGACCTTCTGGAAGAAACGGTCATCTATGTTGCCGGCAACACGGAGGATGTTTTTGTTCTGCCAAAACACGTTGACCTGGTCATTTCTCAAAAAACAGAAATACCGATTGGCGAGCTGCAGGTGAGCGAAAAAGAAAAACTTGCAAACCTTGAAAGCTTTATACACCAAAGAGTCGTCAATCAGGAGGCGGCGGTCAAAGAAATATCTTCTGCCATGCGCCGGGCCCGGCTGGCCATTGCCGCCAAAAATCGGCCAATGGGCACTTTTTTGTTCCTCGGGCCAACGGGAGTCGGCAAAACAGAAACCGCCAAAGCGCTGGCTGAAGCATATTACGGGAACGAAAGCAGAATGTTGAGATTTGATATGTCAGAATATCAGGGCGTGACGGCTCTTGAGCGCATGATCGGCTCTTCGGTTACCCAGACGCCCGGAGTGCTCACCACGGCGGCGCGGGAAAACCCTTTTTCTTTGCTGCTGCTGGACGAAATAGAAAAAGCGGACTTGGGCATTCTCAATCTGTTTTTGCAGGTGCTGGATGAGGGATGGCTGACAGACGCGCTCGGCCGCAAGGTCACCTTCCGCAATATGATAATCATCGCCACCTCAAACGCGGCCGGAGAAATGATCAGACAAATGGTCCAGCAGAACCTGAATCCGGAACAATTCAAGCAAAAAATACTGGATTTCATCCAGCAAAACAGCATTTTCAGGCCCGAATTTTTAAACCGCTTTGACGGCATCGTCATTTTTGAACCGCTTTCCCAGGAAAATCTATTAAAAGTATCCGCCTTGCAGCTGGAAATTCTGGCCAAGAGAATGGCCGCGCAGGATTATATTTTCCGCCCCAATCAGGAGCTGACAGCCAAAATAGCGCAACTGGGATACGACCCGGCTTTTGGCGCCCGCGCCATGAAAAGAGTTATTCAGGACAAAGTTGAGGATTTAATCGCCAAAAAGATGCTCAGGAATGAAATTCAGAAAAAAGTGCCTTTTGAGATAATGGCAAGCGAAATACAGTAAAATTTCTAATACAATACCCCGCTTTCAGCGGGGTATTTTTTTGTCAATTAGATTAATTAGAAAGTAGGTCAATTTAATCCGTTCTGGATAGGCTATAACACTTCCAGTTCTTTTAATGATTCTTCATATTCAGCCACCGCGATCTGGGCTTGTTCTTTTGTAACCATAAGGTCTTTCTGATGAATAATCAAATCCCTTAAACGATGCGCCTCCAAAACGCCGTCATACGATTTAAATTGTTGACTGCCCATCTGCTCCAGCCGTTCGCCCATATCTTTGCCTTCCAAGCCCATTCTTTTCAAAACTTCGTCCAGCATTTGATCTGCTTCCACAACAGCCAGTTTCAGGCTTGCCTCATCGTCCTTTTCCAGGCGGTTATTGATCTTCTGCCAGTCTTTTTTTATCTTATCAGGCAGCTTTAATTTTCGAAAAGAGTCCAAGCTTTCCTGCATCCACCAGATAGCCCGGGCGCGCGACACCAAAATAATTATAGAAAAGATAAGTATGACAGAGATAGAATAGGAAATTACCCGAGCCAAAAAAATGATCTGGCGGAAATCCGGCGATTGAAAATAGACGACTATCTGATCGTATATGTCAAGAGGTAAGGCCATTAAATTTTTTTTCAAAATATAGCGCGGCGGAAAATATTTTGGGTTCGCTCCATTGCGGCCCGATTATCTGCAGCGAAATGGGCAAGCCGCCCGATGAGCCGCCCGGTTCAGCGGAGCCTGAGCCGCGAACAGCCCGGCCGCAGGGCAGGGAAAGCGCCGGCAGACCGGCCAAGTTCATCGGCACGGTATAGATATCGGACAAATACATTTTTATCGGATCCTCTATTTTTTCGCCTAATTTAAAAGCCGGGGTTGGCGAAGTCGGCGTCATAATAAGATCAACCTCCCTGAACGCCTTTTCAAAATCCCGCTTGATCAGAGTGCGCACCTTCTGGGCTTTTAAATAATAAGCGTCATAATATCCGGCCGAGAGAGTGTAGGTGCCCAGCATCACGCGCCTTCTGACCTCATCGCCAAATCCTTCCTGCCTTGATGCCAAATAAACATTAAGCAGATTATCCCTTTCTTTTGACAAACCATATTTAATGCCGTCATATCTTGCCAGGTTGGCGGAAACTTCCGATGGCATAATTATATAATAACAGGCCAAAGCATATTCTGAAAACGGCAGGCTTATCTCTTTTATCTTGGCGCCTGAATCACTAAATTTTTCTATTGCTGACCTGACCGATTTTTCAACTTCCGGTTCCAGGCCCTGGGCAAAATATTCCTTTGGCAGGCCGATCCGCAAATTCCCAATATCAGCGGGATTTTGAAATTTTGACGCTACGCTTGTGGAATCCAGCCTGTCTTTGCCATAAATTGCATCAAATACTATCTGACTGTCTTCTACGCTTTTTGTCAGCGGCCCAATCTGATCAAGCGAAGAGGCCATTGCCATCAAACCAAAACGGGAAACCGCGCCATAGGTGGGTTTCAGCCCCACCACTCCGCAAAAAGCGGCTGGCTGGCGAATCGAGCCGCCGGTGTCCGAGCCCAAAGCAAAAATAGTTTCATTCGCTGCCACCGCGGCCGCTGAGCCGCCCGAGGAGCCGCCCGGCACACAAGACAGATCCTGCGGATTTTTTGTTTTCTTGAAAGCCGAATTCTCGGTTGAAGAGCCCATGGCAAACTCATCCATATTGGTTTTGCCGATAATCACCGCTCCGGCTTCTTTTAATTTTGAAACAACAGTCGCGTCGTATGGTGCCAGATAATTTTCTAAAATTTTTGAACCGGCAGTGCATTTCAGCCCTTTTACAAGAATATTATCCTTTATTGCCGCCGGAATGCCCGCTATGCCACCGAGCTTTTCTCCTCTGGCCAGTTTTTTATCAATTTCTTTTGCCTGGTTTTGCGCCTCTTCCTCTGCCAACAGCAAAAAAGCGCCGATTTCTTCATCAGTTTTTTTTATCTGCGAAAAAACAGCCTCGGTCAGCTCTAATGATGAAAATTGTTTTTTCCGAAGACCATCGGCGGCTTTGGTAATTGTCAGCTTGTTTAATGACATCCTTTAATTTTTAATTTCAAATTTTTAATTTTATAAATAATTTCTTAATTTTTAAAAGCTTAGAATTTAAGATTTATTTAAAAATTATAAAATTAATTATTCCAGCACTCTTTTCACCCTAAAAAACTTCCCTTCTTTAGCCGGCGCGTTTGCCAAAATATCCTTTTTTATCTCCGGGTTTTCCCAGAGAGGCTCTGTTTTATCTTCTCTTGAAACATTGATGGCGCCGGTTATCTGGGCGGTCGGCTCCGCTCCTTCGGTCTTTGCTTCGTTCAATTTCTCCACAAAATCCAAAATCGCCTCAAGCTCTTTTTCAAACTTTTTTTCCTCATCTTTGCCCAGGCCGAGCCTGGCTAATTTGGCGATATGTTTGACATCAATCATAATCGATACCAATATACAAATTAATACTAATTATACTAATATCTATAAGAATCTGATTTTAGCATCTGTATCAATCTTTATAATTCTTATTGGTTTTAAATATCTGTTACGGAAATTTATAATTAAAGCAAGTTTTTTATTTAAAACTTGGAGATATCTTTGTGTTTGATAATAATCTTCTTTTAAGACAATTGGCTTGGCCTTAAGTTCAATTATAATTTTATTATCTATCAAAAAATCAACTTTATTGCCTGTATTGCCGGCTGCAAATTCTCTTTTATATGGAATATTTAGCGTTTTGATTTTCTCCTGAAGTAAATCGGCGTACTGCTTTTCTCTAGAATACCGGCCTAGTATATTGTGAACCTCAAAACATATTCCAGTAATTATATATGAAAGTTCAGGATAAATTAGTTTATTGTTTTTATTTGTATCATTAGCATGCATTCGTATATTAGCATCGCATCATTTAATCAATTTAATAAATTCCTTTTCCCCAATTATCTTCACTTCCAATTCCTTTGCCTTGTCAAATTTTGTCCCAGGGTTTTCGCCGGCTACCACCAAGTCGGTATTTTTTGAAACCGAAGACGCAATTTCCCCGCCGCGCTCTCTGACGGATTGTTTTGCCTGCTCGCGTGACATTCCTTCCAGCTCGCCCGTCAGAACAATTATCTTTCCTGCCAACGTCTGTCTTTTTCTCGTAACTTTCGGATTCTCAATTTTTATGACTTCCAGCAGCCGCCTAAGCAATCCTCTATTTCTCTCATTATTAAACCACTCATAGACGCTTTTGGCTACTACCTCCCCGATATTGGAAATAGAATTTAAATCTTCAAAAGAGGCGCTTTTTAATTTTTGGATATTGCCGAAGCAATTAGCCAGATCCAGTGCCGTCTCCTCGCCAACGTGCAGAACGCCCAATGCGTTCAAAAATCTGGCCAAAGGCACGCGGCGGCTTCGCTCAATTGACTCAATCAAATTTCTGGCTGATTTTTCCGCAAATCTTTCCAGAGGCGCCAGATCCCCTTCTTTTAAATCATAAATGTCGGGCGCCTCCTGCACAAGCCCCTCCTTCATCAGCTGATCAATTATCTTTCTGCCCAAGCCCTCAATGTTCATTGCCTGCTTTGAAACAAAATGCCCGATTCGCCTGTAATTTATCGCGTAACAATTTTTATTGGCGCACCGGTATGCCACTTCTCCTTTTTCCCGGATAACCGGCCCGCCGCACATAGGACAATTTTTGGGCATATGGAATTCTTTCTCCCTGCCTGTCCTTAATTTTGGCAAAACCTTGATGATGTCGGGAATTACATCCCCCGCCCGCCGGACAACAACCGTGTCGCCAATTTTCAATCCTAAACGCTTTATCTCGTCCATGTTATGGAGAGTGGCGTGGGTTATCGTTACTCCTCCGACAATCACGGGTTTCAAAACGGCCACCGGCGTCAAAACTCCTGTCCGGCCGACATTAACGATGATGCCGGTCACAATACTTGTGGCTTCTTTGCCCGAAAATTTATAAGCGACCATCCATCTTGGCGCCTTGCCCGCCACCCCCAGTTTTTTATGAAGGGCTTCGTCATTGACCACCACCACCACTCCGTCGCATTCAAAAGGAAGCTTTTCGCGGTTCTTTGCCCGGTTCTCATGGAATTCAATCACTTCTCGGGCATCTTTACAGTATTTGTTTTCCGCAACAGTTTTAAAGCCCAAGGTTTTCGCTATTTCGTGCTCCTGCTGATGTTCTTTTTGCCCAAGATCTGTAACCAGCTGATAAGCATAGCAGTCAAGCCGCCGCTCCGCGGTTATCTTTGAATCAAGCTGGCGAATGGAGCCGGCTGCCCCGTTTCTGGGATTGGCCAGCAAGGCCTTGCCTTCTTTTTTGTACCGGCGGTTCAGCTCCTCAAAAACTTTCTTGGTCATTATCGCCTCGCCCCTTATCTCTATTCTGCCTTTCTTGACCGCCGATAAAATTTTCTTTATCTGCTGACCTTCCAAGCCGATTTTTTTGAGCTCCGCCTCCTTTGGCTCTCTTAGGCGCAAAGGAATTGTTTCTATTGTTTTGAGATTCTGCGTCACGTCTTCGCCGGTTTTGCCGTCGCCTCTGGTCGCTCCCTGCACAAAAACGCCGTCTTGATATACCAGCGAAATTGCCAGACCGTCCATTTTCAGCTCGCAAAAATAGTCAATTTTTGAATTGGGAACAATTTTTTTTATCCGTTCTTCCCAGGCAAGAAATTCTTCTTTGCCAAAAGCGTCGCTTAAGGAAAGCATCGGCGCTTGATGCTTCACTTTCCCAAATTTATCAAGCGCTTCCCCGCCCACCCGCTGGGTCGGAGAATCGGGAGTGACCAGATCCGGAAATTTCAGCTCCAATTCCTCAAGTTCGTTTTTTAAGGTGTCAAAAGCCGCATCGGAAATTTCCGGGCTGTCCAGGACATGATAGCGATACCGATGGTGATTTATCAGTTCTTTTAATTTTTCTATCCGCTCTTTGGCTTCGTGCTTGGCCATGTTTTAATTCTACCCAAAATCAGCCTATTTGACAACAAAAAAAACGGAGAAGCTCCGTTTTTTAAAAAATATAAATTTTAAAAATTGAGTTATCACCAGGTAAGTTGGACTCTCCGATTGGTGCCTGAAAAGAAGCCAAGAGAATCAATCATTTTTCCGGTCACAGACCAGTCAACTGTCGCTTCCGCCTTATTTGTTAAATTCAAAATGACATCGTCCCCTTCATCCCCACTATTGTTCACTATCTGAAATAGCGCGTATTCAACGCCTGAATCAGCTGCATAAAAAGCCGAAATGGTATATTCGGCCAGCCGCGACTGCTTTATTTCGCCCAGAAATATCAGCGACAAGCCCGATGCTATTAAAAGAGTTACTGTTATAATTATAAAGGTCAGGATAATTGCCGTTGCGCCTTTGTTTTTATTTTCAAATATGGTTTTATTCATTTTTTTGCCTGCATTTAAGCATTATCTCATTGTTATCGTGGTCTGCACTGTAATTTTTGGCGAGTTGGTTGTTTCGGTTACCGGTGTCAGCGTCATATTGATTGTGACGCGCGGCTGTTTATCGTCAACATTAACCAAATAAAATTTTCCCGTGACTTTAACTTGCGAACTATTAATCGGCTGAGGGGTACCAGGTTCCGATTCATCATTTCTTTTAATATTGCCGTCCGCATGAAATTGGTATTTAATCGGTTTGTTCTCTTGATTAAATATCGATAAATTTTTATTTTCGCCTTCCCCCACGTCGACATCCTTGAATTCCCCCATTCTTATTTCTTTGGACATTCTCTCTATAATAAATCTGGCATTATCCTGAAGATTCTGAATCTCAAAGCTCCTTCTTTGGTTTTTTATCGCCATCAAAAATATGGAAACCGTCACCATTAAAACGGTTACAAAAATCGCGGTGGCAACCAATACCTCTATCAAAGTGAAACCTTTAATCGCAGATTTGTTTTTTTGAATATAGGGCATGACCTTTTTGTTCGTCTGGTTATTCATAATAACCGAATGATTTTTTATCAAAAGAGGAAACCTTTTTTAAGATTTGGATTTAATGCGGCATCCAGTTATAAAGCCAGTCTTCAACGACTATTTCGTGATTATCCCACGTAACCCTGGAAACAACTGATACGCACTGATATAGAATACCTGTTCCCGGTGATTTACAATTTCCAGTGGGAACAGTAGAATCATGGGGAATAATTGTAATTTTTCTTTTAAATTTTGTATCGGTGCCCGAAGAATATTGATAAAAATTGCTATTGGGGTTGGGGTTTAATTTCAAAAATTCGTCAGGGTCATACAAAAGAAGAGACTCTGATGGATCAAGGGTATAATCAACCTTATAATCTGTCGCTTCTGAAATAGGAAAAATAGAATCGCCTGGTCCGGTCATATTATCGCGTAGATAATAAGAGCCGTCGTCGTTCAGCCATTTTGAATCACGATAAAATCTGACCAGCTCAATCCCTTCTTGCGCTAAATTACTGGCAATAAATTTATCCGAACTTTGGCTGCCAAGGATTATTACATAACGAAGCACGCCGATAATCCCGACCAAGCCAACCAAAGCCAGACCGACCGCAATCATTACATCCAGCAAGGTCAGTCCTTTTTTTGATTTTTTGATACTTAAATCTTTCAACATAAATAATGCTTTATTGAACCTCGATTCTGCCAGCTGCGTTAACGTATATTTCTATTTTTCTGCCGCTGGAATTCTGCCTTATGGTAAATATTATTGGTTCATCATCTCCTTCTATGCAAGTATGAGCATTAGGCGGGGTATAAAATATATATTTACCTAATTGATCTATAGTTGTGCCGTCTGGAAGCTTCACCGCTGTTTTTATTTCATGTTGCGGGACAAGACCTATTGGACAGGCAGAGGGATCAGATTCTTCGTTCATAAAAAGCACATAGTGGGTTTCGTCTTTGATATATATACCATAGCCTCCGATTCTCGGATAGTCATTTCCATCTGGTTTTTTGACTTCGGCACCGGTTATTGCCAAATTTTGAGCTTCTCTTATGTTGCCTACCAAGGTCTGGGCTGCCTGCGACAAAACATATGTTTTTTGCCCCTCCCGGTAACGGACCAAAATTAAAGTTGCCATTATTGATATAATAGCCAGCACTATCAGCATTTCCAGAAGAGTAAAACCTTGTCTGGGTTTTAATATCATATATTCCCTCCTTTTTTTGGTTGCCGATTTTTCCTTTTACCAAGGAATAATTTCTTTCCAGGTCGGTGTGAACATAACGGTTATTTTAGCATCGTCTGATACATCAATACCTTCGTCAACGTTTATATACCTTGCAACAATGTAAGATTCTCCGGGGCTGATCCCTGTGACAAGCCCTCCCCCATCAACCGTGGCTATTAAATCGTCTGTTGAATCCCAATCGCAGTCGTCCGTCACAGGCTGCCCTATGTCCGAACCAGCAGGATAATACCGAGCCTCGGCTTGAACATTATCGCCAACTTTAATAATTGAGGGGTCAAGAATAATCTTTAAATTGCCGGTAGCATTCACGATCAAGCTTGCTAATGCGGTTTTTTGCGCCTGGCTGTGAGAAACAATAACTTTCGCGGTTTTTGTGCCGCTGGTCGAATAAATGCATATGGGAGAAGGCGGAGTAAAAGAACTGGCAGCAATATCTGGGGAAGTATAGGCCGGCGTTGCATCGGTGCTATTGCAGTAAAATTGATACTTAAAGGTATTGCCGGGAATTATGCCGGCAGTAACATTCGCCGTAAAGTTAAAATTGGTGGAACCGGCAGTGCCCGAAGAGGGATTTGGTGTTAAGGTTGCATTCAAAACTCTGGCTTCAAAAGGATCCGAAAGTGTGCCGCCGGCATTGGTGCAAGAAAGCGTAAAGACCGTGCTCACGGTAACATTGGTAATTGTCTGGTTGCCACCTCCTATGGCTTTTAACCCTGACCATTGAGTGTTAGCGGGAACAGCGGATGCTGTACAGGAAGTCGGGCTGTTTGTCGGTCTCCAGTCTAAGATAACGCTGTTGCCGGAACTTATTGCTATCGGGCCTTCGGAGAGAGACGGATCAGTAGAGCGGCCTTTAAGAGTGGGTGCAGGATCGCCAGATGCGCTAACTATGATATCGTCAGTATCACTGGCGCTACCTTGACTATGCCAAACAGTAACTTTAGGCGTTTTAGTACCCGTGGTTGAATAATCGCAAAGATCAGCGGCGGTATAAATATTACTGACAACAGTTATGTCTCTTTCATTGGTGCCGTTATTTTCACAATCAAAGAAGTATCGGAATGTGCCTGACGTTTGACCAGAAACAGTAGCTGTTAAATCTACATCATTTAAGGGAGCGGTGCCGGAATCTGGCGAGGAAAGGAGATCAACCTTAAGTATCCTGGCTTCAAAAGGATCCGAAAGTGTGCCGCCGGCATTGGTGCAAGAAAGCGTAAAGACCGTGCTCACGGTAACATTGGTAATTGTCTGGTTGCCACCTCCTATGGCTTTTAACCCTGACCATTGAGTGTTAGCGGGAACAGCGGATGCTGTACAGGAAGTCGGGCTGTTTGTCGGTCTCCAGTCTAAGATAACGCTGTTGCCGGAACTTATTGCTATCGGGCCTTCGGAGAGAGACGGATCAGTAGAGCGGCCT
>MHMW01000025.1 GCA_001819495.1 Candidatus Portnoybacteria bacterium RBG_19FT_COMBO_36_7 | reverse complement strand
CTAATGCCAATAGGAAAGCTAACCAGGAAACTTGCGCCAATCAGCATGCCGTCAATTAAATTATGAATGGCATCACCAACAAAGTTCATTGTCACCACGGGATGGACATGTTTGGCGGATTCGGAAATATGGCAATGCCGCCATCGGACGAATTTTTCCAGGATAAAAAAAGAAAGAATACCAACTGTTGCCAAAAGAGAAACGGTTATTTTTGAACTCATCTGTTCAAAAGATTCTGGCAAAAGGTGAATAAAGGCATCGCCAAATAAGGCGCCGACGGCAAAGCTTACTAAAAACAAAGAAGCCTTTTTAAAAAAATTTTTACTGAACAAAAAAACAATTCCCAAAAAAGATATCAAGCTGACCGCAAAAACGCTTGCCAAAGTATATGTCCAAACCTGCATAAAAATTTTAATTTGTTTTAACCGTCACTTTTTGCATAATAACCGGGCTCAATGGTTTGTCGTTAGCATCGGTCTCTATATTCGCAATCTTATCAACGACATCCTGCCCTTTTGTCACCTTCCCAAAAATCGTGTAATTATTTGGCAGCGGATAATTCTGGTGTATGATGAAAAACTGGCTGCCGTTGGTGTTTGGACCGGCGTTGGCCATCGCCACCACGCCTCTGACATATCCGGCTTTATAAGATTCCGTGGCTGGGTTAAGTTCATCTTCAAATTTATATCCTGGCCCGCCCGTGCCGTTACCATTGGGGTCGCCGCCCTGAATCATAAAGCCTTTGATGACGCGATGGAAAGTCAAATTGTTATAATAATCTTTTTCGGACAGATTAATAAAGTTATCAACCGTCTTTGGCGCATCAGCATCATAAGTTGTGAATTCTATTGTGCCGTAATTTGTTTCCAAGGTTATCGTGTGCATATTGTTTTTTAAAATCTGATCAGCGTTTTCCGTTGATAAAGGCTCGCTGGCAGTTACGTTTAAATTATTATTTTCTATGACTTCAGTCGGCAGACCATTGTCTAATTCTGCTGATGGCTCCTCTGATTTCCTGTCAAAAATAAAATAAGCTACAGCAACGATAACAATGACTGCCGCAATTATCGCAATGCGAATATTTGAAATTCCTCTTTTATTCATATGCGTATAATTTTAATATTTAAGCAGCCCCACGGGGAATCCCTGCCCGCCATCGCTACGCTCAGGCGTTAGCAGGTGGGGAACCCCGGTTATATGGCTGACCTGCCCGCCGAAATGATAGTACCGCTACGGGGAGTCGAACCCCGGTTATATGGCTGAGAACCATATGTCCTAACCACTAGACGATAGCGGCATGCAGACAGGGAATCATATGTCATAACCACTAGACCAGCCTCGACTAGACGTCGAGTCTAGGCGGGCGATGAGGCCATCATGGCTTTTATTTTATATTAAAATTTCCAAAAAGAAAAGGAGCTCTCTGCTCCCTCAAACAAAAATATTTATTACTTAATTTATCTCTTTTTCCACTTGGCTTCCTGCCGCACCAAAAGTTCACCTGCCTTTTCTGGATGCGCCATAATTTCTTCAACGATTTTTTCCATGCGCATTCCCTGCGAGCCTTTGACCAAGATTACGTCTCCTTTCTGAATGGTCATCTGAAGTGGCATACGCGCGCCGTCAGCAGTTTCAAACCAAAATATTTTATGCTTCTTCATTCCTTTTTGTTCTGCCGCCTCAGCCGCAAAGCGCATCCTGTCGCCGACCGTAAAAAAATAGTCCGCGCACTCATACGCCTTTTCTCCGACCAGCCGATGCATACTTTCTGTGAATTCGCCAAGTTCCAACATATCACCCAAAACCGCTATTCTCCGGCGACCTTCAAATTTCGTCAAGGTTTCCAAAGCCGAGATTGTGGCTGAAGGCGAAGCATTATAGGTATCGTCCAGTATCCAAGTGCTTTTTATGCCCTCTAATATTTGCAGTCTGCCTTTTGGAGACCGATAACTTCTTAGCCCTTCGGCAATTTCCGCCAAATTCATATTCAAAGCCAGCCCCATAGCGCAGGCAGCCAGCATTGAGTAGATCTGGTGCTGACCAAAAATCCCCTCTTTTCTTATCGGCATAACCTTGCCTTCATATTCAATTTTGAAACTGATGCCCGAAAGCGACGGATCAAGAGCGATATTCAGCTGATAATTTGTCGCTCTCACTTGAACCCCCTCTGAAAAACCATAGCTTAAAATCTTTCCCTTGGTTTTTGACGCCATATCTTTTACCAATTTATCGTCAAAATTCAAGATGGCAAAATCGTCTTCTTTTAAAAATCTGATTAGTCCGGATTTTTCCCTAGCGACCTGGATGGGTGATTTAAAATA
The DNA here is from genome assembly GCA_001819495.1 of Candidatus Portnoybacteria bacterium RBG_19FT_COMBO_36_7. Lineage (GTDB taxonomy): Bacteria > Patescibacteriota > Minisyncoccia > Portnoybacterales > GWB1-42-6 > CG1-02-40-82. The sequence continues at coordinate 16,053 of MHMW01000025.1, read as the reverse complement.
TTCGACATGAACAGGCACTTCGCCGATACCGGTTATGACACCGGCATTTGGATCAACAAAGCTCATCAGATACTGAATGTCTCCGGGCTTGTCCGCGCCCATTTCCAGAATTAAAATTTGCGGATATTGGCTTCTAAAAAAGATTAATTTAAGACTTTTCAAAATTACTGCTAGCCAACGGAAAGGCGAACGGCCGCCTGATTCCTGCCCCAAAATAGTTAAAGGGACGCCGATCTCGTTATTATAGTTTTTAACATTCCGCCAGACGAAAAATTTTTCGCCCAAAACCGCAAAAATCGCTTCTTTTGTTGAAGTTTTCCCCATGCTGCCGGTGACGCCGATAATTTTCGGTTTGTATTTACGCAGAACGTCAGCAGCTAATCTTTTTAAAATACGCTCAATTATGGATTTCATAATAATTCAAAAATTACGCTAATTCTTGCACCTCTTTGGACCGTTTTCCTGCTGCCAGAAAAGTAACTTAAAAAGATTATTCATCTGGCGGAATTTCGTAATAGCTGAAAAGGTATCTGGCAATATTGGCAAAAACCGGACCGAGCGAATCAGAAGCAAATGTGATGCCATGAGGTTTATCCATTTTGATGAGAACCAAGAATTTTGGATTATAGGCTGGCGCATAACCGACAAAAGTATGGATAGTCTCTTCGCTATAACCGGCTTCACTTTCCAAAGGAACCTGAGCAGTACCTGTTTTGCCAGCGATAAAATATCCTTTAATCTTTACCTTATCATAACCGTTCTTGACCGTATTAACAAGCATAGCCGTCAGCCTGCTCGCTGTCTGTTCCGAAATAACCTGCCTTATTTCCTGCGGCTTAATTGTTTCTTCCCATCCGTCGCTATGAACAATTTTCTCAACCAAATAAGGCCTCATCATTTTCCCTCCGTTTGCTATCGCGCCAATGGCCGCCACTAACTCAATAGGAGTTACCGCTATCCCCTGGCCGAAAGATGCTGTAGCAAAATTTATTTCTTTGCTGCCTTTAAGATTATTGATGCTGCCTCCTATTTCGCCTGCCAGATCAATTCCGGTCGGCCGATTAAAACCGAAAGCCTCAACATATTTTCTAAAATCTTCATTACCAGTCACGCGCTGAATAAAAACCGCGCCTGTATTTATTGATTTTTCCAGAATTTTGCTCATGTCCGATAGACCGTAGCTGCGGCCAAGCGCGTTGGAAATCACGCTGCCTTTTATCTGGACCGAACCAGTGTCAACAAAGGAAGTATTGGGAGATATTTTACCTGTGTCCAGACCCGCCGCCATGGTAATCGGCTTAAAAATAGAACCGGGTTCGTATAATTTTTGAATGACGGGATTTAAAAATTGATCGATGCTTTCCATTTTATTATATTCGTTTGGATTGTAATTCGGGAGGCTGACCATCGCTTTTATCGCGCCTGATTGCGGATCCGATATAACAACACTGCCGCCAGCAGCATCCCATTTTTCTAATAGGGCTTTAAGCTCTTGCTCGGCGATGAATTGAATATTGGGATCAATTGTCAAATAAAGATTATCGCCGTTCTTGGCCTCTTCTAATTTATAATCGCCGGTCAGAATCAGTTTTCCCAGAGCGTCTTTTTCTGTTTCCAAAAATCCTGGCTGGCCAGCCAGATTTTGCTCCCAATAGCCCTCCAGACCATACTGCCCAATTCTCCCGCTATTCTTGTTACCGACAAAACCCAAAAGATGCGAGGCGATATTTTTTTGCGGATACCATCTCAATTTTTCACTGCTCACATAGACTCCTTTAAAATCCAGTTCTTTTATATCTTCAGCTGCCTGATCGCTTATTTTTGATTTCAGCGGCTCATACGGATCATCCTCTTTATTAATTTTTTCAAGAATCGCCTGCTTATCTATTTCTAAGACAAAGGCAAGCGCTTCGGCAACCTTTTCTTTTTCTTCAATAATCTCTCTTGGCACAAGATAAACAAAAGGATACTCCCTGAGCGTGGCCAGCGATAAAAGCGAAGAATTTTTATCCTGAACAAAAATTTCCCCGCGCTGGGGAGCCAATTTTTTAAATAATAGATTTTGGTTCTGGGCAAGCGCCAGATAAGCGCTATGTTCCAAAACTTGGATAAAAAATAATCGGCAGACAACAGTGCCGAAAATTAAAAATAAGATAATAAACAAAAAGTATATCCGCCATTCTTTCTGTTTTTTCATTGAGTTCTTTTTTGATATCCTAATTTTATAAAATTATCAGAATCATTAAGGCAGCGAACGCTCTGTTAAAGCCATTGAAGAGTCAATTTCCTGCAGATATTTTATTTTATCTATAACAATAAGTTGCAGATCTTTGGCGACCCCTTCTAGTACAGGCAAAGAAGCCTGTTCTATTTGTTTTATCTGCATTTTCGCTATCAGTTCCTGATGGTCTTGCAGCTGTCTTTCAAAACCTCTAATCTGGTAATTTTTTGCTATCAAATTTTCATTTTCTATCAAAAAAATTGCAAGCAATACAAGAAAGCTCAGAATGACGACGATATTCAAAGATGTAATTCCTTTCGTATTTGCTAAACTGCTTCCTTTGCGAGAAACCGGAGTATACGTCATGTTTTTAGCCCTGACCGAGGCTAATTTTTTATCGCGGCCCTTAATTTGGCGCTCCGGGAACGAGGATTACTTGCCACTTCTTCGAACAAAGGCCTGATATTTTTTTTTGTTAAAATTTTAATTAAATTTACTTGCTCTTTTTCTTTAAAAATTTTTTTTACTATCCTGTCTTCTAGAGAATGGAAAGAAATTATAATCAATCTACCGCCCTTATCCAAAACGTCTACGGCTTGAGATAGAAATTTACTTAAATTATTTAACTCGTCGTTGACAGCGATGCGAAGCGCTTGAAAAACTTTCGTGGCAGGATTTAACCGGCGATGATGATAGAAAGCCGGCGTGGCTTTTTTTATGATATTTACCAGGTCAAAAGTCGTTGAAATTTTTTTTATCCTGCGTGCCGCAACAATTATTTCTGCAATTTTCCGGCCGAATCTCTCTTCTCCGTATTCATGAAAAATATCTACTAACTCTTCTTCTTTCCAGTCGTTTATTATTTTTTCAGCAGTCAATTCAGTTTCCCCGTAACGCATATCAAGCGGTTCATCTTTTAAGAAGCTGAACCCCCGGCCGCTAGTTTCTAATTCTATTGAAGAAAATCCCAAATCTGCCAGAATGCCCCGGACCGAATCAAATTTATGTTTTCTAACAATATCTTGTAAATTGGAAAAATTATCACAAAAAAGAATTAATCTATTTTTTATTTGACCTTCTAATTTTTTTTCCAGACTTTCAATCGTTTCTTTGTTTGCGTCTATGCCCAGCACCTTTCCGTTTGGTGCAATGCGCTTCAATATCTCAAAAGCATGGCCTCCTCCGCCAATTGTCGCGTCAATAAAATTTTCATTTTGCTTGGGCGAAAGAAATTCCAATACTTCTTTTTGAAGAACCGGAGTATGGCTCATGACTAGGTAGTAGAAATTCGACAATTAAATTATTTCGCTACCAGCCCCGTAGTAGAATTTCGACAGGAGCGTAGCTCCAATCCCGTAATGAAAAGTCGAAATTTCACTACGGGGCCAGGCAGCAGTCGAATTTTCCAGATAGTAGAAATTCGACTCGTTTTGCATTTGGTTGCCTTCGGCAACCAGTCGAATTTTCACTACCTGGTTTTCACTACCTGGCATAATATTTGAGGTCAAAATCAGAGGGCGCAGGGCAAAAATTGTCTGCGGGCCCTCTGCCCTCTGATTTTGGCCTTTTTTAAATTCCCAGCTCTCCCAGTTTTGACGCCAGATCGCCGACTTCTTTTTCCGCCTTCTGTTTGTATTCTGTCCATCTTTCTTCATCCCAAATTTCCAGACGGTTATAAAGTCCGGCGACAATAACGTTTTTTTTCAAAGAAGCGTAATTTTTTAAATAATCGGGGATCAGAATTCTGCCCAGCTGGTCAAATTCAACTTCCATGGCACCGGCTAACATTACTCTTGCAAATCCCCGCGCCTCCAGCTGACTGGCAGGAAGATTACCCAGCTTATCCGCCATCCGCGTCCATTCCTGCTGGGTGTATAATGCTAAACAATTATCAAGACCGCGAGTTATGACTGCTCCTCCGCCAAGCTCTTTTCTGAATTTAGCCGGAATGGCTAAACGTTTTTTCTGGTCAATTGTATGCTTGTATTCTCCGATAAACATGCCTTAAGTTATCCCCAAATATGACAGTTATTAACATAGTTATCCACAATTATCCACTTCATAGTTATTTTATTCCACTTTACTAGAAAGTGTCAATCACCATTTCCCACCTTATTTTCGAAGATTTTTTCATATGTAAATTTTTGCTTCCGAAAAACCAAAAAATGGCTTAATAAAGCCATTTTTTCAAACTATTCGCTATCTATTATAAGCTATAAGCTAATTTCGTTGTCCACTTTTTGTCCACAAAAGAATTAATCTTACTTCATAAATTTCCCTTGTGTATTTATACAACCACGCTCGAAACTTTTTTAGCAAAAATTGCTTAACTTGACGAACGCCCCCGCTTGCTCTCAAAGAGCAAGCGGGGGCGTGCTGATGTTTGCTCGGGCGGGACGGGAAATGACGGCTGAGCATATATTTTTTATCCATTATACATGAGGACAGAGTGTCTAAAATTTAGGTACCAAGAAGTACTTTTGTGGCAACCATCCGGCCACGTTCACCTTTGCGTCTGCCGCCAAAATATGATTCGTCTGCTTCAATCTCGCCCTTGAATGGAGAATGTCTTTCATATTCACGCGCGAGATTGAAACGGATGATATAATAAATCCTTTCTGCCGAATGACGATTGATTCTGATAATTCTATCTGCTTTTGACGCCGGCACTTCTAAAACAAAAAAGTCAATTAATTTTCCTGCTCGTCTGTTCGTTAATTTACAATTTTTAATCAGACGCTTGCTCATAGATTCGGCATAATTATTTATGCTGTTCTATACTAGCTCCCATTGTTTTTTATTGAAATATCATAATGGTTATGGTATAAATAAAAAGAATAAAAAATAAGTTCTAATTTCATGCTCAGCTACAGCGAATTAAGACCCGGCGTCTTTTTTATTTTAGACGGCCAGCCTTACGAGGTACTGGAATTTTCTTTTCTGCGCATGCAGCAGAGAAAACCGGTTGCCCAGACAAAAATAAAAAATCTGGTTTCTGGCAAAATCATCAGCCGAAATTTTCAGCCAAACGAAACTTTTGAAGAAGCGCAAATAAATTATAAAAATGTTAAATTTTTATACAGCCACCGCGGAAAATTTGTCTTATGCGAACCCAACAATCCATCTCAGAGATTTGAACTGGGGCAGGAACAGATCGGCGAGCTAGCAAATTTCTTAAAATCCAACAGCCAAATTGAAGTTATAGAATTTAAAGAGAAAATTATAAATATCACTTTGCCGATAAAAATGGATTTTAAAGTAATCGAAGCTCCGCCCGGCATAAAAGGCGACACGGCACAGGGAGGCACCAAGGCGGTCAAAATAGAGACCGGAGCGACGATAAATGTGCCTCTGTTCATCAACGAAGGCGATATTATCAGAATTAACACCCAGACAGGCCTGTATGCCGAGAGAGTTGAAAAATCAAAGTAATAAAAATCGTAATTATTCGATTAGTCAATCAAAAATTGACCGATTTAAAAATCCGCCCACCGGGCGGATTTTTAAATCTTAAGTTTTTTATAAACTGACCGACTCTCCTTCGTCTATGACCTCGCCTTTATCATTACTTTCCGATGTTAGCTTTTTTCTTGTATCATTTTTATATTTCTCTTCTGTTGACACAAGATCTTTTTTCTCTTCTTTAATCTTCTCTTCTTCGTCCTTTAAAACTTCCTGCAGAGTTTCTCTTAATTCCGGTAAATTGACCTCTTTTTTCTTTCTTCGTAAATCGGAAAATTGAGCTGGTTCCTTGATGGCGGCTTGAGCCAGGGAAATCGGCTCACCTGTGTCCCTTATCAATATTTCGCCTGAAGGCCTTCGGCCTTGCGGACGGAGACCAGAAACAGAACTTCTTGGATGTTGAAACGACTGATTAGCTCCTTCCTCTCTAATTTTTGTTAAACATTCTCTGCAATAAACCGGTCTCACTCCGTCTGGTTTAAATTTTACCTGAATCTGTTTGCCGCAATTAACGCAGACTGCCTCAAACAGAGGCTGTTGCGGTTCATGGAATCCGACTTTGTGCGCAGCAAATAATTCTTTGTTTAAAATCTTCCGTTCTTCTTCCTCGCTTTTTATCACGCCGCTCCATTTGGCAATTTTTTCCTCAACTTCTTTACGGCTCGTGCTGTAACGCTCTCGAGAAACCCTAATTATCGTATCTCTATAAGAGATATCTGGTTTTGAGATAGGTGCCAATGTGGTGGCTGAAAATGGCCGCGAGGCCATACCATCAATCATAAGTTTTAAATAAATCTGTGCAAATCCCAAACTGACCAGATCGTTAACCATAAATTCCGGAGAGAATTCTTTTTCAAGAAATTCGGCGTCAAACGCTCCGATGCGGAACGTGACCATTGTGCCAACGTTCCCCAGAACCGCATCTCTTACTGGCTCAACCATCTGATTTATATACTGGTGTGCCAATATCAGGTCTAAACGGTATTTCCTGGCTTCAGATAAAATAGTGGCAAAGGATTCAGTAGCAAAATTCTGAAATTCATCAACGTATAAATAAAAATCTTTTCGTTCTTCCTCGGGAATATCAATGCGCGACATAGCGGCCAGCTGCAGCCGCGTAATCAGCATTGCTCCAAGCAAAGCCGAATTGTCTTCCCCGATTCTGCCTTTGGATAAATTCATGATAAAAATTTTCTCTTCATCCATGATCTCCCTTATGTTGATGGCTGATTTTGTCTGGCCGACAATGTTTCGGATCAGGGGACTCGTCAGAAACTGCCCGACTTTATTTTGAATAGGCGCCACAGCCTCGGCCATGAAACGATCAGGGTATTTTGTAAATTCATCAACCCAGAAACTCTTGACAACGGGGTCGGTAATTTTTTCAACCACTTTATTGCGATAACTTTTATCAACCAAAATACGCATGATGCCAAGAAGCGTTGAGCCCGGATATTCAAGCAAAGCCAAAATGGCGTTGCGCAGAAGATATTCAAGACGCGGGCCCCAGGTTTCGGCCCATAGTTTTTTAAAAACACCGACTAGCCCCGAAGCAATAAGATGCCTGTGCTCCGGATCAACTTTTTCAATAGCATTGAAAGCTATTGGATAGTCCAGGTCCGCCGGATTGAAATAAATGACATCGTTTATTCGGTTTGAAGGCACAAAATCAAGAATCTTTTCTGAAAATTCGCCATGCGGGTCCACTATTCCCACTCCCCGGCCGGCTTGAATGTCCTGAATAGCCATATTTTCCTCAAGAGTCGTCTTGCCAGTGCCGGTCTTTCCGATAATATAAAGATGTCGCCGCCTGTCATCAATCTTAATCCCGAATTTTACGCGCTGATTGCGGAAATTCGTTTCCGCGAACAATGTAATATTGTTATCCATAAAATTATCCGGTTGGAAGCCCCATTGGCGGCTCGGCTTTTTTTGTCTCAAGCCAAGGCGTCATTGGCGCTTTAACGGATGTCGTCGGAAAATGAAAAAGGCTGGCCAATTCTTCAATATTTAAAATATATCCCTTCTCCCAAAAACTTCTGGTTTTTAATAAACGGATAAGACGCCGTTGTTTGAAAATTTTTCGCTGTCTGGCAAACAGATAATTTGCTTTTGTCGTGGTTACGGCATCGGGTCTTAAACCATTGGCATTCAACGAGGCAAATTGATTGAACAAACCCATAATAGCCCCGACGTTGGGCATGGCAAAGTGCTCCCGGCGACCCATATATCCGAATTGGACTTTTGCTTCATACCCCTTTTTGGCTGCTTTCATTTCTATACCACTAATTGTCTCTCTTTGTCCCGGCGAGAGCATCTGCAAAGGAACCACTGCCCCGGCTTCTGTCGGCACAGCCGAAGGCTTAGCTTTGGCCATCAGAGATGCCACTTCTTTTTCCGATTTTTTTACCCAATCGTCCGCCACCGGCCTGATAATTATCTGTATCCAGATCTGTTCGCCCTGCTTTAACTTGCTCATTACTTCCATCAAACCCGCTAATGGATCAATGAAAGGAGGACTGGTCGGACGCGAAACAATATCAATGTGCTGCATATAGGTGCGGATTGGATAGACATCGCTTTTGGACATTTTCAATCTTGCTCCCCATATATCCCAGTTTTTATTAGGAATGTCGGAGGGAATATTATGAACATAGTCGTCCGCCTCTTTTATCTCGGCCTGAGGATACTGGCTATAGACCTGAGATTCTATTAAATTCCTAAATTTCGCCGCCCCTCTTATAAAAAAATGTATCTGTCCGTCAATGCCGACAATTTCCAGACTGAGATAATCCTGCATTACTCCTTTGAAATACTTGTGATATTTGGTGGCAACAGTACCAAAAATCCCCCAAAATCCGGCAATCACTTGCTCCATAATTTTAGGGGTTCGCTCAACATCTCGGGGCGGTCTAATTTCCAACAATTTCCAATCTATGCCCTGCCAATAAACTCGGCGGATATAATACATCCATGTTTCAAAAAATGCGACTGCTAAAACTATCGGCAGCCAAATCCAACCAATATCAAAGACAAAACTAAATAAAGTTTTTAAAACCACAAAAACAATCATTTTTTAAAAAAACTGATAATTAAGCGACAGCAAAACGCCCGTCCTCCAATTTTTTGAAGTATTTCTTGTTTTGAAGATTGATAAGAATCGTATTTTCTTTAATCAATCTTTTTGCTAAAACTTTTTTGAGAATTTCCTCCTTTTGCATAGATCCCTCTTTCTTAAGGATTTGGAAAATTACGTCAATAACCGTGCCCGGCTCATAGCCCCATTCGCCCAGAGCGTAAATCCCCCGCCCGATCAAAACAAAACGCGGGTCTTTAATGAGTTCATTGTGGACCGTCTGAACATAGGCTTGTCTTGAACTGGACAGCTGCTGATTGATAAGGTCAGTAACTTCGGAAAAATGGAAAGGCCGACCTTCTTTTTTCAAAATCAGATAAGCTTTATCGCGAACGCCTCGGGGCGAGATTTCTGGCCATTCAGAAGGCCCAAATTGGCCAAAATCGTTCTGATTAATCTGCTTTGACGCATCAATATAAGATAAAACTGCCTTATCAGAAACATTCGGCAGATTTTTTTTAATGATGCCATAAAGCTCTGCATCTTTTAAAGGTTCGTGGTTTTTGTTAAAAAATTTCATAGCCGAATCAACCGCTTTCTTAGCTGTTTTAACAGAATTTTTATTGATGGTCCAAGCCGGATGGAATTGATCGTCTTCCGGCATTCTTTCAAACGGCCTGCTCAGAGTTAGGATTAAATTCAAAGCGGCCCGACAGAGCGCGTATTCATTGTCGTCTTTTTGCATTTGGGCCGGTCTGCCGGCCGGAATGCAGAAACAGACCAAGTCATCAAAGGCCTTCTCCTCCCGGCGCAAATCACCGTAGTCTTTAAAATAAGAAAATATCTCATCTTCTAATGGTTTCAGCTTTAATTGAATTTTAGACTGGGTTAGATGGTCAAGACCATTTTTCTCTATCTGGCGAACCCTTTCGCGCGTTATATTATATTGCTCGCCGATTTCCTGCAGGGTCTGGGGGTTTTCGCCCGCCAAGCCAAAACGCCGGCGAATCACATCCTGTGTTCTCCGATTATTAATCTCCTCCAAAAGCTCTGAAACTAAAACGTATGGATTTTCCATTGAAATATAGAATGAATTTCTACTTTTATAGAATATCACAATATTAAAATCTTGTCAAATATGTTCACCTTCCTCTTGCCAGCCGCCTCTGTCGGAATTTCTCCCAGCTGACCAGGAGTGGGCTGGCGATAAATAATGAAGAAAAAGTGCCGGTTATTATTCCGACGATCAATGCCAAAGAAAAATATTTCAGGGTCTCGCCCCCGAAAAAGAAAATAGCAAACAACACTAAAAGACTGCACGTTCCGGTGCTAATCGTGCGAATAATTGTTTGATTCAGGCTCTGGTTCACCAAAGTATCAAAATCAGCAACTGCATGCCTCAATAAATTTTCCCTTACTCGATCAAAAACGACGACTTTATCATTAATGGTATAACCCAGAATCGTCAGAAGAGCTGTGATAATAGCGATGCTGAATTGAACGTTGCTGAAACGGCCGATAACTGAAAAAAGACCGATAGTTATCAGAACATCAAAGGCCAGGGTGATAATGGAGACTGATCCATACTGCCAGCTGGCAATCGGCCGCGATACTTTCCGGAAAGAAATGGCTATATAAATAAGCAGGGCAATGAGAGAAACAACGATCAAGGTGATCGTTTTTTTTCTTAATTCCTGCCCGATTACCGGCCCGATGCTTTCAAATCTTAATTCCTTGACCGGAGAAATTTCTCCAAGCCTGAGAATAATCGTCTGATAGGTCACCTCATCAATCTCTTTCGTCCTCAAAATTATCCCTCTTTCTTCCGTCGGCTGAATGACAATCTCTCCCAAATTCAGGTCGCTTAATTTTTCCTGAATCGCTCTGTTTTCTGGCAGCTGTTCAAATTCCACTTCCAAAATACTGCCGCCTAAAAAATCTATCCCGGAATTCAAGCCAAAAACCATAATTGCCAAAACCGCCCCGGCTGCCAGAATCCCGGAAAAAATATAATATGTTTTTGTATATTTTACGAAATTAATATTCATACAGATTATCTTTATTGCCAAAATCGCGCCCAGCGGGGCGATTTATCTTTAGAAAAAATCTTAAGCAGATAATATGTGATAAAAATGGCCGAGAACATACCGACCAGGTTGCCGATAACTAGGATCAGACCGAATCCCTTGACAAAGCTCGTGCCCAAAAAAAGAAGGATTAGACCGACAAGAATAGTGGTAAAATTACCGTCTCTGATGGACGGCCAGGCTCTTTTGAATCCCTCATTCAGGGAGCTTAAATAAGTCCTGCCCTGTTTCAATTCTTCCCTGATCCGGGAAAAAATCAAAACATTCGCATCAACCGCCATACCCATCGATAAAATAAAACCGGCAATTCCTGCCAGGGTCAAAGTGATATGAAAAACCTTAAATATCGCCAAAAGCAGGACAATGTATCCAATCAGGGAAAAAGACGCAAAGAATCCCGGGATCCGGTAAAAAATGATCAAAAATAAAACAATGGCCAAAAATCCGAAAAATCCGGCTTTCAGAGATTGATCAAGTGATTTTTGTCCTAAAGAAGGACCCACCGTCTGCTGAGAAATCAGCTCTATAGGAACGGGTAGAGCGCCGGCATTCAATCTTTGCGCTAATGTTTTTACTTCCTGATCGGTAAAAGTACCGGTTATCTGCGCCTTCCCGCCGGTGATAACATCCTGAACAGTCGGAATGCTAATCGGCTCTCCGTCAAGATAAATCGCCACTTTTTTACTGACGTTACGGCGCGTTATATCTTCAAAAATTTTGGCACCGTCGTCGTTAAATTGCAAAGCGACCAGCGGCCGGTAAGTTGTCTGGTCATAATTGACCTGCGCTCCGGATAAATATCTACCGTTAAGCCCTGTTGACTTATAGCACGGATCGCCTAATCCCGGATATCCCCTTAAAAAAGTAATGAGCATTTCGGGATTCAAACAAATTACATCTTTGATCTGGTCTATTGTCGCCTGATCCAAGCCTGAAGCCAAAATCTGATCTCGTTCCGCCGTCATCGTTTCTTCTTTAAATTCCAAAAATGGAGTTTCGCCGATCATCTGTATCGCTTGGTTAACGTCGCTGATACCGGCTAGTTCCACTATCAAACGATGATGATCGCCAACTGCCTCAACCTGCACTAGGGGCTCGGCAATGCCGAACGCATTAACTCTTCTTTCAATAACATCCCTCACCCCCTGCATCGCGTCATTAATATTTTCGCTGGCAACCTGAGCCAGATCAGCTTCATAGATAAGATGCGTGCCGCCCTGCAAATCCAGACCCAGCCGGAATTGAACATTAAAAAATTGCGGTAGATTGGGCAAACTCTGGAGAAATCCGACTTCGTTTTTTTTGGCGTTCAGCCAGTCCGCGCTTTTGTTCCAGGCCCGCGGATAATCCAAAAAGGCGGCAAAAAAAATCAGCAATATTATTGCCAACACAATCCAAAAAATCTTGGATGTTTTTCCTTTTTTAACAAATGAAGCACCGCGGCTGGGTGCCTCTCGTTTGAAAAATAGATCAAATATTTTCATGCTTCAGAATGCGTCTTTAACATAAACAGTTTACTATAAATATTTTATCTTGTCAAAAAAAACAGTCCCGCATATGCGGGACTGTTTTTAAAAACTCTAAATGAGTTTTACCATCTGGAACCGCCGCCAAAACCTCTTCCGCCTCCGCCGCGATTAAAATCGCGTCTGGGCGGGCGAGCTTCCATTGGCCGGGCTTCATTCACCTTGATGGTGCGGCCCTCAAATTCTTTGCCGTCAAAAAGCTCAATTGCTTTTTGGGCTTCCTCTTCGGAAGCCATTTCCACAAAACCAAAACCCTTTGAACGGCCGGACATTTTATCAATGATAACTGTCGCGGTCTCAACGGTTCCGGCTTGTGCAAAAGCCTCTTTCAGAGAATCTTCGGTAGTGCTGTAAGGCAGTCCACCGACATATAATTTCTTTGCCATTTTTGCAAAATAAAAATGCTAATTATTATGTAAGACGACCTGGTCCGCCGAAGTCCCGCTCTGCGGGACGAAAGCGACCCTCTCTATTGGATTCCTCAGCCGCTTACACTTATTAATTAGCATAGGGCGAGAAACTATCGAGAAACTTACAATAAATTCATTATACACTTTTCAAAATAAAAGTCAAGTCTTTTTGTGCTTCGTCAATATTTTCCAAACTTCCTCCGGGATTGGCGGCGGCTCATGAACCGGACTAATGCCCGGATACCGCCACGCACTGATTATTTTAATTTTTCCTGGACTTTTAACTTTGAACTTTGAACTTTGAACTTTTTGCTGGTACATCACCCATATTTCATGCGGCCTCTTTTTTGAGCCGGCCGGCTGCATACAAGCAACCGTATCTGGCGCCACACCGACTTCTTTTCTATTGGGATAACGCAAAATCCTTTTTATCCGGCTGACGGATAGATTATACTGGCGCAGTTTCCGTAGACTGTGCTGAGTCCAATACAAATCGTCGCTTTTTGGCAGAAAAACCATATTTTTTGTATAATATCATAATTTCTGTGGATAAAAAACTTTTATGGGGCTTGACAGATAAACGAACGTTCACATACAATAGAACTATGCGAGATATTAACTTACAATTTGAAAAGATTATTTCCTTCTGGAAAAAACACAAGCGTATGCCAAGCTACAGCGAGATATTGCGCGAAACTGGTTTGAAATCAAAAAATGCCGCCTTTAAACTTGTCGGCAAACTTATAGATGCCGGGTTTATAGACAAAGATGGTACTGGCCATATTTTGCCGACTAAATATTTTAACGAGGCGGAGCCCCGTACCGAAGACCTTTGGTCTTTTGGTACTGGGGTAAAGGTTCTGGGATTGGTTGAAGCCGGCATCCCTGCTTTGGCCGAACAGCAGCAGCTGGATACAATAACTCTGGATGAATTTCTTATCCGTAACCGCAAAGAAACCTATCTGCTGGAAGTTTCGGGCGATTCAATGATAGACGCCGGAATTCTGCCTCGCGATCTTGTTCTGGTTGAACGCGGCAAGACTCCAAAGCCCGGCGACATTGTGATAGCCCAAGTTGACGGCAACTGGACCATCAAATATCTGCGTAAAAAAGGCAATAAACTGTATCTGGAGCCGGCCAATAAAAAATTCAGGCCGATATTTCCAAAGAATGAGCTTTTCATAGCCGCCGTTGTGCAGGCCGTCATCAGAAAATACAGATAATAAAAAGCTGAAATTTATTCTTCGACTTTATGGAGAAGTTAAATTTCAGCTTTTTTAGTTCTCGACAAGCTCGAACAATAAATTAGGCCGGACTTTTTTATTTTAAATAAGTGGTCGCGTCTGCCCAACTATCCAGGTCCGATAAATTTTGCACATAACCCAGAATGTTTATGGCTGTGCCTTTGTGGATGCCAAGATGCAGATGTTTTCTTTCTCCGTCAGTCTCATTGGAAAAGCCGGCGCCCAGAACGCCTAACTTATCCCCTGCTTTTATTTGATCTCCTGCATTGGCGCTGACGCTTGTCAGGCGTAAATGCCCATAGACGACCGTTATATCTTCACCATTTAATTTGTTTTCCCCCTCACCAAAATTGGTGTGGGGGCACGCCAGAATCGTGATTCCGCCATAGCCGGTAGCAGTTCTTTTTTGCAAAAGTTTCCCGTCGCAAATCGCATAAATTGGCACATCTTTATTTTGTTCTTCGGCAAATATTTCAAAATCAACGCCCGTGTGATAGCCGGAAAATCGCTCTGGCTGAACAGGAGAGGTCTGCGGCGTAATATAAATTCCGAATGGTTTTTTGGTGACGCGCGCTTCCCAATTATCAATCGGCGGAACGAAAACAGACGGAGTGCTGATTTCTGGCGTTTGTCCGTTGGGACTTGTACTGGTTGATGGCTGACCCGAATTTTGCGACGTATTCTCATTTTGCGCCGGCTTATTAAAAACGCCGGCAAAATATAAAATCAGCGCGGCGCCAACGGCCGCGATGATAATAAATAAGGCTATTTTAAATTGCCCGGATTTTATACTCTCCATAAAAGCTTTTGGCATGCTTCCGTTGTGCCAGTTTTTTATTTTCTCTATTAAATATAATTTATGATATTTATTTTTCCCCTTCTTTCTCTCCCGGTTTTCTGCCATACCCCTCAAAGGCGCGCAGGATTTCCAGCGGCACGGCAAAAACTATGGTGTTTGACTGGTCCGAGCTGATATCGTTGATGCTCTGAAGGGTGCGCAAATGCAGGGCTCCTTTGGCGCCGGCCAGAGTTTCGGCCGCCTTGGCCATATTATTTGACGCGATAACTTCTCCCTCCGCCTTGATTATAATCGCCCTTTTTTCCCTTTCTGCTTCGGCCTGCTTGCCGATGACTCTTTTCATTTCTTCGGGCAAACTAATATCTTTTAGTTCAACGTTGCTGACTTTTATGCCCCAGGGATCGGTGGCAATGTCTATGATGCTTCTGATATTTTCAGAAATCCTGTCCCGCTGGGAAAGCAGCTGATCCAGATCAACTTGGCCGACAACATTTCGCATGGTCGTCTGAGCCAGTTGGGAAATGGCGTAATAAAAATTCTCTACCTCCAAAATCGCTTTGTCGGCGTCCTGAACTTTATAATAAATAACTGCGTTCACTCCCACTGAAATATTATCCTTTGTTATTGCTTCCTGGCTGGGCACATCAACCGCCTTAACTCTTAAATCAACCTTCTGGTAAGACTGGACAATCGGAAAAACCAGCCTCCAGCCCGGCTCCATAGTTCCGGTGTATTTGCCCAGCATAAATTTAACGCCTTTCTGGTACTGATTGATCTGCTTTATAGATATTAAAACGATAAAAATGATAATGCCCAAAATTATATAAATTGTTGGCATACCAGGTAGTAGAAATTCGGCTTTCTATAAATTAATCTCTTTTTAAATTAAATTATAAAATGCCTTATTCCTTTTTAATAGTTACTGCGCCAGGTAGTAGAAATTCGGCTCGTTTTTGTTTTGGTTGCCTTCGGCAACCAGCCGAATTTTCACTACCTGGCATGTTTTTTCTCCTGCAATTTGCCTTTTGGCTTCATTGCAAGAGCTGTTTAATAAAAATTATTCGTTTGCACTCTTTTGGGGCGGGCAAATGCATTCGTTTTCCGCTTTTTTGCAGCCCCCGCATTTAACAACCATTTTCCCGCCGCGGTTGCATTCCTTCCAGTGCATCGGGTCAAAATGCTCGGTTGAATAGCCGCATGATGAACATATCCAGCCCTCGGAAGGCCC
>MHMW01000024.1 GCA_001819495.1 Candidatus Portnoybacteria bacterium RBG_19FT_COMBO_36_7 | reverse complement strand
CGACGTTAGAACTGTGTTTGAGCGGTCAAGTCAGTATGTTTATATACCAGACTTGAGACTGTGGGCATTAGCACAATAAAAACTTTTAATCAGTGAGCACACATTTTTTGTTTTCACATTTGCTTCCACCAGAAAGTATCCTTTCACATATTTGGGTATTATCTTTGCACTTGTTCTGGTAAATTTGCCAATATTTATCTGAAAATTGTTTATTAACCGCAGCTGAATAATTACTGGGGCAAACACCACACTCAGGTAAAACAGGTACGCAATCCGCATTTTCTTCACATACCGTATCCTCAGGCGCAACTTTCATATCAAACACGGCGGAAAAAATAATAGATAAAATTAATAAAAATATAGGGATGCATATTAGTATTATTCCTTTTCTAAAGAGTTGTTTTCTGCGAATAGGATCATTGGTCTTAATGTATCTAATAAAACACAAAATAAATACAATAAAAGTTACAAAAATTATTAAGGGTATTGCAAAAGGCAGATAATTAGATATAACTTCGCTTAACATAATTTTGTAGTATTATAAATATGTTATTTTTGGCAGCTCCGCATCGTGGACGACGTTAGAACCGTGTTTAAGAGGCGAAATGAGCATATTTACATCCCAGATTTAGCTGCCTTAAATGAGGGTAAAATCTGATAAATATCTAATCACTTATAAACAAACTGTGCAAAAGAATAAAAAGAATAGTAAGCAACCCTATAGTGACTGATACATAAACAAGAGCAGAGTGCTCTTTATTTTTTATTATAGCGATTATTCCTAAAATAAAAGCAACGATACTTGCAAAGAATACAATTGGAACAGTCACATCCCACCAATGGTCGTCATAAGATAGCAAGCCAAGCACATTGACCAAGATAATAGAGATAGCAATTGCTACCAAGAAAAAAGCGTTCAACCACATAGACCATTTGCCTGAACGAGTTTTTGGCATAAAATCTATCTTCATATATTTCTATTCTACCAAAAAACCGCCTGTTTGATAAGGCGGCTGGTCGGTGCTCCGCATCGTGGACGCTTCGCCATTCCGTAGCTTTAGCAAAGGATGGACGTTAGAACCATAATTATACGGTCTCCCCATTATGTTTTTATACCAGATTTGAAAAATTTACTTTAATTTTATTTTCCCGATAATTAAACCTATTAAACTTCCTAACAAGAAGAAAACTAAACAAGGAATAATTAATAAAATAATAGATATTATCCAATCGGATGCAAAATAACAACCGCCGCAACTTCCACCCCCAATATTGAATAATTTAACGATACATACAAAACGGGAGCAAGATATTGATGCAAAAACCCAATAAATGAAAATTAAAATTAGAGGTAAAAAAATTCCTATTATACCTCCTTTTAACCAATAAGATAAATTTTTCCAAATCATAAATTTAATTGAAATGTTTATTTGTTTAAGGTTTTCGCGTCCTTCTAATAAAAAGGTAAACTTTTCAATTTAGCAGATTTTTATTAATTTCATTATATCACATTACCCGTAAAAAGTTATCCACCATAAAGTTCTAACGCCCACGAAGGGGTATAAAAAATATGGCTTTGTTGTGCCATATTTTTGTTGGCTCCGGCGGCAGGTATCCTACGCAAAATATCCTTCGCCTTCGGCTTCGGATTATTTTAGCTTCGGAATACCTTTCGGCCGCCGACCAGAAGAAAAATCCTTCGCCAAAGCTACAGAAATTAAGTGTTTATAAGCAAAGGCTTTGCCTGAACCAGATTTTAGATAAAGCTCAAAATCTCTTGCTTCTTGCTTTGTTAAAAATCCACAATACCAGACCGGCTTCCACGGAATATGTGGTTTGGTTGATTTTACAAGTCCATTATTATGTTGCATTAAACGTTCGCTCAAATCACTTGTTGAACCAAAATAAAAAATGTGCGATTTTGAGCTTAACAAAATATATGTATAGTACATATTGGCAAAGCCATTCCGTAGCCTTGGCGAAGGATGGCTCCGCGGGCAGGATTCGAACCTGCAACCAAAGGATTAACAGTCCTCTGCTCTACCATTGAGCTACCGCGGAATAAGCGCCATAAAGGCGCAAATGTAATTTAAACAGAAATTACGAAATAATCAATACCCTTTCAATTTTCTTGAATGCTGGTTTTTATGGATTACAACGTGTATTTTTTAGACCCATCTGCCAATAAACTCATGATAAGGATCGCCTTTAAACATGCATTTAGTTTCTTGTATGGCGATATTGACGCCTCCAAATTGAGCTATTCCCTTAAAATATCCTAAATAAAAAACACAAAACAGCGGATGGACTTTAAAATCATAGATTCGAAGCTTAACAAATTTTTCTTTTTTGTTGAACTCAATCGTTTCCAGTCTTCCTGTTTCGGGCGTGTAATGATTTTTCCAATACCTTGGTGCTTCCTTAAATGTCGTTTCAATTGAAATAAAATATCTTAATATGAGCTTGATTAAAAAAGAGACCTTAGGGGAAGCAATTCCCATATCAATCAATTCTTTGTCTCCCCAGCTGAAAGCTTTTTTTAAAGCGATAAAACTTAAAACCCTTAGGCCTATAGGATACCAATCTAAATTATTGATTTTTTCAAAATTTAAGGGATGGCCTAAATTGGCCATTTCATTTTCCAATAATTTTATTCCTTTGTTTCCGTAACGCAAGCGGATATAATCTTCGGTAGTATTAAAAACAGCTCCTTTGACTTTTCCGGGCTTTGATATTAATTCGTCTATCTCGCTTTGACTAATAATTTCTGATGACGACATAAATGAACAATTTAATATCCTTTCAATTTTCTTGAGCCCTGATGCTGGCGGATTTTTTCCAATGCCTTTGCTTCAATTTGGCGGATTCGCTCGCGGGTCACTCCGAATTCTTTGCCTACTTCTTCCAGAGTATGCGTTATCCCGTCATCCAGCCCGAATCTCATTTTAAGAATTTTTTGTTCGCGCGGCGAAAGGTCAACCAAAATCTCGCGCAATTGCTGTTTTAAAAGTTTGCGCGCCGCGCTTTGCGAAGGCAGAATTGTTTTTTCGTCCTCAATGAATTCGCCCAGAGTCGAATCCTCTTCCCCTTCGCCAACAGGCGCTTCAAGCGAAACTGTTTCCTGCGATATTTTCATAATCTGGCGCACTTTATCAATCTCAATGCCCATTTCAGCGGCAATTTCTTCAGGCAGGGGCTCTCTGCCCAGATCCTGCAGAAGACGGCGCTTGACCTGAGTGTATTTAGAAATTGTTTCAATCATATGAACGGGAATTCTGATGGTGCGCGCCTGGTCTGCCAAAGCGCGGGTGATGGCCTGGCGGATCCACCAGGTGGCATATGTGGAAAATTTATAGCCCTTCCGCCAGTCATATTTTTCAACCGCTTTAAACAGCCCTATATTGCCTTCCTGAATGAGGTCTAATAAAGTTAAGTTCGGGCTTCGTCCGACGTAATGTTTGGCAATGGAAACAACCAGGCGCAGATTGGAATTGATGAGCATTTGCTTGGCCGACTCATCTCCTTTTTCAATTTTTTTGGCAAGTTCAATTTCCATTTCTTTGGAAGAAAGCAACGGCACTTTGCCTATCTCTCTTAAATACATCTGTACAGAATCCAAAGTCGCTTCATCAAGTCCTTCGATGATAGGTTTTTTAAGCTCTTCCTCGGGTATCGGCTGGCTTTCTATAAATTCTGAAGAGTCAACCACTTTAACATTGGCCGCCTCCAGGGCTTTATAAAGGTTTTCTAATCCTTCAATATCGCGTTCAATTTGCGGCAGAAAATGGAGAATTTCGCTGTCGGTGACAAAACCTTTCTGCTTACTGCGCTTAACGAGTGCTTGGATTTCTTCATTGGTTATTGGCCGCGTAATTTTTTGTGTTTCATCCTCCCCCTTTTTTTGCCGCCTGCCTTTCCCCAGAAGTGTCTTTGGTCTCTTTTTGACATTTTTTCTTGCCGTTTTTATTTTTAAAGCCGACTTTTTTTTATTTTTCTTCGTTTTTTTATTTTTTTTCATCTGTGGTCGTTTGTTAATTCTAGTAATTTATTTGATAACCCGTTGAATTTTTTTAAAATCTTATGAAGTTTCTTTTTATTTTTTTCTTGCTGCGCTTCCCTGATTTCAAAAGTAAGCCCGGCCATCTGTTCTTTTATTTTGATTACTTTTAGCGCCTGCAAGCATTCGTTAATTTCGCATTGGGCGCCTGCTTCGTCAATGCCAAACTGCTCGTTCTTAAATGAAAGACAATCAACTTGTCCGCGGAGTTCTTCTGGAAGCTTTTTTTTCAAAATATCAAGACACTTGTCTTTTTTAGCCGGAGAATACGATGATTTAAGCTCGGTCAATATTTTTAACGTTTTTTCACTAGAAAGGTAATCTTTTGCTTCTTCGTTAAAATTTTTGAGAATTTCAGGGAAAGTTAAAAAAAGAGACAAAAGTCTTTCTTCCAGTTCATCTGTGCGTGATTTTTCTTGTGGTGCGGCCGGGGTTTCTGCGGTTTTGCTTTCTGCAGCAGAAGGCTGCAGTTTTGCCTTTTCCATTTCAGCATAAAGAATTTTTTCGTCGGTCTTTAATTTTTTGGCCGCTTCTCCTATCCAGTGACCACGAACTATCTGATTGGGAATTTTTTTGATGATGGGCAGAAGAACCTTGGCAGCCTGCTTTTTTTCTTCTGGCGTGAGTTGGGTCGGATGAGCTTGCCCTGAGCTTGTCGAAGGGGCAAAAACGGTTTTAAAATAATAATCCATAACAGATATTGCCTGATTAATCGCTTTTTCCCAGGTGGAGGGATTTTGTTTTATCAGGTCAGCCGGATCTTTTTGAGACATTTGCGCGATTCTGACATTGAAATCATTTTCCAGAGCCATGTCTATGCTTCGTTTTGTTGCGGTTTCTCCGGCCGCGTCAGTATCAAAAGCAAAGACAATATTTTCGGTATAGCGATTGATGATTTTTAAGTGCTCGGGAGTTAAGGCTGTTCCGGAAGTAGCCACAGTGTTTTTTATTCCGGCCTGATGAGACATAATGATGTCCAAATTGCCCTCCACGAACACGCAGAGATTTTTTTCGCGCAGAGCAACTTTGGCAAAATTAAGACCATATAAAAGGCGGCTTTTATCATAAAGCATGGTCTGGGGCGTATTGATATATTTGCCGACATTTGAGTCGTCTTTGCCAAATATTCTGCCCGCAAAACCGACAATTTGGCCCTGGATATCAAAAAGCGGAAATATGATGCGGCTTCTGAAGCGGTCGTAATTTGTTTTTGTTCCCTGAATTTTTTTCCCGTCGTTTTGTGGTTCAACCGTCAAGCCAGCCTGCAAAATTTCATCGTCTTTGTACCCCCGGCTTTGCAGAAATTCCGACAAACTTCTCCATTCGTCCGGCGCCCAGCCGAGCCGCCATTCTTTTATGGTTTGATTTTTGACTCCCCTCTCTTTTATCAAATAGTTATACGCTTTTTTTCCGGTTTTGCTTTCTCGCTGTTTTTCAAAAAATTTAGCCGCCAGTTCACATATTTCATAAATTCTTCTTCTTTTTGTCTGGATAACCGGGTCCTGACGTTTAAGAACAACGCCGGCCCGATTTGCCAGCAGGCGCAAGGCGTCACCAAATTCAATCCCCTCAATTTGTTTGACAAAAGCAAAAATATCGCCGCCTAGCCCACAACCAAAACAGTGCCAGATTTGGCGTTCAGGCGAAACCATGAAAGACGGGGTTTTTTCAGAATGAAAAGGGCAACGAGCTTTGTAGTTTCGCCCTGCCTTTGAAACCTTAATATAGGAGCCAATAACCTCTAAGATGTCCAATCGGCTCTTTATTTCGTCCACGGGTGAGGGTCCCATTAGTATTTTTTTTGATCGTCACCTATTCCAGTTATGAATACTAGATTTATAGCGAAAAAAGGCGAAGCAATTTTTTCTCTCTGCTGGAAAATTGTAACTATCGTCGGAACAGGCGTAGAGTTATTTAACGATTAATTCTCCTTTATTTTGCATCAGGTCATCGCAGCCAAATTCAAATGTTCCCGTCTCCAAAAAAGTTTTTGAATATGATTTGCCGGGATTAATAAGGCTGCTGTCAATGGCGATTCCGATAACTTGCCGGTCAACATTATCTTGATTATACCAGGTGATTCTCTCGCCCTGGTTGATTGTCAGGGTCGCAGGCGAAAAAATGCAATTTTTTATGTAGAAACCGGCTGGGTATTTCTGTATCTCGCTTCTTTTTTTTGGCCAGACAAAAGCCCCTTTTGTATTTTTGGCCTCTATCGCACTTTTAACAGTTTTATACCAGGCCGGAATGTCATAATTTTTCCAAACATACCAGCCGCCGTAAATAAGGGCGATAAGAAATATAAGCTTGAAAAGCGTACGCATAAAATTTTAATTAACTTTTTTAAATCCCAATTCCTATGTCTTTCTGTCTTTTTATTTTCTCTATCTCTTTTTTTAGCTCCATCATTTTTAATTCCCGGCCGACTGCCAAATTTTGGAACTTTTCTAGTTCTTCAATTTTTTCTTGCAACTCTTTTGTTCTGTTGGCAACTTTTTCCTCAAGTTTGGCGGTTAGGTTTTCGAGCTCTTCTGTTCTTTCTTTTACCTTTTTTTCTAAGTTCTCGTTAACTTTTTCTATTTCGCCTTTTTGCATTTTTAGATCATTCACCATTTTATTAAAGGCAACTGTTAACTCGTTGACTTCCTGAATTTCACTTTCTATCGGCTTGGTTATTAACTGTCCCTTGCTCATTTTGTTGCATAGGCCGGTTAGCTCCTCTATTGGTTTAATTATGATTTTAAACAAGACAATGAAACAGACGGCCAGCAGAAAAAAAAACAGCATGTCACTAATCAAAAACCTGATAATATCCTGTTCGCTGCTGGCAATATTTTGGACAGAAAACCCAATTTGCACTGCCGCATCATGAAGGCTTGAACGGGCGGTTATATTTTTTATCTCGTCGCCCTGAAAAGTAGCATCGTCAATAATGGTTTCTTCGGGCATCTGAAAATTTTGAACTCTTTTTCCGATTTCTTGGTTTATCGTGCTGGAAAAAATATCTCCACTGGGTTTTATAACCCGGAAATAAACTAAATTTTCCATGCTCGGCATTTGTTTCAGCTCATCAAGCCGGGATTTGAGCGTGTTAAAATCGATTGGGAAATGAATAATTTCCGCCATTGTTTCTGCCAGCGCCTTTTTTTGGACCAGTTCATTATTAATTCTCTGTTCTATGGCTAGTTTCAAACTAAAATAGCCCTGCAGAAAAAAACCGAGAAAAATCAATCCTAAAAGCAGGGAAACTATCCAAATCAAAGAGAATCGATATGAAATTTTTTGTTCGATTTTTGTTTCCAATTTTTGGAGCTTTCGACGATTAGCTTTGTGATTATTGTGTCTGAGATTCGAGCGTTTTTATTTCGTTTCTGAACGCCAGATAAAGGAATATGGCGCCCGGCACATAAAGCAGACGGGCAAAAATCGGGGTAGCCAGAATACAAAGCATTGCCGGGAATGAAAGATAGACAATTCCGAGGCCATAATACAAAGACGAATTAATCTTTCTGCTAGAAACAAGTTTAGCAACAACCCAAATTATCACAATTGACAGAACGATATAGAAAAACACGCAAAGATTTGACCACTGATACCAGGGTAACCCCGGAGAGAATTTAAACCAGCTTTGTTGGGCAATAAAAGGCATTATGACGACGACAATCGAAAGGGGAAATAAAAAAATAGCGCCAAGAATCGTATTGGCTGAAGACTTCGGATCAGTTTTGTGTCTCGCGCTGTAAGCAAAAACGACCCAGATGAGCAGCAATGACAGAACGATCATGTACCAGATAAAGAAATTTTTCCATAAGCTTTCCGCCCAAGGAAAGTTGCTCATATTCATCGGTATCGGCTCATACGGTGCGGGCTTTACCATTCTGTTTAAATTAGGAAAAGCGGAAGCATAAGTCATAAACAAAGCGCCGATTACCGTTATTGTTGACAGCAAATATTTTACCGGTTTGTTGGAAATAAA
>MHMW01000023.1 GCA_001819495.1 Candidatus Portnoybacteria bacterium RBG_19FT_COMBO_36_7 | reverse complement strand
CTCTTCCAGCGAGCCAACAAGTTTTCTTAAAAGCCAATCTGTTTTGTTTGTCAGTTCAAGAAAAATTTCATAGGTAAGAGAAAGCGGTTTTAAATTTTTTAAAGGTTGGCAATAAGGATGGCCGGGATTATCCGGCTCTCCCTTGACGCTAAGGATGTTTAAGGGTTTTTTAAAAGAGTTATTATCCCTTAGATTTTCGCCCTTAAATTTTCCCTTAAAAATTCCCAAATCAATTCCGGTTTTCAGCAGATTGTCTCCCGGCAGAGATTTTATAAATCCGTCGCTCAGGCAATCTCTTATATCGCCTTTTACTTCTTCCAGGCTCGCCTGTGAATATCCGATAAACTGAAGATATTCCGATGTTGTCGACCGCTTCTTCACCCCGTTAGAAATTTTTTTAACCTATTCTTTAAATATCGTCTACCCATGCCTGATTTTAAATATTTTTCACGCGCAAATGCGTCTTTTTTACTCAAACAAGCTTCGTAATAAATCAATCGCCATGGTCTCCTATTCTTCGTGGAAAAAACCTTGTCATCATTATGCTCACTTAATCTTTTACGCAAATCGTCGGTACAGCCGATATACCATCCGTTATCTTTTAAACTTTGTAAAACATAAACATAGTAAAACATAAAAAATTTCTAACGGGGCAAGCTGGATAATTCTTCTTCCATAAATTAGGGGTGTTTAAGGGTTTTTTAAGGGAAGCAGTTTATAAACTGCCGATTTTCCTTTCTATTGCGTTGGTTTTGCGGTTCTGGCGCCAAGACGGTAAAGCTGTGTTACTTCTTCGGCCGACAGCGCGCGGTTGTAAATGCGGACTTCGTCAATCAGGCCGTCAAAAAAATCTTCTGGGATACTGTTATTGTCATCATCAGCGGCGCCTATATAAAATTTTTGAGAATTAGTAACCGTACCGGCGGGATTTCCTTGAGATACGTAAGTAGCTTCAACAGCATCAATGAAAAGCTTAGCTCCGGAAGCTGTTCCTCTATCAGATACAGAAAAAACAACGAAACGCCACTGGCCGTTATTTACTGTTTCATTAGATTGAGTAATAGCTTCTGTACCGGTTATATTTACCTTACCTACCAACCGACCATTGACAGTTCGAAAAACATAACCAGGATTAAGGCCGTTGCCATTTAATTTGTGTACTATATATTGCGTGTTCGCAGATATAGTTTTAATCCAGGCCACAATACTGAAATTTCCGGTTCCAAAATCCAAAGTGTCTCGATCGCCTACATTTATATTGTCGTCTGACCCATCAAACTCCAGCGCCTGGCCGACTTTGCCGATGACTGGTTTAGCGCCGTTGACTACATCCCCATTATTTTCCTGTCCGCTTCGGTCCAGCGCTTCAGCCGAAGAATTTCCCCAGTCCATATCCTGCCCGTTAAAAGTCCAGTTACCGACTAATCCGTCGGTTAAAGCATAAGTAGTCGGAGAATTGGTCTGCATTTTCGCCGCGCCGACACGGTATAAATCCGAAATTTCACTCGCCGACAGAACGCGGTTGTAAATCCGGACTTCATCAATGAGGCCGTTGAAATCATTAAATAATCCATCTGGTAGATTCCCGACAGCATCAGCGTTTGTGCCTTCGCCCAAATAGAAATTAGTAGAAGAAAAATCACCATGCAGTGCTAATGATTTTGTATCTAAAGATACACCGTCGTAATATCCACTAACCGTATCGTCAGTATTGAGTATTACGACCCAATTATGCCAGGTATTAGTCTGAATTTGGGAAACTGTCCAGTCAAAAAAAGCATCTTCGGTTATAATCGTATTATCATATGAATAACTTAAAGTGGTGTTATTTTTAATTACTAAAGAATAATCGCCTCTAAGGCCAGTATTAGTTATTCGGCTTACCAAATATTGATAACCAGCGGCAAAGCTGGCGACATTAAACCAGACAGAAATCGTAGCCGCCTGAGCGTTGGTAAACTTTAATATATCACCCATGCTAATATTATCATTCACCCCGTCAAAGGAAAGCGCCTGGCCGGAAATGCCGGCAGCTTTTTTGACGCCGTTTTGCAACCAGCCGGTGTTGGAGTTGCCGGATAAATCAGTCGCTGAATTCGTGCCCATAGCCGAGCCATCAAAACTCCAGTAGCCGACAAGCGAATCGTCGTTCATGAAATTGGTCAGAGATTTGTTGATTTGAATAGTGTGTGCCCCTTCATCTCCCCCTTCATCTCCCCCTTCATCTTCCCCGTAAGTCCCCTCCGCTATCGCCGTCGCTTCATCTGCGGTGAGAATATCCTTAAACACCACAAATTCATCAATCCGGCCATCAAAAGGATAAGAAACACCATAAGCACCTACTGAAAAAGGTTCAGTATTAAAATACATATCAGTTCCACCGTGAGTAGTGTCAATGTCTGTTCCTACGGTTTCCCCATTTTCGTCTTTTACCCGTATAGTAACTGCTTTGGTGGTCCTGTTGAAAGTAACCGTGACATGATACCAAGTGCTGAGAGCAAGGACTGTGCCATGGATTATGTCTTGGACACCTCCGCTCGTGCCAATAGAAAACTGGATTTTTTCGTCGGTGTTATACCAGACAGCATATGAAAGCGCGCCAACAGCATATTTTGAGGCCAAACAGTCAATCCCTCCTGCATCTGCTCTGAACCAGAATGCCAGGCTCATCACGTAGTTGGTAGTCCCGTTCTTCATCGGAAAATCACTGCTCAGATCAGAATCGGCCCTTTGGGCATAATTTGAATAAAAATTACCGCTCCCGACCCCCTGTTTATAAAGGGTTACATCAGAGGCGGGTGCACTTCCCGCATTAAGGGTGTTCGTCCCCTTAGAATCCGTTGTAAGCGCCCCTGGTTCAAAATTATAAAGAGCCACAGCGTTGGTATCCGATAAAAACCCGATATTTGGGTCAACTGTTACCGGATATGCGGCTTCATCCAAAAATTTTTGCGGGATAGCGATTGCCATTAAATCCCTGTCTATATTTAATTCTCCCCAGACCCAATCTCCTTTTGCGTCAATTATTTTTGGCCTGAAAATCCGGAATACTTTTCCGGTTCCGTGCTTGGCTAAATTAATTTTTGAAATGAAGGCCGTGTAAGAGCCGATGAGATTTTCTGGTATTTGTTCGCTGGCGCTATAAGATTTTGGATAAAAATTCAGGTTTTTTGTTTCAATGGGAATTTCTATTTTGTTGCTTTCCGGCTTTTCTTTCAGGACTACGTCAAATTCATAAGCACCTTCGGGATTTTGCCCGTCGGGGGCATGAGAGTAAAAGTGGTAATCGTTTTCTGGTGTAATAAATTTAATTTTTTCATTTTCAAATTGAACATCAGTCGGCTTGACGCCTTGAGACGCTAAATTAATTTTCAGGCTCGCTTCACCTTCCCATTTTGAAATTTCAAAATTCGGCAGAAATTTATCTGAATTCCTGTCGCCCAAAGAAATCTCAATATCATTTCCGTCTTTAGCCGGAATAACCAAGGCTGATGATTCAACCTTATAGCTCTGCTTTATTTCAATCGGAGCTGAATTGAATTTTTTAAGCAATTCGGCTGCTGAAACTTCACCGCCAGCCCAAAAATCAATTTTTGAGATGCCAAAAACCGCAGCGGCAATGCTAAGCAAAATCGCGGTGGCAATAATGGGCGGATTTTTGAGTTTTTTGAAAAGGTTGCTCATTTTAATTTCTAATTTTAAACTTTTAACCTTGAAACAAGGAAGAGAGGTTTTTTGAAGAATCTTAGCATCATTCTAATTTTTAATTTTGTAATTTTTAATTTTTAAATAATGATTTAATGATTGAATTTTTAAAAATTGAGGCTTATTTATAAAATTATAAAATTTGAAATTTGAAATTGTTATTGCTGTGTCGGTAATCTTGACAAGCGGCTGCCAACGGAATTAAGATGTAGTTATGAAAAAAGGGAAATTTATCACAGAAAAATATTTAGATAAAACTCTTGATAAGCGGCTTGCTCAACACGCCCAGGTTATTGTTGCTGCGGTGGATACCATTCTGACAAAACGGCTAGCGGTCTCGGAACAATTGCTGGAAAGAAAAATTGAAGATTCTGAACAACGGCTGGAAAAGAAAATTGATAATGTTCAGATTCTTATTGACGGCTATGTTAAAGCGCAGGAAGATTTCAAGCAGGAATTTTTAATTATGAAGGAAGAAGTAAAACAGATAAAGAAAGTTTTGAAGCAGAAATTGGGCGTAGAAATCCAGGCAATCTGATTTTTAATAAAGTTATTCTTTCTCAACCGAGCCCAGCTCGGTTTTTTTGTTTTGCCTTTATTGATTATTAAAAATAACACCCGACACCTTTTGCTTTTCTCTAATTTTTTAAACATTTAAAATTTATAAATTATTTACAAAATTAAAAATTATAAAATTAAAAATTGTCTTATTATATCATCTCCCCATATTATAAAGCCGCTGGATTTCTGTTGCCGACAGGGCGCGGTTGTAGATGCGGACTTCGTCAATGAGACCGTTAAAAAAATTAAAAGCACCGCCACCACTTGAACCAATATTAGCTGCTGTATTATTAAGTATAGAATTAGAGCCAAGATTATCATAAGTCACCGTCCCATTTGATAGATTCCCGTCAACATAGATATTAACGCCGCTGGCAAGCGACGTACCGCTATAGGTAAATGCGACATGATGCCATGTGTTGTCATCAACTTCAACAGCGCTATTTTTTGCTATAACAACCTTATTCGGGTCTGGTATAGACCAGTCATTGGTAAGGAACACCCTTACACTAGATGGTCTAACATAGAATGCCCAACCAGGATATGCTGCACTGTTTAATTCTTTTCCAACTATCGAATTTTCAACAGCAGTAGAAGCGATTTTTATCCAGGCAGAGGCCGAAAAACTGTCTGTGCGTTCAAAATCAAATGGGGAATCTACGGTATTTATATAATCATCCGCCCCGTCAAAGGAGAGCGCTTGGCCGAGTTTGCCGATGGCCGGAGAGCTATCACGGCTCATATTTGTCATTGTTCCTGTATTGTTGCTGCCTGATTTATCATTTGTGATGCCGGTCGCGGCCGAAGACCAATAGGTGTCATTGCCGTCAAAAGTCCAGTAGCCCACAAGCCCCGAAGTCAGGGAATTTACCGGCGACACATTGACCTTTGGCAGGCCGGAATTATAAAGTTTCTGCACTTCGGCGGCCGAGAGGGCTTTGTTATAAACGCGGACTTCGTCAATGAGGCCGTTAAATAAGAAATCTCCCTCTGCACGAGCTCCCACCGTAAAAATAGCAGTCTCAGTTAAGGCGGGATCATCAGGTGGAGCACTCGCTGATTCTATGCCGTTAACCCATAAACTAATGTTTGTTCCATTAAAAACAACGACTGCATGATACCAGGTATTTATGCTGATGCTGGCACCCTTTTTTGTAAAATACGATGAGCCGTTGTAAATACCTGTGACCAATGAGCCGCCGAATACTTGGAGTCCGATTCTATCGCTACTACTATTAGGATTTTCCCAAATAGTATCCGCATTAGCCCTATCAGCTGGCATGGCATCTGTTTTAACCCATGCCGCCACTGACCAGCTCGAAGTCTTATTTATTTCAGAAAAATTACTTCCTTTGCTCACATAATCATCCCCCCCGTCAAATGAGAGCGCCTGGCCGAGCTTGCCAAGGGTTCTGGTCGGGCCGCTTGAGCCAGAAGGAGTTAAAATGCCGTTGTTAGCCGGACTTGAGCCGCTTCGGTCATAAGCAGTGTCCCCTGCCATATCAGGCCCGTCAAAACTCCAGTAGCCGACAAGGCCTTCTTTGTTGGCGGTTTTAGCCGAAGTGTCTAGCTTAACCGCGCCGTAATTATAGAGACGAGTGATTTCTGTTGCCGACAAAGCGCGGTTATAAATGCGGACTTCGTCAATGAGGCCTTTAAAATTATCATCTTCTTCCCCATCACCAATCTTTAATGGTTGGCTATTTGAGGCGATTGAACTTGGCGCCGAGCCAAGCGCCATGGCACCCGTATGATCTTCGCCATTGATATAAATTTCCATGTTGCTTGCCCAAAATCGCGCAGTGACAAAATACCATTGACCGGCCTCCAACTCGATATCACTGCAAAGAATACCTCCAGTAAAAGGAGTGACTGTACTAGAAACCGTAAATGCTAATTGATTCGGGCATCGATTATCCGTATTGTCTTCAAAATTAAATTCGTATCCTCTTTGGTTTAAAGTTGAATTATATTTACCGGCGATCACCTGACGCTGCCGAGCTGTACCCGTGTTTAATGTAGTTGTCTTTATCCAGGCTGTAATAGTCAAAGCTGAGGTTATATCAAGGCTTGAAATATCCGAGACGGTGACGTAATCGTTTACCCCGTCAAAACTAAGCGCCTGGCCGACTTTGCCGATGGCCGGAGAGGTATCGCGGTTCATATTGGTCATTGTTCCGGTATTGCCATTGCCCGATTTATCGTTTGTTATGCCGGCAGTGGCAGAAGACCAATAGGTGTCGTTGCCGTCAAAAGTCCAGTAGCCAACAAGGCCGTCGGAAAGCCAAGGGTCAAGATGGCCATACCCTGTTATTTGCCCTTCTTTCGCCAAGGCTCCCGCCTCCGTTCCGCTTTCAGCGGAACTACGGCTAGGCAAGCCGAATGCTTCAATGAAAAACTGGTTTTCTTTGGTGCCGGGAGGATAACCAATAAGCGCTTTAAAATATTTTGTTTCTCCTCCTTTTAAAATAGAGGTGAAACTATTCCCAGAAGTGTAGCCGGAAACAGACTTGCGCTTATAATTTCCAATTTCCAATTTCTCCCCCTGCGGGGGATCTCCCGAAGGGAGACAATTTTCATTCAATTTACAATTTTTAATTTCCGATGTTTCCCATTGGTCGCCGGTTAAAACATAAATCTCGCTGACTTTTTTCTCCGCGCTGTCAAACCAAAAAACCACATCCATATTCTGCTCTTTGGCCGAAGCATTGGTAATGCTGAAGTATATCTGGGCCTGCTCGGCGCCAAAATAGTGCTTCTGGTCGCTCTGGATTATCAGATTTTCGTTGTCGTTGTTGTCTGTCCAGCTCATAGCAATCGTCTCGTTTTCGGGAGTTTTAAATTCTATGGGAATAGTCAGATTCGCCAAAGACGGAGCCAGCGAAATCGCCGCCGGCCGGATAGGGCCGGAATCATCTTTGCCGGAATTTTTTAAATGCCAAAAAAGACCGGCTGATAAAACCAATATCAGCATTATTCCTCCTATATAGAAAATTAATTTTTTGCCAATCCTGGGAAAAAGCATAATAAGTTAAAAGTTAAAAATGAAAAGTTAGAAGTTAAAGTTATTAGTTTAAAGTTGTCTTCCGCACAATTTTAAAGGCTAAATTTTAAATTTTAATTGAAATCTAAATTACTAAATTACTAAATTTCTAAATTATTTTGGGACTTCAAGCGTTAAAATAATTTTAGAAAATATAAGCGTCAATTCCTGGGCTTCTTTCCATAGCTTCCGGCATTCATCCTGTTTTTCTGAATTCGTTGTGCCTATTAATTGTAACCAGTATTTGGTTTCTCTTGCTTCTTTCTTGCAAATACAGATTTTATTTTTAAAATCTTTTCTAGACCCGGCACCGTTTGCCTCCATATAATTGGCGCCGATACTTGTAGCTGCTCTAACCAATTGGCTTATCAGCGGACTATTGACCAAGTCTTTCTTCAGTGATCGGGCAAATTGAATAATTGCTTCACTGAATTTTTCAGTTCTTTCTTCCAAATCATATTTTTGACCAGTTTTAATCATTCTATAAATTTAAAATTGATTTAAAATTTGTAATTTAAAATTTAAAATTGTTAAAGCGTTGTCGCCGCTGGTTCGCTCGGCTCGCTGGTTAGGGGCTCGACCGAAGAGGACTCTTCAGTTACAACAGGTTCCTCTGCCGTTTCTTCGGAAATTTCCTCAACCGGCGCGGTTTGCCCCGTTAAATCTTCTTCAGAAGACTCTAATGGGGGTTCGGCCGCCGGAGTTTCCGGGACAGACAGATTTTCATCTGATGGCTGCGAAGCTGTTGATTCTGAAAACGGAATCGCTACGTCGTTACCGGACGGAGTATTCGTGTCATTCGTGTCGCTTTTGCCGCATTCGCCCGGTTTGGAAACCATCTGGCCGCTGGCCACCTGCATGCAATATGGCTCGCCTGTCACGGTGTCGTAAACAGTGATGCCAATCGGCTTTTCTTTGGTGCCGACTTCTAAAGATTCTTCAAATATTCCTCTCTTGGCTCTAATTTCCTGAACGATAAGCACGCCTTCGGGCGACATGCTCCAGTTGTTGAGCAGGCCAGAAAGCGAGCCGATGTTTAAAATGCTGTTGCCCATCAGATTAATGCTTTCGTTGTAGTCAATCGCGATTCTGCCGGTTAAAGGATCAAATACCATGGTCTGCGCCTGGCCGCTGGCAATGAGCGAAAGGTTGCCGTCAAGCCTATACCAGCCAAGGTTCACTAGTATCAAAACTTTGCCGACTTTGACAGTAGTCGTTGCAATAATCTCGTTCTGGGAAACGCTGTTTTCTATCAGAGGCTCGTCTTCTGATAAAGTCTGATTTGGCTGGGATAATGGTGTGTATTTGTCTTTCTTTTCGCATATCTGGCCTTCTCCCATCTCCTTTCCGCCGCCGTAATAACAGCCGGTTTCGCTCAAAATGAGAGAGCTGGAAGCAATGCCTTCTGTCTTTGGCTCATTGTCTTTCAAAATTTCCACCACTTCTTCGGATAAGAAGTTTTCAGAGCCGTCAAAATTTTCAAGCGCCAAGCCGATAATCGGCCGGCTGGTGGTTGAATAAATCATGCTTGAAGAAGCAGCCATGCCTATGCCTTCA
>MHMW01000022.1 GCA_001819495.1 Candidatus Portnoybacteria bacterium RBG_19FT_COMBO_36_7 | reverse complement strand
AGGAATTGACCGCTTTGTCTTAAAAATAATAAATCTAATAAAAACCTATTTGGGTTTTTAAATAAATTTACCAGGTAGTGAAAATTCGATGGGAAAGAGTTGGGCTGATAAATGGATTTATCTATGCTATCTGACACAATAATTAATAACCAAGAAAACAACCGGTACATAATTAAAATTTATTTTTAATAAATTTTAATTATAACCGAATCTTGCCTGTCGGCAGACGGGTTTCTACTACTTGGTATGGATCAAGAAACTTTAAATAAATTTGAAGAACTCAATAAAAAGCTTGAGCAAATTTATCGCTCGGCGGAAAAAACCAGAAAATATTTTCTCTGGATGCTTATTATCAGCTTAGCGATTATCGTCCTGCCTCTGATCGGCCTAATCATTATCATCCCTCAATTTATCAATATCTATACCAACGCCGGTCTCGGCTTATAAAAATGCCCCGTAATACAACATCAACTTTCAATAAAATTACTGGGTATAAAAAATAAAATATAGCTTGAACCTCTTCCATTGTCTGAGAGGCGCATGTTGTGCCGCCTCCGGCGGCGGTCGAGGTTGATATACTGGGTATGCTTTTTAAACGCCTTCGGACAAGCGACATCATTATTTTTGCCGCCTTTATCGTCATTTTTATCGCGGCTTCTTTTTTTGCCAACAAATACGGACACGCTCTTCAAGAATTAGTCCTGCTAAAAGGTGCCACCGGCATGCTTATATACGTTATTCTGCTGATTGTTGCCGAATTGATAGCGCCGGTCAGTTTTCTGCCGCTGCTGCCTCTGGCCACCTCTCTTTGGGGAAGCTTCGCTACCGCGGTGCTAAGTATTACCGGCTGGATGATAGGCGCAATAATTGCTTTTTTTCTGGCCAGAAGATACGGCCGTTCTCTTATCAACAAATTGGTCAATCTAGAAAGACTGAATGAAATTGCCAGCGCTATTCCTGAAAAACAGCTTTTTTGGGGAATCGTTCTTTTCAGAATAATTTTTCCGGTTGACATATTAAGTTATGCCCTGGGGCTTTTCTCAAAAATAAAACCAAAACCTTATATGCTGGCTTCGCTTTTGGGCATCGGCCCTTTTGCCTTCATATTGTCTTACGGCGTTACCTTGCCGATAAATTATCAGATAATCATTGCCGCCGCTATTTTGGTTGCCGCTTTTGTGCTTTATAAACCCGCCAGGCGACAGGTAATGAGTTGGTTTAAAAAATAAATAAGCGACCCAATGCGTAAACTGATTATTTTTTCAATTTTCATTTTGCTTATTTTTGCTGCGTTTCTCTTATCGTTTCAGTATAATCTGCGATCTTTTGCCGGATTGAAACCTTTGTATATAAACGACGTTAAAATTCTGGTGGAGGTGGCCGATACTGCCCAAAAACAAGTCCAGGGGCTTTCCGGCCGGAGCAGTCTGCCCGAAAACCAGGGCATGCTTTTTATCTTTGACCGCCCGGACCATTATTCTTTCTGGATGAAAGAAATGAACTTTACGCTGGATTTTATCTGGATTAGCGGCAGACAAATCGTCCAAATAAACGAGAATATCCAACCACAAGATTATCAGCCGCCAAAAACCCTGACGCCGAATGAAAAAGTGGATATGGTATTGGAGGTCAACGCCGGCCTCGTCCAAAAAATGAATATCAAGGTCGGTGATAAAATTATTTTTTAAAACATGAAAAAGTTATTTTTATTAATCACCGTATTTATTCTTTTTTTCGTTACAGCCCCCGCTTCTGCCCAGGAAAAAATCGATGATTTTGACGTTGAAATAAGGATAAATTTTGACGCCAGTATTGAAGTTAAAGAGCAAATAAACTGGGATTTTGATAATCTGCCTGGTAAACACGGCATTTTTCGCGACATCCCGATAAAATATCGGGCCAGAGGTGGCAATTTTAATTTAAGAATTTCCGATATTTCCGTTTCCGACGATAACGGCGTCCCCTATCCTTATTCGATTTCTTACCCAGGTAACAATATTGAACTTAAGATCGGCGACGCAAATAAATTGGTCAGTGGCCAAAAGATCTATGTCATAAATTACAGAATAAATCGGGCGATAAATTACTTTTCCGACCACGACGAGCTTTATTGGAACGCAACCGGAAACGAATTTCAGGTGCCGATAGAAAAATCCTCGGCCAAGATCATCCTGCCCCAAAAAATAAAGGCCGGCCAAATCCAGAAGGCGTGTTTTTCAGGAGCGCTGGGCAGCACTATTTCATGCTCAAGCATAACTTCAGAAGACGCGCCGGATATCGACTCGGTCAGCTTTGAACAAATTTATGAATTAGAGCCAAACCATGGCCTAAGCATAGTTGTAGGCTGGCCAAAAGGAATCATTGAAAAACCTTCTGCCTGGCAAAATATTTTTTATATTGTCCAGGATAATTGGATCCTGGTTCTGCCGCTGATAGTTTTTATCATAATGACCTATCTTTGGTGGACGCGCGGAAGAGACCCAAAGGGCAGAGGGACTATTATTGCCCAATATGATACGCCGGATAATCTGACACCGGCGCAAATTGGCACCCTGATAGACGAAAAAGCTGATACAAAAGATATAAGCTCGGAAATTGTGTATCTGGCAACAAAAGGATACCTCAAGATAACCAGGACCGAAAACAAAGGAATTATTTTTAAGCACGAAGATTATCTGCTGGAAAAATTGAAAGAATCCGACGGATTAGCCGAACACGAGAAGAAATTAATGGAAGCGCTGTTTGTCCTCGGAGCTAAGACAAAAAAATTATCTGAACTCAAAAATAAGTTCTACAAAGATATTCCGGATATTAAAGACAAAATATTTGCTTCACTCGTTGCCGGCGGCTATTTTCCGGAAAAACCATCAAAGATCAGGGGAAAATATATCTTATTGGGCGGCCTGATTCTTTTTGCAGCAACCCTGTTGGCCGGCTTGCTGGGCAGCGCTTTTGGCGGCCTAGCCATTGCCAGTTTAATTGCTTCGGGCATTATAGTTTTAATCTTCGGACTGGTCATGCCGGTCAAAACCAAAAAAGGCGTTGATGCCAAGGAAAATATTCTGGGATTAAAATTATATATGGAAGTCGCCGAAAAAGACCGGATTAAATTCCATAACGCGCCTCAAAAAAATCCTGAGCATTTTGAAAAGCTTCTGCCCTACGCCATGGTGCTGGGAGTTGAGAAAGAATGGGCGGAAAAATTCAAAGATATCTATAATTCGTCTCCCAATTGGTATTATGACCCGACCAGCCGGGCTTTTAATTCATTAGTTCTTATCGGTGCTCTGAATAATTTTAACCATTCAGCCAGCGCCGCGCTGGTTTCTGCTCCGGGCGGCGCTGCCGGCAGCCACAGCGGTTTTGGCGGCGGCGGATTTTCGGGCGGCGGTTTTGGCGGCGGCGGAGGCGGCAGCTGGTAGAATAAATTATGGACTTAACCCAATTGGAAAAAATATTTTTGGATAAGCCGCCTTTTTATCTCAAAGAAGCCAGAAGGGCGGTTTTTGGCAATTTAATTGATGACTGGAAACAGGCCACTACCATGCCTTCGGAATTGCGCGGTAAATTAAACAAACAATGTCCGCTTGATATCAGCGCCCGGATATCTGTTTCAAAAGACGGCACAGCAAAAACGCTCATCACGCTTGATGACGGATTAAAAATAGAATCCGTTTTAATGCGCTATTCCGGACGCAATACCGTCTGCGTTTCCTCGCAGGCCGGCTGCCCATTGGGCTGTCTTTTTTGCGCCACCGGCAAGCTGGGTTTTAAACGCAATCTGACGACTGAAGAGATCGTCGAACAAGTATTATTTTTTGCCCGCTTCCTGAAAAAAGAAAACCAGCGCGTGAATAATATTGTCTTCATGGGCATGGGCGAGCCGTTCCTGAATTACGACAACGTGATGGCTGCGATAAAAATTTTAAACGACCAGAAGCAAGGCATGGCTATCGGAGCAAGACATATCTCTGTTTCAACGATTGGGATAATCGAAGGAATAGAAAAATTTATAGATGAACCTCTGCAGGTAAATCTGGCGATTTCCCTTCACGCGCCAAATAATAAACTTCGTTCTCAGATAGTGCCGGCCAACAAAAAATATCCCATAGAAAAAATACTTGTCTGTGTCAAAAAATATATTTCCAAAACTGGCCGGAAAGTAATGTTTGAATATATAATGATAAAGGAGATGAACGATTCTCCGACTCAAGCCAGGCAACTCGCTTCGCTTATAAAAAGCCTCAAAACCAAGCTCTGCATGGTGAATCTCATATCTTATAACCCCAGCCTCGCCGTACGCGAGTCTAGGCAGGCGACCGGCATTTTTGAACCATCGCCCCAAGAAACTATCAAAAACTTTAAGAATATCCTACAAAAACAAGGCATCGAAACAACCCAGCGTTTCCGCTTCGGGCAAGACATAGAAGGTGCCTGCGGCCAGCTGGCTGCTAAATAACTAAATAAAAATAAATCCTATGAAAAAAACTTTTTTTAAAGAAGAAGCCAAAGAAATCGGAGAAAGACTCGGCATCAAATGGGATAAATTTGATGTTGAACAATTCCGCATGGGCATGGATGTGGAGCTGGAACACGGACTGCGGGATCCGGACACCAACGTAACCAATGACGACGCTTTAACAACCGGAAAAATAGCTTTGGCCCATTTAAATGAATTTCCCGATTATTACACCAGCCTTGACAAAATGGAAAAAGAGGCAGATAATTATTGGGCTGATAAATAAATTGAGGAAAAAATTATGACCAATATGACCAAAAAAATTCTTTTTGCTATCGGAATTGTGATAGCGATTGCTATAGTGCTTTTGATATTGCGAAGTCCCGAAGACAGCTGGATATGTGAAAACGGCCAGTGGGTCAAGCACGGCAATCCCAGCGCTTCAATGCCAACTGAGCCCTGCGGCGACCAGACACAACAGGAAATATTTGTCACCTCGCCTCAGCAAAATCAGACTGTTGCAAGCCCATTAATAGTCAGAGGCAGGGTCAGAGGCTCGTGGTTCTTTGAGGCCAGTTTTCCGATAAAAATCCTTGATGCGCAGGGCAACGAAATCTCTGTCAGCTATGTTCAGGCGAAAGGCGAATGGATGACGTCGGATTTTGTTGATTTTGAAGGCCAGCTAAGGTTTATTTCGCCCTCTTTGAGCTCCGGCACGCTTGTCCTTCAAAATGACAATCCTTCGGGCCTGCCAGAAAACCAGAAAGAATTTCGCGTGCCTGTTATATTTGACGCCGGCCTGACCCAAAAGGTAAAAGTTTTTTTCAACAACAGCAATCTGGACCCGGAAGCTTCCTGTAATAAGGTCTTCCCTGTTCAAAGAGAAATTCCCAAAACCGATGCACCGGCAAGAGCCGCGCTTGAAGAATTGCTCGCCGGAGCAACATATAAAGAACAATCTGAAAGTTATTTCACCAGCATCAATTCAGGCGCAAAAATACAAAGTCTGACAATTGAAAACGGCGTGGCGCACGTTGATTTTGACGAACAGCTTGAGTTTCAGGTCGGCGGCTCCTGCCGCGTCTCGGCCATCCGCGCTCAGATAACCGAAACTCTTAAGCAGTTCTCAACGGTCAGTTCCGTTATCATCTCGATCAACGGCCGGACGGAAGATATTTTACAACCGTAATTCCGGGGACAACTAAAAGGCGCGCGGGATGAAGTTTTTGCACGAGGACTGTCTGAGTGCCGGCGAAGACGGCACGAGTTCCGCAGAAAAAAATTTCATCCCGCGCGCCTTAATCTCTCATGAAAATTTCTGTCAAAGTCAAGCCGAATGCCAGAGAATCACTGGTCAAAAAATTAGACGATAAAACCTTTTCTGTCTGGGTCAAAGAACCCCCGACCCAAGGCAAGGCCAATCAAGCCCTTATCAGAACTCTCTCTCAATATTTCAAAATTACCCAGCAAGACATAAAAATCTTGATCGGCCACAGGTCAAAACAAAAAATTATAAGCATTCAGAATCTATGAAGTTAATTTTAAAAGAAGGCAAAAAATACGTATTGAGGTGCGAGCGCGGGGAGGAAGTAATTGAAGAGCTAAAAAAATTCTGCCAGGCCAAGCATATCGGGACGGCTTTTTTTTCCGCCATCGGTGCGGCGTCCGAAGTTGAATTGGCCCATTATGACGTTGATAAAAAACGCTATTCAAATAAAATTATCCGGCAAAAAATTGAAATCGATTCGCTGGCAGGCAATATCGCCTTGTTGGACGGCAAGCTTATCGTTCATGCTCACGGCGTCTTTTCGGACTTTTCAATGCAGGCGCAAGCCGGCCACGTCAACCGCCTGATAGTGGCGGCCACCTGTGAAATTTTCTTGGAATTTCAAAAAGTCAAAATTTTTCGCCAACCCGACAAAGAAACCGGCCTCAATTTGATGAAATAACGCCAAAAGAAAAAGGGAGAAAATATTTCTCCCTTTTTTTGTTACAAAAAGGACTAATCGGCTTGCCCCCAGCCGATGTTTAGCGGCTCCGCCGCTTTCTCGGCCAACAGACCGGCCCCCAAAAGCATATCTTCTCTTCGCGGAACACAACAAGAAACACATTCTTTCTCCGGTATCTCTACTTCGCAGCCTTCACATCCTCTGAATCCAAGACCTGCTTTATTTTTCTTCATTTCAATATCCTCCTTTCAAAAATTTTTGAACAGAAAAAATTTAATTTACCGAAAACTTGCCATTGGATTTTTTTTCGACCACATTTTCATGGCCATGAGGACAGAAAATTATTCGTCTCTTATCCAGAGAACAGCTTTTAATGAGCAGGTTTTTTTACAAATGCTGCATCTGAGCTTAAACTTCGCTCCCATCTGACACCTCCTTTCCATAAATTTTTGACCTGACCTCTTCCATAATAAATACGTCCTCTTCTGTCAGATTTTTTTCGCCGGACCGCTTGGCTAAAGCTCCTATTGCTTCATCGTTTAATCCTTTCTCTCTCAATCCCTTGATAAAAAGCTCCGGATCAGTGCTGCCGCTCATAATCATATTTCTTCCTCCTCTCTTTAATTTTTAAAAAACAATTCTTCGATACGCTCAGAATAAAAAAACTGGTCTCGGAGACCAGTCTGGCAAACAACTGCTTAATGATTTATAACATTAATCAGACCGGCTCCTTAACCAGGTAAAATAAAAATAAATATAAAACCAAGACTGATTTATTACGCCCATCATCATATTATTTTTAGAATAATCTGTGCGCCAGATAATGTCAAGGTTTATTATCCCCAAATAAAAAGGGCTGTTTTTAAACAGCCCTGATGCCTGAATCTTAAATTTTGTTTTTCTGTATCTTTTTTATTTCTGCCAGGGTTTTTGCATCTGGCATTTCCATTTTTGAACCGCAACTGGGACATTTCCTCCTGCCCTTATTATCAACTCTCGAACACATCCTGCAGATTTTCATCGGTTTTTTCGCCATCATACCCTCCTTTGTTTTTCAAATTTTTATAATATTAAAGAATCCTTAAAACAACTCTTAATTTTTAACATATTATTGTCTAAAAGTCAAGGTTTTGTGGTAATGTGTATACCTAAAACATTTGACTTTAAATAAAAAACCAAACCGGAGTCTGGCTTAAATATTATTATCTTGTCCTCTGTTTTTCTTTTATGTTTTCACTTTTTTCCCTTTAAAAAAGCCTTGCTACCACAGCTCTCAATATGAATCCCGGCTAAAATCCAGGTGGGTGTCCGCACAACGGCATTCTGAACGAATCAGCAACGCTGTTGTATAAAGACTCCCTTGAAAAACAATTTGATCCAAGATCATTTGAAAGCCACAAGCAGCAAAGCTATTTATATTTTATCACCAAAATTTTATTCGTCAATATCTTGAGCGATTTTTTTAAAAATTTTCCTGTTCGGATTTTCCACAAAAGGCAGGCCCCCTTTCATCCATCGGTATAAAACAAAAAAAGGCAAACCAACCATGAAAATTAAAGAGATCCATTTATATTTCTGACCGCCAAAAGGCATCGAGTGAGGCATTTCTCAAAATTCCTAATTTCTAATACTGCTTTCTAATCCAGTTCCGCAACTGCGGGACTTTATTGGAAATTGGTTATTGGTAATTGGTTTTATTATTCTACTATTCCGTCTAAATTGACGTCGTACAGGATAGATTCCTGCACCAGTCGATATTTGATTATTTCTTCTTCCCTGAACCAAATTTTAATTTCTTTTTCCGCTTCACCAACGCTTCCTGAAGCATGAATCAGGTTTCTGACCGCCCGGCCGTCTGTGTCGCCCAAATTATAGGAATCAACAGTCAGGTCGCCGCGAATCGTGCCGACATCCGAGCTTAAGGGTTCTGTGCCGCCAGTTATTTTTCTGACAATGCCAACCGCTTCGTTGCCCTGCCAGACCATCGCCGCTATTGGCCCGGAAGACAGGTATTTTACCAATCTTTCCAAAACCGCCTCTCCGCATTTTATCGGATCTTCAAATGGCGCTTTCAGGCCTTTTTTTTCATAGGCAGCCACTGATTTATCGCCTACTGACTTAAGCCAGTTTTCATCGGACATATAATGCTCTCTGACAGTTTTTTCGTCGGGTATCAAAAATTTCAGACCGACCAGCTTCAGGCCTGTGCGCTCATAACGCCTTAAAATTTCGCCGATCAGCGAGCGCTGGACTCCATCTGGCTTAATTAAAACCAATGTTCTTTCTCGTTGTTCAATCGCCATACCAGGTAGTAGAAATTCGACTTTTTGATAAAATTAATTATCCGGAAAGTCTTTTTTCTTTTATGCCAAGTAACTCAACGCAGTTGATGTTTTTTATCCCGCTTCGCGGGACGGTCGAATTTTCACTACCTGGCATTTTTTTTCTTTAAAATAAAACCGCTTGGCGGTATTTATATGATAACAAAAAAAATAAAATCTTGCAAATTAACATTCCACTTTTCACCCCATCACAATATT
>MHMW01000021.1 GCA_001819495.1 Candidatus Portnoybacteria bacterium RBG_19FT_COMBO_36_7 | reverse complement strand
TTTAGTTTTTTTCATCAATATCCCATTGTTCATCCAATCGGCTTTGGCGGGCGGGGATTTTGACATTTGGATTTAAATACTATGCTTCTCTCTATCTTTCTCGGCGTCTTTTTGCTCATTCTGGCGATTTCCCTCGCCATCTCATATTACAGTTTCTTTATCGGCGCGCCTTATGTTTTCACGCCAAAAAAAGCAATAAGAGAAATGTTTGAGCTGGCCCAGATCAAGCTCGGCCAGAAGCTATATGACCTGGGAGCAGGGGATGGCAGGGCGATGATAATCGCCAAGAGCGAATTTGGCGCTTCAACTGAGGGCTTTGAGCTTTCGCCAATAGTTTATCTAATTGGCCGGCTCAATCTGTTGTTCCATCGCGCCAAAGGCGCCAAGCTCTATTTTAAAAACTTCTACAATCAAGATCTGTCGGAAGCTAATGTCATTTTTTGTTTTCTCTCTCCTCACGCCATGGAGAGGCTTAAGCCAAAATTTGAAAAAGAGCTAAAGCCGGGCACAAAAATCATTTCTTATTCTTTTTCATTGCATGGCTGGCAGCCAAAAGAAGTGATAGAAGGTTATCCGGGAAAAATGTTTTTGTATGAGATATAGATTTTAACTAAAGAAGGTTTGTGGTATAATATAAATACCCATGATAAAGATACTCTTTGTTGAAGATGAGCCAAATCATATTGAGATATATAGAACCAAGCTTATGCAGGAAGGTTTTGATTTTGTTGCGGCCAAAACAGGCGAAGAGGCAATTCCGATGATAAAAGTTGAAAAGCCGGATCTCATCCTACTGGATATTCTTCTGCCCGGCGAAAAAAACGGCATTGATGTTCTGATTAAATTAAAAGAAGATTCCACTACCAAAAACATCCCGATAATAGTGTTTACTAATTTCGACGAAAAAGAATTTAGGGAGCAGGCCTCTGACCTTGGCGCCAATGATTTCGTTCTCAAATCCAACGTTACGCCGGGCCAGATGGTGAAAAAAATAAGAGAGGCACTGGGGCAGAAAGCTGAAAAATAATCTGTCCAGGTTCAGATACATAGTATTCACTTAATGGAAGATCAAAAAGCCGGAATCTGTCTGTATACCTTGCTTGATGTGCATTCCCGATGGGCAATCGCGTGCGCCAGCGATAGAATGAATTGCCGAAA
Source organism: Candidatus Portnoybacteria bacterium RBG_19FT_COMBO_36_7 (assembly GCA_001819495.1). Taxonomy (GTDB): domain Bacteria; phylum Patescibacteriota; class Minisyncoccia; order Portnoybacterales; family GWB1-42-6; genus CG1-02-40-82. Next base: position 95,597 of record MHMW01000021.1, on the reverse strand, counting down.
AAGTCTAAGATTCATCAAGAATGCTCAGCAGGAATTTCTTTTTAGATTTAGTTGTCTGCAATCCGATCACGGCTCTGAATTCTCACAGAATTTTTCGGAACGGATAAAGATCAATCACCGGCATAGCCGAGTCAGGCAACCAAACGACAACGGACACCTTGAACGATTTAATTGGACATTACAGGAATAATTTTTAAGGAAATTACCCATTGATGTTGACTTGATCAATAAACGACTGCCCGAATATCTTGATTACTACAATAACGGGAGATTAGACCTTGGAATTAACCTTAAAACTCCTGGTCAAATGTTGCGAAGCTATTGATAAGAAAACGAGTTATTATACCCGGCCTATTGTTGGGTTTTTTTATTCAGGGCGGGGTGAATAGTTACAAAACTTCACCTCTAATGGAGGAAAGTGATATAATAAAAGCAAATTTTCGGCAATAAAGTTAATTTAAAAATTCAAAATCAAACCCTTAAAAAAGAGTGGTAAAATAGCAGGAATTGTGATATAATATAACCATGGAAACCCTCAAAAAACAAAACTTATTCTGGGATATCACGGCTATTGATCCCAAAAAAGACAACCGTTTTGTTATTGAAAGGATTTTAATGTTTGGAGACAAAGAAGACTTCCGTTGGGCAAACGATTTTTATGGCCCAGCCACCATAAAAGAAGTTTTGAAAAAAAGCAGGAATCTGGATAAAAAATCATTATCGTTTTGGTGCCAATTTTTTAATATTAACGAAGACGAATGCATCCTGAATCAATCAGCGAACAAACAAGAACTGTCCTGGCAAAGATAAGTGGGGTTTCTATTGCCAAAAATTTCTATCTGGCCGGCGGCACGGCTTTGGCTCTGCAATTTGGCCATCGGGAATCAATCGACCTTGACTGGTTCTCGTCACAGAAATTTTCCAACCTTGAAATAGAGAAGGTTATTTCGGGACTGGGTCAACTCGAAATTGCCGGCGAGTCAGATGGCACAATCCACGGTTCACTTGATAATATCCGAGTGAGTTTTTTTTATTACGATTATAAACAGCTTTTTCCTTTTGTTCGCTTTGAAAATATAAATATAGCAGACGAACGGGATATCGCCGCTATGAAAATCAGTGCGATTTCCCAGCGCGCCAGCAAAAAAGATTTTATTGACTTATATTTTCTTTTAGAAAAATACTCCCTTAGAGAATTAATAAATCTTTTTGAACAAAAATTCAGCGGCATTAAATACAACAAGATTCATATTTTAAAAAGTCTGGCATATTTTGAAGACGCAGAAAGCGACCCGATGCCCAAAATGATTAAACCTATGGACTGGATTTCTGTCAAAGAAAAAATAAGGACAGAAACGAATAAATTACTGAGCGCCTAATTCGGCTGATTTTAATAAAGATGCGCTCCCATCCCCATCCGAAGCGACCGATTTTCAGCACGTGTCAGCAGCCTATCAACTGCCATAAAAGTTAGCCTTTCCTGTTGGCCGCGAGCTAAAAATGGCGGAATTGAAAAAGAAGATAAGGGAAACAGAAGAAAAACCAAAGGAACAAAATAAACAATACATTAATGATTAAATTTTGGAGGAAATATTTTAATGAAAGATAAACATAAAATTTCTCTTTTCTTTATTTTAAAAGCTCTACTTAAGTTTAAAGTTAAACAAATCACTAAATCCGAAGGATTATCAGCAGCATAATATCTGACAGTCGAATTAGAATCTAGCAGTCTTTTTATGACTACAGAAACTGCTTTAAAGCTGCCAATCTTACCCAAAGCACGAACAGCATTCATTCTTGTCGGCCAAAAACGATTCTTCGACGCCTCAGATAGATACGGGAGCTGGACGGTCAAACCTTTTCAAGTCGCACCAGTAGAACTGGTGGATTACCTTAGTTGATATTTAAGTTTTGTTATCAGGAAATTGTTAAAGAAGAAAAATGTTATTCTAGGCCAGCTCCTAGCGATTAAAGATTGAAAAAGGGGAGAATGTTTAAAAAAGACAAAAAGAGACCTGTTTTTGAACAGGCCTCTTTTTTAATCATCAGTTAGTTCAACATGATTTTGATTATGATTCAAGGATTTCCACTGTCAGATATTTTACTCCAAACTGCAGGGCCTGGGAGCGGGATTCCATCCAGACATCAATTTTGTGACTGTTTTTTGGGGCCATCCTGTCTTCAACGACAAAGATTTTATCGCCGTAAACTTGAGGGAACCTGACCATGGTGCCGAATTTAAGAAAATTAGCAGCAACCACTCCATCCTTGACGAAACTACCATTAGCGGTAATAAAAGGCGAACTGTCGGTCTGGTCGGGGGTGCTGGAATAGGCAGTAGCGATAATTTTTCGTTTGGCTTTGACGGTATAATTTGGTGTTTTTTCTTCTGCCCCTTTTTGTTCTGTTATATTAAAATCAGAGGTTGTAATAAAGTTATTTATAGCGGACGTTAATTGGTGATATATTGATTGGTCAGAGCTAACGTTATGATTTGAGCCCATAATAGACAAGAAGCTGATTTTTTCCCATAAGTGATTTTGATTATCGGCAGAAGCCGATATCGGCGCAGCCAATATAAGAAGAGCGAGAACATAATATATTATTTTTGCCGATTTATTCATAGGTTTCGAATAAATGGTTATTCAAGGGTCAGTTGTGTTTATATGCATTTATCAGGAATAAAAAAAGCCCTCTGGGCACTTTGATGCTTATAGTATATCATATCCAAAAATTAAAGTCAAGCGATTACAGTTAAATTTGGGCTATTTTAAAGTTGGTTTTGAAAAATAAAAAAGCTGGCTCTGCCAGCTGTCAGATGTAAAAATCAAATAATTACTTTTAATAAAAAAACGGCTATCCGAAAGAAGCAATTTTTTATTTACAATAACATAAAAATGTCTGTATGGTTATGGAGCGGGTAAGGGGAATCGAACCCCTGTCACCAGTTTGGAAAACTGGAGTAATAGCCGTTATACTATACCCGCCTGCTTAGTTTATAGCAAATCGTTAAATACCGATTTTCCATTCGCCATTGGCTATCTGCTATTATTGTCGCAATTATTGAAAGAAGCTTGAATCTATTTTGAACAAGACTGACGGCGCGCTTCCAGCCTGCGCCGAGGCTTCGGCGGGCAGGCGCGTGCCAAACTGAACGCTCGGGCGGGCCCCCATAAGCAGAGTCTTTGTTTCTCTTTTGGTCTGCTCTTGCTTTCCGCCGCCGAATTTTGTGCCAACGAAGCTGGCACGCCGTACGATTATATTTTAGTCGTAGCTTTCTACCGAATCAAAATTCTGTTGCTGATAATCTTTGCATTGTTCGAGCTCGCGCATTTTTAAGTTAAGAATTTTATCTGCTTTCATCCGTGATATGTTAAGCGATTGCCATTTTGAAAAATAAAGAGAATCGCCATTTTGAGTGCGCCGGTATAGCTCGCGACTGAAACCCTTTCTCAAATCATCATTGGATATGTTTAATACCTTAATAGTATCTGGTATGGCATCGCTTGAAAGGCGGCTCAAATAGTAAATATCAAGTTTTCCAGTAGCAACAAACCGTTCAATGTTGCGGCGCGCGATAAATGCATCCGGATTAAGAAAATTTATAACGGTCAGAAACAACGCAATTGAAATGAAAACACGAAAAGCAAAAATGTTTTCTTGCTTGTCCTTGTAAATTTTGTAGAGTAACAAGCAGAAAATCACCGCTAACAAAATGATAAATGCATGGCTATATAATCTCAATATTGTAAATCCATAAGCTTGTTCGTACAGAGATAAACGGGTAAAGGCAGAAGCCATGATTAAAATTACTTGGACAACCAGCGCGGTACTTAAAATTTTAAATCCTAACGCATGATCGGTTTCTTTTTTGACGACGTATCTTTCTGCGAGCAAGAGCAAGAGCAAAGAAATAATAGCCACAGCTATCAGCTCAAAAAAGCCACGCCGCGCATATTCGGCATAAGTAAAACCTTGAGCCGATATGTTGCTCTCGCCTCCGAAAAGATAAGTTAATTGAACAAGTATGAAGATGAAAAACAGAATATTAACCGAACCAAATAAAATAGAACTTTCTATGTGTCCAACACTATGACCCTTGCCATTTTGCCGTGCGGCAATTTTAATTTCTTTTTCTCGAAAGGAGTAACTGTATGCGCCAATATGAACAAGTGTCGCTATCAAAACCAAAATAGGCCTAAAAATTGTTTCCGGTTCAATATCAATACCAATCAAATCCGAAACATACTTTTGGAAAATCAAATCTGCCGAAGAAAAAAGAAGCAGAAAGACAAACAGAACGGGGATCGTCATTAAGATGCCTTTGACAGCCTGTGATAAAACTTTTTGTCCCTTATTCGCTCCGCGCAAAGAGAATAAGTCAGACAATGTTTGAAATAATGGACGAATAAACTTAAAGGGAAGGAAAAAGATTTTTACATAATGCCAGATCAAAAAGTTTTTTATTTTTTCACCAAACGATACTTCGGCAATGATAAGCAAGAGCAACAAAGAAGCACTTATATTCAGAAACGTGAGCAAGCCGCTCGAACGAACAAAAACCATTGCGCTGAAAAATGTGAGCGGAACGAAAAGCCAAATAATTTTTTTGCTTATCTGTTTCTTGAGGATGTTTGCAGTAGCAAAAAGCCCGGTTACAACAAGAAGGATATAGAGTGGAAAGGAAATACCTGGGATTTTGCCGTAGAAAAAATAATCGGAAAGCAAGCCTAAAACTAAAGATACTCCGGCTATAAATCCTGCTTTGATTAAAGTGTTAGATTGTGAGTTTTGTGTATCCATATAAACTTGATTAAGTTAACATCTCATCGAAGGCGGGGCGAGCGAGCAATCAAATGCTCCTGAATTTTCAAAATGTCTGAATTGGTCGGAGTGCTGGGAATTGAACCCAGGCCACCTGCTTCCCCGCCTGCCAATGCCTTGAGCCGTCGGGGCACCCAGATTCGAACTGGGACTAAGTGCTCCCAAAGCACTCGTGCTACCGTTGCACTATGCCCCGGCATAGGCGATTGGCGGGCAGGCAAAGCAGGCGTACTACCGTTATACTACACTCCGTTAAATTTTGGTACGGGGCGTGCATATGTATTTACCCCGTACCGTGCTTCGCTCTGGTACGGGGCTACCGGTATACGACGGCCCGGAACAAATTAATTTTACCTGAAAAATATGTTTATTTCAAGCTGGTAATTTTAAAGCAATTGAGTTTTCCCCAGGCTTATTTTTTAAGATTGCTCTCTATGTGATATAATATTAACTAATAAGCAATAAGATTCATTTAATATGGACGGAAGGAAAATAGTTAAAAAATTTCCGCTTTTTAGGGATTGTACAGAAAACAGTATATCTTTGTGGCAATGCCCAGGTTTTCTGTTTGTGCTTTTGGGTCTTTTAAACATAGTAGCGATGATAAGCACATATATAATTTCAACACGCCTGACAGATGAACCTGAAATTACCGCGCTCATTACAATCGTGGTTTCTCTGATTATTTTTATCATTGGGTCTGTCATTGTTCAGGGTTTTGACAAATTGTTGCAGGCAAACAAAATGAAGATGGAATTTATCAGGATCGCTTCTCATCAGCTGCGCACCCCTCTTTCTTCGTTGCGTTGGGCCAGCGATCTTTTGATGACGGGAGGATTGGGTAAGCCGACAGCCGAGCAGGAGGAGTATCTTGAAATAATTAAAGAAAGCAATCATCGGATGATGAAATTGATAAATGATCTGCTTGATGTGACTAAAATCGAAATGGGCAATTTACCAATGGAATTGAGGCCGATTGAAATAAAAAAAATTGCCGAAGAAGCGATTGTCGACGTGGCACCTTTGGCTAAGGCCAAGAATATTGTCCTCAATTTAAAAATTGAGGATGCTTTGCCACTGATTTTGTCGGACCAGGAAAAATGCAGAATGGTTTTTACAAATCTGATCGAAAATTCAATAAAATACAGCAAAGGCAGAGGAACGGTTGATATCTCGGCTCGACAGAAGGGGGATTACATAGAGGTTTCTGTTGCCGACGACGGAGTTGGTATACCAAGGGCACAGCAGAAAAATATTTTTCAGAAATTTTTCCGTTCAGATAACGCGATGAAGCATGAAACTGTCGGCACTGGCCTAGGACTTTTTATAGTTAAGGCGATTATTGACACCAATAAGGGACAGATTTGGTTTACGTCTGAAGAGAACAAAGGTACAACTTTTTATTTTAAAATTCCAATAGCTAAATAAATAGGCGTTTGGGTATCGCCTCCAAAAAACGCGGCCATCCGCCCGGGGCGGAGATGTTTTTGTCGGCAATACCCCCGCTTTTTAAAAAACAATGAGCAAACTGATTCTATTTATTGAGGACGAGCCGACTCTTCAAAAAACATTAGGTCGGGCTCTGGAGCAGGAGGGATATGAAGTTCAGAGCGCTCTGGACGGCCAAAGCGGTTTATCTCTGGTCAGAAGAATCAAGCCAGACTTAATTTTACTGGATCTTATTCTGCCAAAAATGGACGGCTTCGCGGTTTTAAAAGAACTGAAAAAAGATGACAATACAAAAGGTATTCCTGTCATTATTTTAACTAACCTGGAAAGCCCGCAGGATATAGAAAAAGTTCTTTCTGAAGGCGCGACGAATTATTTAGTCAAAGCCAATTATGAGCTTAATGACGTCGTCAAAAAAATAAAAGAGCTGGTTTAATTAAAATTCCAAACACCAAAAACAATTTCCAAATAAGCTGCAAATTTCAATAACCAATAATCAAAAAGTAATTTGGAATTTAACTTATGCAGGTTGTGCCATCCCAACTCAGGGCTTTTTTAATGGATAGCGGTCTGGTGACGGAAAATCAGATTAAAAAAGCCGAGAAAGAAGCGGATAAGTCAAAAGAAAAATTGACCGATGTTTTGATTAAGCAGGGTTTGGTCAAGCAGGAAGAATTGTCTCGTTTACAGGCATATATTTTGGGAATTCCATTTGTCAATCTGGAAGAAGAAAACGTACCAAAAGAAGTGCTTTCGATAATTCCCGAACCTATTGCCCGAAAACATAACATTGTTGCTTTTCGCAAAACCGGCAGAAACTTGGAAGTGGCGATGCTCGAGCCAGGAGATCTGCAGACAATAGAGTTTATCAAGAAAAAAGCCGGTTTAAAAATTCTTCCTAGGCTGACTTCACAGGAAAGCATTAAGAATGTTCTTAAGCAATATCAAAAAAGTCTGCAGACTGAATTTGGCGAGCTGATAGAAAAAGAAGCCAAGATTATTTCCGTGCCAGAAGATGGTCAGGAAGAATTGGCCAAAGAAGAGCTGGAAAAAGCGGCCGAGGAACTGCCAATTGTCAAAATTGTTGATACATTGCTTAAACACGCCATTTTACAGAAAGCTTCTGATGTCCATATTGAGCCCATGGAAAAGGAAGTAGTGGTTAGATATCGGATAGACGGGATTTTGCATGATGCAATGGTTCTGCCTTCTCAGGTTCAGGCGGGAATCGTGGCTAGAATAAAAGTTTTGTCTAATTTGAAACTGGACGAACACCGGTTGCCTCAGGACGGCCGTTTCAAGACAGAAACAGAAGAATACAAGATTTCTTTCCGCGTTTCTATTCTGCCGGTGTACAACGGAGAAAAGATAGTGATGAGATTGCTTTCAGAAGACGCCAAGGGTATGACGCTTGAAATCCTTGGTCTCCGCGGTGAGGCGCTAGAGCGGATTTTAAGGAATATCAGAAAGGCCAATGGCATGATCCTGGTGACAGGCCCGACCGGCTCGGGTAAAACGACAACGCTCTACACGATGATGGATATTTTGAACACGTCCGAGGTCAATATATCAACCATCGAGGATCCGATAGAATATCGCATGCCGCGCATTAATCAGACGCAGGTCAATCCAAAGATTGGCCTGACTTTTGCCAACGGCCTTAGGTCTCTCGTTAGGCAGGATCCTGATATCATTATGGTGGGGGAGATAAGAGATGCCGAAACTGCGGGGCTGGCGGTCAACGCTGCACTCACAGGGCATCTTGTGCTTTCAACTCTGCACACCAATTCTGCTTCTGCTTCTTTTGCCAGGCTGATCGATATGAGAGTTGAGCCTTTTTTGATTTCTTCGACAGCTAACTGTGTTATCGCTCAGAGACTAGTAAGAAAATTACATCCCGATTTAAAAGAAAAATATAAGTTATCGCCTGAGGAGATAAAAAGTCTGAGCGGCCAATTCAATCTTGAGGAAATTTTGAAAATTTTGCGCCAAGAGAAAGTTATCGGGCCCAAAGACGACTGGAGCGATATTGAATTTTATAAACAGAAACCAAAAGCGGACTACCCGGATGGCTACAAAGGCCGGGTTGGTATCTATGAAGTCTTAGAAGTTACCGAAACTATGAGACAGATGATTGTAGGCCGCGCCACAGCCAGCGAGATTGAAATTCAGGCAAAAAAAGAAGGAATGATAACAATGTTGCAGGACGGCTTTATCTTGGCGGTCGAAGGCGAGACAACGATTGAAGAAATTTTGAGAGTAACTAAGGAATAATATAAAAAATTTCCAATTTCTAGTTCTTAATTTCTAATAAAGCGCCGCTTCGCGGTGCTGGATTAGGAATTTGATATTAGAAATTAGGAATTAGGAGGTTGCCTTTATTTAGTTACACGGCTATTACTCAGGCAGGAGAAAGAAAAAGCGGGGCGCAGGAGGCGTCTAACGCTTCAGAACTTGCTAAAGCGCTTCGACAGGAGGGTTTTATTTTAATTTCGGCCAAGCCAGTTGAGACGGGGAAAACAGCCATCTCCAGCGTAAATAGAATATTGAGCGCTTTAAACATTTTTGGCGGCGTGCCTTTGGTGGAAAAGATGCTTTTTGCTAGGCATTTATCCGTCATGGTCAAGGCCGGCTTTTCTTTGAATAAAGCCCTGCAGGTCTTGATTTTACAGACAAAGAACAAACGGTTTGCAAAAGTGATAGCTGCATTGGAAGAAGATATCAGAAAAGGGATAGCTTTTGGCGACGCCCTGGCAAAATATCCCGATGTTTTTTCTGACCTTTTTATCAATATGGTCAAAGTTGGTGAGTCCTCTGGAAACTTGGAAGGCAACTTGAAACTTTTGGCTATCCAGATGAAGAAAGACCATGACTTGCGTTCAAAAGTCAAAAGCGCGCTGATGTATCCGGCTGTCATTTTGGTGGCGATGCTGGCCATTGGCGCGGCTATGATGATTTTTGTCGTGCCAAAACTGATTTCGGTCTTTGAAGAAATAGAGGCCGATCTTCCCTTGGCGACAAGAATTATCATCGCTGTCAGTGAATTTTTGAGCAGTCAGTGGTGGTTGGCCATTTTGGTCTTGGTCGGTTTGGTAGTCGCTTTGCGGGTTACTTTGCGCACCAAAAAAGGAGAGCGTCTGTTTGACAGGCTAATCTTGGCAGCGCCGATCTTTGGCAATATTTCAAAAAAAATAAATTCAGCCAGATTAGCCAGGACTTTGTCTTCTTTAATTGAAAGCGGTGTTTCTATTGTCAGAGCTTTGGAAATATCGGCCGGCACCCTGACCAACAGCCTGTTTTCCGAATCGGTCCTGGCCGCATCGCGCGAAGTTCAGAAAGGTCAGCCGCTTAGTCAGTCGCTGGCTGGCTATCCAGATCTTTTTTTACCCATTGTCACCCAAATGATGCAAGTCGGTGAAGAAACAGGCACCCTGGGTGATATCACCAAAAGACTAGCCGAATTCTATGAAGAAGAAGTTGCCAATGTGACTAAAGGATTGGCTACGATAATTGAGCCGATTCTAATGGTTATTATTGGTGCCGCAGTAGGATTTTTTGCCATCTCAATGATTCAGCCGATGTATTCGATGATGGATTCAATTTAAGTTTTAAGGATTTTAAGAGTTAAAAAAACAATGAAGCCGGTTAAAAAGGGTTTTTCCCTTATTGAATTTGTCATTGTTATTGGTATTTTAGGCATTTTAGTTGCTTTTGTTTTGGTTATTATGAATTCTTTCCAGAAAGAGAGGGTTTTAAATGCATCGGCAGAAGAAATAATTAATTCTTTGCGCTTTGCCCAAAGCAAGACCCTGGCCTCTGAACAAGCCAGTTCTTACGGGATTTATTTTGAAAATAATAAGTACGCTCTTTTTAGAGGAAATTTTTTTGATCCCGCTTCGCCAGACAGCGAAATTCATTGGCTCCCTTCGTCTTTGATAATTTCTCAAATTAATTTGAGCGACAGCACCTCAAGTGTTGCTTTTGAGCGTTTAACTGGTTATGCGGGCGCTGAGGGGACAATAAAAATTGAAATGGTCAGCGATGCGAATAAAAACAAAGTTATTTATATAGGAAGTTCAGGTGTAATTAGTTTGGCTTCGACAAGCGTTGATGATGTGGACCGGCTGAAAGACTCCCGGCACGTTCATATACTGTATTCTCAAAACACAAAAAGCGCCGCAACTTTGACGCTTTTTTTTCCAGACGACAGCCATACAGAAACCATCGATTACCAGTCATATTTAAATGCAGACAAGACAGAATTTAACTGGGAAGAAATCTTAATAGTCGGAGGAATTAATCAGAAATTGAAAATCCATAGTCATGAGCTATCGGATACTCAAACGTTATTTTGTATCCATCGGGACCGTCGATATAATACAAAAGCATTAAATATTTCTTTGGATGGGCAGAATCTAATAAACTATAATGTTGATGGCGGCGTATCTCAAGGGTCATCTTTTTGGGTAGATTCGCCAAGTCTGCAATAAAATGCCAAGAAAACAAAAAAGGAACAAATCAAGAGAAAAAGGGTTTGGGATAATAGAGATAATGATAGCAGCAGCCATAATCAGTCTTTCTTTGGCCAGCCTTGGATTTTTAGGCAATTTTGCTATTGGCATACAAGCACATTTGAAGCAGAACCAGGTCGCCAACAATCTTGCAGTTGAAGCAATGGAAGTAGCCAAGGCAGCCAAGAATGAAAACTGGGTAAATTTTAGCTCTTTGGCGGTTGATACTGAATATCATCCGGAAAAGGGAGGAGATCCTATTAAATGGTTTTTTTCTCCGGGAACAGAAATTATCAATGGTTTCTCGCGTCGAATTATTTTTAGCCAAGTTTTCAGAGATGGCAATGATGATATTTCAGACATCGGCACAGTTGATTCAAATACCCGAAAAATTACTGTCGTTGTTTCATGGAATGAAAAAGGCAGATATTATGAAGTTAAGCTTGATTCGTATTTAACTAACTGGAAATAATGAATTATTATTTTCGCTTTATAGCAGGAAAAAAAATAAATATTAAATCTCAGGCTGGATTTACTTTGATTGAGATGTTAGTTTATATTGCGATTTTGATTATGGTTCTGGCGTCTCTGGTTATTTTTGGCATCGGAGCCATCAGGACAGGCGCTAAAATAAAAGCCAACGCTGAAGTCCTGAATAACAGCCGGCGGGCCATAGAAGCGATAACATTTGAAATTAGGAAGTCAAAAAGTATTTATGCTCCGACATCAATTTTTGATGTTAATCCCGGCCAACTGAGCCTGGAACAGGCAACCGATTCTTTGGCAGGCGAAAAACAAACGTTTGTAGATTTTTTTAAGTGCGGCGAAAGATTGTGTTTGAAGAAAGAAGGAGGCGATCCTTTTTCGATTACCAGCAACCATGTAAAAATAACCAATTTAGTATTCAGCCAATTATTGAATTCATCTTTGCAGCCTTCAGTTCAGATAACATTGGGCATTGAAACAGCGGCTAGTTCGTTGCTGCCAAGCTATTCAAGCAGCATTGAAGTAACTTCGACCATTAATCTGCAAGGTTTCTAAATTAATGATAAATTCTAATCTTAAAAAAGCAGACTTAAAACCAAATCGGGGTTTTGCCGCTCTTTTGGCTACACTGATTATTTTGAGCGTAGTTATAGTGATAATTGCCGCATTGAGCCTAACAACTTTATTCAGTCAAAAAATAGAAAAAAATTATATTGATTCTACCCAGGCTTATTTTTCAGCTGAAGGGGGAATAGAAGATAGTCTTTATCGAATTATCAAAGGGAAAAATTATATAGCTACCAATTTATTAAATGTTGGTTCAAGCACCGCCACAATAAATATTTCCGGCACTAACAGACAAAAAACCGTCTTAGTTAGCGGAGAAAACGAAAATCATTTCCGAAGTCTTGAAGCTAAATTAATCATTACAACTACTGACATTTCTTTTTATTATGGCATCCAGGTAGGGGATTTGGGGTTAAAGATGGATGGTAATGCGGTGGTCCACGGTAATATATTTTCTAACGGGCCTATTACAGGCGCCTCCAATACTAAAATATATGGCGACGCTATTTCGGCCGGAGATAGCGGAAGTATAGGATCCATGAAGATAAAAGATGATGAAGGCGGTGGCAATGCCTGGGCTAAAAATTTAGAAGACTGCACCATTGATGGCGATGCTCACTATAGTACGATAGCTGGTTGTTCGGTAGGAGGAAGTATATATACTCCGGAGGACCCTGTTTCCCCAGAAGATATGCCGATTAAGGATGAAACAATCAATGACTGGAAGAATGACGCAGCAGCTGGCGGTACTATTCCTGGCTATTTTCTGGGCGGAAATAGTCAGGATTCTTTAGGTCCTATAAAAGTTGATGGGGATATGATTCTTGATAGCAACGCAATATTGACAATTACAGGTACTATTTGGGTGATCGGGAATCTGTCTTTGAACTCTAATGTCATAGTTCAGCTTGATTCTAATTACGGTCCTGATAGCGGAGTGATTATTGTTGATGGTGAGATTATTGTTGATAGCAATATTACTCTCTGTGGCTCAGGGGGCTATAAAAAGGTTGGAGAATGCAATCCTTCTGTAGGAAGTTATTTAATGCTTCTTTCCACCAAAAATGCGCCCGATCCTAATAGCCCTGCTATTGCGGCTTCAAGCAACACAGAGACAGCGATTTTATATGCTAACGCCGGCTTTATCAAATTAACTTCCAATGCCAATCTTAAGGAAGCTACCGGATACGGAATTTATATGGATTCAAATGCCGAAGTTAATTACGAGATTGGATTAGCCAATGCTTCATTTTCTTCTGGTCCTGGCGCTAGTTGGGTTGTTAATAGTTGGCAGGAGGTGCCTTAATATAATTTTTATATTTGTTTATTTTTAGAAATTATAGCATTAAAAATGCTAAGTATGTTAATATTATATTGTTATGTTTTTCTCAAAATCTTCAGCTTTCGGCCTAGATATCAGTGATTTATCTATTAAAATCGCTTTACTGAAGCAAACTGGCAAACATATCCAGCTGGCCAGTTTTGGCAGGCAAGATATTCCGGAGAATGTCATTGAGAGCGGCGTTATAAAAAAAGAGGAGGAGCTTATCAGCCTGATGAAAAAAGCGGTGAGCGAAGCGAAGGGGCAGAAAATAAAAACAGAATTCTGCGTCGTTTCCCTGCCCGAAACCGAATCTTACATCAGGGTTATCCAGCTGCCGAAAATAAAACAGGAGGAGATTCCCGAAGCCATAAAATGGGAGTTGGAAGCCAATATTCCGGTGCCGCTGGACGAACTTTATTTTGACTGGCAGGAAATTACCCGAACCTCCAGCCAGAAAAATCACTTAAACGTTTTGATAGGTGCCTTGCCCAAAACTCTCGTTGACCCTTATTTTAACGTGATAAAAAAAGCGGGCTTGTCACCTCTGGCTTTTGAGATTGAATCGGTGGCCACGGCCAGAGCATTAATAAAAGAAGAAGTCAGCGCCGAGTCTGTCATAATCATTGACCTGGGAGGGAAAAAGACAACGCTTGCCGTGTTTGGCGACGATACGATCTTATTCACCACCGGGCTACCCATCTCCAGTACTGAACTCATCTACGATATCGCTAAAAACCTGAAAGTGGACAAAGAAAAAGCCAGGGACATGAAATTCAAGATCGGCCTGGACGAGAGCAAGGAAGACGAAAAAATTTATCGGGCGATGGAGCCAAGAATTCTGGGATTGGTTGAGGAAATAAAAAAATACATTGATTATTTCCAGGCCAGCAGAATAGGATATTCGGGAAAACAAAGCATTTCAAAAATTCTTCTTTGCGGCGGCGGCGCCAATTTAAAGGGTCTTCCTGCTTTCCTTTCATCCCGTCTCAAGATCGGAGTTTCGGTGGGTAACCCCTGGGTCAATATTTTCGATTCCACTTCGGCTGAATTACCCGAAATAACTTTTGACGATTCCTTATCCTATACCACGGCTCTGGGCCTGGCGCTGCGGGGCCTGGAGGAGGCCTAGTTAGAAAAAATGATCAAGCTCAATCTTTTGCCATCACAAGAAAAACAGGAAATTGCCGGTCAGAAAGCTATCAAGCAAGTCTTGGCCGGGAGTTTTTTTAGTCTGGCTTTAGTTCTGATTTTTTTGGCGGTTTTGGGCTCGATCTGGTTCTATTCGCTAATCCAATTAAAATCAATTCAGGGAATCGCCATGGAATTGGAAGCCAGCCCGCAAAACCAGACATTCCGAAATATCCAAAAAGAAATTGACGGGATAAATCAGAAAATGCAGGCATTCGATAAATTGAAGAGCCAGGAAATTGACTACTCTTTTTATCTGCAAAAATTAACCGAACTGACTAATCCGGGAATAAAATTTGGCAACGTCAAATTTGATGGCAGCAAAGTCAGTCTTGCCGGCCAGGCTCTAACTAGGGAAGTATTACTGACTTTCAAGAGCGCGCTGGAGGGTTCGCCTGCCTTCCAGAAAGTTAACGCCCCGCTGAGCAATTTTTTAAAGCAAAACGATATTGATTTCACCTTTAGTTTTGAATTGAAATCGCAATAATTTTAACACAATGAATGGATCCAGTTATAAAAAAAGGTCGGTCATTGCCGTCGCTTTCGTTGTTGCCAACCTGACGATTCTTGTGGTCGGCGGCTGGTTTTTGACTTCACAAATTGTAAGTTCCAGCGCTCAACTGACCGAAAAAAAAGGAATGCTTGAGGCGACCCAGAAGAACTGGGGGCAGATAACGCATAGCCAAAAAGAGCTGCAATCGATCAAGCCGGAGCTGGTCAAAATAGACGAAGCATTCGTTCCGGAAGACCAGCCGATAGAATTTATCAATCTGCTTGAAAGCCTGGCGCAAAGAACGAACAATCTTTTTGAGATCAGTCTGACGACCGTGAGCGATCCAAAAAAGAAAGAAGACGGTTTGTTCTTTCAGGTCCGCCTGACCGGAAGCTTTTCTAACCTGATACACTTTCTAAATTATCTGCAGAATATGAAATATCGGGTTCAGGTCCGGTCGCTTAATATTAACGCTTACGGCGGCGGAGTTGCTTCAATCAAGGAGGTAGAGGTTCCAGCCAACAGCGTCTACGGCATAATCGATTTAAAAGCGCTTACTAACTAGTCATGGCGATTCACTTACTTAATTTAAAAACCGGTTTTGCATCCATTAAAAAAACTTTCGTTTCTTACAAAGTAGCGGTTTTTATTTTGTTGGCGTTGATCTCTTTGGTTTACATCGGGGCGATGTTTTATTTTTACGCCTGGCATGTTAAAACGCCCGAGCAGCTGCCGACCAAAACTATTTCCATTGACAGTAAGCTCTATCAAAAAACAATGGACGATCTGAAGCAGCGAGAAATCAATTTCGCTGAGGAAGCGGGCAAAACTTATTCAGACCCGTTCTATTGATAAGGGAGTCAATAATTTTTAGGTCAGAAAATCCCGCGAAGAGCGGGATTTAAGATTTTATAGTTTTATGGAGAGACAAGCGTGTCCTGAGTGACTTCAATCTGGTCTCCCGCTTAAATTTTTGCGCGCCTACCAGGACTCGAACCTGGAACCTACTGGTCCGAAGCCAGTCGCTCTGTCCATTGAGCTATAGGCGCAAAAATTTAAGCGGGACCAAACAATTTTATTGGCTTTACTGTATCTCGTAAACGATGGTTACGCTTGAAGTAACTTCATTTTGGCCGGTCTGGATATCAGGCGTTGATGCTCCGCCACCGCCGATACCCAAAGCCTTTTCTGAATAATAAGGTGTTGGCGGGATATAAGACGATTCGGAAAAATTGATGATTCTGACAAGCTTAACGCCTAGTGAAGATGAAAGTGTATCTGCCTTTTCTTTGGCATTGGCGATCGCCTTGATGCGGGCGTCTTGATTTAATTTTTCCGGGTCGTCGAAAGTGAAAGCCAGTGAGCCGACCTGATTAGCGCCAAGTTCGGCTGCTTTGGCAATAATGTCGCCGACCTTGTCCAAATCCCTGATTTTAACTTCCAAGGTCTGATTAACTTCATAGCCAATAATATCGCTTCGGTTATAGTAATTATTATATTGATATCGGAGAGAAATATTGTAGTTAGTCGTTTTCAGGTCTTTTTCTTCTACGCCGAGATCTTTCATGGCTTGGGTGATTTTATTCATTTTTGTTACGTTGTCTTTTTGGGCTGCCGCGACAGTATTCGCTTCCGAAACTACGCCCAAGTCTACTACCCCTATATCCGGCGTGGCAAAAATCTTTCCTTCGCCAGAAATCGTGATCGAATTTTTTTCTTTAACATCAAGACCGATATAGCCGCCTTTTTTGTATTCATTCATGGCGGCAAAGATCATAAAAACGGCAACAATAACGATCAAAACGGCAAAAAGCGCTGCCAGGAGCATTTTTAGAGGGTGATTATGGTAATGATTTTGCCACTCGCTGTTTGTGTTCTCCATTTTATTTTCGCATCATTCCCGAATTTTGGTCAGATTAGGAATCCGGCCAAAGAACGGAAATTTACGGGTTACATTTATAAATTAACACATTCGGTATCATAAAGCCAAATTTGAGTTGACCGGGTAGTGAAAATTTGGCTGGTGCAGAGCGCCAAAAATTGACCTGCTAAATTTCTACCACCCGGTTGAAAAAAGGCTCAAGATGAGGTAGGATTCAATATATATGCCCAGTAATGCAACCTTGTCTTTTAATATTTTCTGTAAATTTATTGGGCATAGAAAACGATTATAATTTCAGTCTTACTCATTGTTTAGGAGGCGGTTATTTTGTCGCCTTGGGCGGCAGTCGAGGTTGATATGCTGGGTATGGGCATAAAAATTCCAAAAGAAATAAAGCATATTTTAGGCAAACTTAGGACGAGCGGGTTTGAGGCTTTTGTTGTTGGCGGATGCGTGCGTGACCTTTTACTTGGGAACGAGCCAGCTGATTGGGACATTACAACAGATGCTCAGCCAGAAGAAACTCAGAAACTATTCCCTAATAGTTTTTACGAAAATAGGTTTCTAACGGTAACAATTCAGACCGGAAGTAAAAAGGATAATTTAAAAGAAGTTGAAGTCACGACTTTTCGCTCCGAAGCAAAATATACAGACAAAAGGCATCCGGATGAAGTAAAATCTGCTGAAACGATAGAGGAAGATCTGGGTCGGCGAGATTTTACGGTGAATGCGATGGCATTGCAAGTTCAAAGTTCAAAGATCAAAGATCAAAATGACCAGCTTCGCCAAAGCTACAGCGAAGCGAGCAATGCAAGATTCAAAATTATAGACCCGTTCAACGGTCAAAAAGATATAGCGACTAAGATAATCCGAGCGGTCGGCAATCCTGAAGAGCGATTCTCTGAGGATGCCTTGAGAATGTTGAGAGCGGTTAGGTTTGCTTGTCAATTAGACTTTGCCATTGAGTCAGAAACTTTTGATGCCATCAAAAAAAATGCGGCCTGGCTTCGGGCAATTGCCAAGGAAAGGGTGCGCGATGAATTGGCAAAAATTTTGATGTCAGACAAGGCGGCTGACGGCATTGAATTATTGAAAGACTCGGGTCTGCTGAAATATATCATTGGCGAACTTGAAAAGGGTGTCGGAGTCACCCAGAACCGGCATCATATTTATACGGTTTATGAGCATAATTTGCTTTCTTTGAAATTTGCTGCCCAGAAAAAATTTAATCTGGAAGTTCGCCTTGCTTCGCTGTTGCACGACATTGCCAAACCCGAGGTCAAAGGGGGAGATGGGCCGGAGGCGACCTTTTATAACCATGATTTTGTCGGCGCTCGTTTTGCGGCCAGAATTCTTGAGCGCCTGAAATTTTCCAACGAGACTATAGATAAAGTCGCGCTCTTGATACGCAGCCATATGTTCGTCTATGATGTGGGGGTTGTCACCGAGGCGGCAATCCGGCGGTTGCTCAAACGCGTCGGGCCCCAAAACATGCAGGATCTGATTGACTTGCGCGTGGCGGATCGCTTGGGTTCGGGCGTGCCAAAAGCCCAACCTTATCGGCTACGCCATTTTCAATATATGGTTGAAAAAGTCCAGTATGACGCAGTATCTGTTAAAATGCTGAAAATCAACGGCAACGAGATTATGAGAATTTTGAAAATCCCGCCCGGGCCAAAAATTGGCGCCATATTGGATGTATTGCTGGCGGAAGTAATTGAAGAGCCGAAAAAAAATGAGAAAAAATATCTGGGAAAGCGAATTAAAGAATTAAATGAAATTGATTTATCCCAATTGCGCCAAATGGCCAAAGAGAGAATAGAAGAGAAAAAAGAGGAAGAAGATCTGGAAATAAAAGGGAAATATTGGGTGAAGTAAAATTCGGGCTGTAGTGTAATGGTAGCACGAGTCCTTCGGGAGGATTTAGTCGGGGTTCAAATCCCCGCAGCCCGACATAAATTTATGGCTAAAATTCTATACGGCGTATGCGGCGAAGGTTCGGGACATTCTTCCCGCGCCAAAGAAATAATAGGGCATTTGCTGGAAAAAGGTCATCAGATAAAAATTATCTCTTATGACCGCGGATTGAATAATCTGAGTCATCATTTTGAAGTCGAAGAGATTGATGGTTTGGGTTTCCATTATGATAAAAACGAAATAAGGCTTATTCCGACCATTATCAGCAACGCCATGAAAGTTCCTAAATTCCAGAGTTCAATTGAGAAAGTTTTAAGGATGGCGGATGATTTCAAACCGCAGATAGTCTTTTCCGATTTTGAACCAATCAGCTGTATCGTTGCCAATATAAAAAAACTGCCCTTGATATCTATTGATAATCAGCACCGTCTGACGAATACAAAAATTGAATATCCGGAAAAGTATATGCTGGAAGCAGAGGTAGCCAAGGCTGTAACAAGAGCAATGATATTTAACAGTAAAGCTTGCCTGGTAATCTCGTTTGACAGGCCGCCGGTCCTGAATAATAAAACATTTTTATTCCCGCCGATATTGAGAAAGGAAGTTTTGCGGGCAAAAGCGAGCGAAGGTGATTTTATTCTTGTTTATTTGACATCTTCGGTCAAAGAATTGTTGGATATTTTAAAAAGAATCGATAAAAAATTTAAAGTCTATGGATTCAATGAAGACAATGAAGACGGGAATATAATTTTTTACAAGGCGAGCCAGGAAGGATTTTTAAAAGATCTGGCCTCGTGCCAGGGGATAGTGGCCAATGCCGGCTTTACTCTTATCAGCGAAGCGTTATATCTTAATAAACCATATCTTGCCTGGCCGGCTAAAAATCAGTTTGAGCAGGTTTACAATGCTTATTGGATAGAAAAGCTGGGCTACGGTAAATATTGGGATGACCTGGATAAAGAAAAAATAGAGTCGTTCCTTTTTAACCTCGACCGATATAAAGAAAATCTGAAAAAATATCCCAAAGAAGATAATTCAAAGATTTTTGCCAAGATAGATGAGTTGATCGTCCAATATGCCGATTAATTTATAAAGCTAATTATTAATTTAAAACCTATGCCAAACGAAACAGCAAAATCTACCGGTTGCTGCGAGCCGTTTGATCCTGGGCCATGGCAGGAAAAAGAAATAACCTGGCAAGATAAATTATTCGTCAAAGACCACGTGGCAAGTTTATTCCATATTCCGCTCAATATAGGTAAAAAGATAATAAAAAACATGGCGCTGATTGAGTCAGCCGGCGCTAAATCTCCATACCAGCTGATGTTATGCGATGAAAAATCGCTCTGGGGTTCGGATATTTATATTGATGTAGTCAAGCAAGTACCCGACGCGCAGATGGCTTCGCTTTCCGGCACTTTTTTGACAAAGGTCTTTGAAGGTCCTTACAAAGACGCTGGTAAATGGGCAAAGGAGATGATGGAATACGTTATGGTTAAAGGGAAAACCTGCAAAAAATTGTATTTTTCTTATACTACCTGTCCCGCATGCGCCAAAGCCTACGGCAAAAATTATGTAGTGCTTTTTTCGCAAATCTAATGGATTATCAGGAAATTATCAAAAAACTGAAATTTTTGGCCAATCCCAAAAATGTAGAGGGTATGGCGAGGTTTGGAATAAATCCGAAAAATACGCTGGGGGTTTCGGTGCCA
Organism: Candidatus Portnoybacteria bacterium RBG_19FT_COMBO_36_7; assembly: GCA_001819495.1. Lineage (GTDB taxonomy): Bacteria > Patescibacteriota > Minisyncoccia > Portnoybacterales > GWB1-42-6 > CG1-02-40-82. Next base: position 75,244 of record MHMW01000021.1, on the reverse strand, counting down.
GATTTGCGGGCGTTGGCGAAAAGAGTGGGCAGAAACAACAAGACAGCGCAGCAGCTTTGGGATTCGGGAATCCATGAAGCAAAAATTCTGGCCGGTATGGTTGATGAAATTGAAAAAGTCACAGAAAAACAAATGGATAGATGGATAAAAGATTTTGATTCCTGGGACGTTTGCGATCAGGTTTGTATGAATTTGTTCGATAAAACGCTATTTTCTTTTAAAAAAGCGATGGAGTGGAGTAACCGTAAAAACGAATTTGAAAAACGAGCGGGATTTGCCTTGATGTCATGTTTAGCTTGGCACGATAAAACTTCCGGCGATGAAAAATTTTTTAAATTTTTTATCGCGATTAAAAAACATTCACAAGATCAGCGAAATTATGTTAAAAAAGCCGTCAATTGGGCATTGCGGCAGATAGGGAAGAGAAATAAAAATTTAAATAAAGAAGCGATAAAAGTCGCTCGGGAAATATTAAAGATAGATAGTAAAGCTGCCAAATGGATAGCTGGCGACGCATTGCGCGAGCTGATGAGCCCGGCAGTGCAGAAAAGACTGAATTAAAAAATGTCAAAGTTCAAATTTTAAATCAAGTCCAAAGCTCAAATGTCAAAACGTTTTAGATTTTATAGTTTATGCGATTGAATTTCAAAAATATAAAAGACTCTCCTTTGAATCTAATGAGACAAGCGGGTTATAGCTATGTTGGGCGTGACGAGCGGATAGAGGAGGAGGCATATGAGCGCCGCCTAAGTTCGGGCGATTATCCGAAATTCCACGTTTATATCAAAAGAGAAGGGGATTTTGTTTTTGTGAATTTGCATTTAGACCAGAAAGAGCCATCGTATTCTGGTTCGCCCGCCCATTCCGGCGAATACGAAGAGAACGAAGTTTTGCAAAAAGAGGCAGGGATAATAAAGAAAGTGTTTAGTGATTAAGTGATTTAGTTTAAGAGGTGCCATGAGGCAGGGGGAATAAAAATGATGAAGATATGAAAAAAACTACCGAAAGAAAACCTTATTATTTTCTATGTACTCCGCTTTATTCTTGGAACGGTAGGAGATTGCGGTGGGATAGAAAAATGCATAAAGAATGGCGTAACATCGTAAACCAGCTTGAAGAAAGCGGTTTAAGAATTGTGGTCGCATTGCGCGATTTACCTCAAAGTAGGTCTGGGGGTTGGTTGTGCAGAAAAGAGTTTGAGTTAATCAAAAAAGCTAAGGGTGTAATTGTTTTGCTGGGCAACACGCCGGGGATTTATGCTGAAAGCGGCTATGCTAAGGGTTTGGGTAAACCCTTATATGGTGTAAGAACAAATAATTTGAAAGGTTTTGGAGAAAAAGTTCAAGGATGGATAGAGTCTATCTATGCTAAAGTTTTCGACGACACAGAATCATTGGTTCATTTTCTGGCTAATAAAAGGGAATGAATTATAGCTGTCAATAAATTCAAAAAATAAATAAGGGCCTGTAGTATAGTGGTAATACATTGCCCATTGTCGCCAATGCTTTGGTGGGCAAGCATTCGCACTGCGCCCGCCGTAGCCGTGGGCCGATAGCTCAGCGGTAGAGCACTGCATTCGCATTGCAGGGGTCAGGGGTTCAAATCCCCTTCGGTCCACGATTACGGCGGAGGCGGGTTGCTAAGGTCCGGGTTCAATTCCCGGTGGGTCCACATATGTCAAAACGAGTCTTTATAATCCACGGCTGGGGAGGAAATCCAAAAGAAGGGTGGTTTCCTTGGCTTAAGGCCGAGCTGAAAAAACGGGGTTTTGTGGTGCAAGTTCCGGCCATGCCGGACACCGAAAATCCCAAAATTGAAACCTGGATCCCTTATTTGTCAAAACTTGTCGGCCAGCCGGATGAGAACACTTTTTTGGTCGGTCATTCCATCGGCTGCCAGACTATTATTAGGTATTTGCAGACTCTGCCTGAAGGCATCAAAATCGGCGGCGCGGTTTTTGTCGCCGGCTGGTATAATCTGCGGAATCTTGAAACCGAAGAGGAAAAGCGGATTGTCGGGCCTTGGGTCAACGAGTCCAGAGACGACAAAAAAATTCGCCAGGCAGTTAATCGCGCCATTGCCATTTTTTCTGACAACGACCCGTTTGTCAATCCGAAAAATAAAGAGTCATGGAAAGAAAGGGTAGGAGCAAAAATTATCGTTGAACATCAAAAAGGACATTTTTCGGGAAACGACGGCATCAAAGAATTGCCGTCGGCGCTTGAGGCCGTGCTTGAAATAGCAGGGGAACAGGAATAGTAACTTTTGGGCTTTTGAATCGTATTAATCCAGAAAAAGATTTATCTTAAAGATATGAAGAAAATTTATAAAATTATAGTTATTTGTAGCCTGGGTCTGTTTATTCTGGCAGGGGCTGGCTTTTATGCTTGGGCCAGGATTGAAAACACTGCCGCTAAAAAGGTGATGCCGGATAATTCTTTGGCAACAGTCAGCGCGAAAAAGATGAGTGTTGTTCCGGTGCAAGCGCTACCGATCGCAGAAGACGCTCCAAAAAAGCAGGAATTAGAAACAGAGGCAGATGGCAACTCTGCGAGCAGCACGCCTCCTGTTGTGGTCGAGGATACTGGACCCCATAAATTAATAGATATTGATTTGAGCGAGCAGAAACTCAGGTATTATAATCCGGACGGATTAGAAGTTGGCAGTTTTTTGATCAGTTCTGGCGTCAGGTGGATGCCGACGCCAAAAGGCACATTTAAAGTTCAGGTAAAGAGGCCGGTGGTGTTATATGTAGGGCCGGATTATTATTTTCCCAATACCAAATGGAATCTGCAGTTTTTACCGCGTTACTACATCCACGGCGCTTATTGGCATAATAATTTTGGCCAGCCGATGAGCCACGGATGCATCAATGTTTCTTATGCCAACATGGAAGGTCTTTATAACTGGGCGGATGCGGGCACTCAAATTATAATTCATGACTGAAGAGAAAAGCATAAGGAATCGCAATATTATTCTGGCGGTTTTAGCACTTGTTTTAATATTAGCGGCAGGCGCAGTGGCTTGGTTTAGATTTTTGAAACCGGCCACTTTTTTTGTTTTTGAGCAAGGAGAGCAAAAAAATGTTGTCCAAACTGCTTCGCCAGCCGCAGTTACTGCCACGGAAGAAATAAAAAAAGTAATTACCATGATGTTTGTCGGCGATATCATGCTGGCGCGCGCAGTAGGGGATAAGATGGAAAAATTAGATAATTGGATTTGGCCGTTTGAAAAGATTGGTGAGTATCTGGCCGGAGCAGATCTGACTTTCGGGAATTTAGAAGGTGCAATTTCGGAACGGGGCAGGAATGTTGGTAGTATTTATTCTTTTCGGGCGGACCCGAAAGTTGTTGAAGGACTGAAGCATGCGGGTTTTGATATTTTATCCGTGGCCAATAATCACATCGGCGATTGGGGAAAAATCGCCATGGACGATACATTTAAAATTTTGCAAGACAACGGCATTGAAATTGCCGGCGGCGGGCTGAATGAGCAGGAAGCGCACAACGCAAAAATTATAGAAATTAGCGGAGTTAAATTGGGATTTTTAGCCTATACGGCTTTGGGCGCAAAATACACTGAAGCAGTTGCGAGCAGCTCGGGCATTGCCTGGTCGAGCAAAGAAAGAATAGCTCAAGATATTTCAGACGCCAAAAAAATATCGGATTTTGTGGTCGTCTCGCTGCACTTTGGCGATGAATACAAGCAGGCCGCAAATAATTTTCAAAAAGATGTTTCTCGGAGCGCGATTGACGCGGGTGCCAATCTTGTTGTCGGCCATCATCCGCATGTGGTCCAGGAAATTGAACAATACAAAGATGGCTTTATCGCCTATAGCCTGGGCAATTTCATTTTTGACCAGAGTTTTTCAAAAGAAACAATGGAAGGGATGATGTTAAAAGTAATTTTGGAGAGCAAGGATGTAAAAAGTATTGAACCGGTCAAAATCAGTATCAGCAATAGCTTTCAGGCATCGCTGGCAGAATGATTGTGGATAAAATTTATTGCCGTATGAAAAAGCCCGTCAGGGACTTTTTTGGTTGAAAAAAATAAGCCAGGGATTTTATCCCTGGCGAAGGAGCAATGAGATTTCTTTTTTTGCGATTCTGACGATTTCTTCGTTTTCCTGTTCAGGAGAAAATTCAATCGGCTTGCCGATTAAGATCTTAATTTTGTATCGTCTGGGCAGCCGTCTGCCGCGGGGCCAGGCTTCAAAAGTGCCGTCAATCGCAATTGGAACTGCCTTGGCAAATTTGGTTAGCATAGCCAGACCAGGTTTGAAATCCTGAACCTCACGAGTCTCGGATCTTGTGCCTTCTGGAAAAATGACGATTGTCCCGCCACTTTTCAAAATCTTAATAGCGCCTTTTAAGCCGAACGGACCAGTAGAAGAAATAGATATAGCCGAACGAGATTTTCTGATAAGCCAGCCGATGAATTTCCATTCCAATACCTCGGGCAAGGCCAGAAACCATAATCGGCGGTTAAGCATTATGGCCAGCAGCGGCGGGTCAAGAAAGCTGTAATGGTTAGAAAAGATGACGGCTGGATTCTCTGGCAGGCTGCCAAAAACCAGAACCGGTGGCCCAAAAAACAAGATGATTTTACCCAAAAACCTGGCAATTTTATACCAAGCGTTCATTTGATCACCTCCTTTGGTCGTCCGTAGTCCCGCTCAGCGGGACGAAGTAGAACCCTTTATGATAGAATGAAAAGGACTATATTTAAATATAATCTGATGCGCAGGGAAAATCAAATTTTGGGGGCCGAAGGCGAAAAAATAGCGGAGAATTTTTTGAAGCAAAAAGGCTACCGGATTCTGAGCCGTAACTGGAAATGCAAATTGGGCGAGCTTGATATTGTGGCGGCAAAAACCTCGGGCAAAATTTTTAAAAAAACAAAAGCCATTGTTTTTGTTGAGGTCAAAACGATTGACATGGCTGATGCGCAATTTATCGGCCAAGCCGAGCAGAATGTGGATTATTTTAAACAAAAGCACTTGATAAAATCCGCTGAATGCTATCTTAAATTCAATAAAGTCAGCCCGGAGATTCCTTGGCAGATTGACGTCATCGCGATTGAATTTGACCGAGCCGCGAATCGGCACATTATCCGGCATTTGGAGCGGGCCGTGTACGGATATTGACAAGAAAGCGTGCTATATAATAGTATAGATACAGATAGGTAGGTTTATGGGTCCGCGTGAGCGGGCCTATTTATAAATTTAAAGAGTAAAATATAAAAAGTAAAAACGACAATTAAAAATTAAAAACTGGCGCATGGCGCCATCCTGAGCGTTAAGGGAGGACTTTATGGAAATTCAGCAGGATCCTTCGGGCTTCGCCCTCAGGATGACAACAAAGTTGTCACTTTTAATTTTTAACTTGAGCGTAAGCGAACGTGGATTTACAACAATTTTCATCAGCCATTGATCAGATTTGTGAGGAAAAAGGCATCTCAAAAGAAAAGGTAATTGAAACCATTGAGATGGCGGTTGCGGCTGCTTATAAAAAAGACTATGGACATAAAGGCCAAAATATCAGGGCTCATTTTGACCTGAGAACAGGTAAAGTCAAGATGTACCAGATAAAGCTGGTGGTAGATGAATCAATGATTAAGTCAGAAGAAGAGATTGTCAGAGAAATGGAAGCTGGTCAGACAGAACGTGAAATTGAAGAGAAAGAATTGGCTGAAGGCGAAATAAGAAAAGTGCGTTTTAATCCCGAAAAACATATTATGATTGATGAGGCCAAGAAAATCAGTAAAAAAATAAAACCAGGCGAAGAAACGCAGATGGACATTGAAGCCCATCAGGATTTTGGCCGGATCGCGGCGCAGACAGCCAAGCAGGTAATTATCCAGCGGATTCGCGAAGCCGAAAGAGAAGCAGTTTATGACGAATATAAGAATAAAGAAGGTCAGGTTGTTTCGGGCATTGTCCAGCGGCTTGAGAGAGGAGCGGTATTTGTGGATATCGGCCGCACCATCGGCGTGATTTTTTCTGAAGAACAGATCCAGGGCGAATTTTACCGGCCCGGTCAGCGGCTGCGTTTCTTGATCTTAGAAGTTCAGAAAGACCCCAAGGGTTCGGGCGTCCTGCTTTCGCGTTCACATCCCAAGATGATTGCTCAGCTTTTTGAACTAGAGGTGCCCGAAATCGCCGCTGGGACGGTTGAAATAAAGTTAATAGCCAGAGAAGCCGGATCGCGTTCAAAAATAGCAGTTGTTTCAACCGAAGAAGGAGTAGATCCGATAGGTTCGTGTGTCGGCCAGCGGGGTACAAGAGTTCAGGCAGTCATTAATGAGCTTGGCGGAGAGAAGATAGACATAATAGAATGGTCAGAAAATCCGGCAAAATTTATTTCAAATGCTCTGGCGCCGGCAAAAGTTTTGAACGTAGATATTAATGTAGAACAAAAAATTGCCCAAGTTGAAGTGCCCGAAGACCAGCTTTCTTTGGCTATTGGCAAAAAAGGACAGAATGTCAGGCTGGCGGCTCGGCTGACTGGTTGGAAAATAGATGTTTTGACTGGTCAAGGCAAAGCTGTTCAAAATGAAGAAGGGAAATCTAAAGAATCGGAAATAGCGGAGACGAAAGAAGACAAAAAAGAAGCGAAAGAAGAAAAAAATGAGGAAAAAGAGCCAAAAAAGAAAAAAACCAAAAAGAAAAAATAATAATAACTAAATTTTTCAATTTTCAATTTTTCCCGATTGAACGCTATTCAATCGGGGATCCACGATAGCTTAACTATCGGGACAATTTCCTCCGCCAGTTGGCAGATTCAACTTTGAACTTGAACTTTGAAACTATTGCCGTGCACATAGGAATCATTATCTCTATCGTTGCCAGTCTGCTGGGTATCTTTTTCGCTTTTTATCTGGCTAGAAAAGTAGGTGAAGAGCAAACCGGTCAAGGAAAAATGGTTGATATCGCCAGGTATATCAAAGAAGGCGCCAACGCATTTTTAAAAAGACAATATCTGACAATCGGGGGAATTGCCGTTATTTTGGCTTTGTTATTGTTGGGCACCTACGGGTTTACCGGCAGCTGGGTCTATGGTTATCAAGTTTCCATTGCTTTTGTGTTTGGCGCAGCCTGTTCTTTGTTATCTGGCTGGATTGGGATGTGGAGTGCCACCCGTTCAAATATCAGGGTCGCACATGCGGCTCAGTCTAGTTTTGCTCGGGCTTTGGTTTTGGCTTTGCGCGGGGGCGCGGTTTCTGGTATTGCGATAGTAGCCATGAGCTTAATCGGTATCTCCGGTCTTTATCTTGTCTATACTTTTTTAGGCTATACAGCGGCCAGTATTCCTTCTTTGATCGTGGGATTCGGATTTGGCGCCTCATTGGTGGCGCTATTTGCGCAGTTGGGCGGCGGAATTTATACTAAAGCGGCTGACGTGGGCGCGGATCTGGTCGGCAAAATTGAAGCGGGGATTCCAGAAGACGACCCCAGAAACCCGGCCGTTATCGCCGATCTGGTCGGCGATAACGTCGGCGATTGCGCAGGCCGTGGCGCTGATCTTTTTGAATCAACGGCGGCCGAGAACATTGGCGCGATGATCCTGGGCGTAGCTCTTTTCCCTCATTTTGGCATCAGCGGTATTTTATTTCCTTTGGTTGCCCGGGCATTTGGGCTTTTTTCAAGCATCGCGGGAATAATGGTGGTCAGGCCGAAAGAAATTGATGAGCCGATGAAGGCGATGAACAGAGGATATTTGGTGGCCAGTTTTCTGGCAGCTGTCTCTTTTTACTTTATTACTATGGAAATGCTGGGCAGTATCTGGTTTTTTTGGGCGGGGCTTGTCGGTATTGTAACCAGCATCGCTTTTGTTTACATTACTCAATACTATACTGAAGCAAAATACCGGCCAGTCAAAGAAATCGTCAGAAGCTCGGCTACCGGCCATGCGACCAATATTATTGCCGGGTTTTCAGTTGGCATGGAATCAACAGCCGCGACAGTTGTGACAATTTCGCTGGCTTTAATTGGTTCTTACAAATTGGGCGCTATGAGCGGTTTTGAAGGCGGCGGGCTTTTTGGCACAGCAGTGGCAACTATGGGAATGTTAGCCACAGCCGCCTATGTTTTGGCTATGGATACTTTTGGCCCAATAACCGATAACGCCGGCGGCATTGTTGAGATGTCAGGCGGAGCAGAGGAAACACGTAAAGTGACCGACAAATTGGATTCAGCCGGCAACACGACCAAGGCGCTCACCAAAGGATACGCCATGGGCAGTGCGGCTCTAGCCGCTTTCCTGCTTTTTTCGGCTTTTTTGGAAGAAGTACAATTAAAAATAGTGGACTTGGCCAAAGTGGAAGTTTTTATTGGTGGATTTATCGGCGCCATGCTGGTTTTCCTTTTTTCTTCTTTAGCGATGAGGGCGGTTGGTAAAGCGGCTTCCTACATTATTAATGAAGTCAGGCGACAGTTCAAAGAAGATAAAGGCATTATGGCCGGCACGAGCAAGCCGAATTATTCCATGTGTGTTGATATCACGACCAAAGGGGCGCTGAAACAGATGATATTACCCGGATTGCTCGCTGTTGTTATTCCGGTGGCCACAGGGCTATTAATGGGAGCGGAAGCAGAAGCAGGATTAATTATGATTGGTACGATCGTTGGCGTACTTTTGGCAACATTGATGAATAATGCCGGCGGCGCTTGGGATAATGCCAAGAAATTCATTGAAGCGGGAAATTACGGTGGCAAAGGCAGCGCGGCTCACGCGGCTTCGGTCACCGGCGACACGGTCGGTGATCCGTTTAAAGACACAGCCGGTCCCTCTCTGCACGTATTGGTCAAATTGTTAGGAACTTTGACGCTGGCCTTGGCGGCGTTGTTTATGTAAATTTTTTTATTCCCTTTACTCGATTGAGAATTTACTTTTTTTCCCTCCCTTCGGTTGAGGGGAGGGGTAGGGTGGGGTGTTGATTTAATGCGCACTGTCCATAATTTAAAAAATAAAAAAGAGTTTCGTAAAAAGTTGCGAAAATCATCAACCCCTCAAGAAATTATTCTCTGGTTGCGCTTAAGAAGTAGCCGATTGGGTTATAAATTTAGAAGGCAACATTCCATTGGTAAATATATTGTAGATTTTTACTGTCCGAAGAAGCGTCTAATTATTGAAATAGACGGTAGCCAGCACATAGATTCAGAATACGACAAGAAACGCGATGGGTATTTAGAAAACTTAGACTTCAAAGTTTTAAGATTTTGGGATAATGATGTGAATAATAATTTAGACGGAGTTTTGTTAAAAATCTTTGAAAATTTAAAATAATTTCAAATTATTCTCCTCTCCTCAGTTGAGGATAGGAGATAGAGGTGAGGTGTTGAAGTTAAAAAATCAACACCACCCCCAGCCCCTCCTCATCTGAGGAGGGGAGGAAAATTCAAGAAACAAAAAAAAGACCAGTCGTGCGGACTGGTCGGGATGATTAAGATTTGGTTTAATTAAACAGGCGCAATTTCGCCGATACCTTTTTGGTTCATAACCCAAGAAAGAGCATGAATCACTCCATGATGGATGCCCATTCTTTTAACAATAATTGCCTTTTCGTCTCGTAAGAGAGCATGAGCATTATCTACTTCTTTTTTGGATGTTTCAGCTGCTTTTTCGGCCCGTTGAAGGACCTGCTTTATTTCGTCTTTGGGCCGGAGGGTAGATGGTTTATCAAAGGTAACACCTTTTTCTTTGAAGAATGATTCCAGATCCTCATTGAATCTTGTCTCCGCTGTTCCTATAATTTCGAATTCAAGAACGACATATCCTTTTTCATTTGGATTGCGATATCCTTTAAAACTAAAAGGGATGCCGATTTGGATAAGTTCAACAAGATCTCGGGCATAATTTTCTGGAACAAGAATGCCTAAAGATATATGGCGGGAATATAATCTTGCGATAGGTTTTGGTTTAGCTTTCTTTTTTTGGCTCATTTTGTCCTCCTTTTAGGAACTATTTCAGCTAGATTTTAGCTGATACATAAATTTATCATAATCACAAATTTTGTCAAAAATAAATGAAAGTAGATATCACAAAACTTCCCAAATCAGAAATAGAGTTGAAAATAGAAGTGCCAACTCAAGAGTGGCACGAATTTATAGATGAGGCGACGCGAGAACTAGCAGCCGATTTGAAAATTGAGGGATTCAGGCCGGGGCATGTGCCGGCCAAAATGGTGGAAGAAAAGATCGGGGCCGACCATATTTTGGAACACGCGGCCGAGCATTGCGTGCGTAAATCCTATGTGCGCACGGTGATGGATTATAAACTTGAGCCGGTCAGCAAGCCGGAAATATCGGTAACAAAAATAGCCAAGGATAACCCTTTTGAATTTAAAGCAAAGGTGGCGGTGATGCCTGAAATTAATTTGCCCGATTACAAAAAAATCGCCGGATCATTTAAAAAAGACCTGAAGGAAGTTTCGGTCAGTGAGGAGGAAATAAAAAAAGCGATTGACTGGCTTTTAAAATCGCGGGCCAAATACATAACCGTGGCCCGGGCCTGCGCCGCTGGAGACAGGATTGAGATCGATTTTGAAGGTCAGTGCGAAGGTCAAAATTTAGCGGAATTAACAAGCAAAAACCATCCGGCGATTCTGGGCAGAGGTTATTTTATGCCTGAATTTGAAGAAAATATTTTGGGTATGAAAGAAGGTGAAAAGAAGGAATTTAAAGTTTCTTTCCCGGCTGGTTTCTCAGCCAAAAATTTGGCCGGCAAAAATGTGGATTTCAAAACAAAAATGAATTTGGTGCAAGAAATAGAAGCGGCCGAATTCAATGATGAATTCGCAAAGAGAGTCGGCAATTTTAAGGATGCTTCGGCGTTGAAAGACAGCATTAAAGAGGGTTTAGTAGCCGAAAAGAAAGAACAGGAAAAAGAGAGATGGCGAACGGCTCTGATAGAAAAAATCGCAGAAAAGTCTGGGATGGAAATTCCCGAGGTTTTAATCCAGGGAGAAATACAAAGATTGTTGGATGACCTAAAAAGCAAAGTTAGCCAGATTGGACTTGAATACGAAAAATATCTTGAAAAATTCAACAAAACAGAGCCGGAATTATTAAAGGAATTTAGGGAGAAAGCCCAGCAGAATGTGAAAAACTTTTTGGTTTTGCAGGAAATGGCCAAGCAGGAAAAAATTGAAGTGACCGAAGAAGAACTTAAACAGGAAATGAATAAGACCCTGAGCCATTTTGAGACGGCCGATCAGACCGATCATCAGATTGACAAAGAACAACTTTCACAATATACTCAAGATATCCTGAAAAACGAAAAAGTTTTTAAATTGCTTGAGGAGTGATAATTTATAAATCTATTCGGATAATTCGGATGCATTTGTATATTCGTGTCGCTTTTAGACAGACCCGAATAACCCGAATGAGACCCGAATGACCCGAATAAATTTTATTCAGGTTATTAAAAAAAGTAATTTAAATGTTTTTCTATCTAACCATTAATTAAGAATTTAGGCTTCAATGAATTTGATTCCTACGGTCATAGAAAAATCTCAATTTGGCGAGCGCGCCTATGATATCTACTCCCGGCTCCTGAAAGAAAGGATTATATTTTTGGGCAGTCCGATTACTGATGCGGTGGCCAACACGGTCGTTGCCCAGCTCCTGTTTTTAGACAGTCAAGATCCCAAAAAAGATATCACGATGTATATAAACACGCCTGGCGGAGTGGTTTATTCCGGCTTGGCGATTTATGATACGATGCGGTTTGTCAAAGCGGACGTCTCAACCGTCTGCGTGGGTGTGGCCGCTTCAATGGGTGCGGTTCTTCTGACAGCCGGCACGAAAGGGAAACGTTATATGCTGCCAAATTCCCAGGCGCTTCTGCATCAGGTGATGGGCGGCGCCGAAGGTCAAGCAGTTGACGTTGACATTGCGGCGCGCCAGATAATCAAAGTCAAAGATAAACTGAATCAAATTTTAGCAAAACACACTGGGCAGGAGATAAAAAAGGTTGAAAAAGACACGGACCGTGATTTTTATATGTCGGCCGAGGAAGCAAAAGCTTATGGGCTGATAGATAAGATTATCAAAGCCAAAGATTAATTGCTATTGCAAACTAGCGCTAATTAGTGGTTAGAGCCAAAAAACGCTCTAACTATGGAATACTTAGGATATATAATTGTCGTTATTGTGGCCCTGTCTCTTGGGTCATTTTTAGGTTATTTGGCTCGCCAGACAATCGCCAAAAAACAATTGGGAACGGTTGAATCTAAATTAAATAAATTGATTGAAGATGCAAAACAAGAAGCGAAAGAAACACTTTTTAAGGCCAAAGACAGAGCAGTGCAGATAATTGAAGAAGCGGAGAAAGAAGAAAAAGAAAGAAAACAACAGGTGATTAAAATGGAAGAGCGGCTGGAAAAAAGAGAAGAAAACCTGGATAGAAAAACCGAAGAAACAGACAAAAAATTCCAGGAATTAACAGAAAAAATAGACAAAGTGAAACAAATCAAGCAGGAGCTGGAGGGATTCGGCCAGAAACAGAGAGAAAATCTAGAAAGAATATCAGGGCTTTCCCAGGAAGAAGCAAAAAAAGAGCTACTGGATTTAATAGAGAAAGACCACCAGCAGGTTCTGCTTGAAAGAATCAAGAAATTGGAAGATGATGGAAGGCAGGAATTAGAAAAGAAAGCCCGAGATATCATTACGCTCGCTATGCAGCGCTACGCCGCTTCTCAGGCGGCCGAAATTTCAACGACCACTGTTGAACTTCCTTCCGATGACTTAAAAGGCAGGATTATCGGCAAAGAAGGCCGTAATATTAAAACATTGGAGAAATTAACGGGCGTTGAGGTGATAGTGGATGATACGCCAGGCGCCATTGTCATATCGGGTTTTGATCCGGTCAGGCGCCAGGTTGCCAAGCTGGCTTTGGAAAAATTAATGAGCGATGGCCGAATTCAGCCAGCCAGAATCGAGGAAGCAGTTGAAAAAGCCAGAGACGAGATTGGTAATAAAATCCAGGAAGCGGGCGAGGCAGCAGCTTTTGACACAGGAATCGCCGGGCTTGACCCAAAGCTAGTTAAAATTCTGGGCCGCTTGAGATTCCGAACCAGTTACGGCCAGAATGTTCTGCTTCATTCGGTTGAAGTAGCGCATTTGGCAGCGGCCATTGCGGCTGAAATCGGCGCGGATGTTTCGGTGGCGAAAAAGGCCGGCCTGCTTCATGATATTGGCAAAGCAATTGACCACGAAATCCAGGGTTCGCACACCGAGATCGGTAAAATGATTCTAGAAAAATTCAATATTTCGCCAGACATTATCAAAGCAGTAATATCACACCATGAAGAATATCCTCATGAAAGCTTAGAATCGGTCATTATTCAGGTAGCTGATGCAATTTCCGGAGCCAGGCCGGGTGCCAGAAAAGACACTTTAGAAGCTTATTTGAAAAGACTCGAGGAGCTGGAAAAGATCGCTAATTCATTTGAAGGGGTGGAAAAAACTTTTGCCATTCAGGCTGGCCGCGAAATCAGGGTTTTTATTCATCCAGAAAAACTTGACGATTTAGCCGCGCGAAAACTGGCCCGTCAGATTGCGGACCGAATTCAGGAAGAACTGAAATATCCGGGAGAGATAAAGGTTAATGTGATAAGGGAAACAAGAGTGGTAGAATATGCTCGCTAACGTTTGCTTAATTCAAAAATAAAAAATCAAAGTGCAAAATGACCCGCTTCGCCAAAGTTACAGCGAGGCGAGCAATGCAAAATGTAAAATTTTAAATTTTGAACTGTCATTTTGATTTTTGCGCTTTGCAGTTTGAATTAAATGAAAGTCTTATTTTTTGGAGATATAGTTGGGAAGCCGGGGAGGTCGGCCATAAAAAAAGTCCTACCGGAATTGAAAAAGCAATACGATCCCGATTTGATCTTGGCCAACGGAGAGAATTTAGCGCACGGTAAAGGAATTTCAGGCGACAGCGTCAAAGAAATGGCTGATGCGGGAATTGACTGGTTGACCTTGGGAAACCACGCTTTTGCCAAAAAAGGTACCATGGATATTCTTGAAGAGAAAAAACTGCCGATTTTAAGGCCGGCTAATTGGGCACCAGAAATTGCTGGAAAAGGATTTTTTCAAATCAATATCAGGTCAAAAAAAATTCTTTTGGCTAATCTAATTGGCCGTGTTTTCATGCAGCAGCAGTTTGATAATCCGTTTGTCTGCGTCAAAGAAATTTTGGAAGACTACTCGCTGAAAAAAGAATCGGGCAAGGAAAAGGTGTCTGCCATAATCATTGACTGGCATGCCGAGGCGACTTCAGAAAAAATGGCCATGGGCTGGTATTTGGACGGAAAAGTTTCGGCTGTTGTTGGTACGCATACCCATATCGGAACAGATGATGCCAGGGTTTTGCCCGGCGGCACTGCCTATGTTTCCGATGTGGGCATGGTCGGGGTGGAGAATTCAGTGCTTGGCGTAGATAAAGATATAATAATAAAAAGATTTTTAACGCAGATGCCTTATCATATGGAAGTGGCAGAAGGGCCGGTTTTAGTTAATGCAGTGCTTATCACTATTGACGATAAAACAGGTTTGGCTCAAAATATAGAGAAGATAAAATTAGTCACAAAGGTCGATGTTTGATTATTAAGACTATTAAATCATTATGACAAAAGACGAATTAATTGAAGCAATCGCTTCCAAATGTGCTTGTTCAAAAAAAGCGGCAGCCGAATGTCTGGAAGGAACGCTTGAAACCATAACCAAAGCCATACAAAAAGGGGATAAGGTTGTTCTGACCGGTTTTGGCGCTTTTCAGGTTTCAAAGCGTGCCGCCCGCAAAGGCGTTAATCCAAAGACCGGCGCCAAAATTCAGATCCCGGCCATGAAAGTTCCTAAATTCAAAGCTGGCAAAGCGCTGAAGGATGCAGTAAGGTAAATTTGTAAGAAATTTCTCATAAAACAAAAAACCCCCGATTTTGGAAGGGTTTTTTGTTTTATCTGTATATTTCTTTTAATTTCCTTCTGCCCGCTCCACTTTTCCACCACAATCCGTGTCTTTTTGCTTCTTTTGATGTTAAATACATTTCAGTAAATAATAATTGAACAGGAAGTCTATGTTTTGTTGATTTAACCTGTCCAATACAATGTTTTTTCAGTTTGCTATTAAATATGTCCGTTTATCTTTGAGACCTTTTAAAACATAAATGTAAAACATAAAAAATAAAATAAAGAGCGGGCGATGGTATCCTTCTCCGTCGGCTGACGGATACGGAATACCATACATCCGCATTTATTGTTTTCCGTCAAAGCGTACCATTCCGTAGCCTCGGCGGAGGATGGGAGCGGGCGATGGGTTTCGCACCCACGACCTTCTCCTTGGCAAGGAGACGTTCTACTGCTGAACTACGCCCGCAGAAATAGTTAAAAATTAAAAGTGAAAAGTTAAAAATAAAGGTATGTGCTCCGTGTGTAATTTATATTTTATCGCGAAGCGATACCTAAATTTTTCATTTTTAATTTTAAACTTTTAACTTAGTTTGGTGCCGGGGGTCGGAGTTGAACCGACATCTCAGCTTTTTCAGAGCCGCGCCGTAACCACCTTGGCTACCCCGGCGATTTGGCTTATCACTAATCGCTTATAGCCAATAGTAAATTGCTATTTGCCATAAGCTATATGCTATAAGCCAGAATTGTGGGCGATGTAAGGATTGAACCCCAGTACCAAAGCAAAGCTCGGTACGGGGCGCGCCTGCGGCCTACCCCGTTAGATAAGGGTACCTCGTGGGCAATGTAGGGATTGAACCTACAGCCTTCTGCGTGTAAAGCAGACGCTCTGCCATTGAGCTAATTGCCCTAATCTAACGGGGTGAATAAACGAGTCGCCGCAAGCTCACTATTGTGCGCGGGAGAGGACTCGAACCTCCAAGCCTTGCGGCATATGCACCTCAAGCATACGCGTATACCAATTCCGCCACCCGCGCGTTTTTATTCAGCAGTTTGGTCAGGCGTTTGCTCCGGCAAAACGGTTTCGGGCACCACCGCCTCTGTCTTTTTCATCTTTGCCTGTTTGCCAAAACGGCCGCGAAGATAATAGAGTTTGGCCCGCCGCACTTTTGATTTTTTGACTACTTCAATTTTTTGGATGTTTGGAGAATGAAGCGGGAAAATTCGTTCAACCGCCACGCCGGCGGAAATTTTGCGCACGGTAAAAGTAGCGTTTATTCCAGAGCCATGTTTTTGAGCAATAACCAGTCCCTGAAAATGCTGGATTCTTTCTTTGTCGCCTTCCTTAATTTTTTGGTGGACAATAACGGTATAGCCGGGCTTAATTTCCGGCAGATCTTTTTTCAGTTGTTCTTCTGTCATTTTCATGCTAGGTAATAGAAATTCGACAATTTAAAATTAAATGGTTGCCAGGCAGCAGTCGAATTTCACTACCTGGCAAAGTATATAAAAACAGTCTTTCGGTGAAATACTGTCTTAATTATATTAACTTTGAAATTTTAGCACAAATATCATTTTATTTCAAGCCAGGTAGTAGAAATTCGACTGATCGCCGAAGGCGATCAAAAATCAAAAAAAATGTCGAATTTTCACTACCTGGCAAGGCTAGCTAATATTATATCGAGATCAGGCGGCAGATGGCTGATGAAAGATTTCTTTTGACCGTCGGGCAAGACTACTGTCAGCTTTGCCGCGTGCAGAAATTGCCTGGTCAGGCCTTCGGGGCAGGCGCGCTTTTTTAGCCCGTATTTATTGTCGCAGGTCACTGGATTGCCCAGCCAAGCTAGCTGCACTCTTATCTGATGCATGCGCCCGGTTTTTGGAACGGCCTCAATTAAAGTAAAATTACGAAATTCGCGTATGGTTTTGTAAAAAGTGATTGCTTCTTTTGCTCCGTGCTGTGAAATTTTTTGTCTGGTCGGATCTGATTTGCTGCGGCTGATGAAAGTTTTAATTTTGCCGGATGATTCTTTCGGCCGGCCAGCCACCAAAACCAGATATTTTTTTTCAACCTTTTTGTTCTTGAACTGGTCTTTTAAGAATCCAAACGATTCGTTGTTTTTAGAGACAATCATCAGGCCAGAAGTGTCTTTATCAAGGCGATGGACAATGCCTGGTCTGACTGGGTCCTCTCCGACGCCTTTGAGCAGGGGATAGTGGGCGAGCAAGCCGTTCACAAGCGTGCCGCTTTTCTGGGTGGCGCTTGGATGAACAATTAAACCGGCAGGCTTATCAATCACTATCACGTCATCGTCCTCATAAATAATTTTTAGTTCAATTGTTTGGTCAGGCTCAAGAGAAATTTCAGGAAGTGGTAAAATATTTGCCTCAATTTCGTCGTTTTCTTTCAATAAATAACTAGATTTTTTTATCTGGCCGTTGACCAGAACCGCGCCGCCTTTGACCTGTTTTTGAATATAGGCGCGCGAATATTGCGGCCAATACCCGGCAATAAGTTTATCGAGCCGCCGGCCAACGTTTTCTTTTTTGGCTATGAATTTCATTTTAATCCTTCGGTTAAGCTGACTATTTTGTATCCGTCATTTTTTATTTTTGTAAAAACTTCTTCTAGGATATTCCCCGTGATATTATCACCAATATGCATCAGGATTATTGAGCCATTTTTTAAATTTGAGTAAATTCTGTTTTTGACTTGTTCTTCGGTTTTATCGGTCATCCAATCCCATGCATCGATGGTCCAATAGACAGATTGGTAGCCTTCCTCTTTGGCTAATTCAAGCACATAAGAATTGCGGTCGCCATATGGAGGACGGAAATATGGTTTGGTGGTTTGGCCGGTCAGGCCGATGATAATTTGTTCCGTTTTATCAAGTTCTTCTTTTATTTGTTCGTCCGTTATTTGGGTCAAATGCGGATGAGAATACGTGTGATTGAAAATTTCGTGATCTTCCGCGGCAATTTGTTTTATTAAATCTGGATACTTCTGGGCAAATTTCCCGGTACTAAAAAAAGTTAATTTTAAATTATGTGCTTTGGTCACTTCAAGAATTTTTTGCAAAGAATTTGATCCGGCGCCGGCGTCAAAAGTAAAAATAATCTGTTTTTTAGCGGGATTGCCGCGCGAAATTTCGTCTTTGATTACAAACGGGGGAGTGGAGGTTGAAATCTCTTTCTCTGTATTTGGCAGATTGGAATAATTTTGGGCTGATTCATTCGGCAGATTATTTAGCTTGTCCTGAGTCTTTATGAAGGACCAATAAAAAACACCCGCCAAAACGAGGGCGGTAAAAAGCAATAAAATAAAAATGGCCGATTTTTTTGACTTCATTTGGTGGGCGGTAGTGGACTTGAACCACTGACCTTCACAATGTCAATGTGACGCTCTAGCCAGCTGAGCTAACCGCCCGATAATAGCTTTTGGCAGATAGCTTTTAGCGGATTATGTGCTATAAGCCATATGCTTTAGGCTATTTTAGTGCGCCCGCTTGGGATCGGACCAAGGACCCCGACTTTATAAGAGTCGTGCTCTACCACTGAGCTACGGGCGCAGGCTTTGGCAGGCGGGTAAGGGCGGTGCTCTAACCGCTGAGCTACGCGCCCAAAATTTAGCAGGGTTGCTGATTTACTTCTTTTATAATCAGTATATAAATAAGAACGCACCTTTTCAAGAGAGGCGCGCTCAAGTTAGGAAAAAAATTTAAACCCTTCTTTATGCTTCACCCGCCATTATTTTTTCAAATTCTTCTTTTTCAATTGTTTCTTTTTCAATCAGGCGTTCGGCGATTCTGTCCAGCAAAGCTCTTTTTTCTGTGACGATATTTTGGGCGGTTTTTTGGGCATCGGTAATGAATTTGGTTACTTCCTCGTCAATTTGGGCGGCGATTTTTTCCGAATAATCTTTTTCCGTTACTATTTCCTTGCCTAAAAATATCAGTTCTTCCTGTTCGCCGAAAGTGCGCGGGCCGAGCTTATCGCTCATGCCAAATCTGGTGACAAGTTTTCTAGCCAGGTCTGTTGCTTGTTCCAGATCATTGGAAGAACCAGTGGTCATTTCGCCGAAAACCAGCTTTTCAGTTGCGTAGCCGCCCATCAAAACCGCCAGCTCTTCAACGAATTCTGTTTTACTTGTTAAATGTCTGTCCTGGGTCGGTAATTTTAAGGTATATCCGGCAGCGCGACCTCTGGCAATAATTGAAACTTTTCTGACCGGGTCGGTATGGGGGAGGGAAGCATTGACCAGCGCGTGTCCGGCTTCGTGCCAAGCCGCTATTTTTTTTTCTTTATCAGACAAGATATGACTTTTTCTTTCCGGGCCGAGCAGAACTTTTTCAACCGAAGGGATGAGCTCTTCCATGGAAACTTCTTTTTTGTTCCTTCTGGCCGCAAAGATAGCCGCTTCGTTCATCAGATTTGAAAGGTCGGCGCCCGAAAAGCCCGGCGTCCGCTCGGCAATCTGGCGCAAATCAATTTTTTTTGCCAGCGGCTTGCCTTTGGCGTGGATTTTTAAGATTTGTTCGCGATCGTTAATATCGGGCAGATCGAGAATTATTCTGCGGTCAAATCTGCCAGGTCTTAAAAGTGCCGGGTCCAGAATATCAGGACGGTTGGTGGCTGAAATAACGATTACTCTGGTATCTGGTTCAAAGCCGTCCATCTCAACCAGGATTTGATTTAATGTTTGTTCTCTTTCATCATGCCCGCCGCCCAGGCCGGCTCCCCGGTGGCGGCCGATGGCGTCAAGTTCGTCAACGAATAAAATCGCAGGCGCTGTTTTTTTAGCTTGGGCAAAAGTGTCGCGGACGCGAGAAGCGCCGACTCCGACAAAAAGCTCTACAAATTCCGAACCAGAAATATGGAAAAATGGAACATTGGCTTCGCCCGAAACCGCCCGAGCCAGAAGAGTTTTTCCCGTGCCGGGCGGCCCGACAAGGAGAACGCCTTTGGGAATGCGGGCGCCGACTGCTTTAAATTTTTCCGGCTGTTTTAAGAACTCAACGACTTCTTTTAGCTCGTCTTTTGCTTCCTGCAGGCCAGCCACATCTTTGAATGTGGTGCGCTGGTTCTTTTTGTCTTGGGGAGAAAGCATTCTGACCAGAGAGCGTGTAAAGCCAAAGGCTTGGTTGGCGCCGCGCTGGGCTTGGCGAAGCATGAACCAGAGGAAAAGGCCGATAAAGATTAAAGGAAGCAAAAACG
Source organism: Candidatus Portnoybacteria bacterium RBG_19FT_COMBO_36_7 (assembly GCA_001819495.1). GTDB lineage: Bacteria > Patescibacteriota > Minisyncoccia > Portnoybacterales > GWB1-42-6 > CG1-02-40-82. Next base: position 55,119 of record MHMW01000021.1, on the reverse strand, counting down.
GCAGTAAGTTTATCAGCCAGTATGACAGAACTGATTCCTGCGAAACCTCGATTGGCACTGCTTGGATCTTTGAAGGGTCGGCTCCCAGATCCTTTAATGTCGTGCTTAAAGGAGCTGCGTCTTCCTTGGTGGTTTTTTCGAATGTGCCGTCTCTGAGCGTGATATTGACATCTTGACCTTTTATCACTATTTTGGACACCTGTTCTTCATTAATTTGCTGAACCAATCCGGTTAAAGTAACGCCTTTTAATTCCTGGCTTTGTCCGGAGAAAAGCGAAAAAATCAGTGATATGGCAAGAAAAATGATTAATATAATGAATATATTTTTGGCTAGGTTTTTCATAATTAGCGGTATTCTGTTTTGAGCTATTGATTAATATAGATTTTGGTCTCCATCAAGATTTTTCGATGTTCCAGCAGCGAGGCGGGCGAGCTCACGAATATATACGAATACACAGGTTTCGTATTCCAATGTTATTTTTGTTCTTCTGTTTTTGTCTCTTTTTTTTGAGCTTCTGGTTTAATGAGGCCCAATGCCATTTTATGGACCTTGGGTTCTATTGAGAGAATTTTGAATTCGTATTCTTTGGCTATTTCAAGCGCTTGTTTCATAGTGGTTTCGTTGCCGAATTCAGAGACATGAACCAAACCATGGATGTCTTTATCCAGCTGAACAAAGGCGCCGAACGGATTAAACTTGGTCACTTGGCCTTTGACTGTCTGTTCTTTTTTATATTTTTCATCAATTTCCATCCAAGGGTCTTTTTTAAGAGCTTTCAAGGAAAGAGATAGTCGGTCGCCTTCAATGCCGATGATTTTTGCCTGGATTTCCTGGTCAACCTTTAAGAATTCACGCGGGTCGTCGATGAGCTGCCAGTCAATTTCGGAAATATGAATCAAGCCTTCGATAACGTCAGATTTGGAAGAGTGCTCGGTTTCAATTTCTGCTTCTGTGCTTTTTTGCTCTTGGGCCTTGGGCAAATTAATTCTGACAAAAGCGCCAAAATCAACCACTCCCGAAATTACGCCTTTTACCATGTCGCCAACCTGGAAATTTTTTAGCACTTCTTTAAGTTTGATTTCCTGCAGAGCTTTTTCCGATACTATCAATTTTTGTTGTTCCTGCGATAAATCAATTATTCTGACAGCGAGTTCTTTTCCGACGAATTTATTAAGTTCGCTCAATATTTTCATTTTGTCCGCGTCCTCAACCCGAGGATAATGTTCGTAGGAAAGCTGGGAAACAGGAAGAAAGCCCTGAACGCCTTTTAGTTCAACTATTAATCCGCCCTTGTTGGCTTTTATTATTTTGGTGGAAATCGGCTCCATTTTTTGCATAAGTTCGTTTAATTGCTCCCAAGTATTCTGTTTGTTGGCGGCTTTTAAAGACAATTCAATGAACCCGTCGTCGTTTTCCAGCTCAACAATCATAGCACTGATTTCTTCGTCCATTTTTAAGCTTTTTATTATCTGTTGGTTCTCTTTAATTTCGCGGCCCAAAATTACGCCGGTGCCAAAAGCGCCCAGGTCAATAAATATTGTATTTTTGCCGATTTCAATGACCGTGCCCGAAACAATCTGATTAATCTTTGGCAAAACAGGGGATTTTAACAGAAGATTATTCATTGGTGTTTCTTTCTCTATTTTTTTCATATTTAATTATTAATAAAGCGTTCAGCGTTTTTTGCCGATTGCTAGCAGATATAATATAGCTTGTTTTTTAAAAATTTGCAATAGCTTGTGTATGATTTTGGTATTGGCAGGAGCTGTTATTTATGATAGGATTAAATAGTGAAAATATAATTAATCAGCCAATTGTCCATTGGGCAATTGATATTTTGGTTTTCTATGGTCATTACTTGGTACGGACAATCTTGTTTCAAAATACAGAGCGGAGAAACGGTTTTGGTGACCGACCCTTTTGATAAAGGGATTGGCCTTACTCCGCCTCGCGGCCAGGCAAATATCGTTACTATTTCCCATCAGCATTACGACCATAATAATATGGAAGCGCTGGCCGCCTCAAATCCTCTTGTTATTGAGGGACCAGGAGAGTATGAAGTAAAAGGCGTTAATATCATTGGTCTTGAAACTTTTCATGATCAAAAAGAAGGAAAAGAACGAGGTAAAAGCACTTCTTATGTGATTGAAATGGAAGGCATAAAAATATGTCATTTAGGAGACATCGGACAAGTTAAGCTGGATAACACTCAGATAGAAATCATTGACGGTATTGATATTTTGATGATTCCGGTAGGCGGCATTTATACTGTTAACGGAGAAGAGGCGGCTGATATCATTAATCAGATCGAACCTAAGATTGTTATCCCCATGCATTACAAAATTCCTGGCCTGGCCATCAAGCTTGAAGGGTTGGAAGATTTTTTAGAGGAAATGGGTGTAAGCAAAAAAGAGGCAGTTGAAAGATTGACTATTAAGAAAAAAGATCTGCCGGAAGAAGGGCCTGATGTAGTGGTGATGAAAATATAGAAACTGGCGGCCGGAGATTGATGATTATAAAAATTTATCTGCCGTTAATCCTTATCTGGTCAGTAAATACAATGAGCTTAGGCGATTATCTTGAAAAAATTCAAAATAAACCGCGACCGGTCAGAGTGATAATAATGTGGGTTGGAGTGGCCATTTTTATGACCTTTTTTTTAATTTTGTGGGTGGCGACAATAGGTTCTGAAAGTTCTGGCCAAAGCGCTAAAGACCTGGCGAGCGAGTACCAATTTGAGCAGCAGGTCCAATCTTTTTCAGAAGCGAAAGAAGAAATTCCGAGTCTCTGGCAGAGCTTGAAAGCCAGCATTTCAGGATTATTTGAGTCGGTCAATGAAGAAATAGATAAAGAGCCGGAAACAAATATAGAAGTTGTGCCGCAGACAAGTGATGAAAAAACAGTGCCGCCATCAGTTTTGCCTTAAATAAATTATTTTTATGGAATTAGGAAATATTAAGCCGATAGAAATAACCGATGAACTGAAAGATTCCTATCTGGATTATGCGATGTCGGTTATCGTGGGCCGCGCCCTGCCCGATGTAAGAGACGGATTAAAGCCCGTTCACCGCCGGATTTTGTATGCGATGTGGGACATGGGCTTGAGGTCAAATGCAAAATTGAGAAAATCCGCCACAGTGGTCGGAGAAACATTGGGTAAATATCATCCGCACGGCGACATGGCGGTTTATGACACTTTAGTCCGTCTGGCCCAGGATTTTTCAATGCGATACCCCCTGATACAGGGTCAGGGAAATTTTGGTTCAATTGACGGTGATGCGCCGGCGGCCATGCGCTATACCGAATGCCGCCTGACTCCGTTGGCCGAAGAGATGCTGATTGATATTGATAAAGACACTGTCAATTGGATAGACAATTACGACGGTACGCGCCAGGAGCCGACGGTTCTTCCGGCCAGATTACCTCAGCTTCTGCTGAACGGCTCTCTGGGCATTGCCGTTGGCATGGCTACCAGCATTCCGCCCCACAATCTAACCGAATTGGTTGACGGTTTAGTTCATTTAATAGACCATCCCAAGGCCACAACAGAAGACTTATTGAAATTTATCAAAGGCCCGGACTTTCCAACTGGCGGCGCAATCTACGACCGCTCAGCCATCACTCAGGCATATTCAACAGGCAAGGGCGGCATCATCAATCGCGGTATCGCCAAGGTTGAAGAAACAAAGAAGGGTAATTTTTATATTTTGATTACCGAGATTCCTTATCAGGTCAACAAAGCCAATTTGCTTGAAAAAATAGCAGAACTGGTAAAAGAGAAAAAACTTGAAGGGATAAAAGATATCAGGGATGAATCTTCCAGAGAAGGAATGAGGGTTGTTATTGAGCTTAAATCAGAAGCCTATCCGCAGAAGATTCTGAATCGTCTGTATAAACTAACCGACTTGCAAAAAACTTTCCACCTTAATCTGCTGGCTTTGACCGACGGCTTGCAGCCCCAGGTGCTTCCGTTGAAAGATATTCTGGGGCATTATATAAGTCACCGAAAAGAGGTTGTGACGCGGCGGACCCAGTTTGATCTGAAACGCGCGCGCGAACGAGCTCATGTTTTGGAAGGCCTGAAAAAAGCGCTTGACCATATTGACGCGATAATTTCAACGATTAAAAAATCAGCGACCAAAGAAGAAGCTCACAAGAATCTGTGCGTCCGTTTTAAATTTTCCGATGCCCAAGCCTCCGCTATTTTGGAAATGCGCCTGCAGGCGCTGGCCGGCCTTGAACGCCAAAAAATAGAAGACGAGCTTAAAGAAAAATTAAAATTGATAAAAGAGCTTGAGGCAATTTTGAAAGACGCAAGAAAGGTGCTGGAAGTCATTGGCAATGAACTTTCGGCGATAAAAGAAAAATACGGCGATGAACGAAAAACAAAAGTTTTTGTCTCGCCTATCGGAGAATTCAAAGAAGAAGATTTAGTGCCCCAAGAAGAATGTATTATAACCCTGACGCAGGGCGGTTATATCAAAAGGATAAACCCAAAAAATTATAAAGCCCAGAAACGCGGCGGCAAAGGCATGATTGGCATGACAACCAGAGAAGAAGACGCGGTGAAATATCTGGCTGTTGTGTCTACGCATGACAATCTGCTGTTTTTTACCAATACTGGCCGGGTTTTCCAGACAAAGGCCTATGAGATAGGCGAAGGCAGCCGGGTGGCCAGAGGCCAGGCAATCGTCAATTTCTTGCAGTTGGCTCCGGGCGAACGGGTGACAGCGCTGGTGCCGGCCAAAGAATCTTTCAAAAATCTGAAAAAAAACACTTCGCAGGCAAACAATCAATCCCTTGAGGATAACTTTCTGGTCATGGCGACCAAAAATGGTATAATTAAAAAAACAGAGATTGAAGATTTTGCGAATGTTCGCCGCTCCGGCCTTATTGCCATTACTTTAAAAAAGGGGGATGAATTACGTTGGGCAAGAGCAACCAGCGGGCAAGACGAAATAATTTTGGTTACGGCTAAGGGTCAAAGCATCCATTTTAAAGAAAAAGACGTACGGCCAATGGGTCGTTCAGCAGCCGGAGTGAAGGGTATATTAATAAAAAAGGACGATGAGCTGGTCAGTATGGAAATAATCGACGCCAAATGGAAAATTAAGAATGCAAGACTGGAGCTGCTCGTGGTGGCGCAAAACGGATATGGCAAAAAGACGGATGTCAAACAATTCAAGGTCCAGCACCGGGGCGGTTCAGGCATCAAAGCGGCACAGGTGACAAGCAAAACCGGAAAGCTGGTCATAGCAAAGATTTTGGAGCCTGACGAACAGGATTTGATTGCTATGTCCGATAAAGGCCAGACCATCCGGATAGCTTTGTCCAGCGTTTCTCTTCTCGGCCGCGCCACTCAGGGAGTCAGAATTATGAAGCTTGAGCCAGGCGACAAAGTGGCGACGATTACGTGTATCTAAAGGGCTTTGTCCAAATTTTTGATCCGCCCAGGGCGGAGATGAAAATTTAGTAACAAAACCTTTGTTCCTTCACTCAAAAATTTACTTCGTAAATTTTTTATAAAATATTTCATTCGGCATTGAGCCTCATTCATAAATTTCAACAACAATGGCAGGAACAGGAGGATTTCTTAACCCTCAAAAAGTTTTAGATCAGCTTGAAATTCAGACTCCTTCAAGGATTGCCGATTTTGGCTGCGGCCACGGCTATTTTTCTATTCCTTTGGCCAAAATGGTTGGTAAAGAAGGGCAGGTCTTTGCGGTAGATATCTTGAACGAAGCGCTTGAGGAAGTGAAAGGAAAAGCGGTTCAGGCGGAGCTTGCCAATATTGAAACTTTGCGCGGGAATCTGGAAATTCCCGGCGGCTCAAAGCTGCCTGATAATTCATGCGATATGGCTTTACTGGCAAATGTCCTTTTCCAGTCCAATAAAAAAGCTGATATTATCAGAGAAGCCAGGCGGGTTTTAAAAAGCGGCGGCAAAATGGTGATTATAGACTGGCAGCCCTCTGGCAAGACTTTAACTTCTGACAGCGGCTGGCGGATTTCGCAGGGCGAGGCAAGCCAGGCGGCAACTGAAAAAAAATTCACTTTTGACAGAGAATTTGACGCCGGAAATTTTCATTATGGTTTGATTTTCAGAAAATTTTAATGATTAGCGGTATTCTGAGTTGGGTTATGAATTAATACGAATTTTGCTCGCTGTCCAGTCTTTGTGATATTCCGATGACAAGGCGGGCGAGCTCGCGAATAACTACGAATAAAATGGGACTTTTCCGTAAAATTAAAAAAAACGCAGCGAACAAAAAAATTGTTTTAAATATTGTGGCTCCGGTTGTGGCATTGAGCCTTCTGGGGAGCTTAAGCGCTGCTTTGCCAGGCTGCAAAGAAGACCTGACAAAAGGAAAGGAAGAGCTTGTGTTTTGGGGCGTTTTTGATGATTCCGACGCTTTTAAGCCCCTGATTGAAAGTTTTAACCAGACTTACGGAAAAGTTAAGATAACTTATTATAAAAAAACCTACGCAGATTACGAAAGAGATTTAGTTGATGCCTTGGCGGCAGGCAGGGGACCGGATATTTTTATGATTGAAAATTCCTGGCTGCCAAAGCACGTTGATAAAACAGCTCCGATTCCGTCCGCCTCAAAGTACAGCGGAGAAGATTCTTTGACCGTCAGAGAATTCAAGGATTCTTTCGTTGATGTGGCGGCGCAAGATTTTATTTATGGAGGAGCAGACGAAAAGGGCAATGCCTTGCCTGAAAGAATTTATGCTTTGCCACTTTTTGTTGACACACTGGCTCTTTACTGGAATAAAGACATATTCAATTCTGCAGGGATATCCACTCCGCCCAAAGACTGGAATGAATTTAATGAGACAGTGGAGAAATTAACGAAAAAAGATGAGAGCAATAATATTTTAATGTCGGGTGCCAGCATCGGCACGGTCAAAAATATCAATCGCGGCTCCGATATCCTGATGATGCTGATGTTGCAAACAGGGGCGGAGATGGTCAATGAAAAAAAAGATGAAGCGACTTTTGCCAAATCAGTGCTTGCCCAAGGCCAGCTTTATCAGCCGGGTTTGAATTCGCTGCAATTTTACACAAATTTTGCCGACCCGAGCAAAAAGAGCTATACTTGGAATAACAATCTGGATTATTCAATTGACGCATTTTCGCAGGGAAAATCGGCGATGATGATCAATTATTCTTTTCATATTTCAACTATCAAAGCCAAGCAGCCGCATCTGCGATTCGGCATTGCTCCCGTTCCCCAGCCCAAAGACTCGCAAATTGATGTGACATACCCCAATTATTGGGGGGTGACGGTTTCGGCCAGCGCCGACGCAAATAAACAAACATACGCCTGGGTTTTTCTTAAGTGGCTGACCCAAAAGACGCAAGCCCAGCAATATCTGGACAAGACCGAGCGGCCGACCGCCCGGCGGGACCTGGTTGATTATCAGCAAAAAGGCCTTGAGCTTGGTGTTTATGCCAAGCAATCGTTATCAGCTCGTTCCTGGTATCAGGTTGACAACCTGGCGATTTCCGCGATTTTTGACGAAATGATAAACGCGGTCAATAACGGACAGCTGGAAGCTTCGCGGGCAATCAGCCAGGCGGCCAGCCAAGTAAGCAACTTAATCGAGAAGAAATTAAAGAAATGATTTAAGATATAAAATTGAAATTCATGAGGCAGACCTTAATGAAGAAAAAAATTATTATAATATTGCCATTGTTATTGATCATCGGATTTTCATTATTTTTATATCCTTCTTTAGCAAACGCCCAGACGCCGGAATGCAAAGATGTAATGACTAAATTAACCACCAATTGTCGGATTGTGCCGGTATGTGGCGATAAGGGATGCGACCTTTGCGCTTTTTTCTCGCTTGTCGTAAACATTTTCGCTTTTATTGCCTTCAGACTGGCGCCGCCGGTGGCCGGGCTTCTGATTGTTTTTGCCGGAGCAATTTTTCTTACTTCGGGCGGATCCGAGGAAAGGGTTACCCAGGCAAAAAAGATATTTATTAATGTTGTAATCGGCTTGATTTTTGTTTTTGCTTCATGGCTGATTGTCAACAGCATCATTCAGGTTATCGGCAAAAGCGTCGGGGACTTTAATCCCCAGAGCTGGTGGAAGTTTACATGCAGCGGATAAAAATTAAAAATTTAATTTTTATGAATTTGAATAAATCGATAAAAATTTTTATAATATTATTTCTATCTCTACTTGGCTGCGCACTAATTATGCAGCCTATTTTAGCGCAGCAAGGTAGCACGGGAAAATATGAAATTCCTAATCCCATAAACACTGATTCTTTTGAGGGTTTAGTCAAAAAGATAGCCGAATGGTTTTATAAAATTATGGTTCCTTTGGCAGCCATTATGGTTTTATACGCCGGATTTCTCTTTTTGACTTCCGGCGGCGATGAAGAAAAGATTAAAAAAGCCAAAAAAGCCATCACTTATACGATTGTCGGAGTGGCGATAATTGTGATTGGCGCCGGTTTCATCACTTTAATTAAAAGTATTTTAGAGGTAAACTAAAAAATAATAAATAATAAGAAGGAAACAATAAACATATGAAGAAAAAAATTTTAAGATATTTATTAATAATTTCTGTCATAACGATTCTAATGCTGCCCGTGATTGCTTCAGCCCAAGGCAATGAGCCGCCGCAGATTGATTTAACGGCAGATAGACTTGTTGAGTTATTTGATCAGATTAAAACATGGTTTGCCCAAATTATTTTTATACTAGGTATTGCCTGTATTCTTTACGCCGCATTTTTATACATGACATCAGGAGGGGACGACAGCAGAATTGAGAAAGCTAAAAAAACCTTTATTTATGGTATTGTCGGTATTATTGTCGCCATGCTTGCTTATGGAATTTGGGACGCGGTTGAGAGCTTGCTGACTTGACGATAAAAAAACATCGCAATTTTACCAATTGATAAATATTAGTATTAAAATTTTTATTTGAAAGGAGGTGAGATAGAAAATGAGAAAAATTAAATATCTGGGAGCGATTTTGGCAGCTCAAATTCTGCCGGCAGTTGCTTTGGCTCAGACAGGCACGTTACCGAGTGTTACTTTGACCAGAGGGGGAATTCTAGATTTGTTAAATACCATTTTAACATGGTTTGCTGCGATTATCTTTATAGTAGGTATTTTCGTAATACTTTATGCCGCATTTCTTTATATGACTGCTGCGGGAGATGAGGAAAAAATCGGAAAAGCTAAAAGAGCTTTCATTTACGGCTTGGTGGGTGTTGGCGTTGCGATATTGGCCTTTGGAATCTGGGAATTGGTGGCAAGCTTCTTACAGGCATAAAATACAATTTATAAATTTGAATTAAAAAGCTAACGGAATTGCTTTCGTTAGCTTTTGATTTTATTCGGAGATTGCCCCGGCACTTATTTTGCAAAATAACCCATGGCAGACCGCTTCGCCCAAAAAAGTTTGGTCTATTCGGCCACGCGGTCTGCAAAATTTTTAGATAGACTAAGTTAACCTTTAAAAAGATGATTTCAAGAGAGTCAAAATAAGTGCGGGGTTATTTGTCTGTACCAAAAAATCCAGCGCCTACGACTTGGAATTTTTGACAGACAAATAAAAAAAAGCCAGCGAATTGATTCTTTTTTGAATCTTTTCGCTGGCCTGAACTCATTGCATTTTTTCAATATCAGGATTATTCCTCATTGGGAATGTCCTGATATAGACTTTTCTGCCTTCCATTCCCGGAAGGCCTTTGAACCTGATACCCGCTTGAAAGCGGGTATCATTAGGGAAGTGGCCTTCTCCGACCCTTCCCACAAAACCGTCGGCGTCCAGACGGAATAAAGATCCGATTGGGCCGACGATGTCAAAGCTTCGGCAAGCTCTGAGATACACAGGGCTTGACCAGGTGGACGAGGAGAGAGAGACAGAAATTATCTCTTCTCCCTGAATCTTTTTTTCGGCTTCTCTTTGCGGAGACCGGTCAGTCTCTTTTCTATCTTCAGGCGAAGGAATAAGACTAATTATTCCGCCAATAAACAGAAGAGCGACAACAACAATTAACCCTGTCCAAAGCCATTTGGGCGCTTTCTCAGTTTCCGCCATTTTTGTCACCCCCTTTTTTTAGCAAAGAACCCAGTACTGACGCGATATTTTCAATAGTCTTTCTGGTTTCCTCCGAGATATTCAGCTTGTTCTCGTTGATTTGTTTCTTTACTTTGCCTCTTTCTGTCTGGAGGATTTCGATGGACTGCTCGCCCGAGAATCCGGTTTTTTTCAACTTATTGACTCTTTTGGCGATATGCTCCAGTTCCAGGATTTCTCCCTCTCTTTCTTTTTCTTCCTTAGCCCGGAATTCAGCGGCCTTGGCTACTTCTCCGGTGACCGCCATTTCGCCGATGTTGAGGCGATTGAGGATAATGCCCAGCTGAGGCATCTCTTGTTCGCCCTTACCTTGGCGTATATTATTTATTATTTTTCTCCTTTCTTCAATTTTTTCTTTTAGCCCCGCATTAAATTCTTGCAGGGTTCTTTTTTGATCCTGAGGAAGATTATTGTAATCCTCCTCGATTTTTTTTGTGACTGTCTCCCAATTTTGCCCCCATTTTTTTAACTCCGATTTTATAGGACTTTTCTGGGGTTCGTCAAAATATTTTAAGAGAATCGAGGTGGGAATTGAAGAAGGGACGCGTGGTAACTGTTCCCCGATGATTGCCTTAACCAAAATGGCTACGGCATCCCCTCGTGATTTAAGGGCGTCTTCCCATGTGCCCGGGCCTTCTTCGTCTGATATGGCCCATTCACGGATGCGCTCCCTGACAATATCTTCAAGGATCGCTTTGACTCCTTTTTCTCCGCCGGAGTTCAAGAAGTCAATTAAATTTTTCGACAGCGGCGTCCAGGTGATGCTGACGGGAATTTTAATTTCCGCCAGATCAGGGGTTCTGACTACTTCATTGGGCATATCCTGGTTTTTTTTAGTCACATCAACCAGAATGAACCCATAAAAATATGGATACCCCGGAAAAAATCGCCACCCTTCCTTTTCCACCTTGCCGGTTCTTTTTCCAAAACGAGTTACGACGGCTATATGGGGCGGCTCGGCTGGGATCTTTCTTAATCCTTGCAGAATCGCTCCGCCTAAAAGAAATACAACAATCGCTAAAAAAAATAATAAACCTGTCATTTTCTTCCTCCTTTCGGCCTTTTCCGGCCATATCTGAATTTTCTGTATTTTTTGGGATCATTTTCCCTTATTAAGTTTTTAAAGAAGATATTATTTAAACAGGTTTTTAAGCCTGATTGTTCAGCTTATTCGGCTCAACCCCGTATATCAACTTCGGCATTTATTTGATTGTCGCTTCGCGACAGCCAAAGTTGTATTACGGGGTCAAAATAGAGCTATAGTCCGCTTGGGAGAGGACAATGGTATATTATAGCAGATTTATAAGAAATGTCAAGCCCGGTAGTAGAATTTCGGCTGGCCCCGCCTGGCGGGGCTAAATTCAAAAAATATGCCGAAATTTCACTACCGGGCAAGGTTTGACTTATTTGAGCAAAAAGATTATGATTTAAAGGCAATATGAGCCATAAATATTGAGCATTTTTTGTTTTAATTAACTTTAATGAAAAACTTCATTATGCAGCATAGAAAATTGATAATTCTCGGTCTTTTTATATTGCTGGCAATCGATTTGGGTTTGCTTTATCAGAGTTACCAAAGCGGGAAAGAACCGGATTATGATTTCGTGAAGGTCAAAAAAGGGGATATTGCTCAGACGGTTTCGGCCACCGGCTCGGCCCAGCCGGCCAGCCAGATCAATCTTCAATTTGTCGCCTCCGGCCGCATTACAGAAATAAAAGCCAATGTCGGCGACAAAGTTTCTGCCGGCCAGGTTCTGATGTCGCAGGATTCAAGCGATTTGGCTTTTCAGATTCAAAACTACGAAGCGGCTTTGGCAATTGTCCAGGCAAAGTTTTCTCAACTTTTGGCCGGCGCTTCGGCCGAAGACATCGCTGTGGCGCAAACTGCAGTTGCCAACGCCCAGAAAAATCTGGAAGAAGCGCAAAAAACTTTAGCCAATGCGCAGGCAACCGCGGCCGCTTCTCTCACTCATGTATACGAGGATGCTCAAAGAACGTTGAGCTCTTCTTTGCTGACAACACAGACATCTTTACAGACAAACAAAGACACTTTGGATTCTACCGAATTGAATATTAATCAGACAGCTTCTAATGCGCAGGCTTTGATAGATGCAAGAAATCTTAAATATCTGGCTGAGCTTGATTATAATTCGGTTTTGCCGACAATCAACGCAGCAGCTTCAACTTATAACGAATCTGACATCGACAGCGCGCTGGAAAGATTAAAAACGACTGCCACTTTTTCCATAAATGCGCTTAACCGAACTTATGACGTTTTGCTTTCGGTGGTAATATCTTCAAGCTTGACCCAGACAGAGCTGGACGCTTTTAAAACAAGTATATCAGCTGCGCGGACAAATTTGAACACCGCTTTGACCAACCTTGTTGCTGCCCAGCAGACGATCATTTCTCAAAAAAACACAAATCAAACAAACATAAACACGGCTCAGGCGGCTTTTAGCAGCGCAGAAGGAACTTTGGCAACTGCGCAAAGTCAGCTGGCGCTCAAGCTGGCCAGTCCTCGTCAATCCGATATTGACCTTTACACTGCGCAGGTCAAGCAGGCGCAAGCCAATTTGAATCAGGCTAGAAATCAAGTTGCCCAAAAAAGTCTGACCGCTCCCATCAACGGCATAATCACCGATATCCCTTTTGAAAAAGGAGAAATGGCGCTTTCCAGCCAGACAGCTGTTTCCATGAACAGTTTGTCTGATTTTGAGATTAAATCAGATATCGCTGAATCAGACATTGCTAAAATAATCGCGGGGAACCCGGCAGAGATAACTTTTGACGCTTTCAGAGAAAATGAAAAGTGGCAGGGCAAGGTGATAAAAATTGACCCGGCACAGACAGTCGTGCAGGGAGTTGTCTATTACAAAATAACTATCGGCTTGTCCGGCACCGATTCAAAAGTAAAGGCAGGCATGACGGCTAATCTTGAAATTGAAACGAGCCGGCACGAGAACGCTTTAATTATTCCTTTGCGGGCAATTGAGCAAAATAACAATGTCAAAATCGTAAAAATCATGGAAAATGGTCAGATAAAAGAAAAAGAGGTTCAGACCGGCATTAGAAACAACGAGGGAGAAGTAGAAATAATTTCCGGCCTTATTGAAGGACAGGCCGTTGCCATAAGCAAATAAAATAGGATGGTCATAATTGAGACAAAGGATATTATCAAAGAATACGGCGATGGAATAGTCACCAAAGCCCTTTGCGGCATCAGCCTTAGAATTGAGAAAGGCGAATTTGTCGCAATCATGGGGCCTTCGGGATGCGGAAAATCAACTTTGATGCATATATTAGGATTTTTAGACCGGCCGACATACGGCCAGTATTTGTTTGAGGGCCAGAATTTTGCCAGATTTTCTGATGATCAGCTGGCTGAAATCAGGAATGAAAAAATTGGATTTGTTTTTCAAAGCTATAATCTGTTGCCGCGGACCAGCGTGTTTGATAACGTTATGCTACCTCTTTTTTATAAGGAGAACAAACAAAAGATTGGGGATACGGCTAAGTCAGCGATTGCGGCTGTTGGCTTGTCGCATCGGGCAAATCATATGCCAAGTCAGTTGTCCGGCGGTGAACAGCAGAGAGTGGCGATTGCCAGGGCTCTGGTCAATAATCCTTTGCTTATTTTGGCGGATGAGCCGACCGGCAACCTAGATTCAAAGGGAGGCGAGCAGATAATGCAGGTTTTGGAGGAATTGAACGAAAAAGGCCACACGATTGTTGTCGTCACCCACGAAACAGAAACCGCGCGTTTTGCCAAGCGGATCATTAAGATGAAAGACGGTTGCGTTATCGGAGATGAAATAGTCAATCACAGGCGCAGGGCAGGAGATGGAAAGCTTAAATAATTCAAGAATCAAATATCAAAATTAAAAACGACAATGTAAAATGCAAAATGGGCAAAATTTAAAATGATTTTAGCATTAGCTAATTTTTAATTTTGATCTGTCATTTTAATTTTTGCATTTTAAATTTTACATTAATATTGTGGATATTTTTTCTCACAGCCTCTGGACAGGCTTAATTTATAGAAAAGAGAAAAAAATCTGGTGGCCGATAATTTTTTCCGTGGCGCCGGATCTTTTTTCAAACGGCATTTATGTCGTAATTTCCATATTCAAGGGTATTTCTTTCGTTGACAGCACGAGGGTACATTTGAATCCGGTGGGACCAGAAATAATTCCGACTCTTTATTCTTTTAGCCATAGTCTTGTTTTTTTTGCCATCGCTTTTATCGCTGTTTGGCTGATCCTGAAAAAACCATGGTGGCCGCTGGCTGCCTGGGGCATTCATATTTTAGTTGATATTCCTTTTCACAGCGTCAAATATTTCGCTACACCATTTCTATATCCTCTGTCTTCTTTTAGTATTGATTCCATTAACTGGGGAGACAATAATTATATTTTGGCTATAAATTTTTGTGTTTTGGCGGTTATTTACTTCGCTTTATACATCACCAAGAACAAGAGAAAACATTTAGTAACTTATTTTAACGCAAAGCGCAAACTGGTAAAAAGATAAAAGTAAAAAATGTCATCAAAAGATATTCTTAAAAGCGCCACCAGGGCCCTCAAGGTCAATAAAGGCAGGACAGCTTTGACTATGCTGGGAATTGTAATAGGCATCATGTCTATAATTTTTGTTATGTCGCTGGGGCAGGGAGCGCAAAACTTAATTTTGGGACAGATCCAGGGAATGGGCGCCAAGGTTATTGAGATAGCTCCAGGCCGCGAACCCAAGGGGTTTAACGATGTTATGCAGATATTCAGCGACTCTTTGAAAGAAAAAGATCTGATTGCCCTGAAGAAAAAAGAGAATGTTCCTTATGCTATAAACGTAGAGCCTTTGTTGTTTGGCAGCGCCAATGCTATTTCGCAGACCGATACTTACAGTGTCAATATCTATGGAATCGGGAGCGGTTTTATAAGGATATATGACATAGAAATTGATAAAGGAAGAGCCCTGGATGATGATGACGTGAAAAATCTTGCCGATGTAGTTGTTATAGGCTCAAAGGTAAAAGAAGAGCTTTTCGGCTCTTCGGAGGCAATGGGACAAAAAATAAAAATAAACAGCAAGAATTACAGGGTGATTGGAATATTATCTGAAAAAGGACAGGTTTCAATGGTTAATTTTGATGATGTTGTCCTTATTCCCTGGACAACAGCTCAGCAGTATATCTTTGGCACAAAATATTTTCAGCATATTTTGGTTGAAGCCGAATCAGAAGATTTAGTTAATCGGACGGCAGAGGATATAAAAATAACGATGAGAAATTCTCATAATATAACCGATCCGGAAAAAGACGATTTTAGCGTTGGCACTCAAGCCAGCGCAATGGAGCAGGTCAAGACCATTACGAACATCATGACTTATTTTTTGGCAGCGGTGGCGGCCATTTCTCTGTTAGTCGGCGGCATCGGCATCATGAATATTATGCTGGTTTCGGTAACCGAGCGCACCCGTGAGATTGGCCTGCGCAAAGCAGTCGGCGCCAAAAACAGCGACATTTTGACGCAGTTTTTGTTTGAATCAGTGATTCTGACCTGTCTTGGCGGGGCAATCGGTATATTTCTCGGAATCGTATTATCTGTATTGTCGGCGATTACAATAAGTTATTTCCTGGGACAGGACTGGCCGACCGGCATTTCTTTGCTCGGGATAGCGCTTGGCCTTGGCATTGCTGCCTTCATCGGCATTGTTTTCGGCATTTATCCAGCCCGCCGTGCCTCAAAATTAAACCCGATAGAAGCGTTGCGATACGAATAATTTATTTGCCTTAAAAAATGGGAATAAAATTCTTTATTATTGCCGGCTCGCGTAAAGAAAGGGTAGAACAGGCGATGAAATATCTAAAGCACAAATAATTCGGAGAAGATATTGAAAGATAATTAGCGAGAGCTTCTTTTAAAAGAAGCTCTTTTATTTTTTTATTTTTGGTGCTATGATAAAATCCAAGTTTATGGGAAGAATAAAAACATAAGTGCTTATAAAAAATGATCAAACTTAAAATTTTTGAACAAACAAAAACGGGATATTGCGGGCCAGCCGCCCTTCGGACGATTTTGAATTTTTACGGATTTAAAATCAGCGAACAGGGCTTAGGCAGAAAAAGTGGAACCAGCGCCCGGGAAGGGGCGTCTCCCGAAAGTTTAATTGGGGCGGTCAAATCTTTGGGCTGGCATGGTTTCTGGAAAGAGAATTCTACGATTGGCGATATCAGATATTTTTTGAAAAAAAGAAAGCCGGTTTTGGTGGACTGGTTCTCTTTGTACGGCGAACATTATGAAGGCCATTATTCTGTAATAATCGGCATAGACAGGCAGCATATATATTTAGCCGATCCGGAGATAGGGCGGGCCAGAAAGATCCTGATTGAGGCTTTCAAAAAAGTCTGGTTTGATTTTGAAGGTCCGCATATTAAGAACGCCAGGCGCATTTATTATGAATGGATGTTTGTGCCTTCGCCGGAAAAATTGAAGCGTAAAATAAAAGGATATTATTTTTAAACTGCCAAATATGCCTGAGCTTCCGGAAGTCGAGACAATCCGAACCCAGCTTAACAGATTGATGGCGGGTAAAAAAATCAAAAAAGTCCAGGTTAGCTTGCCAAAAATGGTTAAGCTTTCTTTGGTTGAATTTAAAAAAATCATATTAGGCGCAAAAATAAAATGCTTGGCGCGACGCGCCAAAATTTTAATAATTGAATTATCAAACGGTTGGAGCTTGCTTATACACTTAAAACTGTCTGGCCGACTGATTTTCCGCCAAAAAAACGAGAAACTGCAGGACCAGGACAAAAAGTGGAATCACCTGATTTATTGGTTTTCCGACGGCAGCCGGCTTTTTCACAACGATCTTCGGCAGTTCGGCTATGTCAAAGCAGTAAAAACGGATAAGTTGGTGGATTTCTTTGAAAAAGAAAAATTGGGGCCCGAGCCACTGGATAAAGATTTCGCTCTTGACGATTTTGCGGCAATTCTGAGAAAGCGGCCTAAGGCAAAAATAAAACAGTTCTTGATGGACCCGAAAAATATCGCGGGCATCGGCAACATCTATTCAGATGAGATTTTATTTTTTGCCAGAATTCATCCGTTGCACCGCGTAGAAGATTTAAAATCAGACGAAATCAAAAAAATCTTTCAAGGCATAAAAAAAATTTTGTCCGAAGCACTGACGCTTCGGGGTTCTTCGGACAACGATTATCTAGACGCGCGAGGCCAAGAAGGGGAATATGTGTCGCATCTTAAAGTTTACGGCCGGGAAGGGCAAAGATGCAAAAAATGTTCCGGTTTTGTCCAGCGCTTAAAAATCAGCGGCCGCTCGGCTCATTTTTGTCCAAAATGCCAAAAACTTTAAGATTTAAAACATTGACTTTACCAGTAAATAAAATTATAATTTAATCAGGCAGATTTTTAATAATTAAATTTTTAAAACCTATGCCAATATACACTTCAGTCATCATAGCGGCGTTAGCTGCTATCATTTTGTGGCTTGTCGTCGCTTATAACCGTTTCATCAGGTTAAAAAAGAGGACAGAAGAAGCCTGGTCAGATATTGATGTCCAGCTGAAAAGGCGCTATGATTTGATTCCCAATCTGGTAGAAACAGTCAAGGGTTACGCGACTCACGAGCGGGAAGCTTTTGAAAACGTGACTCGTGCCCGCGCTCAGGCGATTTCGGCGCAAGGCGCGGCTCAAAAAGCAGAAGCCGAGAATATGCTGTCAGGCGCGCTAAAATCCCTGTTTGCGGTAGCGGAAGCATATCCCCAGCTGAGAGCCTCTGAGAATTTTTCAAAACTTCAGGAAGAGTTGGCCGACACAGAGAATAAAATTCAGGCAGCCAGGAGATTTTACAACGGCAATGTCAGGGATTTAAACACTGCTTTGGAGGTTTTTCCTTCCAATATAGTCGCCAAAATCTTTAGTTTCAAATCAGCAGAATTTTTTGAAATAAAAGGTGAGGCAGAAAAAGAACCCGTTCAGGTGAAATTCTAAGCTTATTCAGTTTAGGGATAAAATAAATGTCCTTTATTTCTGATAAGGGATATTTATTTTTTTCTTTTTTATCAATCAAAAAAGAGGAGGGGATAGACATGGGAACAAGAAAGTTTGCAGTAAAAGCCGAAGAGATTTTGGTTAGAAAATGGCCGAATTGGGTGGCTAAATTTTGGACAAAAGCATGCAGGTATCCATTGATTCTGGGAGTTCTTTTAAAGATATTCAAGGAAATGAAGTAATTTTGGGGCTGTCGAGCGGACAGCCCTTTTCATTTGTCAAAAAAAGAAAAAAAGATTAAAATGTATCCAGAGGGCAAAAATGTTAATTTATTTAATATGGCTACTAATCCTCCAAAAGGAACGGGGAGAAAAGGCATGGTTCGCCGCCGTGTCCAATACAAAAACCCCCGCACAAAGCTTTTCATAAAAGCCACCACCGAAAGCGGCCGTTTTATGGATAACAAAACCAGCATGGGAAAGATGAGCAGATTTAAAGGCGTAAAGGGGAAATAAAAAATCCTCAGAACAAATAACTCACTAATTATGAGCAGGATTGTTTTTGACATAGAGACAGCGGGCGATTTTGATAGCTTGGATAAGGAATCCCAGGATTATTTTTTAAAAAACGCCAAAGACGAAAGAGATATTGAAGAAATAAAAAAGAATGTCAATTTTTGGCCGTTTAGCGGCGAAATCGTCGCCATCAGTCTTTTGAATCCCGAATCTGGCAAGGGAAAAGTTTTTTTTCAGGGCCCGGACGGAAAAATAGAAAATTTTTCCGAAGACGGAATAGATTTTGAAATAAGCACCGAAAAGAAAATTCTGGAAAAATTTTGGCAGAATATAAAAAATTATCATCAGTTTATCACATTTAACGGCCGTGGTTTTGACTGCCCATATCTTATGCTGCGAAGCGCGGCGCTAAAGGTAAGGCCGACAAGGAATCTTATGCCACCACGATATTCAGCCGATTTTCATATTGATCTCTTAGACCAGTTGACTTTTTACGGCGCGTTCAGAAAATTCAGCTTGGATTTTTATTGCCGGTCGCTGGGCATAGAAAGCCCAAAAATCAGTGGAATCAGCGGGGAAAAAGTGGCCCAATATTTCAAAGAAGGAAAATATCTGGAAATTGCCCGTTATTGTCTGGCAGACACGCGCGCCACAGCCGAGCTTTACGGACTCTGGATAGAATACGTCGCCCCATAAAAAACATGCTAACCATTATTAAACCGACGTTGCTGGCAGTCATCGTGCTCGAGATTATCAGCCTTTTTTATTTGCTTCATATCTATGATAAGTTTGTTTCCGATCCCAAGAACTATACTTCCACAGCCGTCATAAACAGGCAGGCAAAAGACAGGGGAATTGACCTGGATTTATAAAATTATTGATGTTTTATCACTGTTAAAAAATTTATTGGATAAAAAATAAATTATATTTTCATAACAATATATGAACGAGCAATATAAATTTCCGTTTAAAAAAGAAGAAGATGAGAAAAAAATGATCGGCAAAACATTTAAAGGAAGATTGCCGACGCCGGAAGAGGATGAAGAATTGACAGGGCTAGAGGGAGGCGTACCGATTTCAAAAGAAAAAAAGGATAAAGCGGCTAAGGAAGCTTTTAAAAAAGTACGCGAACTATAGGCAAAGGTTAGCGTAGCTATTTGACTGTTTTTAAATTATTTGATATCTTGTTAAAGTAAAGTCAGTTTTAACCATTAAATCAATGATATGTCAGACAAAAGAATTATTATAATCGCGGTAATCTTGGCGTTGATTTTGATAGGCGCGGGTTGGTATTTCAGCGAAAAAAAACCAAATGAAAACCCGGCCTCAATTTCAAATTCGGCAACCACTTCTAGCCAGGGGACGCCGGGAATAGTTTTGGGAATTGATGACGCATCCGTGGTCATAGAAGAATACACCAATTTTTTATGCTCTCATTGCGCAAATTTTGCCCTGCAGACCCTGCCCAAGATAGAGCAGGATTATATTGCAAAAGGCAAGGTTAAAATGATTATTTATATTTTGCCACCTTACGAGCTGGCCAGAGCCAGCTATTGCGCCAATCAGGCAGGAAAATTCAATCAATTCCAGGACTATATGTTCAATCACCAGGCCGACATAAAGGGAGAGCAGGACGTGCTTGACGCGGCAAAAACATTAGAGCTGGGCGATAATTTTGAACAATGCTATAATTCGGATGCGGCTAAAACAGCAGGTCAGGATTGGTATAATAAGGCGGGTGAAAAGGGAGTTGAAGGAACGCCAACATTTTTCATCAACGGCGAGGAAGTCGTCGGCGCCGTGCCCTATGAGGATTTTCAAAAGGCAATAGACAGCAAGCTTCAATAAAAAAATGCTAGACCCAAAACAAAAAATCAATCCGTATCTGGCGATAGCGCTAATTTTTCTGACCGGACTGGTCTTCACTTTATTAATCTGGAGCTCCATTAACCAGCCCAGCGGTCTGGACATCGGTAATGTCGCGGCAAATATTCAGCAATAGGCTGTATTTTAATCGCTTCCGTAAATTTTAAAAAAGAGTCCCAAATGGGCTCTTTTTTGATTTGCGCGCCGACTAGCATAATCACTTGACAAAATTATAGAATTAATATATAATGCTAAATTCTGAAATCGGCAGATTTACGAGAAAAAAGGTTCTTTTAAAAAAAACAAAAAACTATCAAAGGAGGGAAATATGGAAAAGAACAAGAAAATGTTTATCTGGGGATTAATTGTGTTGGTTTTATTCTTTATTTTGTTTTTGTTGGCAGTGACTCCCTTTCTGTCTCACGCTTACGCCGGTACTCCGACATTTAAATGGACGAAGTTAGGCGGTGCACCCATGATTAAAGGGGGAGTCAGGAATCAGGATGACCTAATAAATAAATTGGGTGATCCTGGAATTCAGGAGGATTTCGTAAGGGCACTCGAGCAAGCCTACCCGGAGTACGATGCGGAAGAATTATTTGTTGTCTTCCAAATGGCTGTGGAATGTTCCGATGTAACGCAGTCATCTTATCAACCGGGGGCAATATTCCCTGATGGGATGTTTTTCAAACCCAGAAAGGGAGTGTTTTATGACAGCAGGCCGGTTGAGTGGTTAGGGAAACAGACCTTAGAAGCGTTAGAGGTCAAGTTTCCTTATAATGAAGAGGAATTCTGGATTACCATTATAAAGAAGTGCGGTAACGGGATTCCTCGGAAAAATGAAGTTGTTTCTGAGACACAACCCCTTCAGCCACAAGCTTTTCAGCCGCCAGCTGTTAGGCCGGCTCCGCCTCCACAGACTCAAATTGTAGAAAAAGAGGTTCTGGTGGAGGTCCCGGTGGAAGTGCCCGTTGAAGTCACGGTACAAGTTCCACCAGGGCAACGTTCTTGGTGGGGTTCCATACCCTTGCCTCCGCCGATAATTATCAACGGCGGATATTACGAGTACAGAAGTTATTCTAAGTATAGAAACTACGGTTATAGTAGAAGTTATAGCTATAATCATAGCCAACCTCGGTCTCAGTACAGGCATAAGACTTCTCGGTATCCTTCAAAGTCTTATCCGACCAAGAGGCCAAATTATAGGTGGTCAGTCCCTCGTTAAAAATCAGGAGAGAGTGAAAAATCACTCTCTCCTTCATTCTTTTGAACATAAGAAAAAGCTTGTATTCAGGATAATGAAATAGACAGCAGGAAATTAAAAGGTTCCTGTAAAAAAGCCCTAAGATTTATTGCTTGGGACTTTTTAGTTATTCACAGTTTTGACTATTTGTTCGGCTGTGATTTTATGTTAAAATTTGGATAATGCTAACCAGACATAAGTTGGAAGATTTTATTTTATTCCTTCAAAAAAACGGATGGGATGTTTTTGGCACACAAAAGCGCGAAAATCTGCTGGAAGTTGACCACTTGAAATACCCCGCAGATTTGAAGCTGGAGAAAGGCGTGCCTTTTTATTCCTTTAAGCGCTTTTTTATCCCGGAAAAAGAAAAACTTTTTGAATATAAAGGGCATATCTTAAAAGCTGAAGAATTGGCTCCAAAAAAAACGGCGATTTTAGGCATGAATTTATTGGATTTGAAATCTGTTTTGCTTTATGACCAGGTTTTTGAAAAAGACCCCTATTATCAGGCGCGGAGACGCAATCTGCTCATTGTCGGCCATAGCCTCATCCCCGACATGTCCCAGAATATCTTTGAGATGACGCTGGAAGAGGATATTTTGGAGCATTTAAGCTTTGATATTTTTTTGGCCGAGATGAGTTTTGCCAAGGTGCCGGCCATAAGAACAAAAAAAGCAAAACTGATAAATGAAGAAAAGGATAACGGCGAATACGCAGTTTTTACCGGCTCCCTGCTTGGGCAAAAAATCTTAAATGACTTTGGCTATAAAGACTATATTAATATTCAATTCAGCGGGCCGGTCAAGGAAGGCAAACTGGACGAACGGATGATAAAGATTCAGGATAAGCTGAAAAATAAGCACAATCAAAAAATCTGGGACGAGCTGGGGGCTCGATGCATTGAATGCGGCAAATGCACAATAGTCTGCCCGACCTGTTTTTGTTTTCGGATTGACGATAAAGCCGGACTGGAAAATAGCGAGGGCGAGCGCCAGCGCTGCTGGGACTCCTGCTTTTATCAGGAATTTTCCGAAGTGGCCTTGGGGCATAAGTTTCTGAACGACACCGCCAAGCGGATTCATTTCTGGTATTATCATAAATTCGCCAGGATTCCGGAAGAATTCAATTTTATGGGATGCGTGGGATGCGGCCGCTGTGCGGCCGTTTGCCCTGTGGGTATTGATATTGCGGAAGTTTTAAAAAACATAGAAAATTCTTAAGATCATTTGTTAAAATAAAATGCGCTATTTTATTTTAAAATAGCGCATAACGCTGATGGTATTAGCCGTAAATCTCGATAAAACAGTCGTCACAGAGCTGACCAGCTCCTTCAATATAGCAATCTCTTTGGTCGATAGGAACGTCCTTTGTGTATGGTGTTTCTTTTCCGCATTTCACACAGTACTCCTTTTCCATCTTACCCTCCTTTTATTCGTTTTTATTATATTAAAACTATTATTTTAATTTGTCAATGGAGGATATATGTTTAATCTTTACGAGACCAAAACGGCAAAAATTCTGAAGATTTCCGACCATGTGCCGGGCATCAAACTGTTTGAATTGGGCTTTGACAAGATGCATTTTCAATTAAGATTTGATGAAGATGCCAGAATTTATCCAGGCCAATTCATTATGCTGTCTTTGCCTGGGTTTGGCGAAGCGCCCTTTGCGCCCTGCAACAAGCCAGGAAAAAATTTAGAACTTTGCATAAGAGCGATAGGGAAACTGACCAATAGAATGCATATTTTGAAAGTGGGGGATAAAATCGGCATCAGAGGACCTTTTGGCATCGGCTGGCCCATTGCTGGCGCTCAAGTTCAAAGTTCAAAGTTTAAAGTTAAAAATGAAGAAAAAAAGAATTTATTAATAGTTGTCGGGGGACTGGGCTTAATACCTTTAAGGACTTTGATTTTGGGCAAGAATGAATTTTTAGGTAAAGACGCCAAGATTCAGATATTTTACGGCGCCAAGCATCCTTCGGAAATGTTATTTCGCAATGAATACGAATCTTGGCAGAAAGACGGCGTCAATCTTCAATTAAGCATAGATAAAGTTTGTGAAGACTGGAAGGGGTGCGTTGGCTTGGTTACAAAGTTATTTGAGGTTGTTTCTGTTGTTGCCGATGCCAGAGCATTTGTCTGTGGGCCGCCGGTGATGTATAAAGCCGTTTTGGAGAAATTGAAAAAATACGGATTTGCTGACGAAGATATTTATCTTTCGTTTGAACGGCGGATGCACTGCGGAGTCGGAGTCTGCCAGCATTGCGGGATAGGAAGCCATTATGTTTGCAAGCAGGGCCCGGTGTTCAGATATGACCAGATAAAAAATGTGCAGGGAGCAATTTAATTTAAAAATTAAAATTTAAAAACTAAAAACTGGATGACTTTTTTACATTTTCATTTTCATTTTCATTTTTTAAATTGAACGACAGTGAATATGTGTCTGACAATTCCAAAACAAGTTATCGGATTAAAAAAAGGCGTTGCGACGGTGAAATCGCAAAAAGGGCCGCAGGAGGTCGGCGCCATAATTTCTGTCAAAAAAGGCGACTGGGTTCTGACCCAAAATAATGTGATAGTGCAGAAGATCAGCAAAAAACAGGCGCAAGAAATTAATAAATTATTTAAAAGTGCGAAGAAAAAAACATGCCAGGTAGTAGAAATTCGACCGTCCCGCGAAGCAGGATAAAAAATAATGCGGATTTTACTATATGGCATCTGTAATTTTATTAAAAGACTAAGCTATTGATAATCTATCAATAACAAGTCGAATTTTCACTACCTGGTATGAATAAAAAAGGATTATTATTAGTTTTTATCACCGCCATTATTTCGGGATTTTCGATTTTTATCAACAAATACGGTGTTGGCGGAGTCAATCCGTACTTATTTGCTTTTTTAAAAAATGTGATGGTCGCTTTGGCTTTTAGCGGATTTGTGCTGCTGGCCAAAGAATGGCGCCAGCTGGCCAAGCTGACAAAAAAGCAGTGGCTGATGCTTTTGGTAATCGGATTTGTGGGCGGCGGCGCCGCATTCTTGTTATTTTTCAAAGGTTTATCCATTACCTCAGCCGCTCAAGGTTCTTTTATCCACAAAACGATGTTTATATACACTATGATTTTGGCCTCGATATTTTTGCGCGAAAAAATAAGAAAAGAAATGCTGATTGGAGCTCTGATGATATTGGCAGGAAATCTGATTGCCCTAAAAGCGCTTCATTTGTCTTTTAACCGCGGCGATTTTTATGTATTTTTGGCCACATTGCTTTGGGCGGTTGAAAGCGTTATATCAAAATACGCGCTGGCAGGCCTGTCACCCAAGATCGTTGCCTGGGGCAGAATGTTTTTTGGCGCCATTCTGATTTTGATTTTTCTGGCCGGTAGCGGACAATTGACGATAATCAGCCAGCTTAACTTTGAACAGGTTTTCTGGATCCAGATTGCTTCTTTTATCTTGTTCGGTTATGTCATAACATGGTACAGCGGTTTGAGGCATATTCCTGTTTCTACAGCAGCCGCAATTCTGCTTTTAGGATCTCCCATTACCACTTTGCTGGCATTCGCTTCAACGGGAAAAATAAATTTTGGCGAGATTGTTTCAAGCGGCCTGATAACCGGAGGTCTGATAATGATTCTTGGGTACCGTTTTATATTGGAAAAAATTAAACTGCTGGGAGAAAAAATCAATGTCAGGGCCTAAAATCGCGGCGCTATATGGCTTGATTCCAAATGAGATGGGTCTTTGCGGGCTGTCGGAAGACCAGAAAAACTTAAGAGAATTTATCAGGGGGAAATTGGGCATACCCGATATAATCCCGGCCCTAAAAAGATTTCAGGCAGCCTATCCTTATTACGAATTGATTGCCAAGAAAAACAGAATTAAAACAGGGTCTTTGAACAAAAAAGTAATTGAAGCTTATTGGCTCGGCAATGAGTTATTGGAAAAGGTAACTTTTAATGATTTGCGCGAATTGATTGTTAAAAGATTTTCTGGCCCCGGTTTATTATCAAGAAAAGCCGCGAAAGAAAAATCTGATGCAATTCCAGTTTCTTCCAAACCGCACCACAGTTTTCATGTTCTGGTTCTGGGGGCGGTAACCGGCAGCATTGATTTTGCAGGCAGGACGGATCTAAAAGATATCTGCCGGGTTGGCTGGGGGAGGGTTAAAAAGTTAAAATTTAAAAATGAAAAGTTAAAAATTATTGTTGAATATAACCCATTAATCGGGAGAAAGAAAATAAAGTTTGGAAGCATGAAAGAAAAAGAAATTAATTGGGATAAAACAATGTTGCCAAATGTTGAAGTGGGGGATTGGATTTCGTTTCATTGGAATTATGCCATTCAGATTTTAAACGAAGAGAACATCACGAATCTGTATAAGTACACAAAAAATAGTTTAGATTCCTTATATGTCTAACAAAAAGCCGAGTATCGCGATTGTTTCTTTGACCTGCTGCGAAGGCTGCCAGGTGGCGATTTTAGATTTGGGAGAGAGATTGCTGGAGCTGACCGAAAAGATAAAAATAGGTGATTTTGCGCTGATAGAAGATCGGGCAGAGCCGGAAAATTACGATGTGGTTTTTGTCGAAGGAACACCGATTACCTCTCAGAATGTGGCCAGGGTCAAGGATCTGCGCGCGCGAACGAAGCTTCTTGTAACGATTGGTGCCTGTGCTTGTTTGGGCGGTATCGCCGAGCTTAAAAATTACCAGAACAAAGAACAGCGCCTGCGCTATGTTTATAAAAACTTTGAAGGCATTGCCAATCCGGATATCAGGCCGGTCAGATATTACGTTAAAGTGGATTTGGAAATTCCGGGCTGTCCCATCAACAAAGAAGAATTTTTGTGGGCGGCAAAGGAGTTGATAGCCGGCGTTATTCCAAAAATTCCGCAAAGGCCGGTCTGCTATGAATGCCAACTGAAACGAAACGAATGTCTTCTGCAAAAAGGCGAGCCATGCCTCGGGCCCATGATTTTGGGCGGCTGCGGCGCGCCCTGCCCTTCTTCTGCGTATCCGTGCGACGGCTGCCGAGGCCCGCTTAAGGGCGCTGCCATCAATAATTTCAATAATAAATTAAAAGAAGTTTACGGATTTTCGCAGCAGGAAATAGATTTGATTATGCAGAGATTTGGTATGCTGGACGATATGTACCCGTCGCCACCGGTAATACCAAAAAATAAAATTATAAAAAAATGAAGATTAAAATAGACCATATCGCAAAAATTGAGGGGCATGCCGGATTTGTCGCCGATATAGTTGACGGTAATGTTGTCAAAGCCAGGCTGAATTTATATGAAGGAGCCAGGTTGCTGGAAGGAATTTTACAAGGCCGCAGCCATAACGAAGTTTCCCAAATCACTTCCCGCATCTGCGGGGTCTGTCCGGTGGTCCATAATTTGACGAGTTTAAAGGCACTGGAAGCGGCTTTGGGTATTTTTCCTTCCGAGCAGACGATTTTGCTCAGGCGGCTGATGATGATGGGGCAGATTTTAAACAGTCATGCCTTGCACCTTTTTTTCTTTTCACTTTCCGATTTTTTCGGGATTAAAAATGATCTGGCGCTGATAAAAAAATATCCGGGCCGGGCGGCCGACGCGCTGGTCCTGCGAGATTTTGGCAACAAGACAATTGAGATCATCGGCGGCAGAAGCATTCATCCTTTAACGCCGATTGTCGGCGGATTCACAAAAGCGCCAGACAAAGAAAAATTGAAAGAAATTGAAAAAGCGAGCGTTAAGGCTTTGGCTTCCGCTGTTTCTTTGGCAAAATTTTTCAGTTCGCTTAAATATCCTTTATTTAATAGGGAGTGTGATTTTGTCGCTTTGAGCCTGCCGGACGAATACGCGATTTATGATGGCTTGGTCAAGAGGCAGAAAGAAACAGAACCGGTTGGTGAATTTATGCCTCAAATCCAGGAATTTCAGGTTAAAGAAAATCCGGCGGCAAAACGTTCCGAATTTAAAGGAAAGCCATTTATGGTAGGGGCTCTGGCTAGGCTGAATCTGAATGCAAAGTATTTAAACCCCAAGGCCAAATCCTTGTTTCGGGAAACGGATTTAATCCTGCCGATTGGTAATCCTTTTTATAACATTCTGGCCCAGGCGATTGAAATGGTTGATTGCGTGGAAGAAACCCAACTGTTTTTGGAAAAAGCCCGAGATATTGATTTTGAATCAGTCCAGTCCCATCCTTTTGAGCCCAAGGCTGGTAAAGGTTTTGGCGCGATAGAGGCGCCGCGCGGCACACTTTTTTATTACTATGAGGTCGGCGAAGACGGTTTGATAAAAAACGTCAATATTATTACTCCGACCGCCCAGAACCTGGCGCGCCTGGAAGAGGATATGATTTCTTATCTTCCGCAGCTGACCAATGGGGGTAAAGCTTTATGCAAGGAAGAATGTGAAGACCTGATAAAAATGCTTATTCGGGCCTATGACCCCTGTCTGACCTGCGCTACACACTAACATGCATGATTTTCATTTGGCCAACGAAATAGTCAAGGTAGCTCAAGAGGAGGCCCGCCAAAACGGGCTTTCAAAAATTAAGGAGATAGTGGTGGAACTTGGCAATATTATTGAGCACGGCGAAAGCGTATCTCCCAAAAATTTGAAATACAATATTAATTTATTGATGCCAAATATCAAGGTTAAAATTCACCGGATTAAGGGTAGCGCTTGGAAACTGAAGGAAATTGAAGGAGAAAAATAGCATGAAATTAAAATCAGCAATCAGATATTTAACAAATGCATCGGACTCGGGTTTTGGCACATCTTTTAGCCGGCCGCGGTATGTCAGTTTAGTTATTACAAAAAAATGCAACTTAAGATGCCGCCATTGCGATATCTGGAAAAACGAAGATTCAGGCCGGGAACTGGAAGATGAAAAATGGCTTCGGGCGCTTGAAGATATAAAAAACTGGCTTGGCGCACAGGAAATAGAGATAAATGGCGGAGAGCCGCTTCTGAAAAAAGAATTAGTTTTTAAAATAATAGAAAAATGTAATCAGCTTAATTTACCTGTTAGCTTAAACACTAACGGAACGATGATTGACAGGGATGCGACGCAAGAATTATTAAAATGGAATTTAAAAAGCGTCAAAATTTCTTTGTATAGTTTGAATCCGTTGGTTCACGATGAATTAAGAGGCTTGGCAGGAACTTTTGAAAAAACCAAGCAGGCGCTTGATTGTCTAAATGAATTGCGGCAGGGCAAAGGTACGCGCGTAGAAATAGGGATGCTTCTGACTAGGCAAAACATCAAAGAAATTGATGAAATTATTAGCTACGCCTCATTAAAGGGACTTGATTTGATCTTCCAGCCGCTTGATTTTAATATCGATGCCGATTATAAAAATAATTGGCAAACCAAAAGCGATCTGTGGCCGGAAAAAGATCAGGTTATAAAATATCTGAAGCCACTGACCGAACAAAGGTCAAAAATTATAAAAAATCCGCCATTTTATTTAAAATTGATTTATCAATATTATCTTGACCCTGATTCATTTAAAAAAAGGCAATGTCTTGCGCCTTATAATAATCTGGTCGTTTGGCCAAACGGTGATGTCGCCTTATGCTTCCGGAGCAATGTTTTAGGCAATATTTCAAATTCTAGCGTTCGAGAGGTGTGGCAAGGAGAGAAGGCAGGCTTGGAAAGAAAAAGATTGCAAAAATGCCAAAAAAGCTGTAAAATCATAGGATGCAATATAAAAAAACAGATAAAAGATTTTCTATTATGAATTACGAATTAATCATTATCGGCGGCGGGCCGGGCGCGATGTCAGCAGCCATTTATGCAGCCCGCAAAAAGATAAAAACTTTGCTTGTTGCCAAAATCTTGGGCGGCCAGATGATGGAAGGTTATCAAATTGAAAATTATCTGGGCGTGCCCGGCCTTATGGGAGCTGATTTGACCAAAAAATTTGCCGAGCATTTAAAAAAATTTGAAAAAAACTCAGGCCAGGGAATTTTTGATTTGGAAATAAAAGAAGGAGAAGAAGTAAAAAACATAAAAATGGCGCCAGACAGCGGAGAATTTGAGGTCTGTTCAGACAGAAGAATTTATATAACAAAGTCAATTATTATCGCGACCGGCCGTGCCGAACGAAAATTAGAAGTGCCTGGTACTAAAGAATTTGAGGGTAAAGGCATCACTTATTGTGCAACTTGTGATGCGCCTCTTTTTCGTGATAAAATAGTGGCAGTAATTGGAGCGGGAGATTCCGGGCAGGATACTGTCTGGCAGTTGACGAAATACGCTTCAAAAATTTATCTTTTAAATCGGTATAATGAGCTAAGAGGTGATGATAAAAATCTGCAGGAAAAATTAAAAAAAGAGCCGAAAGTTCAAACTTTATCAGAGGTAGAGCTGATTAAAATACTGGGAGATAAATTCGTCACAGCTCTTGTTTATCGGAATTTCAGGTCCAAAGAAGAAAAACAGATAGAGGTCAACGGAATTTTCGTTGAAATCGGTTCAACGCCCGCGTCTTCGTTTGTTAAGGGATTGCTCAGATGTAACGAGAAAGGAGAGATTATCGTTGATCATAATAGTTGTGTTACATCCGTGCCGGGGATCTTTGCGGCCGGTGACGTGACGGATATATTGGAAAAACAGATAATAATTTCCGCTGGCGAAGGCGCAAAATCCGCCCTTTCTGCATACAATTATTTAAAGAATAGATAATAGCGACACGAATGACACGAATTGACACCCGAATGACACGAATAAAATTAGAGTAATTCGGATGTATTCGGATATTAGAGTCGCGTTAAAAATGATCAAAATTTATTCAACACCAACGTGTCCTTATTGTCATACTCTTAAAGCTTTTTTGAAAGAAAAAGGGATTGAATTTAATGATATTGACGTGAGCAGCGACAGCAAAGCAGCGGAAGAAATGATAGAAAAATCTGGGCAGATGGGGGTGCCGGTTTCGGATATTGACGGAGAAATTGTCATTGGTTTTGACAAGGAAAAAATCTGTCAATTGCTAAAACTAGAGTGTTAAAATAGTAAATAGACACTTATGCCTAAAATTGCCATTAACGGTTTCGGCCGCACCCCGAACCAGATCCGCCTCCTGGCGGCTCTGTACGGGGCAAGTAGTCCGGCCAAAAAGATATGACCAAAATAGCTATAAATGGATTTGGGAGAATAGGGCGTCCAACATTAAAGCGAATTTTAAGCCATTTTCCTGGATTGGAAATTGTGGCTATCAATGACTTGACCGATGCGCCAACTTTAGCTCATTTGTTAAAGTATGATTCCATGTATGGGGTTTATGATAAAATCGTTAAAGGAAAAGACGGGGGATTGGAAATTGGCGGCAAAAAAATTAAAATACTGGCAGAAAAAGAGCCCGCTCGCTTGCCCTGGAAAGAAATGGGCGTTGATATCGTGCTTGAATGTTCTGGGGTTTTTACAGAATATGAAGGTGCCAAAAAACATCTTGAGGCCGGCGCCAAAAAAGTGATAATTTCCGCGCCGACAAAAAGCAGGGAAATCCAGACATATGTTCTCGGCGTGAACGAAGAAAAGTACGATTCAGAAAAAGACGATATTATATCAATGGCATCTTGTACCACCAATTGCCTGGCCCCGGTGGTCAAGGTTTTGAACGATAAATTCAAGATTTTGCACGGTTTTATGACCACTGCTCACAGCTATACCAACGACCAGCGCCTTCTGGATTTGCCGCATAAGGATCTGCGAAGAGCCCGTGCCGCCGCACTTTCCATTATTCCGACAACCACCGGCGCGGCTACTGCCGTCACAAAAACAATACCCGAGCTTGAGGGAAAACTGGATGGAATTTCGCTAAGAGTGCCGACACCGGTCGTTTCGATTACCGATTTTGTCTGCGTTGTCAAAACCCCGACCTCGGCTGAAGAAATAAATATGACATTCAAAAAAATGTCTCAGACAAAGGAACTGGATGGTATTCTGGGCATCGAAGACGCACCTCTGGTTTCTATAGATTACAAAGGCAATACCTATTCTTCCATCGTTGACGCAAATTACACGATGGTGATGGATGAAACCTTGGTCAAGGTCTTGGCCTGGTATGATAATGAGTGGGGTTATGCGTGTAGATTAGCTGAGATGACCGACTTTGTGGCTAATTCTTTCTAATAAATTTAAGTCCTTTCAGCCGGGCCCCATTCATCAGAAGGGGGATGAGGAAACTGGGTGTTTCCCCGCGGAGGAAATCAGCGACCGAGCACATGACGTTTTATGTGCTCGGGAGCGCAAGAAACCGATGGTTTCTTGGGAGCTCTGCCGTGAGGAGCGATACGAATGTGGGCTACGCGTGTCGGCTGGCTGAAATGGCGGAGTATGTCTCAAAAATTTGACAATAAATATAATAAAGGCATGAAAAAAGCGAATAAGAAAATTACAATGAATGATTTGGCCGTTATGGTTAAAAACGGTTTTGATGAAACGGGAGAGAAAATTGAAGGAATAGAGAAAGGATTGAAAAAAGAAATAAAGAGCATAGGAGAAACGAATGCGCGTGAGCACGAAGCAATTATGTTGCGATTACATAACGTCGCGTATCGTTTTGAGCTGGTTGAATTACAAAAACGTGTTGATGTTTTGGAAAAGAAAGTCGGCGTGCGGCATAAATAATATATTTTGGCTTGGTATGATAATGAATGGGGTTATGCGTGTCGCTTGGCAGAAATGACAGAATATGTGGCAAAGGCATTGTAATAGACGTACTCTATATAATGAAAAATTTAATTGGAATTCTATTTGGATTATTATCTGGTTTAGTTGTTTTCATAATATTGTTGTTTATAGAAATGTATTCATACGGTTTTTGGGGCTATTGCTCGAGTAGTTGTATGATTGATATTCTATTTTTAGTCCCATTAATTTTTGGAATTGCAGTCGTAATTATCTATATAAAATATAAAAGAAATAATAAAAAATCGTAGTTTTTGATAAGTAAAATTTAAGCACTTGACAAGCTAACTGAGAGGAGTAAAATAGACATTGCATAGAGCCCTGCAGTTGCGGGGCGGAAAGGAAAAATACGCCTATGTAGAAGAACCCATTAAAAAAAATCAGTTTGTCAGTTATCAGTTTGTTAGTTAGAAAATACAACTTGAGGGGTTCTTAATTAAATATTAGTTAAGAGGTCTGACTAGTTGTATTTTTTATTCTCGTAAGAGAATAACCCGTCCGTAGCCTGCAGGGCGAAAGAGGGTATAAATGGATAAACTTGATTGAACTTTAACAACAAAATACAGACAAAAAGTAAGGTTAAATAAATCCCATTGCATCCTACTATAAGGGATGTAATAAATACTTCCGTCTTTTTGGCGGATGTAACGGGATAAACCAGATTTTTTTTGAGCTAATCCGCCTATGCTCCATTCGGAGCTTCGGCGAGATGAGATAATCTTTTTAAGTTGTCTCGAAAAAACTTGTTGGATTCTAGAGGTGTTGAGTCGCTTTACTGCCCCGCATTTTGTGGGACGGTCGAAGATCGATTCAGCAATTTTAGTTCTAACATTTACAATGAGAGTTTGATTCTAGCTCAGGATGAACGCTGGCGGCGTGGATACGGGCATGCAAGTCGAACGATCGTTTGTGCTTCACTATGTTCAGCACAAACTTAAGTTAAAAATTAAAAATGAAAATTTAAACTTTTAATTTGAGCGAGTGATGAGCGATAGCGAAGCACGAGCGGTAGTGGCAAACGGGTTAGTAACGCGTAGGTAACTTACCCTGAAGTTTTGAATAATCCCGAGAAATCGGGACTAATACAAGATAGTAATGAGGGGACTTATGTCATTCTCATTTAAAGACCCGCAAGGGTTGCTTCAGGAGAGGCCTGCGTCCTATCAGCTAGTTGGTGAGGTAACGGCCCACCAAGGCGATGACGGGTAGGGGGACTGAGAGGTCGGCCCCCAACATCGGAACTGAGAAACTGTCCGGACTCCTACGGGAGGCTGCAGTCGAGAATCTTCGACAATGCGCGAAAGCGTGATCGAGCGACGCCGCGTGAGTGAAGAAGCCCTTCGGGGTGTAAAACTCTTTTATAGGGGAGCAATGCGCTCCTCACTTACGTTCGGAGCTAAGTTAAAAATGGAAAATGAAAAGTTAAAAATTAAGGTGCCCCGCTTCGCGGGATGATTATATATAAATCATTGCGTAGCGATACAATGATTTCACACTTTTAACTTTAAAATTTTAATTTGAGCGACGAGCGAAAGCGAGGAGCGTAATGAGCGTACCCTAAGAATAAGGGGTTCCTAAACTCGTGCCAGCAGGAGCGGTAAGACGAGTACCCCAAGCGTTATCCGGAATTACTGGGCGTAAAGCGTCTGTAGGGGGTTTTGATAGTCTTGTGTTAAATGTTGGGGCTCAACTCCAACGCCGCGCAAGAAACGTCAAAACTAGAGAGTGCGAGAGGCTGATGGAACCTACGGTGTAGGGGTGAAATCCGTTGATATCGTAGGGAACACCAAAAGCGAAGGCATTCAGCTAGCGCTACTCTGACCCTGAGAGACGAAAGCGTGGGGAGCAAAAAGGATTAGATACCCTTGTAGTCCACGCCCTAAACTATGCAAACTAGCCATTTGAAGTATCGACCCTTCAGGTGGCGAAGCTAACGCGTTAAGTTTGCCGCCTGGGAAGTACGGCCGCAAGGCTAAAACTCAAAGAAATAGACGGGGACTTGCACAAGCGGTGGAGCATGTGGTTCAATTCGACGACAAGCGAGGAACCTTACCAGGTCTAGACATCCATCTGAAGTCTGCTGGAAACAGCCGATGTCTCACAAGGACAGATGGGTCAGGTATTGCACGGTTGTCGTCAGCTCGTGGCGTGAGCTGTTCTCTTAAGTGAGGAAACGAGCGCAACCCTTATGCTGCGTTACAAGTGTCGCAGCAGACTGCCTCAGACAATGGGGAGGAAGGCGGGGATGACGTCAAATCAGCGTGATCCTTTGATGACCTGGGCTACACACGTGCTACAATGGCCGGTACAAAGGGAAGCGAAATGGTAACATGGAGCTAATCCCATCAAAGCCGGTCCCAGTTCGGATTGAGGTCTGCAACCCGACCTCATGAAGCCGGAATCGCTAGTAATCGCGCATCAGCCATGGCGCGGTGAATACGTTCTCAAGTCTTGTACTCACCGCCCGTCACGTCAAGGAAGCCGGGAATACCGGAAGCGCCAATTTATTGGTTTCAAGGTAGGCTCGGTGACAGGGACGAAGTCGTAACAAGGCATCCGTAGCGGAAGCTGTGGATGGATCACCTCCTTTCTTATATTTTTTAATATAAGAGGAAGTAGTGTCGATTGCTCCGACCTTGGGTCGGAGTGGGTCAGGCAAGACCTAAAATGTCGGTTGACGAGAGTAGTCACCCTGTTAAATAGCTGCTTTGCAGCTCCCGCTTTGCGGGATTTAACAAAGGTAAACCAAAAAGCCCTCTCCGAGACAGCTTAAAGAGATTATAATAAAAACCCGACAAAAAGTCGGGTTTTTATTATGGCGAACAAGATTTTGAAGCGAAAAGACGCTTGCTTAAATAAAGATAAACAATTATGCTAAAAGTATTAAATTATGGATAAAATCGGTCCAATTGACTACGTTATTATAATCCCGCTTTATAACGATGCCAAAATTTTACGAAATTCGGTCGATTTGTTGCTGGGTGTATTTGACAGTTGGGATAAAAAATCCTGGCGGATCATTTTAGCCGATAATTGTTCTTCTGACGCCACCGAAACAATTGGCCGAGAAATAGCCCAGAGAAGCAACGGCAGGATTTCTTATTTCTATGTCCCGCAGGCCGGAAAAGGCAATGCTTTAAGAGAAACGATAAAAAAAATCAACTCAAAATTTTATCTTTATGTTGATTCTGACATTCCTTTGCCGCCAGAGGGAATTATCAATTTTTTTAATCCGCTTGAAGATGGAGAAGCAGATTTGATAGTCGGGAAAAGAATAGGGGGCAGAAGGCCTTGGCACAGGCGTCTATTAACGATATGTCTGGCTAAGATACTTTACATTTTTTTTGGTCTGAAAGTAAGAGATGCTTTAAGCGGCATTAAAGCGATGAATAAAAAAGCCTCCGATATCATGATTGAGCGATGCAGGGAGAATGGCTTTTTTATTGATGGCGAGCTTCTGACACAAACAAAAAGAGCGGGTTTGCGCATCAAAGAGGTGCCTATGCAATGGATTGAACAAAGATATAACGAGCGTAAAAGTAGCGTGAAAATGGTTTCTGTTTCAGTTAAGGCATTATGGACGCTGATGAAAATTTTTTACAGAGATTAGTTAAATTAAATTTAATTTTCTGATAAATTGGCAATCTACGGCCTTTTTAGGATTATAGCCATATCGTCCTCATAGATATTATGCCAGCCAAAAAAGGAAAGCTTAAAGACAATAGGAGAATTGCGGCGAATCAAAGCAAAATTTAAATCGTATTTTTTAATCAACAAAGCCAAATCGCTTAAATTTTGTGCTTGCTGAAAAGTTAAATAATCAGCAAAAATATTTCTGTCGGGCAATTTCCAATGGGGCATTTTCCCGTCAATAAAGACTTTTTGATCCGGTATTTGCCAAAGGATATAGCCGCCCCAGTTATACTCATTAAAAAGTCGGTAGCTTTCAGCTTTAGGCATTTTATCGCGAATAAATGCTACGGCATAATAGGGGAAATCAGCTTCTTGGGCTAAGAGCTTCTGATCGGTGTCTATCGCCCAGACTGATTTTATATCTTGCCAGCCAATATAGAATGTCAGGATAAAAAATGTCAATAAAATTGCCGGCATTTTTATCAAATCTAATAGATTTTTGCCAATAAGGTCTTTGAGCGTCATAACGGCTAGGGGTGAACTGACAATAAAAAAAAGCGGCAGATTCCGCCAGGCAGCCAACGCGAAAGCAAAAAACAAGGCAGATATAATTATTAATGTCAGATCACGCTTTTTGATGTAAAACTGTGCGACCAGCAGACAGGCAGCATAAATAAAAGCCGGCAGAAGGATATCCCGGCCGGCAAAAAATAAAGGCCGCCATTCTATCAATTGAAAACGGCCGGAAAAATCTATCAGCGTCATCCATGTTTCTTGATACATCCGCGGGCCGTAAGGGTTAACGAAGGTGGCCAGGATTGACAAAAAAAAGACCAGGATCAAATTTTTCGACACAGTTTTTTTCTTCCAGGATTCTATTAAAAAAAACAATAACATAGTACCTATTCCCACAATAATGCCAGCGTGCAGATTAGTCCAGACCGCGAATAATAAAGGAAGATACCAGATTATTTTGTTTTGAGGGTTGTCGCGCCACCGAATTAGAATGTATATCAGCACAGCTAAACCAAGAATACCCCACATTTGATCTCTTACGCCCAAAGTTGAAACGCTCAAGATTGTGCCAAACATCGCTATTATTACCTGATAGACAACTTCCGATTTAAAAGCTCGGGCTGCCAAGAAAAAAGCCGTTCCCGCTATTATCGAAAAAAACATTGATAGTCCGAAAAGCCCGAACAATTTTTGTAATAACACTATGAATATATCGGATATCCATGAGAAGCAGATCCATGGATAATCGTTCATGGTAAACGAATCCTGGTCAAAATGAGCGATGGCGCGATTTTTTATTATTTCGCTCCCATTGTGCAAATGCCAGCCAAAATCAGGATCAGTCGGGGCCTGCAAAGCGATAAAAAATATCAAAAAAAGGCCTATAACGGCAAAAATCAGGGCTCTGTTCTTTTCTTGAAAGATTGATTTTAGATTATCCATGGCGTAAAATTTGAATATGTCTGAGTGGCGTCTGTCTGCCGGCAGGCAGGGATTGGCATTTTTGTCCTCGTGGCGGAATTTGGCATACGCGTACGGCTTAGGACCGTATCCCGAAAGGGTTGTGGGTTCAACTCCCACCGAGGACACTGTTTTTGAGAGTTTTTACCCCGTACCGTTCCCGCAAAGCGGGATCTGGTACTGGGGCAAATCTCTCCTTCAACACTTTTTTATTCCAGCGGATTGCGCTGGACCGGATAAAGGGCCGGAGATCGATAGTTTGAACGGAAAGTATCTCTTCTTTCCATAATGCCCTCTCGCCAGACTTCCTGATAAAGCACCGTTTTCATCGAACCGTCTGTATTTGATTCTAAAATGGCCGGACCAATTACTTTGACTTGGCGGCCATCTTTCGTACCGTAAATTTCAAATGTAATTTGGGTGCCTCTGATTTTTGGCTGGAGTAAAATATTGTTTGGCGTATCATTCAAAAAACGCAGGTCAGGATGCGGTGGATAGATCGTTGCGTCAAAACCCTGAGGATTGTAGTATTTAACAGGAAAAGCGTGG
Source organism: Candidatus Portnoybacteria bacterium RBG_19FT_COMBO_36_7 (assembly GCA_001819495.1). GTDB lineage: Bacteria > Patescibacteriota > Minisyncoccia > Portnoybacterales > GWB1-42-6 > CG1-02-40-82. The sequence continues at coordinate 17,024 of MHMW01000021.1, read as the reverse complement.
GGAAAGCGTTCTGTTATTTTTAAGCCGGCGTTAACCGCCGCCCGGAAAAGAGTGGTTGAAATTTGGCATAGGCCGCCCCCGTATTCAGGAATAGTTTTGTTATTTTTGATGACAAGCTCAGGCAAATAACCTTGTTCAGCTTCAATTTCACCGATATTTTCAACAAAAGAAAATTCCTGGCCAGGTTTGACTAAAATGCCATTCAATTTGGCTGAGCCAACGGAAATGTTATGGATTCTGTTACTGGGAGAGCCTGCATATGAAGAGCTGCCAATGCCCAAAAGACTGTTTAAGCCAAGAGTATCAATTGTCTGAGCAGAAATCTCCGGCTCAACGATAAGTACAACCAAATAAATTTCTTTTTGTCCTGTTTCAATTTGTTCGCTAATTTTTTTAGCACTTTCGTCTATTTGCAGTTCCAGACCCTGTTGAGAAAGATCAAAGGCAACAATTTTACCGTCTTGGGCCATCAGTTTTGCGTTAATGGGCTGTTTATTTATGCTTGGAGCGAGCTGAGACAAAAAGTCTTTTATGTCAGTTTCGGAAATAACGGCGGTCATTGTTCCGCTTTGATTGATCGAAGGAATAAAATCTAGCCAGTCTAATATGATTTGTTTGTCTATCTGCCAGTTTTGGCCGCTATTTTTCAAAAGATAAGGAGCTAAGCTGATCAAAGATTTCGCTTTATTTCTGGCCGTGTTGTTTTTATCTTCTGTTAGAACAGGATTGTCAGTAATTTTTTTAAGTTCTATTGGTTTAGGGTCGGCAGAAGACAAATATTCATCGAGCTGTTCTTTGAAGTTGTCTCTATCAAAAACTTGACCTTCCTGCGCTCTGACAAGCAAAAAATCGTCTGTGCCTTTATCGTATTTTAAAGTCGCGTTTATAGCGGGTTTCTCAGACTCTGATAAGTTTTCCTGAATAAAATTACTGAATTTTTTATCGTCCAATGAAAAAATGAATCCGATATTTCTGCCCCTGATAAAGGAATCGATCTGTTGGACCAAGGCGATAAAAATATTTTTTCCGTGTCCAACCAAATAGACTGTTTCGGCTGTCATTTTCTCTTCTATGCTTATTCCCAAAATTTGGGGCAAAACCAGCCATTTTTTATCTTCATATTTTATTTCTATCGTCTGTTTTTCTTTCTGATCTGCCAGATCCTTTATTTTATTTTTAGCAGTTTCATAGTTTGAGCCGGAAATATTTGTTCCGGCGACGCTCACCCCGTAAGAAACTTTGTTGTGGTTGATAGACCCGATATATAAAAAAAAGAAAAATAAGCCGGCCGCAAGGGCGATTATAAAAAATATTAATTTTTTCATTTTTTGTGGCATTGTCTATTTTATATTATAAGCTTATTGGTGGTGAAAAAACAATCCCGCCATGGCGGGATTGTTTTTGTGTTTTTAAATTCAGCTGGCGACTTAATCGGTAGCGATTTTGATCTTTTTCGTCTTTATTTTTTCAATCTTGGGCAGTTTGATTGTAAGAATTCCGTTTTTAAGGCTGGCCTCGGCGGCATCTGCTTCAACGTCAACGGGCAGAATGACCGACCGGGAAAAAGAGCCCCAGTAACATTCCTGATAGTAATAATCGTCAGTCTGAATTTCTTCGTCCTTCTCGCGTTTGCCCCGGATCGTAACCATATCGTTGGTTATTGTAATATCCAGATCTTCGGGCTTTACTCCGGCAATGGTGGATTTGATGATAATATGATTAGGGGACTGATAGACATCAATGGTCAGCTGGCCTTCTGATTCTGGAAGCCACTCGTCGCCTTCGGGCTCAATTGGTTCATGGACCTTTGGCTTTTCAATTTGTTTGTCTCGGGATTTGATTTCTGGCGGCCCAATAGAATCGTTGTCCGAAGACGCGCCCGTTAATCTTTCAAGAAAATTAGGTTTTTTTGCCATATTGATTTAATTGACGGCGAGGGTGCCGCCTTATGAATTTGTTTATGTTTTTTATATTTTAACTCTTATTGAAAAAGCGCGCAAGAGAGATAACGGTGTTGAAATGTTTAAGACCAAAAGCTGGGACGGGGCTTACAGATTTTGCAGACAGAATGCATTTTTTTCAAAAGCGAAAAATTATAAGATGCAGCGACTGCCATGAAAGAAAGAAGAAGAACGGTCATAACTATTGCAATAACAGAACCATAGGGCTGGTTATCAGAAATGATCCAGGTAAGATAATTGTAACTGGCATGGAAAAAAATGGCAAGGCCAAAGCCTCGAGCCAGATACTGGATTTTTTTGGCCGGGTCACGCATGGATTTGGCCAGCCAGTATCCCAAAAGCCCGGAGCTTAACGCATGCAAAAAAGTGGCCGAGACGAATCGCAACGCGGCCAGGGTGATAACTTTATCTAGAGCAGGCAGGGGAGTTTGGAAAATAAGCAATAGATTTTCGATAGCCGCAAAGCCAAGAGCAGCGATAATCATATAGAGCATAAGATCAATCGGTTCATCAAAATCAGGATTTTTAAGCACGGCAAAGTGAACCACCGCGTATTTTACGATTTCCTCAACTACCGGGGCAACAAAAACTATGCCGATAAAAAGATAGCTATCCTTTGCGTTCGTTCTCAAAATATCAATAAAATTTGCCAGATCTACGGGGTTCATCAGCCATTTTATGAAAAGTTCAGCTAAAATGGCCAGCGGCCCCATCAGCATTCCCCAGAGAAAAATTTTGACGACCATTCTGTTTGGTTCAGGATGTTTGTCTTTTCGCAGATAAAAAAGAAGCCAGATAACGCTGGGCAAGAGGCCGAAAATGGCGTAGAGAAGATAAATCACGTAAAATTTCCAATTTCCAATTTCCAATTTCCAATCCATGCCCCGCCTTGTGGGGCATTTTTGGACATTTGGACATTAGAAATTTTATTGGGAATTGGTTATTGGTAATTGGGAATTATTTTGGCCATTTTTCAATCATCAAGAGTTCTTTTGGCCGGGAGGGGAGCTTCTGATAGATAGCTTCAGTGACAAAGGGCATAAAAGGATGGAGAAGCTTCAGGGAATTATATAAAACAGTCCAAACCACGAGTTTGCCAGCGTCAGCGTCTTTGGAATTTTTCTGTATCCTTATTTTAACATCTTCTATAGTTTTGTCGCAAAACTTGTGCCAGAAGAAGTGATATGCTTCCTGTGCCGCTTCGTGGAATTTATATTTTTCGATATCTGTCGTGATCTTTTTAGTCGCTTTTTCAAGTTCTTTCAATATCCATTTGTCTTCTTTGGTGTATCCATCCATGGCGGACCTCCACCCGTCGGCGGACTGGGCGCCTCGGGCGGGTTTGGTTGGCTTGTAGTCTGGCCCGAGTGCATTCATCACGAACTTTGAAGCATTCCAGATCTTATTGGCAAACCTCTGCTGGGCGATAATTTTTTCTTCAGAAATTGGAGTATCACTGTCAGCTTCAGAACCAAACAGGAGAGACATGCGCAAGGCGTCTGCTCCGCGCTGCTCTACTACTGCCAGAGGATTGATAACATTGCCTTTTGATTTGCTCATTTTTTTGCCGTATTTGTCTTTGAGGAGTCCGTGAATGTAAACTTGTTTGAATGGTTCTTTACCTGTGCAATAAATTCCCATCATTATCATGCGTGCCACCCAGAAAAATAAAATATCCCAGGCAGTGACCATTACTGATGTTGGATAAAATTCTTTTAAGTCATTTTGGCCGCTGGTCATCAAAGTGACGAAGGGCCACTGGCCCGAAGAGAACCAAGTGTCAAAAACATCGGTATCTTGAACCCAGCCATCTTCTTTTGGGGGCTCTTTGCCGATATGAATCTGGTCATTTTTATACCAAGCCGGGATGCGGATGCCCCAGACTATTTGGCGGGAAATATTCCAATCTTTGATATTCCTCATCCAGTGCATAAATGTCTTTTCGTACTTTTTTGTGACGAACCTTGTCTTGCCTTTTTTGACCGCTTCAATTGCTTTTTCGGCCAGCGGTTTTATTTTGACGAACCATTGCTCCATTGCTAAGGGCTCGATTGTCCGGCCGCATTTATAGCAGGCGCCGACAGAATGTTTATAAGGTTCTTCTTTTTCCATCAGGCCCAGTGCGTTTAGATCTACCACTACCTTGGCGCGGGCATCATCAACCTTTAATCCTTGATAGGCTTCTGGCACCTCGTTGGTCATTTTTCCGTCTTTGCCGATGACCTCGATGAACTCCAGTTTGTGTCTATCCGCGATATCAAAGTCAACCGGATCATGCGCAGGCGTTACCTTGACCGCGCCGGTGCCAAATTCCAGCTCAACCGCACTGTCGGTAATGATCGGAATTTCTCTATTTGTCAGAGGCAGTTTAACTTTTTGGTCGATCAATTTTTTGTAGCGGTTATCTTTCGGATTAACAGCTACAGCCGTGTCGCCAAGCATAGTTTCGGGGCGGGTCGTCGCCACGACTATAAATCCTTCACCCGAGGAGAGGGGGTATTTAAAATACCAGAGCTTATCTTCCCGTTCTTCGTATTTGACTTCCAGGTCGGACAAGCCAGTCTGATGTTTTGGGCACCAATTGATTATTCTTTTGCCCCGATAGATAAGTTTATCGTCGTAAAGTTTTTTAAAAGTATCATAGACAATCTCCACTATTTTTGGGTCAAGAGTAAATTTTTCTCTTGACCAGTCGCAGGAAGCACCTAAGCTCCTGGCCTGCTCTTCCATAATATGCTTGTTCTGCTGGACATAATCCCAGATCATTTTATAGAGAGTGCTACGTTCAAACTGGAACCTGCTTTTACCTTCTTTCTCAAGTTTTTTCTCAAAAACAACCTGGGTTTCAAAGCCGGCATGGTCGGCACCAGGCAGCCAGAGTGTTTTTTTGTCCTGCATTCGGTTAAAACGGATAAGCGCGTCCTGGATAGTAAAATCAAGTGCGTGGCCCATATGCAGGGCTTCGTTGGCATTGGGAGGGGGCATTATAATGCAAAAATTTTTAATTTTTGAATTTTTAATTTTTGAAACAGGTAAATTGTCGGGATTAAAATAACCCGAATATTCCCATAATTTGTAGATTTCAGGCTCGATTTCGCGGGGATTATAAGCTTTATTTCCGTTATTTTCCATAGCTTGATTATAACAGCTTTATTAAGCTATTCGCAAATTTGCCTCAGTTGTGATTTCCTGCCAATTATATTTTTTTGTTTTTTTAGCCGCTGTCAGCGCTATCATAGCGGCGTTATCGGTGCAGAATTTTTTGGGCGGAACGGAAAAAACTAAGCCAAATCGTTTGAATTCTTTTTCTAGTGACGTGCGTAAGAGGTCATTGGCCGCGACGCCGCCGGAGAGCAAGACAGATTTTACATTATATTCTTTGGCCGCGCGGATGGTTTTGGAAACCAGGACGTCTATTGCAGCTTGCTGGAATTCAGCACAAATTGCTGGAGTTAATTTTTTAAGTGTTTTTTTATTCAGCGTTTTGACAAAATAAAGAGCGGCTGTTTTAAGACCAGAAAAAGAAAAATCATAGTCTTTTGAATTTATCATCGGCCTCGGTAATTTAACTTTTAACCCCTCGACTACGCTCGGGGCAAGCTTTTGTTTCTTGGCTTGGGCTGAGAGTTTTGAAACTATAGGACCACCTGGATATCCAATATTTAACATTTTAGCCAGTTTATCAAATGCCTCTCCTGCCGCGTCATCCCGCGTTTCGCCCAGAATCTCGTATTTTCCAAAATCGCGCATCAGAACCAATTGTGTGTGCCCGCCGCTCACAATTAAGCAATCCGCCGGAAATAAGTTTTGAGTTCTGGCATTTGAGTTTTGAGCTCCGCTAATTGGCTTGAGCCAATTAGCGATAATATGGGCTTCAACGTGATTGACAGGAATTATCGACAGATCCCAGAAGCAGGCGAGCGCTTTGGCAGAATTAACGCCTACCCAAAGCGCTGGCTCAAGACCCGGACCGACAGTAACAGCAATTACGTCAATATCGGGTTTGGCGTACTTTTTAAGGAACGGCATTAATTTTTTAAAAAGCGTTTCTTCTCGATTAAGAATTTGTTTTAAAACTTTGAATTTTGCACTGTTACTTTGAACTTTGCCTGCCCGCAACGCTCTCGCTTGCGAGGCGGGCGGGAACTTTGAACTTTGAACTTTTAAAAGCTTAGCTTCAGCAAGACCCTGTTTTAAAATGAGAGTTAAATTTTTCTGATGTTCTCTCTTGGCGAGAGTTGGTACCACTCCTCCAAAAGGTGCATGGATGGCAACCTGCGAGGAAACGATGTTTGAGAGAATACTAAAATCGCCGTCCTCCTTTGTTTGTAAGACGGCGATGCTAGTTTCGTCGCAGGATGTTTCAATCGCTAAAATTCTCATATTTGCAGCCCTAGCGGGAATCGAACCCGCGTTACCACATTGAAAGCGTGGTGTCCTAACCACTAGACGATAGGGCCATATTTAATTAAATAATTTTTCAGTTTCTTTCTGCCAGCGCATGATTTCCAGTATTTTTCACGTAATCGAGCCTGTTCAGCGGTAGTTATATTATCTTCTAAGACTATATGTTTAAAATTTCCGAAATATTTAGTAGATTTAGTATTTCCGTTTTGATGCTGTTTTAACCGACGTGCTAAGTTATCTGTCACTCCGACATATGTTTTGTTATTTGATTCATTTATTAGAAGATAAATAAGTACATATTAACCATCCGCCTCGACTCGCGGCGCACTCGTCGACGCGAGGCGGGCTAGACCAGCCTCGACTAGACGTCGAGTATAGGCGGGCGATAGGGCCGTAATTAAAGCCATTTTAACCTAAATATTGAAAAAAATCAACAGATGATGTATCGTAAATTTGAACGGAAATATGCCAGGTAGTGAAAATTCGACTGCTGCCTGGCCCCGTAGTGAAATTTCGACTTTTCATTACGGGATTGGAGCTTCGCTCCTGTCGAAATTCTACTGCGGGGCTGGCAGCAATTTTAAAATACTGTCGAATTTCTACTACATGGTATGGATGAAAAATACTATTTAGATATCGGTAACGCCAAAGACATGCTATTGAAGAGCTCGAGGGACCGGGCTATTTATCGTTCGCTTGAAATGTTGCCAGGGGCTTTGGCTTGGGGGACTTTAGTTTTTATCGTTTTGATGTCATGGCTTGCCCCGGTTTTTATCGCGTTTTTCATCATCGCCTTTGACATCTATTGGCTCCTTAAGACGGTTTTTCTTTCTTTTCATATGCGCGCCAGTTATAAAACCATGCGCCGCTATATGAAGATAAATTGGCTGGAAGAACTAAAGAATCTAAGGGTTAATAGCCAGGGGTCTTCGATAAAGAATTGGGACGAGATTTATCACTTGGTCGTTTTGCCTTTTTACAAAGAACCTCTTGAGGTCTTGGATGCCACGCTTGAAGCGATTTTAAATTCAAATTATCCCAAAGAGAAAATCATTATTGTTTTGGCTTCGGAGCAGAAAGCAGGGGAGGCGGCACAGAAAATTGCTGAGCAGATTAAAGAAAAATACGGCAATAAATTCTTTAAATTTCTAATAACAGTCCATCCTGCCGACATTGTCGGAGAAATGGCAGGCAAAGGCGCCAACGCTACCTGGGCAGCCAGGCAGGTAAAAAAAGAAATAATTGACCAGCTGGGGCTTTTGTATAATAAGATTATCGTTTCCAACCTTGATATTGACACTCGGATTTTCCCCGAATATTTCGGCCGCCTGACATATGTTTTTTTAACTTGCGAAAAACCCTGGCTGAGCAGTTTTCAGCCGATTCCAGTCTATAACAATAATATTTGGAACGCGCCGGCTTTTTCTCGGGTGGTGGCAACTTCGGGCACTTTCTGGCATATGATGCAGCAGGAGCGACCAGAGCGGCTGGCCACTTTTTCTTCGCACGCGATGAGCTGGCAGGCTCTGGTTGAGCTTGATTTTTGGAACACGAAAAATGTTTCGGAAGATTCCCGGATTTTCTGGAAATCGCTTCTGTATTATGACGGCGATTATAAAACTGAACCGCTTTTTTATCCGGTTTCCATGGACGCAAATCTAGCGGCTAATTTTTTGGACACAGCTATTAATGTTTATCGTCAGCAGCGCCGATGGGGCTGGGGTTCAGAAAATATCCCTTATCTTATTTTCGGTTTTCTGAAAAATAAAAAGATAAATCGCTGGGAAAAGATTCGTTGGACATTTAATCATCTTGAGGGGTTCTGGTCTTGGGCGACCAATGCTCTCATAATTTTTATGCTGGGATGGTTGCCGCTTTTTTTGGGCGGGCCGCAATTTAATTTGACTGTTCTTTCTTATAATTTGCCTCAGGTAACGCGTTTTGTTATGACACTGGCTATGGTCGGTCTGGTTTCTTCTGCTATAGTTTCAACGTTTCTTTTGCCGCCGCGTCCCGCGCGATACGGCGCAGGGCGTCATCTGACAATGGTTTTTCAGTGGGTATTGTTGCCTGTCACAATTCTTATTTTTGGCGCCTTGCCTGGCCTGGAAGCCCAGACGCGGCTTCTGCTCGGCAGATATATGGGTTTCTGGGTTACTCCGAAAGCTCCGGCCCCGGACGCAGAAAAAGTTTAAAACAATTTTTAGTCAAAAGGAAAAGCCGGTTGTCTAAGAACAGCCGGCTTTTATTGTTTACTTTAAAAAGGACTGGATGGGTTTCCCAAAAAATTCCTGGGAGATATTTGCTGCGTTTTGAAGGGGTTTTTCGATTTTCCCGATTGGAAAATCTTTGAGGGAGAAGATAATTGAATTAAACAGATCTTCGGGCGGGTTTTTAAGAGAAAGACAATCAAATTTTTTCCCGAGCAATTGAGCAACTTTTTTGACAGGCACAATAACCTCTTTAAATATTTTATTATTAATACATTCTTCTTCGGCTATTGTACCATTGGGCAAATGTCTGACTTTCGCCTGTTGAAGTCCAGTTTTACAGAAACAAATACTGCATGTTTTTCTTTCGTCATGATTCCTGTTGTTTTTCCCCATTTTTCCCTCCTGTTTTTTCTCCAGATTTTGATTTTTTTGTTTTCTCGAAAAACCCTATTTCACCTCCTTTTTTTTGGAATAAATTAAAAAAGAGCAAAATTTGCGCTTAAACCTAGAATAACATAATAATGCCTATTTAGTCAACAATTATTCGCAAATATATTAATATCATTCAAGATGTATATCTTTCTGGAATTGCCTGATTTTTTCGCACAGCATAGGATAGGCGGTTAATTCCGGGTCTTTGGTAATCAGTTTTTGAGCTTCTTGCCGGACGTTTTTTACCAGCGCCACATCAGCCAGCGAGGCCATAGAAAGATCTGGCAGGCCCCATTGCTGATTGCCGTAAAAATGACCCGGGCCGCGTATTTCTAAATCCTTTTCGGCTAGTTCAAACCCATTTTTGCAATTGATAATGGCTTTTAACCTGGCATTTGTATTCTTAGCAGAGGATTCTGAAAATAAAAAACAGTATGATTGATGTGTTCCTCTACCCACTCTGCCCCTGAACTGATGGAGCTGGGCCAGGCCGAAACGGTCAGCTCCTTCGATCATTATAACGGTCGCGTTGGGAACGTCAACGCCGACTTCAACGACGGATGTTGAGACCAAAATGTCAGTTTTTCCGTTTTTGAAGTCCAGCATAGTTTTTTCTTTTTCTTTTGATTTAAGCTTACCGTGGAGCATATTGATACGCAAGTCCGGAAAGATGATTTTATGCAGTTTTTCGTATTCTTCTTTAACGGCTTTGACGTCATCCCAACTTCGATTGTCATTTATCATTAAATGCGGTTCGTTATTGTTTTCTGTTTGCAATTTGTCACTTACCTCAATGCGCGGGCAGATTACAAATACTTGGCGTCCTTCTTTGATCTGCCGGCGGATGAACTCATAAGCTTGTTGGCGCTGGATAGGCGCTACGATTTTGGTGATAATTTCCTGTCGCCCTTTAGGTAGCTCATCCAGAAGTGAGATGTCTAGATCTCCATAGATCGTCAGGGCAAGAGTTCTTGGAATGGGTGTCGCGGTCATTGAAAGCAGATGGGGGATTGTTTGAGTTAAGCCGTCTTCAATCTTTTTGATGTTTTTTTGCAAAGCGGCTCGCTGAGCGACGCCAAAGCGATGCTGTTCGTCAACAACAACTAAAGCGAGTTTTTTAAAATTGACCGTTTTCTGGATTAAAGCATGAGTGCCGACAACGATTTGAATTTTGCCGGTTGATATGTCTTTGAGCAGATCTTCTTTTTTTGTCGTTTTAAATTCGCTGGCAGAAAAAGCCATAGTCTCGGTGCCGGTCAGGAGGCCGATCGACAGATCAAGATTTATCAGAATTTTTGTTAGCTCCCGGAAATGTTGTTGAGCCAGAATTTCAGTTGGCGCCATCAGTGCTGCCTGCCAGCCTGCTTTTGTCGCCTGAAGCATAGCAATCGCCGCCACCACTGTTTTGCCCGAGCCCACGTCTCCTTCAAGCAGCCTGTTCATCGGTTTCGATTTGTCCAGGTCCTGCAAAATTTCCCAGGCAGAACGCCTTTGGGCATCGGTTAATTTAAATGGAAACGATTCAACGAAATTTTTTATCAGAGTTTGGTCAAAAGAAATATTGGGAGCGATATTTTTTCGCCATTTCATTTTTTGCTGCAGAACAAAAAGCTGAATCAAAAATAATTCATCAAAAACCAGGCGTTTTCTGGCAGCCTCGGAATGTTTGATAGTTTTTGGAAAATGGATTTGTTCAATGGCTCTTGATAGATCAAGCAGGCCTTGCGATTTTTTTATTTCCAGCGGGAGATAATCTTTTATCTGGGAGAGGAACTTAGGCAGCAACATTTTTATGATATAACGGAGCCAGCGGGAGCTTATTCCTTTAGTTTCCGGATATACAGCAACAAGTCTGCCGGTATGGCATAGCTGGCCGTGTTTTTGCATTTTTTCATAAGCTGGATTAGAAAGACAGAGTGTTTTATCAAAGCTTATTTTTCCTGAAAGGCTGACTGTTTGTCCAGTTTTTAAAGTATCGGTTAAATAAGGCTGATTGAACCAAATTGCTTTAATAACGCCGGTTTTGTCTTGTATATATGCTTCGGTTATATACATTCTTTTTTTCCAGGTTTTTATATTCTTAATTTCCGTTATTTGGCCCTGAATTGTTGCTGTTTCGTTTAATTTTAGTTCGCCAATTGGTTTTATTTTTGAGAAGTCTTCATAGCGGAAAGGAAAATGATAAAAAATATCCCGGAGATTTTTAATTCCGAGTTTAAGTAGTCGTTTCTGATAGGTGGGGGTCAGGCGAGATATAGATTGGATAGGGGAGTCAAGATTCATGGCGCGCCCACGAGGAATCGAACCTCGATTCCAGGCTCCGCAAGCCTGTACTCTATCCGTTGAGCTATGGGCGCATCAGGCTGCTAGAATTTGAGATTCTTTGCAAGAATGTCAATTAATGACTGTTCTTGCATTTGTTCGGGCATGAATTTTATTAAAGCGTTGCGGATAAAAGTTGGATCTTGTTTGTCCAGAGGTATTTTAATTAATGGCATTATCCATTTTTTGCTTTTGATGCTTAGCTCTTTTATTTCCGGAGGCTCATAGAAGATCCAGAACGATTTAAGTTCACTGAATGAATAATTTTTGTCACCTATATTTATTCCTTTGGCGCTAATCTTGAAAGTTATTATGCGCGGTTCTTTTAATGCGTAAATAAAAACGATAAAAACCATCATGACTATCAGTATGGCAAATATGAAGTTTTTCATCAGGAGCACAATAGTGAAGATGGTCAGGGCAAAAATTCCCAGAATAATAAACCAGGCAAGTCCTTTTTCGTGCTTTTCAAATTCTGGAGCCTGCCATTGTATATCTATTATTTCAGATGGAATATTGGTGTTTTCCTTTTGTTCGTCTTTTTGTTGATTTGTGTTTGGCATAATCTTAAAATAGCATACCAAGCTTATAAATTCAAGATTGACCCACGGACATAAAATAATAAAATTTAAGCATTATCTATAGATTTTTTTGTGGGCTTAGGGGGTTTGACTTTGTGTATTATATAATTTAAAATTTAAACGATATCTCGATGGGAAGGGTGGCTGAGAGGCCGAAAGCAGCACACTGCTAATGTGTTGAGCTCGAAAGGGCTCCGTGGGTTCGAATCCCACCCCTTCCGCAGCGAACAAGGCGAATAAGGAAGGCACAATGTAATTGTTTGTGTTGCGGGGATTCCAAGGGAGTGAGTGCGTGCAGCGCCCAAGGTTGAGACAGAGCAAGAGGAATTCAAGCTTTCCCGCCATGGGTTTGTACTAGCGAATTTTCGAGGTGACGCAGTCTGGTTAGCTCAAAGTAGGTTTCTAAAGCGAATTAAAAGAGCGGAAAGCTTATTAGAACGTTAAAGAAGAAAAAGTAATTAATTATGATAGTTCACGAATAAAATAAGTTATAAGTTTAATAAACATTATAATAAAAGGTGGGATGCCTGAGCGGTTTAAAGGGCCGGTCTTGAAAACCGGTGTCCCGATTGATCGGGACCGTGAGTTCGAATCTCACTCCCACCGCTCAAATATAATTGATATCTGCTAACTCTTCGCTTATATAATATTTGCCATTTCTTCATAAATTTCCATTATCGTCAGCAACAAGTCAAGGCTGTAATATCTTATCGTGCAAGTGCCAAGGTAATCACTGCGCGATATTTTTTTTGGCGGCTTAGTGATTGTAGGCTTATAAAATTGAATTTTCGGAACCTTAAGGAGATTACTCCAGTATCTGATCGTTTTATTTATATTATGGGTTTTATGAAGCTGCAGATGGATTCTGATTTTAGATTCTCTGATCGGGAAGGTTGATCTCAATAAGTTTATAAATGTTTTTACTAAATTCGCGTCGCTGTTTGAAAAAGCAATGAAATTGCTGGCAGGGTATTTGGAGCCATTGCTCCAATAGAGCAGCGCTAATAAAATTTTGGCTGAAGTCTTATTCAGCTTATAGCGATTGACTACAATTTTGGCGATTGATTTTCTTTTATTCTTTGCGGATTTAACTATTTCAAAGATTTTTGTTTCGGGCTTTTTTTTAGATTTTTTCTCGGAAATGCTCAAAGAGGGAAGTGCATGTGTAGCTTTATCGGTTTTTTCCGGTATTTTTGCCTTTCTTTTTTTTCTAATTTTCTTGCTTATTTCGTTTATATTGAAAATCATAAATTTTTAAATTAGGTTAGTAAAATAAAGAAAATTTGACAGTTTATAAACTGTTTTAGTCTCTAGCTACTGCTAAAGCCCAAATTTGTTTAGGTTTTAATGGCCATAGAGCTTTAGCGCAATTTTCAAAAGTAGAGGCAGTTGTGCAAATATCGTCAACTAGAAGAACTATTTTATCCCTGATTGCATTTTGATTTTGTGGATCAACCGAAAAAATTCCAGAGACATTTTTTATACGCTGATTGCGATCTTTTATTTCCATTTGCGGCAGAGTATATCGCCGACGGATTAGAAGATTATCAATCAACTCGATGTTTAAATGTTTGTTTAGCTGAAAAGCAAGCAATTGGGCCTGATTGAAACCGCGCCAGGAGAGCCGCCTTTTGTGCAAAGGAACAGGGATTAAAATCTGAAAATTAATTATTTTATTTAATTCTATTTTATTTAAATCAAAAAATTTTATTAATAAATTCCCGAGAGGATCTGCCAGATCTTTTATGAAACGATATTTAAATTCGTAAATCATTTGCCTGACCAGCATGTTTTTCCAGTCGCTGGCAATCGCAAGACCGGTTAAGCACGAGCCAATCTTTGTTTTACAGGCAGGGCAGGTTTTTCCGTTTGGCGCACGTTTGGCGCAGACATAGCACCGGAGGCTTCTTTGCAGGGGGATTTTGGCAAAACAATCAGGGCAGACATAGGAACTTTCCTTATGGCAGGAGAGACATCTTTTAGGAAAAAATATATCTAAAAAATCAGTTATCATTTTTATTGTTTCACGGACGAATAATAGATTTATCCGATACGCCATTTTTTGCTTTATTTAAGCTAAATAAAGCGGTATCGGAAATATCTATAAAGAGCTATTCAATAGAATTTAAAAAACATCAATTTTCCTTTTTGCCTGCTTTGCTTTGCTGAGTTCTAATTGCCGGAGAAATAATTCTATTTGATCTAGCCGATATAGGCGATATTTATTCAAAGGATGGCGATATGGCTTAAGCTTACCGCAATTATCCCAATTTCTTAGGGTTAAAGGAGTAACATGGAGTAATTTAGCCGCTTTTTTTATCGTTATATAATCCATTTTTGTTAAATTATTAATAAATGTTTATTATTGTTTTTTTATCTGATATATTAATGTTTATATAGATAGCATTTTAATAATAACTTTTTTTATTTATAACATCAAGGCCATATATCCACAATAGAGGATATGCAGATGAGAAGGATAATTTATGTATTTTTTCTATTTTTCTATTTTTTGACGCCATAGCAAAAATAAAGATATTAAAAGATATTATAAAATTTAAATAACTTGAAAAAAGATCAGCAAGAATGGTTATTCCGGTGAATTATATAAAAATCATTATCATTATTTTAGTTTTTATCTATCATCTGACATTTTTATATAATATTGAACACGAGAACTTGGCGTCTAAAAACAGATGATTCCAGCCATATGTGGATAACTTTTTGATTAAAATTTTATTGGATTTTTATATAAAAATTATCCACAGTACACTTTTATATAAACTGTTTATTAGAACATCGATTAGATCAATAATTAAAAAAATGCCTTAAATAAAGCAGAAAAATTAATATCCGATTTCAATAAAAATAGCCTTATCCGATATCGGATAAGGCTATTGACGGATATTGAATAAAAAAATGATGAATGATAATATATATACAGAGTATCGGATAAGATATTTTGTACGAAAATAAAAAAGGGACAACTAATTTGAAGCAGAACATTAAAATCGGTCAAAAAAATAATGCGTGCTTTTAATTTTAGTTATCCCTTTTTTATTTTTATACTAAAAAATGCCAAAAGTCAAGAGCTCAAAAGTGGATAATATGGGGAATAATCTTATCCTGTTATCAGAGGCAGCCAACCTGTGCCATTATTCACAGGAATATTTGAGTTTGCGGGCCAGGCAGGGGAAATTAAGATCAGTAAAGCAAGGTCGGAACTGGTTGACCACAAAAGAATGGCTATATGAGTATTTAGCTTATTGTGAGGGGTTAAAAGAGAAAAATAAGCCAAAAGCCGGCCTAATAAAAACAAAAACACAGATTGTTGCTCGAGAAATAGAGCAGGAACAGTCAGAAAACAGGATAAAAGCAAATAAGCCAGAAATTATAAAAAATTTCTGGATTTTGCTTTTTTATAGGGTTAAAAATACCATTGGAAAAATTTTAACAACTGCCGATTCCCATAATTTTATCGGAAAACTGACCAGCGAAAAATCACAAAGCCGTTTGTTGAATTTAAGACAAGAGGTTAAATTATTACTTATTTCACCAATAGAATTATTAAGGTTTATTAATGATTGGATATTAAACGAACAACCTCGAATAAAAATAAGGCAAATATTAGCCGGAGCTTTAACGGGTCTTGCGGTGTTTGGTTTTCTTCTGCTGGCGACAAATAAAGGGGCTCATGACGTTATTGGTAACGGAGTGGCAAGACTTATAGACAAGGGTCCCTTTGTGTCCAAAGAAATCTATTCTGATTTGGCAGACAAAAGCGAAGAAGTAATTTCTTCTGTTTCTCCAGATAATATTATTTTGGGTTTTAAAAACATCGGTCATAAATTTTCATGGCGGATCGCCTCAGAAAAAGTTCAAGAATTATTGATTTCTGCCAATAGCCTGATTCCTGAAAAATCAGGGAAGCTCGGCATATCAATTCTTGAAATGGGGGAAAGCGCAAAAAAGACGCCCACCCTTATGCGAACAATAGCAGAAAATACTTTTGATAATATTACATTGGCCGTTCGTTCGCGATTCATGCCGGGCGATTCTTCTAAAAATATAGAACTGGGAATTTTAAAGAACAACGAAGAATTTTTTGAGACTGCGAAAAATCTTCCTGCCAACATTCCAGACAATCTTGGTAACACAAAAAACAGCGTTGCCAATATAGCGATTACGCTCTTTGACAAAATCAGTCTTGCATTTAGGAAAGCCGAAACGAAATTCAGCTATTTTGTTTTTGGCAAACCATATCCGGAGATTCCGAGCTTGGTTATTTTGCGCAAGACCTATTACACTGAAAAAGAAACACTGATCGGCGAAGGCGGAGAAGACAGAGCGGAAATAACAAAAATTATTCAGAGAGAAACCGAGAAGTTAAGACTAACGGAAAAAGTGACAGAAATTACAAGAATCACCGAGCGGGTAGAATCAGCTGATCTGACTGCCTTGGAAGCAAGAATGATGCTTGAGATAGCTGATGCGAAATCAGCAATTTTCCAGTCTCTTTCAAGCTTAACGAACACACAGATAAATAATTATGTGTATAATTGGGCACCGGCACAAAGGATTGATACATTGGGTCAGGTGACAATTAACGGTCTTCAGTGGCCGGCTGGTCCAGGCAGCGCGGGACAAGTTTTAACCACCAATGGCAGCAACCAAATGTATTGGTCAACAGTTTCAAGCGGAGGTGGTTCGGTTGCTGCCGGATGGACTGATGACGGCACGGTTGTAAGATTAACAGATATTGCAGATTTTGTTGGCGTCGGAACTTCCAGCCCGTATGCAAAACTTTCGATTGACGGTCTGGTTGCCGCCGAATATTTGAGTATATATTCAACTACCGCCACTTCAACGATTGCCGGCAATCTATATGTCGGAGGACTTCTGCAATTGGGAGCCAGTTCTTATTTAGGCGGAAATTCAACTTCCACTTTTGCCAACGGCATTGATATTTCTTCCGGATGTTTTGCCATTAACGGAGTCTGTATTTCAGGCGGAGCAGCCGGAGGCACTGTCACTTCAGTGGCTCTCTCCACCCCAACCGGCCTCAAGGTTTCAGGCTCTCCGATCACCACTTCAGGAATTTTCACTCT
>MHMW01000020.1 GCA_001819495.1 Candidatus Portnoybacteria bacterium RBG_19FT_COMBO_36_7 | reverse complement strand
CTGGCTAGTGGCGATATGCCGTAAAGTTTTTTGAAACTCCTGGCTCCTCTTATAAATAATGTTTCTTTTTTTGTTTTATGTTTTATAATTTCTATTTCTAATTCTTCTTTTGCATCGTCTATCATCGAGAAAAAATTTTCGCCGCGGACTTCGGAACGGAAAAATTTACCAGGAAACTGCAGATTGATATGGGCTTCAAAAATTTCTCCCTGTTTTTGCCTGCCGATTATTTTTTCAAATTCAATAATTGCTTCAATCAGTTCCGGATTAATGTCTTCCAGAAACTTTCCAAGCTTGCCGATCCTTTTTTCAATATATAAATTTAAATCTTGCGAAATTTTTATGTCCTTACTTTTTATAATAAACTTCATAAATTTTTTATGCAATAAAAGTTTTCCACTTTTTTTATTTTTTTATTTCTATTTTTAATTTTACGCCTTTATTTTTAAAAATGCAATAGAAAAATAAAAAATCACAAATCGCCTTTTAAAATTGGCGGCTGTGATTTATTTTTGCAGCAAAATATTTTTAAAATCCCAACAATCTTATTTCTTCTTCCAGTTCAATGCCAAATTTTTCTTTAACTGATTTTTTGCAGATATCAATCAGCGAAATAACGTCTTCTGCCCGGGCATTTCCGGTGTTTATAATATAATTGGCGTGGCCTTCCCAAATTTTTGCCCCACCAATCTGTTTTTGTTTCAATCCGCATGCATCAATTAAATATCCCGTGCCAATTTTTCCACCGCGAATTTGAGATTCAAGTTCCGGATGTTCTTTGGGCAACTGGCCATTGTTATTTTTAATCTCGTAATTTTTAAAGGCGCAGCCGGCCGAAGGAAATGGTGGATATCCTTTAACTACTTTTTTTGCTTCGTCCAAAATATCATCAATCAACTTCTGCTCTTTTTTTTTAAGAACCAATGTTGCGCTCAAAATTATCCAGCCGTTTTTTTTAAAAACGCTTTCACGATAAGTAAACCTGCAATCTTCTTTATTTAATTCTTTCTCCGCCAGATTTTCGTCCAAAATTATAACACTTTCAATAACCTGCGAGATATCCTGTCCCAGCCTCCCGGCGTTTCCGCAAATCGCGCCGCCAATGGTGCCGGGAATCCCATATCCCCATTCCGCGCCCGAATATCCAGCTTTTGTCGTTTCCAAAATTATTTTTATTAACGGGACACCGGCTTCAACCTCTACTATATATTTTGAACCTTCACTTTTAACTTTTAACTTTTCACTTCTAACTTTTATAACTAGCCCATCGAATCCCTTGTCGCTTACCAACAAATTGCTTCCGCCGCCCAAAATAAAATATGGCACGGAATTTTCTTTCGCCCATTTTAAAGCCTCAATCAATTCCTTTTTTTCTTTTGCTTCAAAAAAATATTTTGCCGGCCCGCCGATGCGCAATGTAGTGTGATTGGCTAACAATTCATTTTTCTTGAATTTATCTTCTGTCGTCATAAAAATTATTATACTCCTAAAATAAAAAAATGCCAAAGGGATATTAATATCCCTTTGGCATTCAGAATTCAATAATTTCTCCTGAGTGGCGCTGGAATTTCTTTCAGTTGCACAATCTTCCAAGGCAATCCCATAACAGCCAAATCGTTGAGGAAGACCCTGGAATCAAATACCGAATCCTCGGTATTTCTGACTCCGTAAACGCCCTTTCCCCACTTACCTTCCAATATGAGTCTTGCCGCCGTTACGGTCGGAATCGCTGTGGTATATCCTATCGCATTGCCACCAGTTTCTTCAAAGGCGTCCTCGTGTTTCTTAACATTATAGATAAAAATAACTTTTTTCTTTCCGCCTTTGACGCCGGAGATAAGGCACCCGATGCAGGTCTTGCCACGATAACTTTGATTAAACTCTTCGCCTTTTGGCAAAATAGCATCAAGGAACTTAACGGGAACAATCTTCGCCCCCTCATAATCAACCGGGTCAATTCTTGTCAGGCCAACATTGTAAAGCACGCGCAGATACGTTAGATATTCTTTTGAAAACGTCATCCAAAACCTGATGCGTTTTAAATGCGGCATATGCTTAATGATACTTTCCATCTCCTCATGGTACATGAGGTATGGACTTGAAACTACTCCCGTTTCGGGAAATTTAAACGGAAAATGTCCGGCATCGAGATCAAAAATCCTACCTCGTTCCTGCCAATCCCCTTTTTGCCAGAATTTTACGGGCAAAATCAGTTCTCGAAGGTTCAACTCCGGATCAAAATTTGGCGCAAATTTGACATTTTTCGTACCCGCATTGCAATCAAGAATATCAATCGTGTGAACCTCGTCAAAAAGATAATCTCTGGCATAAGCAGAAAAGATATTTGTTACTCCGGGATCAAACCCACACCCAAGGAGTGCAAGAAGTTTTTTGTTTTCAAACGCATCGCTTCTCAACCATTGCCGTTCGTGCGAAAAACCATATTTGTCGCGCTCTTCATAACAAGCAGTATCGATGTAATTAACGCCAAATTCTATACAGGCATCCATTATGGTTAAATTGTCATAAGGATGTCCCCAGTGGACTACCAGATCCGGCTTAACCAATCCAAGAATTTTCACCAAGCCTACAAAGTTGCTTACGTCTGCTTTGTGGATATTGAAAATTCCAGGGAATTTTTCCAAAATTGCTTTTTTGACCTTAAACGATTTCTCTGTTGTCCGCGTTACTACATAAATTTCCGAAAAAATTCTCGGCCATTGAACCATCTTTCGAAGCCCAACACTTCCAACATTCCCGCAGCCAATAACCAACACTTTTGCCATATTTTTACCCTCCTTTGCCCTGCCATAGCTTTAGCGACAGCGGGCTTTTCTATAGGTTATTTTAAGAACTGTTCCCTCCTAAATAATACCTAAATAATACCCCATAATAAAACAACGCGGCTGGTTTGTCCAGCCCCACCATCCCCCAAACAAAAAACGGGCGGAAGGTGCGTTTTTGCAGCGAGGACTGTCTGAGCGACGCCAAAGGCGGCGCGAGTTCCGCAACAAGAAAACGTATCTTCCGCCCGCTTATTATAAAACTACTTATACCTTACATCCGCTCCGGTTCTGTAAAAATCTCTTTCTGAATTGTTGACGATATAAACCATGTCCCATTTTCGGCCGGTCTGCGAAAATTCTTCAGCCGTCATATTGAGCCAGTATTTTGTGCCGTCACCATTGACTTCATAAACTCTTTTATCGCCGTCCGCGCGAACCAACCAAGAATCGCGATACCAATCCCGCTCTTCGGGTGTAACCTCAATCACTGCCTGCCAGCCAAAATGCGGATAATATTTGAAAATTTCAGAATTCTGTATCCAGCGCTTATAGCCGTTTTTTATCACATAAACCTTGTAGTCCCCTTTGGCGCGAACAAGCGAGCCTTCCGGATAATTTGGAGACACGCCCGAAGACACTGGTGAGGAGGGAGGCGTCTGAGGAAAGACTGCTTCTGTTGTCAGGCTGACGTTATAGGTAAAAGTGCGGTAGGGCTCCGAAGCGCTAAAGCCGGAAGTGTTTGTTATGCTGACAGGAACCAAAGTTATTGAAACGACATCGGTGCCGAAATTTTCAACTAATCCAATCCCCTCGCCGTTGGCATCAAGATTAATGAACTTGACTTCCGCTGAGCCATTTATTCTCTGAATGATATAAGCTACCTTAAATGTTGTGCCTGCGGCTTTTTTGAAATTTATTTTAAGATTGGCATTGCCGCCGGTAAATTTATACCAGTGCCCGCTCCAGTCTTTGACAAAATCTGTCCAGCTGACAGAAGAAATTCCCGAGTTTGACAGAAGCTGAGAAACCGTCGGGGATACCTTTATCTTTTCTGTGAGGGCATTGGAAAGATAACAATATTTCTGGCCGTCAACCTTACAATCATTTAAATAATTTGCGACAGACCATTCAAAAAAAACATCCGAAGCGGTTTTATTTGAGTCTATTTCTTTTAAGGCGTTGCTAATGCTGGAAATGCCGGTGAGCGGGCTTTGTATAATTTTTGTCAGGATTTGATTTCCGAAATGGCTGACAAGATACTGCATAAAAAGATTGGCTGAGCCGTAATCGGTTGAAACGTTTACCCATTCGGTTAGAGAATCGGATGGATCCTTAAAAAAATCTATAATTCTTTTTTCAAGGTTGCTGCCCGCCAAAAAATCGTCATATCCGGCCAATGTCGAGGCGTACTCGGAACGCGCTTCATTAAGCCAGACATCATCAGAAACTCCTCGAAGCTTATCTTTCTGATAGAAAGTAATAAGGTGCTGAAATTCGTGTGCCAGAAAGCTCTTTGCCCGGGAAGAATCAAGATACATTGAATTAAGGTATATCATTTCCCGCTCATTTGAAGTTGCGACCTGCTCTATTGTATACTCATCTCCGGAATTAAAATAGCCGCCTGCCCCTTCCTTGATGCGGGAAATAAGAATCGTAATTCTTGGGTCGTTATCAATTCCTGGCTCCCATGGCGAACCATAAACCTGAGTTAATTTAGGATATATTTTCTGATCAAATTCAAGCGCCAAAGCACGTATCAATGCTTTGGCGTTATCCTGAGAGCTAAGGCTATTCCACCATTCATCTTCCGTATAAAAATAAGCTTTTGCGCTCACTTCCTGCAAAGTTGCCATCAGGGCGCTTCTGTCCAGTAAATCATATGAATTCTCTACAAAAAACGGCGTGCGCTCGCCCAAATTGGCGGCTTTGGCAAAAATCGGCAAAATAAAAAAAACTGCCGAGATAAAAATAATCCCCCACACTTTCATCCAAAATATTGAATTTCTTAGAAATATATTTTTCATTTGCCCGAAAGCTTCTTCTGATAAGGCTGTATAATTTTTAGAAGGAGAGCAGGTAAATTTTATTAATATCTTTTTCATTCAGATTAATTTCATTATATATTAATAAATTTATGCCGTCAAAAATTTAAATTAACATCCAATATTGCGAAAAGCAGAAAAACTGTTATAATGAATTAATTCAAATTATGCCAGGTTAGTAGAAATTTGACCGTCCTGTGAAATAGAATAAAGCATAGAATTTTTATACTTTCTTGGCATAGAAAATAAAAAGTTTTATAATTATATCAATTTTTTATTAAAAGTCTAATTTTTACTGCCTGACATGGGAACGCTGGGAGCTAAAATAAAAAGGGGGTTACTCTTTGCCGGAGATATATTTGTTCTCTATTTATCTTTGTGGTTTTCTCTTTATCTGCGCTCAGGCTTTAACGCCGGCTATCTGAAATTAGAACAGACAGCCCAGCATTTTATTCCTTTCACAATCATATATTTTGTCTGGCTGATGATATTTTACATAATCGGGCTCTACGACCTGCATATTGCCAGAAACAATCTGAATTTTTTCTCGACCCTTATCAAAGCGCTTCTTATCAATATCGGGATTTCGGTGGCGTTTTTTTACTTCATTCCTTATTTTGGCATCACGCCAAAAACAATTCTATTTTTAAATATCGCAGTTTTTGCGGCTTTATTCATCATCTGGCGGCAAATCTATAATCATTTGCTTATTTCAGGCGCTCTTCTGGATAATGTGCTCGTCATCGGCGAAACAAAAGAAACTAAAGACCTGATAAAATATATTGAAAGCAATCCTCAGTTTGGCTTCCGGATAAAAAGAACTGTCCTGCCAAAAGACATTGAACTTATCTTTGATATGATAGAACGGATAGTTCAGGACAAAATCCAGGTTATTGTTACCGCCATAGATCCCCATAAAGACGTGAACTTAGTTAGAAATCTGTATCACTGCCTGCCTCTAAACATAACCTTGTTTGATCTGCCGACGTTTTATGAAAAAATAACCGGCAAAGTTCCTATTTCGGCCATTGAAGAAGTTTGGTTCCTGGAAAATCTGATGATCGAAAAGAAAAATCTGTACGAAACAATTAAAAGAGTGCTTGATATTATCTACGCTCTGGCAATGGGAATTGTTTCATTGCCTTTTTATCCCTTTATTATTCTGGCCATCAAGCTTGATACGCCGGGCCCGGCGTTTTATAAGCAAAAAAGGGTTGGCGAAAACAGCCAGATCTTCAATGTCTATAAATTCCGCTCTATGATAGACGCCGCTGAAAAGAACGGCGCCCAATGGGCGCAGGTGAATGATCCGCGAGTGACGAAAGTCGGAAAATTCTTGAGAGCTTTACGGCTGGACGAGCTGCCGCAATTATATAATGTTTTGCGCGGCGACATGTCCTTTGTCGGGCCGCGGCCCGAGCGGCCGGAGTTTGTCTTTGGAGTCAACCTCCAGCGGCAAATCCCTTTTTATCAAATCAGGCATTTGGTAAAACCCGGACTGACCGGCTGGGCACAGATAAATTTTGAATACGGCGCCTCAATTGAAGATACCACAGAAAAACTTCAATACGACCTTTTCTATCTCAAAAACCGCTCGTTTGTGCTTGACTTCAGCATTATTTTAAAAACTATCAGAATCATCATGGGGCGCGGAGGAAGATAAAAAATAACTGTATTAAAAATAAGCCTGAAAGAGGCTTATTTTTTATTTTTAAATTTTTATCTTTTACTAATTTCTATATGAGTCGGATCTTATCCTTTCTTTTTTTAAATAATGCTTCTGTTTTGTCTAATATTTTCTCGGCTGCATGACCATCGCCAAAAAGATTAGGCCAATTTTTTTGTTTTTTTAATATAAGCTTGGCTGATTTCAGTATTTTTTTCGGTTTGGCGCCGGCAAGAATATTAATTCCTGCTTCTATTGTTTCTGGTCGCTCCGTGTTATCTCTCACTGTGACGCACGGAACTTTTAAAATACTTGCCTCTTCCTGTAACCCCCCCGAATCAGTAATAATCAATTTACTGTTGGCTTCAAGCTGTAAAAATTCTAAATATCCTAATGGTTCTATGATTTTTATTTCAGGTTTAATTTTTAACTTAAACTTTTTTATATTATTTGATGTCCTTGGATGCAAAGGATAAATCGCCGGCATTTTTAAATATTGCCCAACTAAAGCTATTCCCTCTAAAACTCCTTCTAGGCGCTCTCTGATATCAACATTTTCTGCCCGATGAGCGGTAACTAAAATATAATTGCCTTTTTTTAAATACAGTTTTTTAAGAATGTCATTTTTTTTGCTGGCCAGCTGAATATTTTGATAAATCGCGTCTACGATCGTGTTGCCCGTCAGAAAAATTTTTTCCTTCCCAAGACCTTCTTCTTTTAAATTTTTAACCGCGTTTTTTGTCGGCGCAAAAAGATAATCCGAGATATGATCGGTTATTATTCGATTGGTTTCTTCCAGCATTGATAAATCATGGCTTCTTAAGCCGGCTTCGTGATGAGCAATTTTTATTCCAGTCTTATTGGCGGCCAAGGCGCCGGCCAAAACACTATTGGTATCACCCTGAACAAAAGCAATGTCCGGTTTTTCTTTAATTAATATCTTTGAAATTTCCTGAACCATAAGCCCGATCTGCTTGCGATATTCGTTCCTTCCGACGCTTAAATTATATTTGGGTTCCGGAAGATCTAATTCTTCAAAGAATTCCCTGTCCATTTCATAATCGTAATGCTGGCCGGTGTGCAAAATAAAATAATCCAGATTTCTTTTGTCCAGTTCTCTGATCAAGGGTGACATTTTGATTATTTCGGGCCTGGTGCCTAAAATAAGGGCTATTTTCATATTTCTCCTAAAACTTCTTTAAATTGATTTATTAATTTTGCCGTAGTATTGGTTATATTAAATTGACCCAAAAAATCTTTATCTATTTGTGGTTTTATTTCTCCTAAAATTAATTTATTTAAATGATCCGCTAATTCATCAATCTGATTATAACTAAAAGACCAATAGCCCAGTTTCTTTAAAAATTCTGCTGTCGGAGAATTTTCGGGAGTAATGCCAATAATTGCCCTGCCGCTGCCGGCATAATCAACTACTTTTGAGGTTAAAAAAGGGCTATTTTGGTAATCAGCGTCTATAACTACTAAACAATCCGATGTTTTCATATATTCCAGACTCTTTTTATAATCTACCTGCGAAATCAATTCTATTACATGTTCTAAACCATGATCTTTGATCAGTTCCTGCAGATTTTCTTTATAGGCGATGTAATCAACCGCGCCGCCGATTATTCGAAATTTAAATTTGTCTTTCAATCTGTCAACATCCAATAATTTTCTTAGCGCTTGAAATAAAATTTTAGGATTCCTTTTCCCATAAAAAGCTCCGACATAACTAATAATGTATTTGCCGCTTTTATTTTCTATATCCGGATAATCTTTCAAATCATAACAATGGGAAATGACTCTTGCACTGTCTTGCCATTTTTGAGGATATTTTCTCATCACTTGTTCTTTCATTGTTTCGGTTATGAAAATCACTCTGGCGCTATGTTTGATTATGTATTTTTCTTGGGCCAAAACTTTCTTTGCGCCCAGCCAGGAAAAAGACTTAAAAGGATTATCAAACCATGGATCGCTGAAATGAGAAATAAATTTAATGCCTAATTTTTTATTGATCATTGCCCCCAAAATATTGCTTGCCTGGGGATTTGAAAAAGAAAAAATAAGATTTATCTGATATTCCTCTATTATCTTCTTGGCTGTTCTTAAAAGTTTACGATAATAAAAATATTCCAAAATTGTCGCCAGTTTCAGTTTATTTAAATATTTATTTATCTTAAATTGAGGAATTTTATAAATTGGCAAATCAATCTGCCAATCACCGCAAATATCATAAGTCAAGATAACCGGATTTATTCCTTGTCTAACCCACTCCGGAATCATTTTGCCAATTAAAATAGACTGCGGCCTGACAATCGGCGGGGTCCAAAAACTCAGACATAATACTTTTAAATCTTTATTTTCCATTTTTTTCTATAAAACAGATAAGTAAATCAGCAAAAAATTTCGCCGGCCAATTAAGCGCCTCAAATCTTCCATACTCGCCGGAAATCGGCCAGCTGCCCCATAAAGCTCCTCTGCCACCGCCATAACTGTCGTCGATGTTATTTTGACAGGTCTTTAAAAATTCCTTAGCCTTTTTTGCCGATTGAAAATATTTTTCGTCAGCTGTCTTTTTAAATATTTTCATACAGGTCAGGCCAATCTGGGCGATTCCGGTCAAGCAGCACCAGTTTGAAATTCCTTCCCAATTTCCATTCAAACGACCCGGTATTCTGCCTAACTCATCCATTTTAGATATAACACCATCCAAGGCCTGTTTCGCCCCATCACAAAAATTTTTTTCATCCAATATCTGTCCCAAATCCCAAAGCCCGTCTATTGTATAAGCTATAGTATGCAGCAAAGCATCCGGACGACCTGAAAAATCAGCGCCTTCAAACCACCCATTCTTATTCTGGGCTTTTAAAGCAGATCGACCAACCCTCCTTCCAAGTTCTTGAAACTCTTTATCGCCAGATTTTTTTCCCAGCTCCGCTACTGGCGCAGCCGCAAAGGTATTATAAGTGGTCGAATAAGGATTGACGCAGTCAGCATTGTTCTCGATCCAGCGACCTTCTTTGTTATATTCTTTTTCTAGCATCCAACGCGCCGATTTTTTTGCTGATGCTAAATATTTTTCTTCTTTAGTAAATTCATATAATGCTATTAGGCCTCGCATGACTTGACCAGTGTCAAAAATAGCCTTGCTGGGTTTTTGAGCAATATTGCCTCCATGAACTGCTCCGTCAGGAAACATTATATTGGTCTCCCAATCAGCCATCAGCTTAGCCCGACGCAGAAAATTATCATTGTTAAATAATTTAAAAGCTGATATAAATGTCGGGATAATATAGCCTGTAGTTTCTGGGTAGGACGATTGCCATCCGGAATCATTGCTTTTACTCCCCCGCACAAAACTCCATCCCCGGCTGACGCCGGAATCGGCCGTCACATCCTGCGCCCGCTTTAACCACTCTAAAGTCTGCAAAAGATGATACTTATCATCGGAAACCATAGTATAATTGCGTTCATTCAGAATGGTTTCAAACTTCTTAGCGCGCTTCAAATCAAAATGTTTCCGAATCTTATCCGATACCCGGCCAATAATATTTATTTTTGATTTGGCCTGCAGACTGCCGATTACACAAATTTTCTCCATTGTTTTTGAAAAAAATGGCCAAGTTCCGACAATATTTTCAACTTTCAGAAAAAACGCATAAACCAATTTCTGCAGCCAATCGGGAGCCAAACGCCTGAATTTTATTGGCTCAAAAAGATAGAAATTTATTCCCCAGCCTGCTCCAGCATATTTTTGGGGTTTTACAAAATTATCCCGGCACCATTTTTTTATTTCTCTGAACGAATAATATCTGTCGTAGACAAGACCCCAGGATTTTATTTTTTCCATCCATTTGGTCATCCGGAAACGCTTATACAGCTCTTTCAAATTCAGCTTATTATAAAGTTCAAGCGCCACATGGCCCGATGGCTTTGTCACACGGACCATTTCTCCAAATGCATGCTCCGGCTTCCTTAAATGCTGGAATACGCGCACGCTCACTGAAAAATCAGCAATTGCATCCTTAAAAGGCATGTCTTCTAATTGGGCGCAAACAAAGAAAAAATCTGGCTCGCGCTTTTTGGCGGCTTGCAGTAATACCAGCGAAGAATCAATGCCGATCTTCAAACCCGCTTCGGGATACAGAGATAAAAGCCGGCCATTGCCGCAGCCGCAGTCCAAAATGGTTTTTTCCGCCAAATCAATTCCATCAGTTAATTTTTTTATCGCCGACATTTCAGAATGATGGGTATAAAGCCCCCAAGGCGCGCCTTCTTTTCTTAAATAAGTATTGTATTTTTTAGCGTATGAGGCCGCATTGGCTTTCTGATCCCAATGCCTATTATGAATATCGGGAGAATAGGCCGCGTTAGGAAAAAGTATCGGAATACCATCAATAATCGGATATTCATCCCCGCAATAGGAGCACTCTAAAACGGATCCTTTATCAGCCAGAAACAAATCCCCACGGCAGTGGCGCTTGGGACAGCATAAAATTTCCAAAAGTTTATCTGGTAAACTCATCTTTTTTTATATCTTTAATTATTTTTTGAAGATCATCCAGAAAAACTAAATATTTTTTTCCTTTTTGCCTGCTTAATTTTTTTCTTTGGTATAAAGTTTTTAATTCCTGGGATATTTTCCAAAACGCATAAGCAATCAAATAGTCTTTTATGATTTCAATTCCGTATAATTCTCCCGGGTTTGTATTTAGTGCTTTCTTCCAAAAACTCATCCAGCCTTCTCCCTGCTCCTTTTGGGAAAATATGAAGAAATCTATTAAATCAAAATACCGGCTGGAACTTGCTTCATATCTGGTCCAGTCTATAAAATATAATTTTTTGTCTTTCAAAAGGACGTTTTCGGCATGAAAATCTCCGTGGCAGGAGGATTTCGGCAGAAAAATGCCGTTAAAAAAATCTTTCCAATGATCCACTTCTTCTCCTTTTTTTTCTTCTGATAAAAACCTGAAAAAATAATCACCGGGTATTAAATTTAATAAAGTTTCCCTTGGCCAATCATCTCTGCCCGCAAATGCTGAGTAAAAATATTTTCTAATAATTTCTGCTTCTCCGTCATTTTTTTCAAGCTCTGTCAATCGGGGAGTAATTTGGATGAATCCGATAAATTTAACATCTATTAAATAATTGCTAAAAAAAATATCCTTTTTTACTTGAAAAAAATTGTCTTTTTCCAGCTTCATTTCAGTAAATACCGCCGGCATTATAGGGATCTTAAACATCCGCCCACCCTGCCCGAAAACCAATGCGCCGGAGTCTCTCAAAAGCTTATTTTTTGATTTTTTTAAATTCATGGTTCAGCTTTAAATATCGCTCTTTTTCTGTCTTTTTGGTATGAATCGCTTTCGCCTATTTCAATCACGTTAGAAAATCCGCAGGAAATCAAAAAATCTACGATCCATTGATGAGGATCTGCTCCCATATCCGGCAGCTTTACGGCCCATTTATTTTTTGATTCATCTGACTGCCCCATTTCAAAAATTAAAAACTTGCTGATTTTAGATCTAATTCTTTTCAGAATATTCCTGGAATATTCTTCCCCCTTTGAAGACATTATATGGTGCATCACAGACATAAAAATAACCGCATCAAAATTCGGAATTTTTTCCAGAAATTCTTCGTCTATTACTCCAAACATAAACCCGGCTGAGTTAATTTTTTCCAGAATTAACTGATGATTCGCCATAGCCAATCTTCGAATGTCAGCATCAACTCCTAATGAAACACAATGACATTCTTTAGCCGCCTGAAAAACATAATAACCCTCAGCTGAACCGAGGTCTAAAAAAGATTTAGCTTTATATCTGATAATCTCTTTTTTTATAAACTCCCATCTGTCAAAACAACTTCTGTCTCCTCCTGCTATTAATTTACCCTTATTGAAAATTGGCTGATAGTTCGGATAAGATTTCTTCAATTGCCAGGCATATAGACGAAAAAGTAATTCTGGCAGTTTTTTGAATGGTTTATTATACATAAATCAAAAATAGATGTTAATGTTTTTGAAGCTGAAGCTCAACCCCTTCGCTAAATCGTTCGCTATCTATTAATTTAAGCCCTAACCTTTCTGCCGTATCGTAAAAATCTTTTTCCGTATAACCGTAACTGCTTATAATCTTTGAATGAATGGTTAGTGTAATGTTCAATCTTTTACATTTTTTTATAAATTGCTCCATGCCTTCCAGGCATTGTTTTTCGAATCCCTCGGAATCTATTTTTACTACGACATTTTCAAAATCTTTATCCGCAAACGAATTGATCAGGCTGTCTATGGCCAAACAATTAACTTTGAGAAAGTTAATTTCGTTTTTTGTTTGAACACGAGTGCCGTTTTTATTTATGCTGATTGGCACGACACCGGTTGCTTTGCCTACCGCGGCATGATGCAGGTTTATATTTTTAATATCATTTAATATGATATTTCTATGTATGACATAAGCGCTCAATAAATTAGGTTCAAATATATGGACTTTAATATTGGGATTGTTTTTAGCAGCCAGTAATCCGAATATTCCGTTATAACCCCCGATATCAATATACAAAGTGGCTCCAGACGATAGATCAATATTCAAACGCTCCCATTTATCAGTGGAAAAATTTGCCTTGGATCTGTAATAGGCGTGGAAATGATGATACATAATATCCCCGTCGAACAATAACGATGTTAATTTTATACAAATGTTTTGATATTTGATATTAAAAATTTTTCTTCTGAACAAAAAAGTTAAAAAGTGGGGTAAAATAATTCCCAAAAAGTTTTTCTTAATGAATTTTTTGCTGAAATAATATTTTATATTCATAAATTAATGGATTTTATAAATAATCAGCGTCATAGTGCCCTTTCAATTTCTTTCTTATAAACTTCCCATAAGGCATCGATTTTATCCTTTTTCCCTTTCTCCCAAATAGTCATATAGCCGATATCGAAACCCGTATCATAGGCGGCGGCCACATAATTTTCTAACCTCCTTTCATATTCTGGGATATTTAAATTAATTTTTAAAACATCCTTAATTTTTTCAGAAAGCGTTGTCATGTCTGAATGTTTAAAAACGTTTGGCAGTTTCAAAGTTGTGCCAAGATTCCCGAACTGAATAACCGGTTTATTCAAAAAGGCTGCCTCAGTGATGGTTGTACCGCTCGCTGCTATTATTAGATCTGCTTTTTTCAAAATTTCCTCGTTTGATATTCTGTAATCAACCAATTTAACATTGACTGTTCTGTCTATTTTATCAATGTAAGAAGGCGGCCGTAACCCGATCATCTCTGGGTGCTCTTTGACGACAAGCGTATAGTCGTCGGGAAGCGATAAAGCTATCTGACGGGCTATCTCAATTTGATTGTTAAAATAAGGAGCAATCACGTCTATGCTTGCTTCGGGCTGGAACTGAAGAGGAAAATAAACAAATTTCTTTATTTTTTCAAAAGGGTAATAATTAAATCTATTCATGAACTTGCGATACCTCTTCTGACTATAATGATCCCTTAAGATGATCCGCGGCGGGCGATAATCTATCGTTATGCCTGTGCTTTCAAGAAAATTTTTCTTTTGATGTTTTTTCAAATACCAGCCAGCTATTGTTCTATAAGGCGATAATTCAAATCTGATATTTTGCCATAAAGTCCTCTTTTTCCTTTTTAATTCCCATTTATCCGTGTAATCCTGGCCAATGAAGCTTTCTCTGAATTTGCTGATGTATTCCTTTGCGGGTTTTCTGTTTTTTGTTTCCGCTTGGCCGGTATTTAACTCGTCGACTCTATTATAAAATGACCCTTTGTCATCGCGATAACTATACGAAAAAATATAGATGCCTCTTATTTTTGAATCTGTAACAGAAACCATTTTGATCCCTCGACGTTCGGCATAAAGACTGATCATTATATGGGGCAGGGATACAAAATTCGGAGCAATGATAAAATCTGGTTTAAACTTACCAAATATCTCCCTGATGCATTTGTAAACCGCCATCACGTAATCAATAATATCTTCGTCGGGAACGTTCTGCTTAAAACCGTAATAATATTTGTCTTTATAAGATCGGACATGATTGCGCAGTGTTGAAACGAGCGGCCAAATAGAATCTATCCCCAGGTCTCTGCATATTTCGGCCAAAGAAAAAGTGTCCCCTTTCAAATAATCCTTCGGGCGGCCCATAATTTCATCGTTGCTGATGATCATATCGTATTTCACTTCCGACTGGTTCAAAATGAATTCGTGTGTAGTGCGCTTTAGTGTAATCGCGGCCAGGCGGCATCCCTCCCCCTGCAGTTTTTTTGCCAAAAAGTGGCCGATATTTATGGCCCAGCCTCTTTGCTGAAAAATCAGAATTCTTTTACCTTTCATTTTATTCATGGAATTTATTAAAAATATTTTTATAATATTGGATTACTTTTCTTCCCCAGGAGCCATAAAATAATAGCTTTTTGAACATGAAGACGATTCTCCGCTTGATCAAATATAATCGAGTTTCTATGATCGACCGCATCTCTAGTTATCTCATAACCGATATGGCAAGGCATGCAATGCATGGTTTTTGCTTTGGGAGAAAATTTGTCAATAATTTTTGCACTAAGCTGATACGGCGTAAAAATATTTACTCTTCGTTCATACTCTTTTTTAAATTCCGGCTTCACATTGCCGTTTTCAAAAAATTCCATGTTCATCCAGGTATCTGTATGAACATAACTGACGCCGGCAAGTGCGGTTTTTAGATCAGTAATTTTTTTAATATTTCCTATCTGCTCCGCCTGCTTGTCTAGCTCTTTATCAATGCTGGCTGCGTCCTGTTCAGGTGAAATAAAGTTCATTTTTATGCCCAATTTTGCACAGGCCAGCTTCAAAGTATTTGAAACGTTATTCTGAATTCCCAACCAAGCTATTTTACCAATTTTATTTATGCTCCCTGAATGTTCAATCATGGTTAAAATATCGCCCAGGGCCTGACAAGGATGATATTTCTCGCTACAAGCATCAATGACTGGAATTTGATTATAAGAGGCTGCTTGCTGAACATCGGCCGCTTTGAGCGCCCGAAACATCAAAATATCGCCATATCGCATAACTGCTCTAATTTCGTCACCAAAATCGGTTAGCGCAAATTGGCTGGTTCTTGAATCAAGAAAAATAGCATGACCGCCCAGCTCGGTCATGG
>MHMW01000019.1:7266-22761 GCA_001819495.1 Candidatus Portnoybacteria bacterium RBG_19FT_COMBO_36_7 | reverse complement strand
CGCTCATTTTTCTGCCTGAGATACCGGGCAGCATCGGTGTCATAATTTCCACCCGCTTTTTTTGGCCTATTTTTGGATGCGACTCGCGCGCAAAACCAAATATCTTGCGCTGGTCTGTGCCGCCGTATTGAATATCAGATCCCAAATGCTCCTCGTCAAGTGTCTGCAATATCGGATAAAGCAAACCGCCCAGTTTGGGATTTTCGCCGAATTTAACGACTTCCGCCGCTGCATGCTGAGCGCGCTCGGCAGTCGTCACGTCAGCCAGCTTATAAACATCAAGAGTGTATTTTTTGTCCAGCTCAAAATCGCTGCCTTTGACAAACTCTATCTTTGAAATGTCAATTCCAATCGCTTTATAAAGTTCCCGCAATTCATGTTTATAAAATTCAACTCTTTTATCAACCAGCTCCAGTGTACTTTTCATATTATCTAAAAAGGCATGCATATCAGCCAGCAGAATTTTTACATAAATTCCGGCCTCAACAAAATCTCTTATCTTCGTGGCCGGGATCATGTAGCCGATGTGCGGCCGGCCGGTTGTCGCATAACCGATATATAATACCGGCTCTTTCTTTGTTTTTAAAAGCTCCATCAATTCCTCATCCGTCAGAATTTCGGCGGTATTACGCTTTATTAAATTGAAACGTTCTTCAATGGTCATAAATTAGTAACTAGGGTTTAGCAACTAGCGATTAGATCAGTAAAATGATTTTACGACTATTCGATATTAGCTATTTTCTAGTAGCTATTATGGTCCGGCGGGTAGGAGTCGAACCTACATAAAACGGTTTTACAGACCGCCGCAATAGCCGCTCTGCCACCGCCGGTTATTTCCCTTGTTTAATTAAACTTTCAAGAATATTGCGTGCTTTCCCGCCCCCTTTAAAATACCTCTCTCGCGCTATCGCCTCTTTTTAGGTAGGAGTCGCCCCGCAGTTGCGGGGTTACAGACCGCCGCAATAGCCGCTCTGCCACCGCCGGAAAATTAAACCAAAAATCAAAATGCAAAAATCAAAATTAAATGAGTGAAATTCAGTGAGCCGATGAAGGGACTTAAACCAAGAACTTTGCCCCTGCACCTTTCAGAGCCGAAGGTCGGAATCGAACCGACAACCTACTGTTTACAAAACAGTTGCTCTACCTTTGAGCTACTTCGGCAAAAGATGGTGGGGCAAGTTGAGCTAAGGCGCCAGACTTGAGAGCATTTCTTATATCAATTCCTTCATTTTGCTGATTACCTCCAAATCATCGGGGTTGAGCTTTAGAACCTGCTTGAAACAATTTTTGGCGTCTTCTTTGTTGCCTAGTTCGCAATAAAGAAAACCCAGGCGCCGATATGATTCGATGTTGCGCGGATCGCGGGCAATCAAATCTATACAATTGGCTTCTTCAGCTTGTCTTAATTCTCCTTCGCTTATTTCAATCTTCTTTTCTTCCTCTTTTTTTTCTTTTTTGCCGTTTTTCACTTCTTCCTTTGCTTTCTGAATGGTTTCTATTATTTCAGCTTGATCAAGCTTTTCCAACACCTCAAGTTTTTTAATTTTTTTCAGCCGATGCTGTTCCATCCAGGCACGCGAGCGCACTGTCCAAATCTGAGTCTTTTCGCGTGAAGCGCCAATCATTCTTAAGAAGACATTATCAATTTTCAAAAGCAATACCCTGATTTTTCTTAGAATCTTTTCAAACCAGGCGGCCATAGCCGGCTGATAGCTGAAATACCGCAGCCCTTTCATTCTTATAATTATTTTCTGTATCAAAGCCTTAAAAATAGAAACATGTTCCTGTCCTTCGGGGGGTCTGGCCGGCAATTTCAAAAGCAAAGATCTTTTTCTCAAAAATATAAAAGTTATGCTTGTTATGCTCAGTCCGGCCATAACCCATGGAGCAATGTTTAATATCAGAGTCTTCATAAGATTTCAAGCCTGATGAATTTTCCGATTTTTATATTTTCCCCGATCTTACCCGTATATTCATTGACCAAATCCTTTATTTTCTCATCGGGATTTTTAACAAACGGCTGCTCAAGCAGGCTGATTTCCTCGCTGAATTTTTTCATCTTTCCTTCTAATATCTGCTTCTGAACGGCTTCCGGTTTGCCCGAATTTTTGATTTCTTCCATAAATTCGTTTCTTTTTTTTTCCAAGACTTCCTGAGGAATGTCTGCTGCTTCAAGATACTGCGGGTTCATGCTTGCCACGTGCAGAGCGATGTCATGGGCAAGTTCCCTGAATTTATCATTCTTGGCGACAAAATCAGTTTCGCAATTCAACTCAACCAGTGCGCCTATTTTTTTATTTGAATGCACATAATATTCAATTATCCCCTGCCTGGTTTCTTTTCCCGCTCTTTTTTCCGCCACCTGCTTGCCGCGTCTCCTTAGAATTTCCTGCGCTTTGACAAAATCGCCGCCGGATTCTTCAAGCGCTTTTTTACAGTCTGACACCGAAGCCAGTGTTTTATCTCTTAATTCCTTGACTTGTTGCGCGGTAATAATCATAAATTATTTTTATTTTTTACCTTCTTTTATTGCATCGGCTATCGTATCAACAATAATTCTAACAGAAGAAGCTGCATTATCATTCGCCGGAATCAAAAAGTCAGCCATTTTTGGGTCCGCATTCGTATCAGCGATGGCAATCACTTTTATTTTACTTTTTTTAGCTTCTTTTACCGCCAGTAGGTTCTCCTTTAAATCAGTCACAAAAATAGCTTCGGGCAGTTTGGTCAAGTTTTTTATGCCGCCAAAAATATTTCCCATTTCTTCCAGCTGTCTTGAAAAACCAAGCTGTTCTTTCTTCGTGTATTTTTTGAGCTCTCCTTCGGCCATTTTTCTTTCCAGATCCCTAAAATATTCCAGCCGCTTACCGATTGTCTTAAAATTAGTCAAGGTGCCGCCAAGCCATCTTAAGTTGACAAAAGGCATGCCGCAAACTTCGGCGGCTTCCTTGATTATTTTTTTGGCCGGAGGTTTTGTGCCGACAAAAATTAACAGGCCCCCTTTGGCTGCAATCGCAGCTGCAAATTCGGCCGCTTCTTTGAGCATTAAAAGGGTCTTATCAATGTCTAAAATATGAACAGCGTTTTTGGCGCCGAAAATGTAAGAAGCCATTTTTGGATTCCAACGCGAGGTTTTGTGCCCGAAGTGAACCCCTGCCTCAACAAGCTGTTCGGCTGTCGGCAGCCTAACTTCTATTTTTTTCTCTATCTGTGCTGATTCGTTTTTTTCTTCTGCCATAATATATTTTCACCAGTTTCCAAAAACAAACTAACCACTTTCCGGTAGTCAGTTTCCTTATCTGGTTTATGCAACCAGTATATAATGAATTCCTGGATAAATCAACATTTATATCCGGAGCCAATCAGTTACTATTAATCTATTGCAAAAATCGTATTTTATGATAAACTGTTAAAGTATACCAGGTAGTGAAAATTCGACTGCTGCCTGGCAGCAATTTAAAATATTGTCGAATTTCTACTACCTGGTATGAAGAAAAACATACATCCAAAATATCACAATGACGCAGTTGCCAAATGCGCCTGCGGCAATACCTTCAAAGTCGGCTCAACCAAGCCCGAAATTTTTGTTGAAATCTGCTCTGCCTGTCATCCTTTTTACACCGGCAAAGAAAAGCTGGTTGATACAGCCGGCCGAGTGGAAAGATTCAAAAAGATGATGGAAAAAGGAAAGCAGATAAAAAAAAGGAAAAAATAACTGGTTAAAAGACGCATCAGCCGGTCTCGTCTGGGGGCAATGTCAAGGGCAAAAAAATTAAAGGCTAGGACCAAAAAAATTACCGGCCGATAAAACCAAAAACCAAGACTAATAAATGTTAGAACAGCCCAAAGGTATAATTTTGGAAATTCGGGCCGGAACAGGCGGCGATGAAGCCGCTCTTTTTGCTATGGACTTGTATAAAATGTATTTGCGCTTTGCCCAAAATAGAGGTTGGCCGCAAAACCTGATTGACTCAAACGCTGGTCCTTCTGGCGGCTACAAAGAAATTTCGCTTGAAATAAATTCTTCAGAAGCTTATAATTTACTAAGAAACGAGGGCGGCGTGCACCGCGTGCAAAGAATTCCTAAAACCGAAAAGAACGGCCGTATTCATACTTCAACCGCCACTGTCGCCGTTATGCCTAAAGTTGAGGCTTCCGAAATAAAGATAAATCCCGCGGACATAGAGATTACAACGGCGAGGGCCGGCGGTCCTGGCGGGCAAAACGTAAATAAGGTTGAAACAGCGGTCAGATTGCGCCATATTCCGTCTGGCATCGTCATTTTGTCGCGAACCCAGCGCTCGCAGGGTCAAAATAAGGAAAAGGCGCTGGAGATCCTCCGTTACAAGCTCTACGAAAGCCAGCAGACCCAGCAGACAACGACTCTTGACCAGCAGCGCAGAGAACAAATCAAAGGTGCTGAACGTTCCGATAAAATAAGAACGTACAATTTCCCTCAGAACAGGATAACAGATCATCGTATTGGCAAATCATGGCATAATTTGGAAGCAATTTTAGACGGAAAAATGGACCAGATAATCAAAGCTTTTTCTCAAAAATAGGAAAATTAAAAATTATCACTGTTCTTTCATAAAATAATTTGGAGGGGAACCCGCTTCAAAGAACGAAGCGAGGAGAGGAGGATAAAATTTAATCAACCATAAAGGCTTTGCGTCACCACTTTTAAAGCAATCTTTATGGTTGGTGATATAAAGTTTTTGTGGCAACCGGAAGGAGGTGTCAAATATGGAGCAGTTAAAAGGAGGCCCGAAAGAACCCCTGATGATGCCTGGTCCTAAATTCGGCAATAAAGGCGGCTGGTGGTCACGATTCTCAGTTTGGTCTGGCAGAAACCGTTCCAATCTTATTTTGTCCGTAATCGGTATTCTGATAATTGCCGGCGGAATCTATCTTTATTCCAACTACCAGAAAGCGAATGAAGCAGGAATCATTGAAGATATACTGCAGCAGGAAAATGACGAAGGAACGGTCAAGCCCGAACAGGTAAATGTTGGCGGTCAAACCGGCCAGACCAATCAGCAGACAGCCGGAACCTCAGAAACCGAGGAAAAAGCCGAAGTGACTAAATTAGAAAATGCTAAAATTACCGTTAGGGCTAATAAAGGCGCCGGCATCACCCATCTGGCAAGAAAAGCGACTAAACAATATCTAGAATCTCATCCTGATCTTAAAAAAGATATCACGCCCGAACACAAAATCTATATTGAAGATTACATAAAAGATCGGACCGGCACATACGGCCTGGCAATCGGGCAGGAACTAACGTTTGATGAAGGATTAATCAAAGAAGCCGTTGATAATTCCCAGAAATTGAGCGAAACACAGCTGCAAAATCTTCATAAATACGTTTTGCTCGTTCCTTCCCTGACCAGCTAAGCTGGCCTCTGTCAGGATAATAAAAGTTTGGTTTTGAATACAAAAACCCCGTTACACGGGGTTTTTGTATTCTTTTTAAAATTAGTCTTCGTTAAAAAATCAGGCCAGCATTATATCAAGCTGTCCCTGAATGAGAGCAGCCAGGTCCATCACCGAATCTCCGTAAAAACTGTAGACCGCTTTACCCCAATTGCTGCCCGCAAAATAAACCATAGACGCTTTCCATTCGGCAGCCTCGGTTTTTTGATTGGCTCCTGCGTTTGCCAGTTTGAGCGCTGCGGCCGTGAAAGCATCGTCAATGTTCCAGGGAGAAGGCGGATTATGACCGGTCAGCCTGCCAACTTCGTTTTTATACGAAAGCCAGGTGGAAGGCAAGAATTGCGCCGGTCCCATGGCCCCGCCCCAGCCGTAAGACGGCCTGCGCGAAACCGGCATCTGGTCTGGATCTAAATTCAATTCATCGCATATCTGTAAGAATGCCTTCTGGTCGCGCGTATGCATATCCTTTTTCCAGTTACCTGTACCAACGTTAGTTCCCCAGCTTGATTCTTGTTTCAAAACCGCCAGCAAAAACGCCGGCCGCACGCCGGTTCGATCGGCGGCAAATTTTGCATGATTATAAGCTTCTTCAAGCGTCATTGAAAGACCGACACCTTCAAGAAGATACATCTGTTTTTTAATGGCTGTGGCATTAGCTTTCGCTTTAGTCAGCATTTTTTGATAAGCGGCTTCTTCTCCTTTTGTCTGAGTCAAAAGGTTGCTTTTTTCATTCTGCTGAATTTTCAGAGAAGCCCGTTGAATTTCCTGAAGCGCCTTTAACTGTAATTCTTCTTCTTGTTTCTGAGAAAGTTCTTCTTTTTGTTGTTCCAAATTTACTTTGATAGTTTTTATTTGCGCAATCGTCTCCTGTGTCTTCTTTTGCATTGCCTCAAGCGAGCTCATCTCGCTGAAAACGTCCGAGAGTCTTTTTTTGCTGAAAATTAGCTCTATCATGCTCTCCTGATCAAATTCGTATATTCCCTGCACATATTCGGCTAATAATTTCCTCTCTCTATCTAATTTATTTTCTTCTCCCTGAATCTGGCTGTTTTTTTCATCAATACCAAGCTTTGTCTGCTCCAATACCAGCTGTGTCTGTTGAACCTGAAGCTCCATTTCCTTTTTTTTCGCATCCAAAAGCTGAATTTCTCTTTTTAGAGTTTTTGTCTGCGATTGCGCTTCGCCAATCTCGGCGCGGTACTGATCAATCTGCGCCTGGATACCGTCTAATTGCTGCTGCAGGCTGTTTTTCAGGTCGTCAACCGAGGCGTTGGTGGAAATGGCATAGGTGGCAAAAATAGCCGCGCTCATCAAGCTCACCGCAATAAAAAAACGCCGGAACCCAAATAGGCCGAGGCCGGCGTTTGATCGTTTTTGGCTCTTAAAAAATCTCTCCATATTCTCTTTATTATATCAAATATTTTAAATTTACCTCACCAGGAAACCATTGGCGTTGGTCTCCGGGACAAGCGGCTAGCAAGCTAAAAACTTTATCCCAAAACCAAAGACATAAATTCGTTGTGCGGGAGTTTACGCTTTTTCTTCAATCTTTTTTTCTTCTGAGCCTGGCTCTGCCGCGGCGGCTTCG
Organism: Candidatus Portnoybacteria bacterium RBG_19FT_COMBO_36_7; assembly: GCA_001819495.1. Lineage (GTDB taxonomy): Bacteria > Patescibacteriota > Minisyncoccia > Portnoybacterales > GWB1-42-6 > CG1-02-40-82. The sequence goes on along the minus strand of MHMW01000019.1, from coordinate 15,737 downwards.
GCCGCTTTTTCCTCTTCACCGACAACTTTAACTTCCTCAACTTTTTCTTCAACTTTCTCCTCAAGCGCCGCTAATTCTTCTTCCGAGCGGGGCGGGATGACAGAAGCAACAATCTCATTTTCGTCCGCTATGATTTTGACGCCGCCAGGAACATTTATATCCTTAACGAAAATATGATCTTCAAAATTTTCAAGTGCTGAAATATCAACGTCAATATGGTGCGGCAAGTCTTTGGGCAACGCCTCAATCTCCACTTCCTTTATATTTTTGACCAAAACTCCCGCCTCAGCTTTAACAGCTAGCGATTCGCCGATGAAATTTAATGGCACTTCCGCTTTGATTTTTTCATCCATCTTGACCTGATAAAAATCAACATGCAAAAATTCCTCGCCCAACGGATCTCGCGCCACATCGTGGATCAAAACATTCCTGTTTTTACCGCCGACTTCAAGAGTAATCAAGGATGATTCCCCGGCTTCACTATAGACCTTAATAAAATCTTTGGCGTTAACATAAAGGGGTTCTGATTTAACCCCGTGGCCATAAATAACGGCCGGGATCTGCCCTGCCTTTCTTTGTTTATTTGTTTTTCTGCCAAGCTCCTGGCGTGGCGTCGCTTTAATTTCAAACATAGATATTTAATTATCGACAGCTAAAAGTCTATCATAATTTTCTTTAAAAAACAAGTTTTCGTCATCGGACAACGACCACCAATAAACTATCCACTAGTTGCTAGTCGCTAATCTTTATTATCTGCACCGGACAGACTTCCGAGGCATCTTTTGCGCAGACGGGATCTTTAACCTCTAATTCCTCGTTTCCATCAGCGTCCTTTTTTGAATCTTTAAGATGAGCCAGCCCGCTTTCTTCCATCTCAAAATATTGCGGACAAACCGCCGCGCAAGAACCGCAAGAGATACATTTTGGACGCTCTACCTTAATTTTCATATTGACTATTTGGGCGTGATCGGAGTTATAGGCGGTCTGCCGTTCAATACTTCTATAATATTCTTTGCCGCCAGCTCCGACATCGCTCCTCTTGTTTCTTCGGTGGCCGAAGCGGTATGCGGTGTTAAAACCGTGTTTGGCATTTGCGCCAGGCCTTCAGCCATTTTTGGCTCCTGCTCATAAACATCCAGTGCCGCCCCTCTGATTATACCGTTTTTTAAAGCTTCCACCAGCGCAGCTTCATCAATAATCGGACCCCTGGCCGTATTGATCAAATAAGCCGTTTTTTTCATCATCGCCAATTGCGGTGCGCCGATTATATGCTTGGTTTCGGGCGTCATTGGCAGATGGATTGAAACAAAGTCTGAATTTTTTAATAAAGTTTCAAGGTCAACAAATTCCATTTTGTATTGTTTCTCTATTTCTTCGCTGCGGGCACGGTCATAATAAAGAATTTTAACACCAAAACCGTCACACATTCTTTTGGCGACATTGGCACCGATTCGTCCCATTCCAACTAATCCGATAGTTTTTCCTAATATGTCGTTTCCCAATAGCAACATCGGCCCCCAGCCGACATATTTTCCATCCCGCATAAACTGATCAGACTCAACAACCCTGTGTGCCAGAGCAAACATCAGCGCAATTGCGTGTTCTGCCACTGATTCAGTTAAAACGCCGGGTGTGTTTGTCAAGATAACATTATGGGCGGCTGCGTCCTGCAGATTGATATTATCATATCCGACCGCATAATTGGCAATTACTTTTAACTGCGGCCCGGCCGAATCCATCAATTCGGTGTCCATTTTATCTGTTAAAATGGAAAGAATAGCGTCCACTCCCTTAACTTTCTGCAAAAGCAGATCTCTTGGGATAACGCCGTCCTGCGGCGAAACCTCAACATCAAAGCCTGCATCCTTCATTAATTTGATTCCGCTTTCGGGAATCTGTCTTGTCACAAAAACCTTCATTGTGTGTAAATTAAGAATAATGAATTAGGATTTAAGAATAAATTCTTAAATCTTGAATCTATATTCTTAAATCTTTTAATTTATTTTTACTTCCGAACAATTTTATTTTCTCCCCCGACACAATTTTAACCGCTTCTAAGGCCGGCGTCATTATTTTATAAGGCGTGGTTTCTGTTGGCTCTTCTTTTATTTGTTTTTCTATCGCCTCTTTATAGGCAACTCTCAGTTCCGTGTTTATATTTATTTTCACTATCCCCAATTTTATCGCTTTTTTGATATCTTTTTCGGGGATACCCGAGCCGCCGTGCAGCACCAAAAAGGCCTGGGTGCCAACGACTCTTCTTATCTCGTCCAGCCTGCCCAAATCCAATTGCTCTTGGCCTTGCGCGAAAACGCCGTGAGCGTTGCCGATGACCACCGCCAGCGAATCAACTCCGCTATGCGCAATAAAATCCTCTGCTTGTTCCGGGCTTGTCATATCTTCGGATTCAACTTTCAGCGCTTCTTTGTGCACAGAGGAGGAGCCGCGCAAATAGCCAAGCTCCCCTTCAACTATTATTTGCCTGTCAAAAGTTTTTTCCACTCCTCTGACATAATCAACAACTTTTTTTGTCTGTGCCAGATTTTCAAGATATGGCAGGTGCGAGCCGTCAAAATGTATCGCACTGTAGCCGGCGGCAATCGCTTTTTTTATCAGCTCGGGCGTCTTGCCGTGATCAAGATTCAGAATTATCGGCAATTTAGTGGCAATGCTCCAGGCCTCAACCAGAGCCGCCGCTTCGCGCATGCCCAAAAAGCTAGCTTCGCCCTCTGAAGTTGAAACAATAATGGGCGATTTTAATTCTTTGGCCGCCAAAACTATTGCTTTGAGAATTTCGGCAGTTGAAAAATTAAACGAACCAATCGCATATTTCCCCGTCTGAGCTAATTTTAATATCTCTTTAGGATTGAACATGAAAATCCAAATGTCAAAATCCCCGCCCGCCAAAGCCGATTGGATGAACAATGGGATATTGATGAAAAAAACTAAATACAGGTATAACTCATTAAAACCACTTGTTCGCTTTGGCAATCGGCGGGCGGGCAAATTATTTTCTCCCTTTAGAGAGATCTCCCGTAGGGGGACAAATCAAGCTCAAAATCCAAAAAAATAATTTAGTCATTTTGAAATTTGAGCTTTATTTCAGTTCTATATATCCTTTTTCCAAATTCTGTACCACCATTTCTTCCAGTTTTTCCTCTCCCATATATTCAATGAAGATCTTGTTCCATAAAGCCTCCTGCTGATGATAAAGATATTTGCCCAGCCCGCCGTGAGTAAGTGAAATGACATTATCCACCAGGTCAAAACTGACAATATCTTCTCCTTTTTTTCCGGCCGGGAAAATTTCGCCGACAAAATCATCTATCTCGCGCCAAAAATCCATTTTTATCTGCGGGTTTTTATCGGCCATCGCATCTATTTCTTTTTCGGCTTTTAGCCAATGAATGGTTTCGGGATTGACATGCGGCTGAAACAGCCGCGGGTCATTTTCGTCTATCTTTGCCAAGTATCTGACAATTATCCGCCAAAGAACACTGCCGTCCGGCTCTGGCATCGTATCGGATATTGCACCCGATAAAAGTTTAACTATGTTTTCTCCAAAATTCGGCAAGGCCGAATATTTTTTGAAAAGCTTTGAATAAAAATCTATTTCATGAAGGTAATGCAAAATAAGGCTGAATGTTTCCAGGCTTTGACCGACAAAATGGTCTTTTTGCATCGGCAGGACAAAAACGAAACCAAGCTCTTTTAAATGACTGATATTGTGCAGTTTCTTGCCGACGAATTTTTCGCCGATAGCCGTCCATTTCTGCGAAAGCACGCTTATCTTTATCTCTCTTTCCTCAAAATTATCAGCGCGCAGATCGTTGTAAGGATGAAAAAAAACCTGATTAAGCCATTTTTCGTTTTCGACAAAGCGCAGGGCGGCAAATATCTCATAAAGGTCCTCGTTCTCCAGCATCTGGCCCACGCTTTTATAATTTAAGGCACTTAAAATATTTTTTGGCGGATTAAGCATCAAAAAACTCCGCAATTTTTCTTCCTTGACAAAAAAACCCTTGGTGATATTGGCAGTTTTTTTCAAAATATCTATCATTGTACTGCAGCATTCCTGCTTGCTAAAATCGGGTTTGCCCAAAAATTCAAAAAATGCCGCGTCCGCTTCTTTGGTTTTTTTTAGCAGTTCCCGCTCAATATATTGGGCGTCTGCTTTGCCTTCTTTTATTTCAAGTTCATCCAATTTGCGGCTGACTATTTTTTTGTTCTCCTTAAAAATCTTTTCCGGCACGCCGCTTTTGCCGCTTAATCTTTCCATCTTTTCAAACAATTCAGAAAGGACCGGCTCGGGTGTGCGCAATAGTTTGGCGATATATTCTATGGCATTCATGAAGTTAATTCAAAATGCAAAGTGCAAAAATCAAAATGACAGTCCAAAATTAAAAATTTTACATTTTGCATTGTCATTTTGCACTTTGATTTTTGATTTTTGAATTATTTAAAAACACTGTTGCCCCCTAAAAACTAAACCAGACAAAAAATATTATATCCGATACGACTTCACTTCAACGCGTTTCCATGGCCCCCATTCTCCTTTTTTAAGCAAGCCGTTTTTGGCGCCAAGATGCTGGACCGTACCGGTAGCGTTGGCCGTGCCAAGCTGGATGGCATATTCAATGGCTGAAGCATCCGGTTTTTTATGTTTGCTTTTTTGTATCAGGCCGGCCACAAATCCCGAGCCAAACGCGTCGCCCGCCCCAGTCCTGTCTAAAATCCCGGATTTCGGAATTCCCGCGCTGTAAATATCACGGCCGTCAGAAACCATCACTCCTTCGGGCCCTTTGCTCATTACCGCAATTCCCCTTATCCAGTTGTCAAGGCGTTTGAATATTTCTTTTTCCGCATTATAAGGAAGGCAGGTCAGGCGGGTAGCTTCTTCTTTGTTTAAAATAAAAATATCAATTTTATTCAATAACGGCTCAAGCCTGTCTATGCCCATTTTGAGCTGGGCTTCGCCCGGATTGACGGCAATTTTTATTCCGTTCTCATGAGCAAAATTGATAATCGACTCAAAAATTTCGGAAGAGGCACCGGAAAGGCCGGAAATATAAAACCATTCGGTTTTTTTTAGCTCCTGCCAGGAAATTTCTTCTTTGCGCAACTCGTGCGAGGCGCCCTGATAAACCAAAATTGTCCGCTCGCCGTGCGGCGGTGAAAGAATGACCGAATAAGCGGTTTTGAATTTCTTGTCTTTTAAAATAAAACCCGTGTTGACGCCCAATTTTTTCAGATCATCTATAACAGCGTTGCCTCCCGGGTCATCGCCGACTTTTGTGACACAGGCGGTTGCCAATCCCTGCAGAGTAAAAGTAGCGGCGCAATTGCTAGAACCGCCCCCTGAAGCAAAAACAATATCTTCAGCAAAAATCTTTGAGCCCGCGCTCACGCAAAGCCCTTTGCCAGAAACAAAATCATCAGACTTTATCGCCTGAAAATCTTTGCTAATAACGAACATATCTCGCGTGGCGGAGCCGAATGTGATGACGTCAAACATAAAAATATATCAAAATGCAAAAATCAAAATGTAAAATGACCTGCTTCGCCAAAGCTACAGCGAGGCGAGCAATTCAAAATTCAAAAGTTAATTAATTATATTGTTTTCAATATTTTCTCCTTCAGCGATTTGGCATCAAATCCCGCCAGCTGATAGACTTCTGCCGCCGGGCCTGATTTTAAGTATTCGCTGATGCCGATAACCCTTTTTTCATAATCGCCGGGCAAAACAAAAGGGTGAAGGAATCCGGGCCAGCCGTTGTGAAGGGCGACGACATACTGGCGTTCTTCGTCAGACAAAATAGAATTGGCTTTTTGCCGGTCGCGGGCTCTCAACTCCTCAAATAGTTCCGGCGAAGTGACGGCGATAATCTTGATATCCAGATTGTCTTCAAGTTCGGGCAAAATTTCCAGAATGTTTGCCATTACCTGGCCTCCACAAACGGCCAGAATCTTTTTAGGTTTGCCATTATTGGAAAAGGGTTTGTAAACATATGCGCCATTAATCGCTTCCCGCGCAGGCGGGACGCTGTATGCTTGCCCTGAGCCTGTCGAAGGGCCGCGCACAAGCACGGGCGTTGGCGGCCGCATAACAGAAAAAGCCACCGGCTCTCCCCGTTCCAATGCATAAAATAACATCTCAATTGTATCGTTCGCATCCATCGGCTTATATACTTTAATGCCAGGATAGGCATTGAAAAGCGACATCCAGAACATTCCGTGATGGGTCGGCCCGTCTTCGGCCGTTTCGGGGCCGTCATGGGCGGCCAACATAATAAAAAATCCTTTTGCCGCCGGGTCAAAATAGTTGTTTATCAGAGCCATGCGAACCGAATTGCTCATAATGGAAGTGAAGACGCCATAGGAGGCAAAAACGCTCATCGGCCTGAAGCCGCCGGGCAGGATATCCAAGGTCAGCGATGTAGACATCATAGCCATGTTTTGCTCGGCAATGCCAAAGCGGATGCCGCGGCCCAGAGGATTTATTTTGCTGATAATGCCGTAAACGTCTTCGGCTTTGCTGGTCAGTATGGATTTTGCCAGGTCACCTGAACCGATATAGAAAAAAGCGTTCTTTCCCATAAGCCATCTGAAAAACGCTTCGGTTGCATTTCTGGTCGGTGTTTTTTCGCCTTCTTTAAAGACAAGTTCGGGCGGCAGGGTTTCGGGCCGCTTAATGCTTTTGTAATCAGCTATCGGCCGGCCGGCCAAAGCCTTCTCCATAGTCTTTTTCAGCTCATCTTCGGATTTTATTTTCTTCTTGGCCAATTCCAGGCGCTGAATCATATAGCTGACGTCTTCCGGCGTTATTTGAGAAGTGACAACATCAATATCTTTTTGAATATCTCCTTCAACTCCGGGAATCTCAAAACCGAGCTTTTTCATTATCTCGATGTATTCGGGTTGCGGAGCCGGCGCGCCGTGGGAAGCCGGCGTGTTTTCGTATTTTCCGTAATGTTTGCCTTTGATCGTATGGCAGATGACAACTGTCGGCCTGGCATTGCCAAATCCCTGCGCTGCTTTCTGATATGCGTAAAAAAGCTCGGTAAAATTGTGACCGTCAACTTCAACAACATTCCATCCCATTCCCCACCAATGACTAATATAAGGCGAACCGATGACTTCGGTTATCGGCCCGTCAATGCCGAAGTTGTTAAAATCCAGACTGACTATCAGATTATCCATGCCAAGAGTATTAATGGTATTTCTGGCCTCATAGCTGATGCCTTCTTCGGTTTCCGCGTCGCCGGCCATGACAAAAACCTTGCAGGGCAGGCCGCAGGATTTTTGCAGGGTCGCCAAGCCCAAAGCAGCTGAAAAACCGTGCCCCGAAGAGCCGGTCGAAACATCGGCCAGAGCGTAATGCGATTCAACATGGCCAGAAGGCCCGTTACAATGGCGAAAACGAGCCAGGCATCCGGGCATTACCGCGCCAAGTTTTTCTTTGTCAATTTCGGTTCCCTGGCGGCGCAAAGATTCATATATCAGAGCCAATATCGCGTGGAAAAGCGGCGTGCAATGGCCGGCTGACCAGACCATTCGGTCTCTTCCGGCATGGCGCTCCTGCATCGGGTCAAAAGCCAGAACGCCAGACAGAACCAAAGTCAAAATCTGCTCAACTTTTGAAGAAGAGCCCCCCGGATGGCCTGATTTGACGCCTTGAATGGCTGAAAATGCTAAACCGCGCAGTATCCTTGCTAGATTCTGCATGCGCGCCATATCTAGGCCTTCGGCCGGCGCCAATTCCAGATTTTTTAAATTTAAATAAAAACCGCCTTCTGGCACATATTGAAACCTCTGCGGTTCTTTTTGCTTAAGCGAATCAAGCTCCTGGCTGTTGAGAATATTGTACATAAGAAAAATTTCTAATTGCCCAAATCCAGTCCTGCGAAGTGGGACATTTTTAGGCCAATTAAGTTAATTAGAATAATTAAGTTAATCTGCTAATGATTGTTTTAATTTATTGATTGCCCCTCCGATATCGTTACTCTCAAAAACAGAAGATCCGGCAACTAAAATATCAGCTCCGGCTTGAGCTATTTTTTTTGCATTCTGGGGATTAATTCCTCCGTCTATTTCTATTTTAACATCAGGGTATTTTTGCCGCAACGCAATTATCTTGGGGATAACTTTTTCCTGAAATTCCTGGCCGGCCTTGCCCGGATTAACGCTCATCAAAAGCACCAAATCAATATCATAAATAAAGCTGTCCAGAACCGAGATCGGCGTATCGGGATTCAATGACACGCCCAGCTCCTTGTTATGCCGATGCGCTTCTTCAACCAGGTCAATCACGGGGAATCCAGGCCGCGAAGCGGTCTTATAGGGCGTCATCTCATGGCTGTGGATTTTTTCCAGCGCCTCCCAATGCAAAATAATTCTCTTGACTTTGCTCTGCAGCCATAGTTCTGTAGCTTCCTGCGGTTTATTAATCATTAAATGCGCTTCAAGAAAGA
>MHMW01000019.1:0-6749 GCA_001819495.1 Candidatus Portnoybacteria bacterium RBG_19FT_COMBO_36_7 | reverse complement strand
TCCGGAGAGTAAAATTTCCGGCACCTTCCATCCCTTAAACTTTTCCGGCCGCGTGTATTGCGGGTATTCAAGGTAGTTTTGAACTTTGCCGCCCTTGGCGAGCCTCGCCTTCGGCAGGGACTTTGGACTTTGAACTTTTGAGAAACTTTCCTCTGCCAGGCTCTCTTTTTTGCCCAAAACACCCGGAATCAGGCGCGAAACTGCGTCTACCAATATCATAGCAGGAATTTCTCCTCCGGTTAAGACAAAGTTACCCACAGATATTTCCTCGTCGGCAATGTGCTGGGCGATCCTTTCGTCCACCCCCTCATACCGGCCACAGATCAAAATAAGCTGATTATATTTGGCCAGTCTGCACGCGTCTGCCTGGGTAAATTGTTTCCCCTTGGCCGAAAATAATATTATTCGGGATTTTTTACTTTTGCGCCCTAACTTTGAACTTTGAACTTTGAACTTTGAACTTAAAAATTGAACCGCCTTATAAATGGGTTCAATTTTAAATACCATTCCCGGTCCCCCGCCATAGGGACTGTCGTCCACGGTTTTATGCCTGTCTGCCGTCCATTTTCTCAAATCATGCACGCCAATCTTTATCAATCCCGCCTTTTGCGCGCGCTTCAAAATGCTCTCTGAAAAATAAGAGGAGAAAATGTTAGGAAATATAGATATTATATCGAATCTGGTCATTTTAATTCTTTATGTTGCCCCGAAAAATTTTGCTTCGCAAAATTACGGGGTCCTCGATTTTCTTTCCGCTAAAGCGGAAAGAAAATCGGGAGAAATATTGTAATAATATTAAATCGCATAAATAAAAGCCGTACTACTTTAATGGATTTAATACTTCCACTATAAATTGTAGCACGGCTTTTTTAAAATTTTAATAGTAGCTACATTCATTCTATCGCTGTTCCTTCTTGATAGGCATTAAATTCCGTCTGATTGATGTTTACTACGTCTCCCCATTTATATCCTCTCTGATTAAATATGTCAGCAGTTTTAATCCAGCTTCTTGTCGTTCCTTGTAAAAGAAATACCTTGGGATCATTTTGCAAACGGATAAGCGTAACAGAAACATAATTATTAACTTCGGCAGGCAAAACCTCTATAATATCATCCCATTTGTTGGCCGAATAAGAATTGAAAATATTTTCATTAATAACCCAGTGTTTTAAGCCATTGGGATGTATGTAATAAATCTTAGAATCATCTACGCCTTTTATCAATTTAGTTTCTTTGTATTGCTGATACTGGGCAGTGGAAATAATTTCTACATTTTGCCATTTATATTGATAGAGATTGAATATTTCGGGATTAGGAATCCAATGCAATTTTGTGCCAACCAAAGCATAAACTTTGGGATATCCGTTTACTCTTATCAAAGTCGCGTTGGCCAGCGCCGAAGGTATGACAATTGTGACGGCTGTGACAGGAGAACCTTCCTGATACTGATTAAGCACAGAAGAGTCAACCACGCTTACGTTACCCCAGGAATAACCATTGGCCACAAAAACATCCAAGGAGGGAATCCATTGCTTTTGATTATTCTGAATAAGAAAAACTTTTGTGTCGCCGGCGGCTCGCACCAAAGAACCATCGGCAAGTGTTGGTGCAGGCGTTGGAGTTGGGGAAACAAAAGAATTAGTTGTGAATGTAAAATCCAGACTTATCGCCAAATTACTAGCTGCATCGCGAGATTTGACGCGATAGTGATAAAGAGTTGAAGCAAAAAGACCAGAAAGTGTCACTGAATGATAAGTGGCCAAAGAAACGGCAAGAGAGGTTTGGCTGCCATAGCTTGCAGTTGTACCGTATTCAATCTGTGAATCAGAAACTTCATTAGTCGTCCAGGTGATAACCGCAGAATCAGATATAATTGAGGAAGCAGTAATCGAAGAAAGAACAGGAGGAATTGTATCGGTTGTAGAGGCCACGGAAAACGTTATCTGATAATCATCGGGGTTCGCATTGCCAGCGCTATCTTGACATTTGACATAGTAGGTGTAAGTATTCTGATCGGTTAGTCCTGAAATGCTTGCTGAATGGGAAGTGCCGCCTGTCGTTAAAAAAGTATTACTCATCGATGAGTAAGCAATTCCGGCAGTAGCTGAGTACCGGCAAGTGGCGCTCTCGTTGGTCGTCAAAGAAAGAGTTGCCTGGTTTGTTCCGGAAGAAAGGTTGGTACTCGGAGAACCGGCAAAACGTACAGGCGGAGTTGCATCAGCCACGGCGCTAGTGGTGAACGTATTATCGGAACCTGTAGCCAGGTTACCAGCCGCATCTCGCGACTTGACTCGGTAGTGATAAGTCGTTGAAGGAGAAAGGCCAGATAGCGACTGGGAATGAGAAATGACCATTGAAGAATCAAGAGTAGTCTGGCTGCCGTAAGAGACTGTTGTTCCATAATCAACCTGAGAATTAGATGCTTCGTTCGTTGTCCAAGAAATGGTAGCGCCCGAAGAAGTAATTGAGGAAGCTAAAACCGAAGAAATGGTGGGCGCAGTTGTATCTGCTGTGCCACCTACAATTGTGTACATTGCATTATAAACACCGCTTAAAATATACGTACCACCAGAAGTATCGGCCAAAAAGACAGCAGATTTATTAGCGTCTCCGGCGGTAAAATCAAAATTGAAGTTATCAGATGAAGGAGAAGTATTAGCAAGACCTCTTAATCTGATAGTAGCTATTTTCCCATTGGCTGTAGTAACGCCAGGCGCTGGAACGCTCCTACCAATTTTTATCATACCAGCGGGTGAAGTCGTAGAAGATTCCCATTGGATGGTAAAAACCGATCCTGTATAATCAATAGCGTCAACAGCAAAAAGACTGATATTATAATTGATGTAAGCGGCAATGGCATTGACCGACTGGTTATTCGTATTAACCATCACATCAATTGAAAAACTTATTCCAGCTTGATAACTTCCAGTTTGAGGACTTAGCAGTAATGTCGCTTGATTTGTATTACCGACTAAGGCTGCTTTTGCCGGCAAAGCAAAGAGTACAGCAATGACCATTAACAGCAATATAATAAATAAATTGTATTTACGAGTAAACATGAACTTTACTGGGAGTATTTAATTTACTGTTTAAAATAACGCATATAGAAAAATTTTCTTATTCAATCGCTGCGCCTTCAATATAAGAATCCTTGTCAACCTGATTTATTTCATAAATTGCATCCCAATCAAAACCCATTCTAATAAAAGCAGCCGTCGTAGTTATCCAGCGTCTTTCTCCTGTGTCACCCGATGGGAAAAGCTGATAAACTTTAGGGTCACTTACAGCCCGGACTAAATCAGAGGTAGCAAACGAATCAAGAACCGATTTTTCAATATCTTTTATGTCGCTCCAATGAAGATGCTGGTAGCTGTTAAATACGGACGGGCTTAAAATTAAACGCTTGAATTTTTTTGTTCCCATATACTTTACAATATAGACATCTATATCGCCTGCCGCGCGAATAAGGCCACCTTCCGGAATAGACACAGTCATGCCAGCTGTAACATTGGGGCCGTCAGGATATCCGGCCAGAACGCTTGGATCAACAACAATTATGCTTGACCAAGAATAACCATTGACAGTAAAAATTTCACCAGTCGGTATCCAGCGCTTCTGATTGTTCTCGATCAAATAGACTTTATCCGAATTGCTCGCTCTCAATAAACTGCTATCTCCGTACGTTACTGGCCCACCAGTTCCAACTGTATATTTTGCATTATAAACTCCGCTTAGAAATGGAGAGCCGAGACCATCATCCTTAAATACATTGGAATAAAGAGCTGAACCAGAGGTAAAATTAAAAGTCAGATTATCGGAAGCAGGAGATACATCTGAAATCGCTTTAAAATTAATTTTAGCTACTAAACCATTGTTAGCAATAACTCCTGGCGTGGGTATACTCCGACCTATTTTTATAATTCCATTTGTTGAATCAATTGAGTTTTCGAATTCTATAGTAAATACTGAAACTGTAACATCTATGCTGATTGCCTGAAAATGCGTTTTATCATAATTTAAATAAGCAGCAACTGCATTAGCATTTTGACCATTTGTATTAAGAAAAATGCTGGCTGTAAATTCATCATTGGTATTATAATTGCCTGTCTGCGGAGAAATCGTTAATGTCGCTTGGTTCGTATTGCCTATCAAAGCCGCCTTAGCCGAAAAAACTCCAAAAAACAAGAATGTAATAATTATTAAAGTTATTGTTAAAATATATTTGCGTATAATCATAAATTTAAAATTTATTTAATGTAATAAATATTAATTTTTTAACTTCCCCATTGCGACATCATGATACTAGCATCCTGCATATTGACGAATCCATCCTGATTAATGTCCGCTTTGGGCTTCGAAGTTGCCCCCCAATTAGCCATTAGTATGCTTGCATCTTGCATATTTACAATTCCGTCACTGTTCAAGTCAGCGGTTTTTGCTATAAGTTTGCTGACCTGGCTCGAAAAAACGCTTTCATTATTTGAGGTATCATAAGCCGTGACTGAAAAGTAATATGTTGTGTTATCGGTTAGGTTACTGAAAGTATAAGTTCTCACATTTCCAACGTTAACACTTGCTGAATAACCGCACAAACCGCAAGTTTTTGGATCAGTGCCCGTTCGAGAAGCCGTGCCGTAATAGATTTTATAGCCGGCCAAATCAATCTCTGTATTGGCATTCCAGGAAAGCGTTGCTGAACCGGCAAAAGCAAAATTTGCCGAAAAAACAAAAGCAAATAACGCTAAAAAAATTAATGCTACGAATTTATACTTCATATGTTTTAATTTATATATTTATTTAAATTTTAAGCCTAATCAACCCCATTGGCTCATCATAATGCTTACATCTTGCATATTGACAAACCCATCTTGATTAATATCGGCTGGTGGCCGAGTAGTGTTGCCCCAATATGCCATCATAATACTGACATCTTGCATATTGACATATCCGTTATTATTTAAATCGGCTGTTCGATATGTTATTGCGCTTACAACATTTGAAATCGCACCTGCGTTGCTACCCTCATCAATCGCTTTTGCCGCAAAATAATATGTCGTGTTTCCCGATAGACCGCTGACTGTCATCGTTTGGGCACTTCCGCTGGCTCCCGGTGTTGGCTCTCCGCTGGCCTGCGTCGCTGAAGAAAAGTTAGCATCGGTTATCGCAGCCGTTGAATACCTAATATCATAACTGGTTGCTGTGCCAATGGAACCATCGTCCCCAACTGCCGTCCAATCCAATTTGACAGTTCGGGCTGTTAAAGCCATAGAGGCTAATGTGGTTATAGCGGCCGGGGGCGTAAGGTCACGCGGGGCGGACAAAACCTGAGCACCGCTGGAATAATTAAGTACTGAATCGCGTGAAAATGCTTTATAATAATAAGTTGTTCCATTGGTTAAACCAGTATCAGTATAACTTATCCCATTACTATCATAGACCTGCGTGCCATCTGTAACACTGGCTGGATACGAACCTGTTTTTCTTAAAATCTTAACTCCTTGAAAATCGCCAGAAACCGGATTTGTCCAACTTAATGAAATCAGCCTATCGCCGGCAGTTGCCGTAAAATTTGTAACATTGGCCGGAGGAGTTCCGTCCAATGAGATTTTAGCATTATAAACACCGCTTAAAATATATGTACCACCAGAAGCATCAGCCAAAAAAACAGCAGATTTGTTGGCATCCCCAGCTACGAAATCAAAAGTGAAATTATCAGACGAGGGAGTGGTATCGCTTAAACCTCTTAAAATTAATGTTGCGATTTTAGCATTAGTGCTATTAACATTATTTGGAGCGGCAATACTTCTGCTAATTTTAATCATGCCGACAGGAGAACTCGTTGAGGATTCCCACTGAATGGTGAAAGGCGAACCAGTATAATCAATGTTGTCAACAGCAAATAAACTAGCGCTATAGTTGATATATGCGGCAACTGCATTAACCGACTGACCGTGCGTGTTGACATAAATATCTATAGGAAATGTTGGGCCCACCCTATAAATTCCAACTTCAAAAGGAGTAGAGATACCATTGGTGAAGCCTAGGGTAGCATTGTTAGTTGTGCCAACCAGCGTAGCCTCACTTGTCCAGGGTATTGTTAAAAATAAAAATGAAATTATTATAAAACTTATTTTTATAATATTTTTTATTTTTTTATTCATAATTAATTGATAATTGTAAATTATTAGTTAATTATTAATTGATAATTATTTTTGCTCCGCGCACATCATCTAAAATATTGGTGCCTTTTTTGTCATTAAGAAATACTCCTGAATATAAATCTGAGCCCCTCGTAAAATCGAAGTAAACATTTTCAACAACAGGTAATACCTCTGTTAAGGCTTTAAACCGCACCGTCGCTACCTTACCATTATATGTATTGATACCCGGAGTTGGCTTAGCTAAACCTATTTTAATTTTGCCATCTTTTTCATTGATTAATTGCTCAATTGGGATATCAAATTCCGAACCCGAGATATCAATAGAAATAGCTTCTATATTCTCTTTCTTATAGCTTAAATAAGCGGCAACTGCGTTAACATTACTCCCAGCGGTGTTGATTATAACGTCGACTGAAAATTCTTGACCCGCCTTATAATTACCTTCTTTTGGAGACAAATAAAGCAAAGCTTTTGGCGGTTGCGTCGGAGATGAATAATAAGTCTCAAATGGCGATTCTGTATAATAATTGTATATCCATAACAAAGACAAAGACCCAAATAAAATTAGAATCGCTACGAAAATATAAA
>MHMW01000018.1 GCA_001819495.1 Candidatus Portnoybacteria bacterium RBG_19FT_COMBO_36_7 | reverse complement strand
TGTTATAAAGTCAGTGTTTAAAATGCCTGTTTTCAGGCAATTAACATCACCGCTAAAATCAGTCCCCAGTAATTGATTGATAAAATTGCTTTGATAGACGCCCTGATATTCTAAGTTATGGATGGTCAGGATATTTTTTGTCTTACTCGAACGTTTTTTGCCAAGAAAAGGGATGATGGCGGTGTGCCAGTCATGGCAGTGCAAGATATCAATGCCTAATGCTTCCGAGATTTTATTCCCGGCAGAAGAGAGAAAAAGAAAGCGAGAGGCCTCTTTCAGGTTTCTCGAAGGGCTGGCGTCTTTTTCCAAATAAATGGTTTGCCCAAAAATATCATCGTTTTTTATCAGATAAAGAGGAACGCATGTGCTGGAATCATCTTTGCACGGCGGCAAATAAGTCTGCCAAAGCTCAAAAGATTCATGTTTTCCGTTAAAGATGACGGAAAGGTCTTTTCTGATTAACGATTTTTTTTCTGTTATATTTAATGATTGATAATATGGAATAGCTACAGAAACATCAATTCCAAGTTTTTTTAAAGCTTTTGGCAGGGAACCGATAACATCGGCTAATCCTCCTACTTTTGCGACAGGCGCGCATTCAGATGCAATAAATAAAATTTTCATATTATTGGCCTGTAATTATGCAATGCCGCTTTAAGTATTTCTAGATTCTTTTTAAAGACCGGGATGATGTTATTTTTTTGGGAATTCCCGATTTTTTTATTTTCCAGATAACGCCAGCAATGAACAGTAAATCTAATGGATAGAGAAATTAACGAAATACGAAAAAGTTTTTTGAATTTATTTTTATCTTTTTGTTTTTCTGTATATAATTTTAAAAATTTCTCTTTCCATTTTTCATTTCTCCAAGCATCCAGATATATAAAGGCAACATCAAAAGAAAGATTGTTTAAATTGCTTATTCCCCAGTCCAAAAAATAAACTTTATTTTTATCGGCAACCAAAATATTATCCGGATAAAGATCGCCATGGCAAAAATATTTTGCTTCCTCGTCTAATATTTTTTTATTTTCTGAAAGCAGTTCATTGATTATGTTTATTTCGTTTTCAGAAAGTAAATTATTGATTATGAAGCTTTTTAAAAAACTTTCTTTGTAAAAATTGAAATCCTGTTGATACCACCATCCGCCATGGCGGTAAAGACGCAGGCCTCTTATTTTTTTGGCGTCAAAAACCTGATAATTATTTAAAATTTTAATAATTTCAAAAGGAGAGACCTTATTAAAAAATTCTTTCCGGAAGCCAAAATCACTGCTTATTTTCCCGGAGAGTTTTCCTGCTTGACGTTCCCTCAGATACCACTGAAGGTTTTGGTATTGGCCGGAAAGAATAGTGGCAGGAACCGCCGTTTTGTTGGGGAGTTTTTTCTTTAAAAACCGAAGGATTTTTAATTCTCTCTTTAGGTCTTTAACGACCTCCTGGCTGTCTTGAAGCCGTATTTTTAATATAAAGTCTTTTCCATTTTTCCTGACAGCGGCTGTTAAGAAGCGTTCTTTATTTTTGATTTTCTGGTTCAGAATGAGGGCATCCCTGAGAGAAAAAGAGAATTTAAGTTTTTTAAACAGCAGAGGAATATTTTTTTCTAGTTTTTCAAGCATCTGTGACTTATGTTTTTTCATGTCAAAAATAAATTATTTATGTTTAAGAAAATAAATTTTCTTGTGTTGCTTTAAAATTTTTATATAAATGCTAAGCCCCTCTTTGTTCCGGCTGGCCGCCTCTTATTTTTGCGTATTGTTCTTTGTATCTTTCAATAATTTTTTCTATTTCTTCATTGGGCAGTTCGGTGCGCAGAAGGTCTATCGCATTAATGGCGTCGTAGATATCAAGTTTATTTTCCAGTTTGAAGATCGCATCGCGCCACAAAATAGCTTTTTCGTATTCGCCGGCCTGAGCCGCTTTTTTCTCCATTTTTTTCATCATGCCGATGAAAGCCCAATAGACTCCTTCTTCAGCCCCGCCTGCTTCCAATGTCCTTTCCTTGAAAGGAATGCGCAGAATTGAACGCTGAAGCAGGGCGTTTTTTCTGACCTGGCCCGATCTTTGCCATTCAAAAGCCGTGGAAATTATTTTTTCGTACAGATCGCCGGCTTTTTGCAGTTTTTCTCTGGCAATGCCCGGACACATTCTTATTGTTTCAAGCAGTCGCCAGGCGCCGTCTTCAATCATTTCCAGGCTCCACCAGGGTTTGGCCGAGGCCCACCAGAAATGATCGCTGGCCATGGCGATATCCATAGAAGACCGGATTTGTTTGTGGTCAGGAGATTTTTTGTCCGCAGAACGAACCGCATCAAGAACAAGCTCAAAAAGTTCCCACTGCCATTTGTGAATGATGTTTTCCGGGTCAAACCAGGAAAGAAACTGAATGTTTTTTCCAATGTCATCGGGACTGCTGGCCCATGTTGATTTGACAGGATCGACTTCGACTAATTCATTAAAATACTTAGGAATATCTGAAATTTTTATGAATTGAAATTTGCTGGCGGCAAAAAGTTCGGGAAGCATATTTTGGAGGCCTGGCCGGTGGTGGCCGAAAGTTTCGCCGTCCATAGCGGTTAAAAGATATCGGCCGCTGGAAAAATCTTTTTTCATCGCCTGCTCAAGCGCTTTTGGGGTGCGCACCAGCGCGCTCATAATGAGATTGCTTATTCTTCGCTCGCGGAAAAAAACAAGGAGCCCATTCTTTTTGATTTTATAGATTTTTTTATAATCAACCTTGCCTGTTTGGCCGCCCAGCGCAATTTCGTCCAAGATTATCCATTGGAATCCGAGGTCCGAAATAATTTGGGCCAATTCTTCTTTGTAGCCCATTTCCGGAGGAAAAAAACCCTTTGGCTTGTAAGAGGAGCCGAGAAAAAATTTATTTGTTTCGTCGTTGAGCTTAATCTGGCGGATAATCTCGTCTTTTTCAATCAGCGGCAGGAATGCATGATATTTGGCGCAGCCGGTTATTTCAATCCGGCCTTCGTTCATCAGATCTTTTAACGTTTGGATAAGGTCCTGATAGCCATGCTTGTCAAAAAGTTCAAGCAGGGCGCCGTTGACGTTCATTGAAAGAAAAACATTTTTTTGATTTTTGATCGCCTGAAGAATCGGCCGGTAGCTTTGCGCCACTACGGCTTCCAGAATATCGGGCTGCTGGCTTGAGGGTTGGTAGATGTGAAAAAAATTAGCCCAGTACATTGTTGATTATTTTTCTTCCTGGCTGGAATTTAATGCGATAGAAAAAAGCTTGATGTATTCTTTGGCCGATTTTTGCCAGGAAAAATCTTTTGCCATTGCTCTTTTCATTAACCCGGTCCATTCTTTTTTATTTTTGAAAGTTTCAGCAGCGCGGATTATGGCGACGAGAAGCGCATATTTGTCGTAGTTCTCAAAGATAAAGCCGGTTCCTTCGTTCTGGCCCGGAATATAATTTTCGACAGAATCAGCCAGCCCGCCGGTTTTTCTCACAATAGGAATGGTGCCGTATCTCATCGCTTCCATTTGGACCAAGCCGGAAGGCTCAAATCTGGAAGGTATCAGAACAGAATCAGCTCCGGCGAAAATCAATCTGGGCAGCTTTGAGTCAAAGAAATAATGTCCGGCCACTCTTTCGGGATATTTTTTTTGAAGCTCCTGGAAAAAGCATCGATATTCGTTGCTTCCCGTACCCAGAACGACCAGCTGAAAATCAACGTTATTGACCAGAGAATCAGCTATTTCGATTATAAGGTCAAAGCCTTTTTGACCGTCCATTCGGGAAACGATGCCGATAACAAATTTTTCTTTATCTTGGGGCAGATTGAAATGTTTTTGCAGAGCCAGTTTGTTTTCTGCTTTTTTTTCTAAGTCGTTTTTAGAATAATTTAGGGCGATATTCTGGTCTGTTTCAGGGTTCATTGATTCAATATCTATGCCGTTTAGAATTCCAAACAGATTTGAGCGCCTTTCTGAGAGAAGATCGTTAAGTTTTTCTCCGTATTCTTCGCTCAAAATTTCTTTTGCATAGGTCGGCGAAACAGTATTGATCAAGTCCGCATACATGATGCCGCGCCTCATGCCGTTAAGCTTCAATAATTTAGGGTCAAAAAAAGCCGGTATTTTTGATTGGCCGGCGTCAAAATCCATTTCCGAAACAAAGCGATGGTCAAACATTCCCTGAAACTGGAGGTTATGAATGGAAAAGATAATTTTTATTTTAGAAAGAACTGGATCATTTTTGTAATCAGTCCGCAGTAAATTCGGAATAAATCCGGCCTGCCAGTCCGAAGCCACGATTATATCGGGCTTCCATTCAGATTTTTTTATAAATTCGAGCACGCCTTTTGAAAGAAGGACCCAGCGGAGAGTATCGTCATTATAGCCATAGACATTGGCCCTTTTTTCATAATATTCCATATTTTCCAGAAAATAAGCGATTGTTTGGCCATCGGAATCAACGTATTTTAAGACATTTGAGACCAATAGGTCATAAGGGTCGCTGTCGTCGGTTAGCGATTTGATCCCTTCAATTTCTAATTGAAGAGGATATTTTTCCGTGTCAATAGTGGCATATTTTGGGATAATTAATCTGGCGTCGTAGCCAAGATCTCTTAATGCTTTTGGCAGAGAGTTCATAACTTCTCCCAATCCTCCGACTTTGGCGAAAGGAGCGCCTTCTGACGCGGCAAAAAGAATTTTAGGTTTTGATTTTGAAAATTTAGGCATACCCGGTATATCAACCTCGACTGCCACCGCAGGCGGCAAAATATACACCTCGGAAGGAAGCTAGGCTGAAATTAAAACTTGATTACTGCGCCCGGTAAATTTTTAAACACTATTAGTCGGGGTTGTATTACCGGGCATAGATTAAATTCTTAAAATAACGCCTGAGGAGGCGATTTTTAAATTAA
The DNA here is from genome assembly GCA_001819495.1 of Candidatus Portnoybacteria bacterium RBG_19FT_COMBO_36_7. Classification (GTDB taxonomy): domain Bacteria; phylum Patescibacteriota; class Minisyncoccia; order Portnoybacterales; family GWB1-42-6; genus CG1-02-40-82. The sequence continues at coordinate 81,920 of MHMW01000018.1, read as the reverse complement.
TTTTGCTATCTATTTTATTTTAGCACAAAAAGTTAAGCCTGAATAGCAAATCTGGTCGGGGCGCGGGGAGTTGAACCCCGGTTACCCCAGTACCAGAGCATAGCTCGGTACGGGGCAGGCAAGACCCTTTACCCTGTACCAAAATTTCGCAGTCGGAGTGCCGGGAATTGAACCCGGGTTACACCCACCCCAAGGGTGCGTAATGCCGTTATACTACACTCCGAAATTTTTGGTTCGGGACCAGCCTTGCGTAATACCGCTATACGACGCCCCGTTTTTAATTTCAAAATCCAAGCCTTAGCGAGACTTGGATTTTGTTTTGATGCACTTGGCGCAAGCTTTGACGCGTTTGCCATTTTCCAAAGTCAGCCATTGCAGGTTGGGATACTGGCGGCGCTTGGCTGTCGGGTTGAATTTGCCACGCAGTTTGACTAATGTTACACTGGTTATAGATTTTTTGCCGCAAAGGGCGCATGATTTGGCCATTTTGGGAGATTACCTTTAAATTACGAATCAATTACTACCGTAAAAAATTCACAACTCATAGGTGAATGTTAGTAATAATAGGATATAACGTTTTGAATAAAATTTCAAGTGAATGAATCATTACCTTGTATTATTATTCCAGTATATAATAATTATTCTTTCAGCCATTATTCACGAATATGCCCATGGCTGGATGGCTTATCGGGAAGGGGACCCGACGGCTAAATATGCGGGTCGGCTGACCTTAAATCCCCTGGCGCATATTGATTTATGGGGCACAGTTTTGATGCCGCTAATTCTTCTTTTCGGTTTTGGCTTTTTCTTTGGTTATGCAAAACCAGTGCCAATTAATCCGAATAATTTTCGGAATCAAAGAAGAGGTCTTATTTTAGTAAGTTTTGCCGGAGTAGCTGCTAATTTTCTTATTGCTATTTTAATCGGATTGGGGCTTAGATTTTTTCCAAGCTTCTTTTTTAGCAGTCAATTTAATGTTTTAACGGATAATGGTATTATATTTAATCCTTGGATTTGGATAATCTTTATTAACATTTGGTTAGGATTATTCAATTTGATCCCTGTTCCGCCGCTTGACGGCTCAAAGCTGCTTTTTGGTTTTTTGGCCGGCAGGGCGGGCAGGGCAGTTGAATTTTTAAGAGGCGCTGGTTCATGGTTCGGTATTATCATCGCGCTTCTCGTCGCCTTCACTTTCTTGCCTTATTTGGCTAATTTTATCTTTAGACTGATAACCGGGGGAAATATCGGGATATGAGCTGATATTGACAGGTTTTGCGGCTTCTGCTACATTAAAGATAACACACTTGTATAACAATTTAGGGGTTGAAATGGCTGTGGTTTTTTTTGTTGGCTTAAATTTTTCATTTTTCATTTTTACTTTTTAATTTGGAACATGCCTACTATTCATCAATTAATTAAACGCCCGAGAAAACAGGTTAAATACAAACCAAAAGCACCGGCGCTTTGGCGCGGCTTTAACACACTGCAAAACAGGCCGAGCCATTTTTCGTCTCCATTCAAAAGAGGAGTCTGTTTGAAAGTGACAACCATAACTCCTAAAAAACCTAATTCGGCTTTGCGCAAAGTGGCTAGGGTTCGCCTGACCAATGGCATGGAAGTAACAGCATATATCCCGGGAGAAGGCCACAATTTGCAGGAGCATTCCGTTGTCATCATCCGCGGCGGTCGAGTAAAGGATCTGCCGGGCGTGAGATATCATGTGGTGCGCGGCATTTTGGATACAGCCGGCGTTGAAGGCAGAAAACAACAGAGAAGCAAATACGGCGCTAAAAGACCGAAGTAATTTCCAATATCCAATACCTAATTTCCAACAAAATTCCAAATGTTAAATTTCAAAATCAAATTCGTCATTGGACATTTGGGAATTAGACATTTTATTAGAAATTAGAAATTGGGAATTAGAAATTGAATCAGCTTTATTAAAGAGAAAAAGTTGTAAATTTTATAAAATCATGAGAAGAAAAAGGAACTTTCAACGAGAAATACTGCCCGATCCTAAATTTCAGAATATTTTGGTGGCAAAATTTATTAATCACTTAATGACCGGCGGCAAAAAAACGACTGCCCAGACGGTTATTTATGATGCCTTTGATTTGATTGCGGAGCAGAAGAAAGACCCGATGCAGATATTTGACGAAGCGATTAAAAACGTTTCGCCGATGCTGGAAGTCAAATCGCGCCGGATCGGCGGCGCCAATTATCAGGTTCCCAGAGAAGTCAGAGGCGACCGCAAGATAACTTTGGCGGTGAGATGGTTAACTAATGCGGCCAGAGCCAGAAAAGGAATACCGATGTCACGCCGCCTGGCCGAAGAATTTTTGGGAGCTAGCCGCAACGAAGGATCGGCTATTAAGAAAAAACTTGATATGCATCGGATGGCCGAGGCAAATAAGGCTTTTGCACATTTCAGCTGGTAAATTTAAAAAATTATGCCACGACAATTTACAATTGAAAAAATAAGAAATATCGGAACGATCGCCCACATTGACGCGGGCAAAACAACGGTGACGGAAGGCATTTTGTATTTGACGGGAAAGACCCATAAGATCGGTGCCGTGCATGAAGGGGAAACTCAGATGGACTGGATGGACCAGGAAAAGGAACGCGGCATAACGATTACCGCCGCGGCCACCTCTTGTTTTTGGAAAGTAAGGCATTATCAGGACGTTGGCGAACATCAGATAAATATAATAGATACGCCCGGCCACATTGATTTCACTGTTGAAGTGCAACGCTCTCTGCGAGTGCTTGATGGCGCGGTGGTTATTTTTGACGGAAAAATGGGAGTTGAGCCGCAATCTGAAACAGTCTGGCATCAGGCAGATAAATACAACATTCCCCGGCTTTGTTTTATCAATAAAATAAATCAGACTGGCGGAGATTTTTATAAAAGCCTGAACTCTATTAAAGAACGCTTAAGTTCAGATGCTTGTCCAGTTCAGATTCCGGTTGGGTTTGAAAAAGATATTATCGGAGTGGTTGATCTTGTAAAAATGAAGACCTACACTTATTCTGACTTTCACGACAAAGAGCTGAAAGAAGGGGAAATTCCGCCGGATTTGAAAGAAAAAGCGGAAAAATTCCGAAAGGAGCTTATTGAGAAAGTTGTTGAGATAGACAATGATCTCACCGAAAAATATCTTGAAGGCCACGAAATATCAGAAGCCGAATTAGTTTCGGCTATCAGAAAAAATACTTTAACCGGCAAGTTTTTTCCGGTAATGGGCGGGGATGGCCGGGGTGTCATTGTTGAAACCATTCTGGACGCAGTTATCAATTATCTGCCTTCACCGACAGATGTGCCCGATATTGTCGGGATAGACCCAAAAACCGAAAAGCCAGTCACAAAAAAAGCACAAAATGATGAATCTTTTTCCGCCCTGGCGTTCAAAATTGCAACAGATCCGTTCGTCGGCAGTCTGACTTTTTTCCGGGTCTATTCGGGTATACTAAAAGCCGGTTCATATGTTTTAAATACTGCTACTGGGAATAAAGAACGGATCGGCCGAATAGTTCGTATGCATGCGAATGACCGGGCGGAAATCCAGGAAGTCTATCCTGGAGACATAGCGGCAGCAGTTGGTTTAAAAAATACGGGTACCGGCGACACGATCTGCGATCCTGGTCACCCTGTTATTCTTGAAAAAATTGAATTTCCTGAACCGGTTATCTCTATTGCCATTGAGCCCAAAACCAAAGCTGATCAGGAAAAAATGGGGATTGCTTTGCGGCGCCTGGCTGAAGAAGACCCGACCTTCCGTATTAAAGGAGATCAGGAAACCGGCGAAACAATTATTTCAGGCATGGGCGAGCTTCACCTTGAAATTATTGTTGACCGCATGTTGCGGGAGTTTAAAGTTGAAGCCAATATCGGCCGGCCTCAGGTAGCTTATAAAGAAACCATCAAGGGCAAGGCCGAAGCAGAAGGTAAATATATCAGACAGACTGGCGGTCACGGCCAATATGGCCATGTCTGGCTGAAAGTTGAAGCCAGAGCCAGGGGTGAAGGATTTGAATTTTTAAACGAGATTAAAGGCGGAATTATTCCCCAGGAGTTCATTCCGGCTATAAAAAAGGGCGTTCAGGAAGCGATTGACAAAGGAGTGCTGGCCGGTTATCCTTTAGTTGATTTACAGGTGGTGCTTTATGACGGTTCATTTCATGAAGTTGACTCATCTGAGATTGCCTTCAAAATAGCGGCTTCTATGGCCCTGCAGGAAGCGACCAGACGCGCTAAGCTCTGTTTGCTTGAGCCGGTAATGAAACTGCAGGTGATAACGCCCGAGCAGTTCATGGGCGATGTCATCGGCGACATAAATTCAAAAAGAGGCCAAATAGAGGATATTGAAGAGCGGGGACAGGATCTTTATAGGGTTAAAGTTATTAACGCTAAAGTGTCTTTGGCCGAAATGTTCGGCTATGCGACTTCCCTTCGTTCAATGACGCAAGGAAGAGCCACTTTCACCATGGAATTTAATCATTACGCGGAGGTGCCAAACAATATTGCCCAGCAGATTGTGGAGGGGAAACGTAAGTAGCAAATAGCGCATTGCCAATAGCTTATAGTAATTATGAAAGCCAGTTGCTATAGGCTAAAAGCCATAAGCTTGAAAGCATGTGGGACACAATCAAAAAGATATTGCAAAAGCAGGAGGGAGCATGTATTATTATAGAAGACGGAAAACCGGAATATGTGGTGACAAGATTTTCAGACTATGAGAAATTTCTTGAAAAAAAAGAAGAAATTGCCGCGAAAAATTTTAATTCCAATTTTTCCGAAGAAGAGCTGCTGGACAGGATAAATCAGGAGATCGCCAGCTGGAAAGCGGTCCAGCAGGAACAGCAGGCAGAGGCGGAGATAACCGAAAAAACCATAGATGAGGAAGTCAAAATAGAAGATTTGCCTCTTTCATAACAGAGTACGGCTTAAAAGGAATTTTTTATTCAAGATTGACAAAAACCATTTTTAGTCTTAAAATTAGTTTAAATTAATAAGAATAATTTAAATATCATGCGAGAGACATGCCAATGATGCAAGCAAATTTGTTCGCAGCATTTGCATATCGTTCGTAGATTAGCATTATTATATGGCAGAGAAATTTGATCGCACAAAACCCCATTTAAATGTGGGAACCATCGGTCATGTCGACCATGGAAAAACGACACTAACCGCCGCCCTGCTTCATGTTCTGAATCTAGCGGGATTTAAGGCCGCTGAAAAAACAGTTGATCAGATAGATTCAGCGCCCGAAGAAAAAGCCAGAGGGATAACGATAGCCACTTGTCACGTTGAATACGAAACAGAAAAAAGGCATTACGCTCATATTGACTGCCCGGGTCACGCCGATTACATCAAGAACATGATAACCGGCGCGGCTCAGATGGACGGTGCGATCTTGGTAGTGGCTGCCACTGACGGTCCAATGCCGCAGACCAGAGAACACATTTTGCTTGCCCGCCAGGTCGGCGTACCGGCAATCGTTGTTTTTCTGAATAAAGTTGACCAGGTTGACGATCCGGAACTTGTGGATTTAGTTGAGCAGGAAATCAGAGAGCTTCTAACCAAATATGAATTTCCCGGCGACAAAACTCCTATTATCCGCGGTTCTGCCATTAAGTCTTTAACCGTCAAATCTGCCGATGAAGAAGCAGCCAAGCCGATTATGGAATTAGCCAAAGCATTAGACGAATCGATTCCTGATCCGGTCCGCGATACAGAAAAACCGCTGCTCATGCCTATTGAAGATATTTTTTCCATTGAAGGCAGGGGTACGGTTGTTACCGGCAGAATAGAAAGGGGGATGATAAAACTTAATGAAGAAGTGGAAATAGTCGGATTGAAACCGACCCAAAAAACAGTTGTGACCGGAATTGAAATGTTCAACAAATCCCTGGATCAGGGCCAGGCTGGTGACAATGCCGGCATCTTGCTCAGAGGCCTGAAAAAGGAAGACGTTGAAAGGGGCCAGGTTATTGCCAAGCCCGGCTCGATCACACCGCACACCGAATTTGACGCTGAAGTCTATATTTTGACCAAAGAAGAAGGCGGCAGGCACACCCCGTTTTTTACCGGCTACAAGCCTCAATTCTATGTTAGAACCACTGACATTACCGGTGAGGTCGAATTGCCGGCCGGAACGGAAATGGTTATGCCAGGGGACACGGTTAATCTGAAGATTAAGCTTATCGGCCCGGTGGCGGTTGAGGAAAAAATGCGCTTTGCTATCAGAGAAGGCGGCCATACTGTCGGCTCGGGAGTGGTGACAAAAATTAATAAATAATTGTTTTGTTATTAAATTTTCTATGCCTGACGGCTTGAAAATTTCGACATAATTAACAGTTCTTTCTTATATGGTAAGTCCAAAGAAAAAAGAAAACGAGATTAAACAGAAAATCAGGATTAAGATCCGGGCATACGATCATAAAGTGATAGATCAGTCAGCCCGGCAGATTGTAGAAACAGTTTTGCGCTACGGCGCCCAAATTTCCGGGCCTGTGCCGCTGCCGACTGAAATCCGCAAATACACCGTCAATCGTTCAACGTTCGTCCATAAAGACAGCCGCGAGCAATACGAGATGCGGGTGCATAAGCGCATTATAGACATCGTTAATCCGAATCCGAAAGTGATAGATTCTTTGATGAATTTGAATCTGCCCGCCGGCGTGGATATCGAAATTAAGATGTAATTATCGGGTTTTGGCGCCTTTCAATTTTGCTGGTTGCGCAAAATTGAAAGGCGCTGAGCCAATAATTTTTATTTCTTTAGAATAGATACACTTGTGTCAGGTATTAGTCAGGAAAGAAGCCCAGGCTATCCCTGGGTTTTTTATTGGAAAAAAGTATGAAATTCATTTTAGCTAAAAAATTGGAGATGTCGCAGATTTTTGACGAAAAAGGGAATGTCGTGCCGGTTACTTTAGTTGAGGCAGGGCCTTGTTTTGTGACACAAGTAAGGAATGCGGAGAAAGATAAATATTCCGCGATACAGCTGTCATTTGGCAAAACGAAACATATAAATAGGCCAAAAGCGGGCCATTTGAAAAAAGCGGGGATTGAGAATGCCAAATGGATAAAAGAATTCAGGGTTGAGAAGCCGGAATTTGAAGTGGGCGCTCAGATAAAAGCCGATGTTTTTCAGGCAGGGGACGCGGTAAAAGTTAGCGGTTTAACCATCGGCCGCGGATTTACGGGGGTAGTCAAGCGTCACGGCTTCAAAGGCGGGCCGAAAACCCACGGCCAGAAGCACAGCTTACGCAAGCCCGGGTCAATCGGCTCCACTTTTCCTGAGCGTGTTCCCAAAGGCAAACGAATGGCCGGCCGATACGGCGGGGAGAGAGTAACGGTGAGAAATTTGAAAATAGCGAAAGTGGATGCTGAAAATAATATTTTGGCGATTAAAGGAGCAGTTCCCGGGAAAAGAGGAACTTTGCTGGAAATAAGTAGTATTTAAAAATCCAAAGTTCAAAGTTTAAATGTCAAGTCAAATCCAAAATCCAAATGACTAAATTAATTATCTTTTTGGATTTTGAGCCTTAGGCTTGATTTGTTTCCCTACGGGAGATCTCCCGTAGGGAGAGAATAATTTAGATTTTGATATTTGGATTTAAGAAAAATAAAATCCCGGACTCATGAATGAATCCGGGGGAAACGAAATTATACAAATTTTCCTCTTTAAGAACAGAATTTTGAATAAAATAAGAATAGCATAAAATATGTCTCCTGTCAAGTCAAAAACCAAAAAAGTTGCCAGCTCCAAGAAAGCCGTTGCTAAAGAGCAAAAATCACCGGCCAGTTTAGAGCTGCCAGTTTTTAATCAGGAAGGCAAAGAGGTTGAAAAAATAAAATTACCCGAAAAGATTTTTGGTTTAAGAGTGAATCAGGATTTGGTTAAGCAGGCATATGAGGCTCAGATGTCGCAGGCACGAATCCCCTATGCTCATGCCAAAGGACGCGGCGAAGTAAGGGGCGGCGGCAAAAAGCCTTGGCGCCAGAAAGGAACAGGCCGGGCCAGACACGGTTCATCGCGTTCGCCAATTTGGCGGGGAGGCGGAGTGACCCATGGGCCTTTAAAAGAAAAAAAAGTTGCCAGAGACATTAATAAGAAAATGCGCCGAGCAGCTCTGCTTATGGTTCTGTCGGGCAAAGCGGCCGATAACGAAATTATTGTTCTGGACAGCTTAAAACTAGAACAGCCAAAAACAAGGTTGATGGCAAATATAGTTAAAAGTTTAAAGTTAAAAGTTAAAAGTGATTTCGATAAGGGCGGGTTAGTTATAATGGGCTTAAAAGACGAAAACATTATCCGCGCCACGCGCAATATTCCTAAATTAATGACTATCGGTGCGCAAAATCTGAATGTTGTAGATTTACTTAATCATAGATATATTCTTATGCCAAAGAGCGCAATAGAAGTTATCGAGAAGACGTTTATTAGATAGCCTTACGAATATACGGATATTTTACGAATATACGGATATTTCAATAAGCTCGGGATAAATTCGTAAATTCGTACTGATTCGTAAATTCACAAGGAAATTATGTCAATTTTTGATAGATTTAAAAAAACCAAAAAAGAAGCGGAAAAAAAAACCAAGAAAGAAGAGAAAGAAACAGAAGCGGTAAGGGAAGAGTCAAAAGAAACAGAAGCTAAAGAAAAGAAAGAAGAAAAATTTGATAAGCTTCCCAGGCGCGTTGAGAAAAAATCTTTTTCTGACGCCTGGCATATTTTAGAATCACCGCACGTCACTGAAAAATCCGGCATGCTGGCAGACCGGAATCATTATATTTTTAAAGTCAGCTCGGTGGCTAACAAGCATCAGATAAAAAAAGCTGTCCAAGATCATTATGGTGTGGCGGTTGACAGAGTAACGATAGTTAATATTCCCAGAAAGGCCCGTCGAGTTGGCAGAAGTCAGGGTTTCAAAGCCGGTTACAAAAAAGCAATGGTAAAATTAGAAAAAGGTGAGAAGATAGAGATTATGCCTAGATAACCATAGGAATGTACGAATTTCTACGAATATACGAATTTTCTAATAAACTCGTCAGAGATATATTCGTAAATTTGTACTGATTCGTAAATTCGTAAGGATATTATGAAAAATTATAATCCAACCAGCCCCGGAAAAAGACAGCTTATCCGTGTAGAAACGAAAGGGATTTTGACAACTAAAGAACCGGAAAAAAGTCTTTTGGCTCCGCATCCGAAAAGAGCGGGCCGGAGCATGACAACCGGCCGGATAACCACTCGTCACCAGGGCGGCGGCCACAAAAAACTTTACCGGATAGTTGATTTTAAACGTGATAAATTTAACATTCCGGCGCGTGTCGTTTCAATTGAATATGATCCGAATAGAACATGTTTTATCGCGCTTTTATATTATGTTGACGGGCAAAAGGCGTATATCATCGCGCCGCACGGCCTCGCAGTGGGAGACGAAATTTTGACAAGTGAAAATGCCGCGCCAAAGATCGGCAATCGCCTGAAATTAAAAAATATTCTGGTCGGCGCGCAGGTTCACGATATTGAATTGAATCCGGGCAGCGGCGGAAAAATTATCCGTTCGGCAGGCTCATACGCTACGGTTTTGGCCAATGACGCAGGCTATACGCAATTGAAAATGCCATCCGGTGAGGTCAGAATGGTGTTGTCGGAATGTTACGCGACCGCTGGACAGGTTTCAAATCCCGAACACAATACGCAGAATCTGGGAAAAGCGGGCAGAATGCGCTGGCTGGGAGTGAGGCCCAGAGTTCGCGGCACAGCCATGAATCCGCCTGATCACCCGCACGGCGGAGGTGAAGGCAGGACACCGATTGGATTACGCCGAGGGCCAAAAACGCCCTGGGGCAAACAGGCGCTTGGCGTTAAAACAAGAAAAAAGAAGAAATGGTCAGATAAGTTTATTCTTAAAAGAAGGAAAATAGGATATGGCTCGAAGTCTTAAAAAAGGTCCATACGTGGACCAAAATCTCCTGAAAAAAATAAAGAATTTAAAGCCAGGTGACAGGGTTATTATTAAGACGTGGTGCCGGGCTTGCGTAATAACGCCTGAAATGGTAGGTTTTACTTTTGGGGTTCATAATGGAAAAGAGCACATTCCCGTTTTTGTCGGCGAAGAAATGGTTGGGCATCGCCTTGGAGAATTTTCGCCGACCAGAAAATTCGTCAAGCACGGCGGCCGAATGCAAAGAGAGATGGAAGCTGCTCAAGCACAGGCCGAAACAGCTTCGGCCCAGGCAGCCAAAGAAGCACCCGAAGCCAATAAAAAATAGCGACACTGATACACGGATTCAACACGGATGACACTAATATAACAAGGAAATGAGAGATTTACACGGATGTGCCCACACAGATTTTGTCCGGATCATCCGCGTGACGATTCCTAAATCCGCGTCGCAAAAATAAATGCAGGTTGCAGCCAGATTGAACAATTTAAGAATGACGCCAAGAAAAATTCGTTTGGTGACAAGCTTGGTTAAAGGCATGGACGCCAAACAGGCACAGAGCCAGCTTCGTTTTATGAATAAAAAAGCAGCCGCGATTGTTTTGAAATTGCTAAATTCCGGCCTGAGCAACGCCAAACATAATTTTAATTTAAGCGAAGACAATTTTTATATTTCAAGTTTGCAAGTGGAAGCCGGGCCGAGTCTAAAGCGCTGGTTGCCCCGGGCCATGGGGAGAGCTACTCCGATTTTGAAAAGGACATGCAATATTAATCTGGTATTGGAAGAAAAAACACCAAGTAAAGAAATTTTTACAGGAATAAAGAAAAAATCAAAGATTGAAAAGATGAAAGAAGCCAAAAAAGAAACAGGAGCGGCAGAAAAATCGGTGGTCGAAAAGGAAGAGACAATTTCAGTAGTTCCGGAGGCGCGAGAAGAAAAGCGCAGGAGCACGTTTGTTCCAAAATCATTTGGCGATTCTGAACAGTCAAAGAAAAAATTTTTCAGCCGCCAGACACTTGGCAATATTAAAAGAGTATTTAGAAGAAAATCGATATAATATTTTAAAAAGTAAGACATAAAAAGTAAAAACGACAATTAAAAATTAAAAACTGGCGCATGGCGCCATCCTGAGCGTTAAGGGAGGACTTTATGGAAATTCAGCAGGATCCTTCGGGCTTCGCCCTCAGGATGACAACAAAGTTGTCACTTTTAATTTTTAACTTGAGCGTAAGCGAACGTGGGACAGAAAGTAAATCCAGTCGTTTTCCGAATCGGACACTCCGAAGATTGGAAATCTCGCTGGTTTAGTAAAAAATCATATACGTTATTTTTAGCGCAAGATGTAAAATTGCGAGAATTTTTAACCAAAAAACTTATCAAAGCTGGCGTTGAACGGATAGAGATAGAAAGATCCGCCAATTCTTTGATCATCATCATAAAAACAGCCCGGCCAGGCATTATTATTGGCCGTGGCGGCGGCGGGATAGAACAGCTTAAAGACGATGTAAAAAGATTTATTTTAAAAGATACGCCAAATATCGGCAAAACCGAACTGAGACTTGAAGTTGAAGAAGTAAAAATGTCAGAATCCCATGCTTCTATTGCCGCGCAGAATATAGTTGAGCAGATTGAAAAAAGGATTCCTTACAGGCGGACCCTGAAACAAGCCATTGACAAGATTATACAGATAAAAGGCGTGGAAGGAGTGAAGATAATGTTGAAGGGCCGTTTAGACGGCGCCGAGATCGCCAGGACCGAATGGCTGCTTAGAGGCAAAATTCCTCTGCAGACCTTGCGGGCAAAAATTGATTATGCTCAGGTAACTGCATTCACTACCTATGGGACAGTTGGCGTAAAGGTCTGGATATACAAAGGAGAAGTATTTTAAAGGGTTTTGTCGAAATTTCCGAGTCCAGCGGACGATGGAAATTTCGACAAAACCTTTACCGAGCACATAATTTACTCTTCATATTCTGAATATATCCGATGAAGAATAAATTTATGTGCGCGACCGTAATTTTTAATCACATTGGCATGGGTTTACTTCAACCAAGAAAAGTTAAACACCGGAAATGGCAAAAAGGCCGTGGCCGATTCAGAGGTTTTGAATCAAGAGGTACAGAACTTGCTTTTGGCAGTATTGGTTTAAAAGCGATGGAACACGGATGGCTGAGCGTCAGAGAAATTGAAGCGGCCAGGCGCGCCATGACCAGATATGTGCAGCGGAGCGGAAAATTCTGGATCCGGATTTTTCCTGATAAGCCGGTAACCAAGAAAGGCACGGAAGTGCCGATGGGCGGAGGAAAAGGAGCAGTTGATCATTTTGTTGCTTCTGTTAAGCCGGGGAGAATTTTATTTGAAATGGACGGTGTAGCTGTAGATATGGGCTATGAAGCTTTAAGATTGGCAGCCAATAAATTATCGATAAAAACAAAGACGGTTATTAAGCAATAATTCATGGAGATTAAAGAATTAAAAATAAAATCAGACCAGGAGCTGGAATTATCTTTGAGAGAATTTCGCGAAAAACTCAGAAGGCTGAGATTTGATCTGGCAGAAAAGAAACTAAAGAACGTAGGCGAAATTTCAGAATCCCGCAAGACGATTGCCAGAATATTAACTATTTTAAAACAAAGGCATGGGAAAAAATAATTCAAAAATAATTAAAAAGCTGAAAGGCGTAGTAATTTCTGACAAAATGCAAAAAACCGTTGTTGTGGCTGTGACCAGGCTGAAAAAACATCCCAAATATAAAAAACAGTACAAACTGACGACCAGATATAAAGCCCACGATGAAGAAGGGCAATACCATGCTGGTGACAAGGTGATAATTCAGGAAACTAGACCATTTAGCAAAGATAAAAAGTGGAGAATAGTTAGCAAGATATAACTTTTAAGACATGATTCAACCGCGGACAATGTTAAAAGTGGCAGACAATACCGGAGCAAAAATTATCCAGTGTTTTAAGGTTTTGGGCGGAACACGCGCGAGGTACGCGGAACTGGGAGATATAATTGTGGCGGCGGTCAAAGAAGCGGAGCCGCGAAAAATGGTGAAAAAAGGAGATGTGGTAAAGGCGGTGATTGTCCGTCAGAAGAAAGCATATAGACGCAGCGACGGCTCGTATGTCAGGTTCAGCGAGAACGCGGCGGTTATCTTAGACGGCAAGGAACCCAAGGGCGGCAGAATTTTTGGTCCGGTGGCCAAAGAACTGAAAGATAGGGGATTTGACAAAATTGCTTCGCTGGCGCCGGAAGTAGTATAAACACGAAAGAAACGAATATTTACGAATAGAACTAAAATTAGTTAATTTAGTGAATATTAGTTAAGTTTAGTGTTTCAAGCATGAAAATACACAAAGGTGATACAATTTTAGTGACATCGGGTAAAGATAAGGGAAAGAAAGGAAAAGTGACAAAGGTTTTTCCGGAAATCAACAAGATTGTGGTTGAGGGTCTTGGTTTGGTTAAAAAACATGTCCGACCAAAAAAACAGGGAGAAAAAGGACAGGTTGTGGCCATTGCCAAATCTTTTAATGCGAGCAAAGTAAAAATAATTTGTCCTAAATGCGGACAATCAGTGCGCATTGGTTACAAAATCGCAGAGGGTATGAAATATAGAATATGTAAAAAATGTAAACAAGAGATCGAATAATAATTATGACTAGATTGCAGCAAAAATATAAAAAAGAAGTGCTGATCGCGCTGAAGGACAGATTCGGATACAAGAATATATTGGCTGTGCCCAGAATAGAAAAAGTGACGATAAACACCGGCATCGGCAAATTTATGCAGGACGAAAAAGCGGTTGAGGAGATCATTAAAGACCTAACACTAATTGCCGGGCAGAAACCAGTTTTTACCCGGGCAAAAAAAGCGATTTCGGGTTTTAAGATTCGTGAGGGTCTGAAAGTTGGCATAATGGTGACGTTGCGAGGTCATCGGGCATTTGATTTTATTGAAAGGTTAATAAGTTTGGCACTGCCCCGAAGCCGGGATTTCCGCGGTCTTGAGCAAAAATCGGTTGACAGTTACGGTAATTTGAATATAGGTTTAAAAGAACAGATAATTTTTCCGGAGATATCTCATGAGAACATCCGGAATATCTTTGGCATGCAGATAACGATAAAAACAACAGCTAAAAACCACGAAGAAGGCCTGCAATTATTTAAATTAATGGGATTCCCGATAAAAAATTAAAGAAATGGCGACAAAGGCGCAGATAGCAAAATCTAAAAGAAAGCCTAAATTTTCAAGCCGAATTGTCCGGCGGTGTTTCCGTTGCGGCCGCAAACGCGGATATTTGCGGGATTTTGATCTCTGCCGGATTTGTTTCAGAGAATTGGCCAATCGCGGGGAAATTCCGGGAATAAAGAAAAGCAGTTGGTAGGATAAATTTAAAAAGTAAAATATAAAAAATAAAAACGACATTTAAAAATTAAAACTAGAAATTTTTTCATTTTTAATTTTTAACTTGAGCGCGAGCGAACGTGGATTCAATTTCAGATATGTTAATAAGAATCAAGAATGCCCAGGCATCGGGCAAGGCGAACGTAGAAATTCCCTATTCTGGTGTTAAATTAGAATTGGCAAAAATATTTGAACGTGAGAATTTTGTCGGCATGATTGAAGAAAAAGGTAAAAAGGCAGCCAGAAAAATAATAATTAGTCTAAGATATGAAGAGGGGCAGCCCGCCATAGAGAATATAATCAGAAAGAGCAAGCCGAGCCGCCGTATCTATATCGGAAAGAAGGAAATTCAGACAACCAGGCAGGGTTTTGGCAGACTGATAATTTCAACATCAAAGGGGCTGATGTCCGGCAGCGAAGCTAAAAAAGCAGGTTTGGGCGGAGAATTAATCTGCGAAATTTATTAAATTTTTATGAGTCGCATAGGCAAACAGCCAATCCCGATTCCGGAAAAAGTCGAAGTCAAGATCGAAAGTAATTTTGTTATTGCCAAGGGGCCAAAAGGGGAGCTTAGGCGCCAGTTGCCAGACGGCATTAGTGCAAAAATTGAAGATAATAATATCGTTGTTTTTCCTATTTTAGAGAACACCGCCGATAAAAAAATAATGGCGCTTTGGGGGTTAAGCCGTGCTTTGTTGGCAAATTTAGTCAAAGGAGCAAAAGACGGTTATGAAAAAAGATTAGAAGTTGAAGGTGTCGGTTATCGTTTCATAGTTCAAGGGAATAAACTGGTGCTAAATATTGGTTTTTCGCATCCCGTGGAAATCGAGGCGCCGCCGGGGATAGAATTCAAAGTTGAAAAAAATGTGATTATTGTCAGTGGTGCTGATAAAGAGATGGTTGGTCAAACAGCCGCCAATATCCGTGCGCGTAAAAAACCAGAGCCTTATAAAGGCAAGGGTATCAGATATCAGGGTGAGACGATAAAAATTAAAGCGGGCAAGAAAGCTGTATCTGCAGAGTTATAAAATATGAAAGATAATCTTAAGATAAAAAGACAAAAACTTGCGATGCGGCACCGGCGCATCAGGGGAAAGATAAAAGGGACAAGCAAACGGCCGCGACTTTTGGTTTTTCGCAGTCATCAGCACATTTATAGTCAGTTGATAGACGACGAAAAATCAAAAACTTTAGTCAGCGCCAAAGATTCGGAAATAAAATCAAGAAAAATGAAAAAGATTGAATTGGCCAAAGAAGTAGGAAAGCTTCTGGCAAAAAAAGCGGCAGATCTGAAGATAAAAGAGGTCGTTTTTGACAGGCGCGGCTGTAAATTCCATGGACGGATAAGGGAGCTGGCGCAAGGAGCGAAAGAAGGAGGATTAAAATTTTAAGGGCTTTGTCAGAAATCTGGAGTCGAAAAGACGAACAGTTTTCTGTAACAAAACCTTTACCGAGCACATAATTTATTCTTCATCAGATATACTCAGAGCACAAAGAATAAATTATGTGCTCGGTGCTCATTGTTGTAGCTAAATTTATTTTATTACGCAATGCGCTCCGTTCATAAATTTAGACAATTATGGCAGAACCAATGAGAAAATTTAGAGGAAGAGAAAGAGAAAAATCTGAATATGATCAGAAAGTTTTGGATGTGGCCAGGGTCACCAGAGTCGTGGCCGGCGGCCGGCGTTTCCGTTTCCGGACAGCTGTTGTTATTGGCAACAGAGCTGGAAAAGTGGCTTTGGGAATTGCCAAGGCCCAGGATGTAACCACGGCGGTTGAAAAGGCGGTCGCCAGCGCCAAGAAAAATTTGTTGATCGTGCCAATAAAAGACGCCACTATTCCGCATGAAGTAACGGCAAAATTCGGCGCCGCAAAAGTTATTTTAAAGCCAGCTAAAAAAGGCAGAGGTTTGGTGGCAGGCGGCGTGGTCAGAGTTATCTGTGATTTGGTAGGAATTCAGAATATTTCCGCAAAAGTGGTCAGCCGCACTACCAATAAAATTAATAATGCCAGAGCCACTTTGGCTGCGTTTGAAAAAATAAGGATGAAGAAATAATTTTTGATTACGATTATGCAGTTTCATCAAATTTCACCAAAACAAAAACAAAAATCAAAAAAACGTGTTGGCCGGGGCGGCGCTCACGGCACTTTTTCGGGCCGCGGCGTCAAGGGGCAGAAGTCAAGAGCCGGTGCTAAAATCAGGCCGGCCTGGCGGGATTTGATAAAACAAATTCCCAAAAAAAGAGGCTATAAATTTAAACCAGTGGCGCGGAAGTTTATCATCATGAACTTGGATATTTTAAACAAGGCATTCAAAGAAGGGGAAATCGTTTCAGTCGCCTCATTGCTTAAGAAGAAATTAATTAGTAGAATAAAAGGGGCGATGCCAAACATTAAGATTTTAGGAGAGGGAGAAGTCACAAAGAAACTTGTTTTTAAAGAATTTAAATTTTCTGCAAGCGCGATAAAGAAGATAAAGAAAGTTGGCGGCACCATAAATTCAAAAATCAAATATTAAAATGCCCGCCTGCCAGAGCCAATTGTGATTATTCTTAACTGACAGCGACAATTAGTCAAAGCAAATAAAAATTCTTTGAGTGATTTATTCTTTTTGGCAATTGGCGGGCAGGCAAAATGACCCGCTTCGCCAAAGCTACAGCGAGGCGAGCAATGCAAAATTTAAATTTTTAATTTTGAACTGTAGTTTTGAATTTTGATTTTTACAATTTAAATTTTAATAGGATATATGTGGAATAAGATAATTCAGATTTTTAAAGTCCCAGAGCTACGAAACAAAATATTATTTGTCCTTGGTGCTTTTGTCGTTTTCCGGATTATAGCTAATATTCCTGTGCCCGGAATTGATTTAACAAAACTTCGTGCTTTTTTTGAGGGCAATCAGCTGTTTGGTCTGCTTAATCTTTTTACCGGCGGGGCAATGAGCAATTTTTCAGTGGCGATGCTGGGATTAGGTCCATACATCACCGGCCTTATCATTATGCAGCTTCTGACGATGATCTTCCCGCGGCTGGAACAGATGTACAAAGAAGAAGGCGAGGCCGGCCGGCAGAAATTCAATCAGTATGCCAGATTGCTCACTATTCCTCTGGCCGCATTGCAGGCTTACGCCATGATCGGCATTTTGCGTAACCAGCAGGTCATTGGATTTTTAAGCACTTATCAATTAGTGACGACAATAACTGTTATTACTGCGGGAACAATATTTTTGATGTGGATAGGCGAGTTAATTTCCGAGAAAGGGATTGGTAACGGAGTATCATTGCTGATTTTTGCCGGCATCGTGGCGGGATTTCCGACTTCTTTCAGGCAGACTCTGACCACCTGGGACCCGACCAAAATTCCTGCTTATCTTGGATTTATCGCGATTAGCCTTTTGGTAATTGTGGGTGTGGTTATTATAACCGAAGGCCGGCGCAATATCCCCGTATCTTACGCCAAAAGAATTCGTGGCAATCGTATGTACGGCGGAGTTTCAACTTATCTGCCCATGAATGTTAATCCGGCAGGAGTTATCCCGATTATCTTTGCTTTATCGATAATGCTTTTTCCGGGTATGATCGGCAATTTTTTTGCCAATTCTTCTACTCCCTGGATCGCCAACGCTGCCACATTTTTGCGAGATATATTCGAGCAAGGCCAGATTATCTACAGCGTTATTTATTTTGTTCTGGTTCTGCTTTTTACATATTTTTATACAGCCGTCACTTTTGATCCAAAAAATATCGCCGAAAATCTGCAAAAAATGGGCGGTTTTATTCCGGGTATCCGGCCCGGCAAGCCAACTTCAGATTTTCTTAATTTTATTTTGAACAGAGTCTTGCTGGTCGGCGCTATATTTTTGGGCTTGATTGCCATTGCGCCAAATATCGTTCAGGGCGCAACAGGAGTGACTACTTTTACGGTCGGCGGTACTTCTATCCTTATCGTCGTAGCAGTGGTTTTGGAAACTATCAGGCAGGTCGATTCTCAATTGACGATGCGAGAGTATGAAGGTCTTTAAATAAAATTTTCAATTTTCAATTTTCAATAAAGTGCCGTTTTGTGGCACTGGATTAGAAATTACCTGCCCGCCAATAGCCAAAGCGAGCAGATACAAATTAAATAATTTAATAAATTTAACCGTCTTCGATTGACAATATCAAGTAATTTCTATTGGCTTTGGCAGGCGGGGAAATTAGAAATTAGAAATTGAACCAGAATCCACTTGTCACCATAATTTTAGGCCGGCCCGGTTGCGGCAAAGGAACTCAGGCAAAATTGTTGAGGGAAAAATTTGGCTTGGAATATATCGGCAGCGGTGATTTGCTGCGCGAGATGGCGAAAGAGAATCACGATTTCAGTTCTTCTAAACTGAAAGCAATTTTAGACAGAGGAGATTTAGTGCCGACTTTTTTGATTTTTAAATTATGGCTTGACAAGATTGACGTAATGAAAAATAAGCCGGATTTTAAAGGTGCAGTTTTTGACGGAAATCCCAGAAAAATTCTTGAAGCGCGCTTGATGGAGGATGCTTTGGCATGGTACGACTTGCTGGAATTTACAAAAGTTATTCTGATTGATATTTCGGCTGAAGAATCTTATGCCAGATTAACCCAGCGGCGGATGTGTGAAAAATGCGGCCAGATAATTCCTTATTTTGGATATTTTAAACAGATGACCGAATGTAATAAATGTGGCGGTACTCTGGTAAAAAGAGCTGATGATGATCCTGAAGTTGTCCGCCATCGGCTTGATGTTTTTGAGACGGAAATTCAGCTGGTGATTGATCATTATGAGAAAAACGGATTATTGATAAAAATTGACGGCAACAGGCCGATCGAAGAAGTGCATGAGAATATACTGAGAATTTTGAAATAAAATAAATGATTATAATAAAAACGCCTCAGGAAATCCAAATAATGAAAGAAGGCGGCTGGCTGCTGGCAAAAATTCTTGAAGAAGTAGCAAAAAGAGTTAAGCCAGGCGCCACAACCATAGAGCTGGACAAGGTCGCGCAAGACCTTGTTTTTTCTTGCGGCGCCAAGCCCGCGTTTTTGGGATATCAGGGGTTTCCCGCGGCGCTGTGTACTTCAATCAATGAAGAGGTAGTACACGGCGCGCCATCGGGCAGAAAACTGAAAGAGAGTGATATTATCGGTTTGGATCTGGGAATTCTGTATCCGGTCGGAAAATGCCATTCTTGTCCAATGGGAGGCACTTGTAATCCGGAAAACAAACCATTTTTTACTGACGCGGCCCTGACGGTGGCAGTCGGTAAAGTTTCGCCGCAAGCCAAAAAATTGATTGAAACGGCAAAAAAATCACTGGAAATCGCAATTGGAAAAATAAAACCTGGTGTGCATCTTGGAGATGTCAGTTTTACCGTCCAAAAATATGTTGAAAGCCAGAGATTTTCGGTTATCAGAGATCTGGTCGGCCACGGCGTGGGAGAAAAATTGCACGAAGACCCTGAAGTGCCAAATTTCGGCCGTCCGGGTCAAGGCCCTATTTTAAAAGAAGGCATGACTCTGGCAATCGAACCGATGATAGCAGCCGGCGGTTATAAAATAAAACAAAGTAAAGATGGTTTTGCCTATGAGACCAGCGATAAATCGCTGTCCGCTCATTTTGAACATACAGTGGCGGTGACGAAAGAAGGGTGCGATGTTTTAACAAAAACTTAATTATATTATAGAGTTAAAGTATTGAATTTCTAAATACTGTAGTTAACTTTTAAATTAAAAGCCCAATCGGATTTTTATCCGGATGGGCTATTTTTTTTCGGGGAAAAAATGAGTTTTACCCGCCATGCCAAAAAAAAGTTTTTTGCAATCATTCAATAATTTAAGCGGGCCGCAGATGATTAAATTTTCTATTCTTTGGGTATCGTCAAAAAATTGCCTGGCGACAAAAGCGCCGCTAATCTTATCAACGATACTGTAAGCCGTGCCGAGTTCCTTAAAAATTTGAGATAAACCAATTTGCAATATTATCAGATTGTTAATTTCAAAGCTCTTAAGATATTCATAATAATCTTTTTCATCCGGCGAAATAAAAACAACGGCTATGTTCATAAGAATCACCCCTTTCTAAGTTTTTAAAAAACTACTATTAAAAATAACATAAATTAGCAAAGTCTTCAATTGTCAAAGAGGGCTGCCTGTGGATTTTTTTGTTGGGAAAGTAAAGAGAAGTGTGATATTATAGAGCTATAACCAATTTTAGATTGCTGATTTTTTATATCCTCGCCTGCCAGAGGCAGGCGTTTATTGGAAATTGGTAATTGAAAATTTTAAGTCATGCTTTATTTATCAGTTATCATCCCTTCTTATAAGGGAGAAAAAAGAATTTCAAAGACTCTTTTGGCAGTTGATCATTATTTAACAAAACAGCATTATGATTACGAGATCCTGGTTGTCAACGATGGCTCTCCGGACAAAACAGCGGAAGTGGTCGCTAGTTTTGAGCAAATGATCCATAATCTGCGTCTGATCGACAACAAAGAGAATCACGGCAAGGGCTGGGTGGTGCGGAAGGGAATGCTGGAAGCCCAGGGAGATTACAGGGTTTTTATGGACGACGATAATGCGACGACCATTGATCACATAGAAAAAGCCTGGCCATATTTTAAAGAAGGGTATGACGTTGTGATAGGGACGCGGGATTCAAGAGACCACAAAGATGCCAAACAAGCAGTTCCGCAGTCATTTCTTAAAAGGGCATTGGGCGATATTGGCAATATTTTAATTCAGATTCTCGCTGTTTGGGGTATTTGGGACACCCAATGCGGCTTTAAGGCTTTTTCAGCCAAAGCGGCCAAAGAAATTTTTTCGCGGGGCTTGATCGATCGTTTCGGTTTTGATATTGAAGTTTTGGCCGTGGCTAAACGTCTTGGTTATAAGATCGCCAAGATTCCGATTTATTGGATAAATGACTCGAGCAGCACGGTCAATTTAAAAAGCTATCTTAAAACATTTGTTGAACTTTTTCAGATTAAGATGAATTTGCTGACGGATAAATATCATTTAAGATCGCCCAAATCCGCTGAATCAAATGAACCCAAAGTTGAGCAGCATCAAAATAAAAAAATTGTTTAATTATGGAGAATAATCAGAATAATAAAAAACCATCTTCGGAGCTGAGATTTGATTTGGTTTCCAAAGACTGGGTGGTCATTGCCACGGGCCGGGCGAGAAAGCCGGAAACTTTCAAAAATAACGGCCGCGCCAAAGAAGAAGGTTTAGAAAAAGATTGCCCTTTCTGTCATATAGAAACTCAAGCGCCGCCGGTTTATATTTATCCTGACGATAAAGAAAAATGGGAGGTGGTGGTTTTCCCTAATAAATATCCGGCATTCTCCGAAGGCAATCAGCTTCATGAACGGGCTGTCGGGCCTTATCAGGTAATGGATGGGCTCGGCTTCCATGAAGTGGTGGTGACGCGCGATCACCGCCAGAATATGGCGCAATTTTCGGCCCAAAAAGTTAAGCTAGTTATAGATGCCTATCAGGAAAGATACCTTGAAATGATGAATGAAAAACATATTAATTATGTCTCAATTTTTCATAACAACGGCAAAGAAGCGGGCGCCTCGATGGTTCATCCTCACTCCCAGATTATTGCGATGCCTGTGATAGATCCGGATTTACGGCGTAGTCTTGACGGCTCGCGCATTTTTTTTGAAAACCATGGCTCCTGCGTCCATTGCGCCATGCTTGAGTGGGAATTGGAAGAGAAAATAAGGATTATTTTTGAAAATGATAAGTTTGTGGTCGTCTCGCCCTTTGCGGCAAAAGTTGCTTTTGAAACTAGAATTTATCCAAAAGAACACAAAGCTTATTTTGAAAGAATAAAGGAAGACGAGAAAGAAAAACTGGCAGAAGCCCTGCAGGTGGCGTTAAATAAGATTTGCAAAGGATTAGTTGATCCTGCTTATAATTTTTTTATTCACACTTCTCCCTGCGACGGGAAGAACTACGATCATTATCATTGGCATTTTGAAATTCTGCCAAAAACTTCTGTCTGGGCGGGGTTTGAGCTGGGAACAGGTATCCAAATTTCAACTATTGAGCCGGAGAAAGCAGCCGAATACTTAAGAAGAATTGAATAAATGCAAGTTCTCCTTTTAAAAATAAGCATTGCCGAAATTAAAACATTCTTTATCGCAATGCTTCCCGTCTTTGAGATTAGGGGGGCGCTGCCGATTGCTCTGACGAATTTTGGTTTGTCTTTTTGGCCAGCTTTTTTATGGTCATTCATCGGGAACCTTATACCGCCTATCTTTTTTGTTTTTTTTCTGGACAAAATCACCCAATATCTTAGTCACCGCAATTACTGGTTTAATCGTTTTTTTGCCTGGCTTTTCGAGAGAACAAGAAATCGCCATTCTAGACATTTTGAGATCTGGGGTCCATTGGCATTGGCAATATTTGTGGCGATTCCTTTGCCGCTGACCGGCGCCTGGTCGGGCGCAGTAGCAGCTTTTGTTTTTGGAATTCCCCCAAAACAAGCCATTCCTTCAATTATTGTCGGCGTTTTGATAGCTGGGCTGATTGTCGGTGCTATAACATTAGGAGTGCTTAAATTGCCTTTTATGTAATATTTATTCAAATATAATCTTATCAGCACAAAATAATTCATGACATTTCTTGTCGCTAACTGGAAGATGAATCCGCAGACCTCGCGGGAGGCCAGGCATTTATTTGACATGATTGTTGATTTGGGCAGGTTAAAGAACGTTGAGACAATAATCTGTCCGCCTTTTCCTTTTCTTTCAGTATTTGGCTCGCCAAAAAGTATTAAGCTTGGCGGTCAGAATATGTTTTGGGAAGCGCAGGGGCCTTATACCGGCCAAGTTTCCGGAAAAATGTTAAAAGACCTCGGCTGTGATTATGTTATTTTAGGTCATTCGGAACTCCGGGAGTACGCAGGCGAATCAGATGAAATAATTAACGGCAAATTAAAAATGGCTTTGAAATGCGGCTTGACACCGATTCTTTGCTTAGGCGAGCGAGAGGGCGAAGAAATGGGCCATGTTCTTTCCGCTCAGCTGGAAAAATGCCTGAAGGATGTCGCCAAGAACCAGATAGAAGATATTATTCTGGTTTATGAGCCGGTTTGGGCTATAAGTTCAGGAATAGTTGGTTCTGGTAAGCCGTGTTTGCCTGATGACGCGTTGAGCGCCAGTCTTTTTGTTAAAAAAACCCTTTCTGTTCTCTATAGCCGCTTTTTGGCGGAAAAAATCCGTATTCTTTATGGCGGCAGTGTTGACGCCCAAAACGCGGCCAGCTACGTCAAGGAAGCGCGCTTACAGGGGGTGCTTGTGGGCGGTGCCAGTTTAGACGGTCAAGAATTTTCAAAAATAGCCAATAGTTTAAATGATTTAACATGAGAACAATTAGCGAAGCAGGCAATTTAGCAGGTAAAAAAGTTCTGGTTAGGAATGATTTCAATATCACGATTGATGACAGCGGCAAAATTCTGGATGATTATAGGATTCGGGCGAGCCTCCCGACGATAAAATATTTATTGGAACAGAAAACAAAGATTATTTTGTCCTCGCATTTCGCCCGGCCCGAAGGAAAAGTGGTTGGAGAAATGCGGTTGTCACCGGTGCAGAAAAGACTGGGTGAACTGCTTGGCATAGAGATAAAAATGGCCCCGGATTGTATCGGTCCGGAAGTAGAAAAATTAGTCAATCAGCTGAAAAACGATGAAATTTTATTGCTGGAAAATTTACGATTCCATCCCGAAGAAGAAGCAAATAGCGATGATTTCGCCAAAAAATTATCAGGACTCGCAGAAGTCTATGTCAATGATGCATTCGGCGCTTCGCACAGAGTCCATGCTTCAATTGTCAGCGTAACAAGATATTTACCGTCATTTGCAGGGTTGCTTTTACAAAAAGAATTTGAGGCTCTTTCAAAGGTTTTGGAAAATCCGGAGCGGCCCCTGACAGTCGTCATCGGCGGCGCAAAAATTTCAACCAAGATGAAGCTGATTGAGGAATATTTAAAAAAGGCAGACCATATAATTCTTGGGGGAGCGCTGGCCAATACCGTTCTTCACGCTCAGGGAATTGCCGTTGGAAAGTCTTTAATAGAAGAAGAAGTAATTCCGGATTTAAAAAAATTAAAGCTGACAGATACTAAATTGCATATTCCTGTTGATGTGGTGGCGAGTGCAGACAAGACCGGCCAAGCCGAAATTAAAATCGATCCGGTTGGCAGAACCGGCGAGGGCGAACTAATTCTGGATATCGGGCCGGAAACTGAAAAGGTTTTTGATTCGGTGATTCGGGCTTCGAAAATGGTTATCTGGAACGGTCCGATGGGATATTTTGAAGTTGATAAGTTTAGCCACGGAACTGAAGCAATGGCTCATTCGATTTCAAATTGCCCTACCTGTTTTTCGATTATCGGAGGGGGTGAAACGACTTGTTTTGTTGAAAAATTCGGTCTAATTGATAATTTTTCGCATGTTAGCACGGGGGGAGGTGCCATGCTGGAATTTCTGGCAGGAGATAAATTGCCGGGAATAGAAGCCCTTAATTAGTTTAAAAATGTAAAATTTAGGTATCCCGCCCCGCGGGATTTAAATAATTTTAAGTTTTCATTTTGAGATTTACATTTTGAACTTATATGATTTGGAAGATCAAGGATAAAGTGCCGGATGAATTCATTAAAAAATTTCCAGAATACAGCCCTTTGATTTTACAGCTTTTGTATAACCGGGGGTTAAAGACCCAAAAGGTGATTGATGAATTTTTTAATCCGGATTATGGAGAGGATCTGCACGATCCTTTTTTAATGTTGGGAGTCAAAGAAGCGGTTAAAAGAATTTATGAAGCAATTGAAAAAAAGGAAAAAATTGCGATTTTTGGTGATTACGATGCCGATGGTGTCTGCGGAGCAATAATTTTAAAAAGCATTTTGGAAGAACTGGGCGCTGATTTATCCGGCGGGGTCTATATTCCGGACAGAATCATTGAAGGCTATGGATTAAACACCGAGGCAATTAAAAAAATAGCCGAACAGAAAGTCATGCTGATTTTGACAGTCGATTGTGGTATTTCTGATATAAAGGAAATTGAATTAGCCAATTTGCTGGGGGTTGAGGTAATAGTTGTGGATCATCATCAGATTGGAAAAAAAATGCCTCCGTCTAAAATCATTATTGATCCCTGGCAAAAAAAAGACAGGTACCCTTTTAAGGAATTAGCCGGCGCCGGAGTGGCATTTAAATTAGCGCAAGCACTGCTTAGCAAATCGCAAATCACAAATCGCAAATCGTCAATTCCAGAAGGCTGGGAAAAATGGCTGTTGGATTTGGTGGCGATAGCCACGGTGGCCGACTGTGTGCCTTTGCTTGGTGAAAATCGGACTTTGGTAAAATATGGTTTAATCGTGCTTGCTCAAACAAAAAGAATTGGCCTGCAGGAATTAATGAAAATCGCTAAACTGAATCCCGTTTTTGAAACCGACACAATGACGACCAACCTTGATACTTATTCGCTCGGTTTTATTTTGGCGCCGCGCTTAAATGCGGCAGGAAGAATGAAGCATGCGAGTTTGGCGATGGAGCTTTTGTTAGCCAAGACGAGAGACGAAGCCAGGTCTTTGGCAGAAAAAATAAATGATCAAAATAAACTGCGCCAAAAATTAACAGATGAAATAGTTCGGGAAATTGAAACGAGAATAAAACCGAATATTGAAAATAAATTAGACCCTATCATTATTGAAAGCGACAAAAAATGGTCGCCGGGCGTAATTGGTTTGGTGGCTGGTAAAATTTGCGACCGTTATCACCGGCCGACCATTATTTTTAAAGAAAACGAAGGAGAAGTTCGCGGTTCAGCCCGCAGTATTCCGTGTTTTAATATCATTGAAGCAATTGGGCAGTGCGGCCAATTGATGAAAGAATTTGGCGGTCATCCTGGCGCAGCCGGTTTGGCGCTGAAAAATAATAAATTCGGTGATTTTAAGGAAAAAATCAATCAGATTGCCAGAAAAAAATTAAAGGATGAAGATCTGGTGCCTTTTATAGAAATAGACGCCGAAATTGAGCCGGAAAATATCGTCTGGGAATTTTTTGACGAGATGGCCTGTTTTGAACCATACGACAGAGAAACCAATCCGCGGCCGAATTTTTTAATAAAACAGCTTGAAATTGTTAATCTGCGTCAGGTTGGCAACGGTTCCCAGCATTTAAAATTAGAATTAAAAAGCGATAAACTTTCTAATAAAATATTCAAAGCTATTGGTTTTAGATTAGCCAAAAATGGCAATCAGGATTTGAAAATCGGCGATAAAATTGATATAGTGTTTGAGTTGATAATAGACGAATGGAACGGGAGCAGGGAATTGCAGTTAAAAATAACTGATATAAAAAAACTATGAAGCATATAATTTACACAGATGGTGGTTCCAGGGGCAACCCTGGGCCTTCAGCAATCGGAGTAGTTATTATTAACGAAAAAGGCCCGCCTTCGTCCGCTACTGAGGGCTTCGGCGAGGCAAGCGAGCCGATAAAAAAATATTCCGAAGCCATTGGCGAGGCAACCAATAACGAAGCCGAATATCAGGCGGTGATTTTTGCGCTCAAAAAATTTAAGGCGCTTTTTGGCAAAGAAGAGGCAAAAAAATCTAATATCGAAATTCGCCTTGATTCGGAGCTCGTCGCCAATCAACTTAACCACGAATACAAAATCGAAGAGCCAAACATCCAGAAGTTGTTTTTGAAAGTCTGGAACTTAATGCTGGATTTTGGTACAATCAAATTCAAAGCTATTTCCAGAGAAGAAAACAAAGAAGCAGATAGATTGGTTAATGAGGCGCTGGACAAAAAACAGGAAAAAATGTTTTAAGAAAGGCGGGGATGAGATGATAGGGGTGTATCTTCTAGATTGATATCAAGGCAGATCTATAGGTGAGAGCAGGGGACTCAAAATCCTTGATTGGGACGCTGAGATATTGCAACGAAGAGCTGATATCCACTCTCATCCCTTTAATAATGAGGGGGTGGAAAACATGTTCCTGATGTCTACATATCAATTAGCCTTAATTTTGACAGGCTATAATGAAGTATGGCACAAAGATTTCCATCCCCGGCTAGAAAGGAGGTGATGCAAGATGCGCTGGTTATTTCCTCACGCGACCCACTGTTCGTGTTGCGGATCATGTATTTTGTCCCGAGCATGACGCAAAACTGCTTATTAGTTCATTTGTTCTCTGGCAGTTAATTTGTAAGGGAAGTCATATTTATGACTTCCCTTTTTTATAACGTTTTGGCAATAACTCAGATAAATAAAAATCCGCTTTTTAGAAGCGGATTTTTATTTATCCAAGCAAGCCTATAAGCCGAATTCTGTACCCCGCAATTGCGGGGCGATAATTATCTGTCTTGGCCTTTGATTGCTCAAGGGCTCTGGCGATCTACTTTTCTCTATGAGATCAAGCTTGTCGCCTCATAGGTTTGATCTTGCTCCCAGTAAGGATTTGGCCGTTTCAGTCTTAATGTTGCCATTAAGAATTATCCATTAAGGATACCCGATTCCTTTCGGTTTCAGGCGTCTCTGTTCGCACCTCGCATCTTACGATGGACGGCGGTTAGCCGCTACTTTTTTACCTTCACTTTTTAGTGAACGATGGAGTTCGGACTTTCCTCCCTGGACCTTTATTAAAAGTGCAGGGCAATTACCCAGCTTGCTTGGATATTCATATTTTAATGCTTATTTTTCCATCTGTCAAGACAAGTAAAATTGTTTCTGTTTTTTACTTTTTAATTTGATGATGTAAAAAAGAAAGGGCTTTGCCTGAAATAAGGCAAAGCCCGATGTGTTTTTATTCAATAATTAACATGCTCTTCCCCCGATACTTGGAAGGATTATCACGCCAACCGTAAACTCCGAAGAAATCCCAGATTGTAAGAGGAATATCCCTTACCGTTCCCCTCGTCTCCCCGTTGTGATAAATTTCCTTTATAAGGAGATCTGTAACCATCCACAGGTCTGGCGCAGACTGGTGGTCACTCGCGCCTTCATCAAATCCGTGGTCATTCACAACCATGATCCGGGTGTCAAAGTCTATCACAGCCAAGATATTCTGTACTACCTCGTCCGAACGGACGAATTCGTACAGATATCTTTCGCTGTTCTCCCCGTGCCCGTGCCCGTAGCAGTCCGGGCCGATGTGGACAAAAAGGAAAAAATCTTTTCCTCTGTTGTCCATTATAAACTGAACAGCTCTTTGGTTTATATCAGTTACCGAATTATCAAGACAGGCGCCGGCGTTATCTACCGCCGTAAATAATCCGCCCGCGTCAACATTAGACATAATTTTTTTCAAGGGGCTGTTATTCCACAAAAAATCCTTGGCCACAAACCACCCAATAAGGTATCCCGAATTCCTTATTGGGTTTGTTATTATGTCCTCAATAGGAATTTTTTGCCTGGTGTTTCTATTGGTGGTTACACCAGTCTGGGATGAATCTAAACTTGTGAACATCAGTGTCCACGTCGGCACGGTCACCGTCTTATTAATTGTCTCAATGTCACAAAACACCCCTCCCGCATCCAAAATTGACTGAAGACCTGGTAACTTGCCGGCCTGGAGCATCGGGATGACGTTTCTGCTGCCCGCTCCGTCCCAGCCTATTACAACAAGGCTTTTTGCCGCTGAGATTGCCGGAAAAATCAATAAAGCCACCAATAACAAAATAAACACTTTCGTCTTTTTCATCTGTTTTTCCTCCTTTTTTATTTTTCTTTTTTCCTTCTGCCCGAAAAAATTTCACCCCCTTTCGCAAAATAAATTTTAATTAATTTTAAAGAACAAAAAATTAACCTTCACCGGCTAAATTTGAATATTGACTATAGTAAATCAAAATATAAAATCTGTCAATATTTTGTATATTTTCCGCACAGTTGCAATTTTTGTTTAAAAAGATTAAGATTATTATAAATATGAAACGTTCCGAGCTTATTTTTACAGCAATTTTGGTTCCGGTTGATTTTTTGATGCTGGTTTTAGCCGGTATAGCCGCTTATTTCTTACGAACCAGCAGCTTAATCGCTAATTGGCGGCCAGTGCTTTTTTCTTTAAATCTGCCGTTTAAACGGTATCTTGGTTTGGTGTTTTTGGTTTCTTTGATATGGCTGGGAGTTTTTGCGATTATCGGGCTTTATTCAATGAAAAGAAATAATAAGCTGCTTGAGGAATTTTTCAGGATTGTAATCGCCACGTCTGCGGGCCTAATGGTTGTCATTATCTATATTTTTATCAAACGCGAATTCTTTGATTCGCGGTTTTTGATCCTTGGGGCCTGGGTTCTGGCTGTCTTTTTTGTCAGCTGGGGTCGTTTGGCGGTGAGGGCTCTTCAGCGATACCTCGTTGGCAGATATCATTTTGGCTCGCACAATGTCGTGGTGGTGGGCGGAGACGGTATTTCAGAGGAAATAATCCAGGAAATAAAAGAGAGGCCTTCGCTGGGGTATCGCCTGATAAAATATTTTAGAGACCTTGAAATAGAGACAATCAAAGAAACAGCAAATGTTTTTTTTGTTGACGATATAATTCTGGCTAATCCCAATTTTCCGCGCGGAAAGGTTTTGGAGCTTATTGCATTTTGTGAAGACAAAAAAATAAACTTTAAATTTGTTCCGAATCTTTTTCAGACTCTGACAACGAATGTTGATTTTGATACTTTAGCAGCCGTTCCTCTGATTGAGCTCAAACGCACAGCGCTTGACGGATGGGGCAAAATTATTAAGCGGATAATTGATATGGTTGGCTCGCTTTTTGCAATAATAATTTTTTCGCCGGTGATGGCAACGGTTGCCATTTTGATTAAACTTGATTCGCCGGGGCCGGTGATTTATAAAAACTTACGCGTCGGCCCCAGAAATAACTTTGATACTTATAAATTTCGTTCAATGAAGATTGAATATTGTACCGGCGGCCAGTATGATAAAACCGGCGCGGCTGACACTCTGGAAAACAAACTGATAGAAAAGCAGAGCATCCGAAGCGGTCCGGTTTACAAAATAGCCAATGACCCGCGCCGCACGCGTTTGGGTGGCTTTTTGGAAAAAACCAGCTTGGACGAGCTGCCACAATTTTTTAATGTCCTCGTTGGTAACATGAGCCTGGTCGGGCCGCGGCCTCATCAGCCAAAAGAAGTGGCAAAATACGAGCGATGGCATAAAAAAGTTTTCAATATCAAGCCGGGAGTCACCGGCTTGGCGCAGATTTCCGGCCGTTCAGAAATTGATTTTGATGAAGAGGCAAAAATTGACACCTATTATATTGAGAATTGGTCTTTAGGTCTTGATTTTAAGATTTTGTTAAAAACGCCCTTGGCGGTTTTATTCAGAAAATCAAAAGTTTAAAATTTTTGTTCTGGAGGGGTGCATTTGTCATTTATGAGAGTGGCTTTAGTTCACGACTATTTGAACCAATATGGCGGCGCCGAGCGTGTCTTGGAAGCATTTTGCGAGATCTGGCCGGATGCGCCGATCTTTACTCTGATTTATGATCGGGCAAGAACCGGCCAGGCCTTTGACGGCCGGCGGATAAAAACTTCTTTTCTGCAGAAAATTCCGTTTGTCAGATCGCATCACCGGCCTTTTTTGATGCTGATGCCCCTGGCGATTGAATCTTTTGACTTTTCAAAATATGATTTGGTTATTTCGGACTCAGCCAGCTTTGCCAAGGGCATCATTACGCGTCCGAGCACTCTCCATATTTGCTATTGTCACACGCCGACCCGCTATGCCTGGGATGACAGCCATAAATATATCAGAGAATTTGGTTATCCTTCTTTTGTCAGAAGCGTCATCCCGATTTTTATGAACTATTTGCGTGTCTGGGATCAGGCGGCGGCAGAGCGGCCGGATAAATTTATTGCCAATTCCGAATTTGTCGCTTCGCGGATTCAAAAATACTATCAAAAAAAAGCCGTTGTCATCCATCCGCCAGTCAACGCAAAACTTTTTTATGTTTCGCCCCAGATCGACAGATTCTTTTTGATAGTGGCCAGGCTCCTTTCATATAAACGCCTTGATATAGCCATTGGAGCTTTTAATCGGCTGGGCCTGCCGCTCAAAATCGTCGGTGACGGACCTGATTCGGTGAAGCTGCGGCGTCTGGCCGGTCCCAATATTGAATTTTTGGGCCTAGTTGCTGATTTTAAACTCCGCGAACTTTATGCCAAATGTCAGGCTTTTATTTTTCCACAAGAAGAGGACTTTGGTATAACTGCTCTTGAAGCAATGGCTTCGGGCCGGCCGGTGATAGCCTACCAGGCTGGTGGCGCCTTGGAAACGATAAAGCATGGAGTGAGTGGCTTATTTTTCAAAGAACAGACAGTTGAATCTTTGATTTCGTCTCTTAAACAATTTGTCGCCAGCGATTTTAATCCGCAGGTAATCAGAGAACAGGCAATGCAATTTGATAAAGAAATTTTTAAGCAAAAAATAAAAGATTTTGTCCAAAATTGCTGGGAAGAACATAAAAAAATTAAAAAATAAATCATGAAAGATGAAAAGCCAGTTTTATCATCGATTGAAAAGAAAGATGAGATTGATTATAAACAATATGTAAAAGAACGTTTTGAAATTGATGATGAAGAAGCTGAAAAAATCGAACTATTTGAAGCAGAGAGTCTTTCTGAACACTATAAAAGACAATACGAAGCATTAAACGATAAAAAGTTAGAAAACGTGAAAATATTAGTTGTCCCGGACGATGTATGGCAAAAAAGTCAACCTTCCGAATCTGCCGCCGACAAACAATTAGTCTCTTTTAAGGAGAGCTATTTTAAGAATATTGAAAAACCTGATGAAATTGCTTGGATGCTCCATGAGCTTGCGCATTGCAAACGATTTTTGGATTCGGAATCTTCAGAAGCATACAAAAAAGACAATCAAACTTTTGCTTTTAATAATATAAAATCAGAATACACATATCCAAATAACAAAGTAGAAGAATATGCTTTTTCACAGCAATTTGAATATTTGAAAAATCAGGGCAAAACAAGGCAGGAAATAGCGGAGATGCTGAAAGAATATTATAAAGAAGATGATTTTTTGTTTTTTAATAAAATCTTAGATAAAACATATAAAGAAGGCGAACTAGTTTATTAGAAATAGAAAAAATAAGAAAAAAATTACAGACTTAATTAATATTAATTACCATGGATTTTAAAAAACTTTATCTCATTATCAAAAAAAATTTAAGATTCCTTTTAATTTTTACCGGCGTAGTGGTTATTTTAGTTGAAGCATTTTTTGTATGGCAGAGCAGGGGATATGATGTTTCGCTGGCGATTTCGGTATATTCTAAAATCAGCCAGCCAACGCAGGATTATCAATATGACGGATACTGGAGCGTTAAGGCGGCTGATGAATTTTCCAATACAGTTTCGCAATGGGTGAGCAGCCCGGAAGTTGTCAACGCGGTCTATCAGAAAGCGCAAGTTGCGCCCGTAAAATCTTTGCTTGGCAGGCCACTGAAAGCGCAAAAAATGGCTCCCCAGTATGTGGCAGCGGAATTTATGGTTAAAAGTCCCGGCGACGGCGGCAAAATAGGGCAAGCTTTAGTTTCTGTTTTACAGGAGAAAGCCGATTTGGCGAGCAAGAATTCCGGCAACGTTGTTTTTACGATTTTGGGAGGAGAGCCGCAGGTCACCAAAAATCAGGCAAATTTTATTCTTGACGGGCTATTAGCTTTGCTGGGCGGAGTGATTTTGGGAATTCTTTTTGTATTGTTAAAAGAAGATGACAATTGGAATTGACATCAGAGTTTTAACTCGGGGGACCAGGACCGGGGTAGAGGAATATACAATTAACCTCTTATCCCGGCTTTTAAGATTGAATCAAAATATCAATTTTAAGCTTTTTTTCAACGCTTTTAATAAAACAAAAATAAATTATGATTGGGCCGGTCTGCACAACGTCAAATTGAGAGAATTCAGGATTCCCAACCGTTTTTTATTTATCAGCGCCAGATACTTTAATTTTCCCAAGATCGACAGGTTGTTGGGCGGAGCGGATATCTTTTTCAATCCGCATTTTTTCAGCGCTCCGATTAGCAAAAAAGCCAAAAAAGTTATGACCTTTCATGATCTTTCTTTCAAGCTGCATCCGGAACTTTTTTCCTGGCGAAAGCGTGCCTGGCAGAGATTCCTGATGAATGCGAAAAAAGAAGCCAGAAGCTCTGACAAGATTATTGCTGTTTCAGAATCAACAAAACAGGACCTGGTAGATCTGTATAAGATCGATCCGGAAAAAATAAAAGTAATTTATTCAGGAGTCGGGGAAGAATTCATAAAAATGTCAGATTTTGAATGCAGGATGTCCAATATTGCCCAAAAATATCATCTGCCAAAAAGATATATTCTATACTTTGGGACGATTGAGCCGCGAAAAAATATTTTCGGATTGATAAAGGCATTTGAGCTTCTGAAAGAAAAAAACAAGGATTTCAAGAATGTCAGTCTTGTCATTGGGGGCGGAAGAGGATGGTTGTTCAAAGAAATATTTGAGGCGGCGGAAAAATCCAAATATGCCAAACAGATAATCTTTACTGGTTTTGTCAGCCCAGAAGACAAAGTTTATCTCTATAATTTGGCCGAACTTTTCGTCTACCCGAGCTTTTTTGAAGGATTTGGCTTCCCGCCGCTGGAAGCGATGGCCTGCGGAGTGCCCACTATCACTTCCAATACCTCTTCTTTGCCCGAGATCGCCGGCGAAGCGGCTATAATGATAGACCCGTATGATATTGAGGAACTGGCCTGGGCCATGGAAAAAATCTTGTCTGACAGCAGCTTAAGCAAGGAAATGAGCAAAAGGAGCCTTGAGAGAGCAAAAATATTCTCTTGGGACAAATGCGCAAAGGAAACCCTTGATTTTTTAACGTCATAATTCATTATGCGAATCGGAATTGACGCGCGTTTTTTAGGGCCGAAAGGCAAGGGCCTTGGCCGCTACACGGAAAAATTGATTGAAAATCTTGAAAAAATTGATTCGGAGAATCAATACGTAATTTTTCTGCGTCGGGAAAACTGGGGGGAATATGAACCAAGTTCGCCGCGTTTTAAAAAAGTCTTGGCCGATTATCGCTGGTATTCTTTGGCCGAACAAATTCGGTTGCCAGCCAAAATTTATCGGGAAAAAATCGATTTGATGCACTTTCCGCATTTTAACGTGCCAATTTTTTATTTAAGGCCTTTTGTGGTGACCATTCACGATCTTATATTGCGGCATTTTCCGACCCGCCGTGCCTCAGCCATGGGACCGATAAAGTATTGGTTGAAAAATTTAGCATATAGAATAGTTATATGGCTGGCAATAAAAAGAACCAGAAAAATCATTGTTCCTTCAAATTATGTAAGAAACGATATTTTAAATAATTTTGGTGTGAAAGATGGAAAAATCGTTGTCACTTATGAAGGAGCGCCATATTTAAATCAAAAATCAAAAATCAAAAATCAAAAATATATTTTTGAAAAATACAAAATTAACAGGCCATATCTTCTTTATGTAGGTAATGCTTATCCGCATAAAAATCTTGAAAATTTAATCGTGGCATTTAAAATTTTAATTGAAAAATTTAATCAAGATTTGCAGCTGGTCTTGGTAGGAGAAGAAGATTATTTTTTTAGGAGATTAAAGGCGGAAACAAATACCATGCTTCATGGTTCCGGAATCTTTAATCAGATTATTTTTACCGGTTTTATAAGCGACGAGAGCTTAAACGAATTGTATAGCGGGGCAAAACTTTATGTTTTTCCTTCGTTATGCGAGGGATTCGGCCTGCCGCCGCTTGAAGCAATTTTTCGTGGCGTTCCAGTTGTTTCGTCAAAATCAACCTGCCTGCCCGAAATTTTGGGTGACGCGGCAGTTTATTTTGACGCGGGGAACCCACAAGATATAGCGGAAAAAATAAACAATATTTTAACCAATAATAATCTGGCTGAGAAAACAAGAGAAACCGGTTATAGGCAAATAAAAAAATATTCCTGGCAAAAAATGGCGGAAGAAACATTAAAAATATATATTGAAAAAACTTGATTTTTAATATGATTTATGGGAGTATAATTTATTAGCTCTTAAATAATTTAATAAAAGAGGAAAGAAATGAGTGGGGAATGTATATACTGCAGGAAAAATGATGCGGGGGAAGCAAGGAATATTTCTTTTTGGCAAATCGGTGAAGTAGTATCCAGAAACTAGGTGATAAAAGGAGGGTAAAAATGAAAATTAAACTAGAGAGAGACATTAAAAAATTTGATGAAATATTGAGATTTCTGGAAAGGAAACGGAAGCAAGTTTATTTGGCCAGAACCATGGATATACCAAAGCTTCTGCCGACATCAAAAAGATTAGTGAGAATTAAAAAAGAGGTTAATGACTTAAACCAGTATTTATGGGGTTACAAATCCCATAAGCTGGCGGCCAAGTACAATAAACCGAGGCGCCCAAGGAAAAAGCAAAAATATTTGAAACCCGTGCCGGTAATTGATCAAATAAGGCGGGAAATGGAGCACGCTGGTGGTATTTATGATCCTCCAAGGTAAAAACAGTTCGTTCTTAGGCGGAAAAAATTTTCCGCCTTTTTTATTTGTGGATTAAAGAAATTTTTAATTATGGTATAATTCACTTAAGATGGGCTATCGTTTTATCTTTAGCCAAATGTTTGATGTACGTCCGAGGACAACTCTCGGCGATTTGGATTTGGAAAAAATGGCAAAACTAGAGGAATTTTTGAATTTGAGGATTGAGGAAGCAGAGATACCAGGTACAAGAACCATTAATTTGAGGCCGAAACGGGTAAATTTGTGTTGCACAGGTGAGACGCCGCCAGGCGGAACATTATTTTCCTCTGGCACAAAAACATCCGAAAAAAACATCGATTTTCTATCCCGGCTTTATGATGGTAATCTTCCCGAAGAATCAGATATCCTTTCGGTTTTTGATATCATTGAGGCGACTGATGAACTTTTAAAAAAAACACAGGAAAGAGAGATTGCCCATAATATCCCCGTCAGAAATATTTTTGTGGAAAAACAGGAAGAACCGGTATTGGAAGTTGCGTCGCTGGAAGATCCAGTATTGGAAATTGAACAACCGCAAATCCAGACAACCGAGCCAGAACTTGTTTTCCCCGAAATTCAGGCAGCGGCGCAGATAGCGGAATCGGAGCCGGTTTTTAATTTTAATAGCGAATATTCTTATGGCCGGGAACCCGATCTGACATTCTGGAATCGGCCTCAAGCGCAAGCCCAGACAGAATTTGTTCCGGGAAACGAGTTTTTGACCCCGGAATTTTTATTGGGCAGACACGCAGCCGGAGAATTTTTGGGCTGGCGTGCCATAAAAAAACCAATCGTTATTTTTTTGACCGCGGCTTTTCTTATTTTTTCATCTATTTCTTTGTTTAGCTGGGCAAGAGGAGCTTTGATAGCCAAAGAAGAAGCTTTAAATTTCGGGTTTGCCGCTTATCAATCTTTGATGCAGGCAAAAGATTCTTTGGAAAACGCTGATTTTGGGCAGGCCGGAAAAGATTTCAGTAATGCTTATAATTATTTTGCCGCCGCTGATTCCCAAATTAAAGATACGGGCGGCTGGCTGATTCCTCTTCTGGCTAAGCTACCGGGGTTTTCTTATCTGTCTTCGCGCCTAAAATTGATTGAAGCCGGTCAAGATATGAGCAAAGCAGGCGAAGAGTTTTCTGCCATGATAACTCTTTTGCAAAAAGGATACGAGGATTCTTCCAGAGACAATCAGGCTCCTTTTTCAGAAATTATCGCGCAGGGGAAGAATCATCTGGAAGCCGGCCTCGTCTTTTTGGTTTCGGCCAAGCAGAACATAGAAGGCATTAAGGTTTCCGCTTTGCCAGAATCAATGCGGCCGCAGCTAGTTCAGCTTTCAGAAAAAATGCCGCAGATGATACAAACGGCCGCGCTGGCGATTGATTGGACCGATAATTTTCTCGCAATTTTAGGCCAGCAAAGCGCCAAAAAATATCTTCTTGTTTTTCAAAATAACGCCGAGATGCGCGCCACGGGCGGATTCATCGGCACTTACGGCCTGTTAGATCTTGATCAGGGACAAGTGAAGAAAATTTTTATTGACGGCATATTCAACGCCGACGGCCAGCTGAGGGAAAATGTCGTGCCGCCCGAACCGATTCAGAAAATTTCAACCGCCTGGTCAATGCACGACGCCAATTGGTTTGCGGATTTCCCGACTTCGGCCAAGAAAATAATGTGGTTCTATGAAAAGACGGGTGGGCCGACACCGGACGGCGTCATCAGCCTAACACCAACAGTGATTGAACGATTACTTGTCCTAACCGGTCCGATAGACATGTCCGAATACGGTATTTCTCTAAATTCTCAAAATTTTGCGGAAATAACCCAGTATAAAGTTGAAGTTGATTACGACAAAGAAATTAATCAGCCTAAAAAGATATTGGCTGATTTTGCGCCAAAATTTATCGATAAGGTCAGTGAGCAATTGAGCAAGAACAACATTGAAGTTATAAAAATCATTAATCAGCTGCTGAAAGAAAAACACATCTTGGTATATTTCAGTGAGCCGACACTTCAAGAATTTATTATAAAACAAGGATGGGCGGGCGAGATTAAAGAAGCTCAGCATGATTATTTTTCAGTGATTAACACTAATATTAACGGTTACAAGACCGATAAAGTAATTGATGAAAAAATAGAACACACAAGCCAGATCAAAGCAAATGGTTCTATCGTTGACACGCTTAAAATTACCAGGCATCATCAAGGAGGTAATTCCCAATATGATTGGTACAATAAGGTTAATTCTGATTATATGAGAGTTTATGTTCCCAAGGGCAGTAATCTCATTTCGGTCTCCGGCCAGACCAAAGAAGAGGTTAATCCGCCGATAGATTACGAACAAGCTGGATTTTTAACGGACGAGGATGTTTTGGCGCAAAAGCAGGGATTGAAAAAAGATCCTGTTTCTGGCACCGACATTTTTGAAGAATCTGGCAAAACGGTTTTTGGCAACTGGGTCTATGTCAGTCCCGGCGAGACGGTTATTATAACTTATCAGTATCAGCTGCCGTTCAAAGTTGATGTGTATGGAAAAAATTCTATTTATTCTTTGTTGGCGCAGAAGCAGTCGGGGAGTCTGAGCAACAAACTTATATTAGGTGTCAGATGGCCGGTTTCTTGGCAGGTAGCCACTGATGACGCATCATTAAGTATTTCAGGTAATCAGACAGCATTGCAGAGTGATTTGAGCGTGGACAGGTTAATTAATTTGACATTTTCAGATGTTAAATAAAATAAAACAGAAAATCCTGGAAAGGATTTTTAACAACAAAACGCAGACCATCACTTCAGCCGCCATCTTAATAGGGGCGGCTTCTTTAGCTAGCCGGGTGCTGGGCATGATCAGGCAGAGGCTTTTAGTCGGCTCATTTGGCGCTTCTGACACGTTAGACGCATATTTTGCCGCTTTTCAGGTGCCAGACTTTGCCTATAACCTTCTGATTCTGGCTACTCTTTCGGTTGCTTTTATTCCTGTTTTTTGTGAATACTTGAACCGAGATAAAACAGAGGCCTGGCGCATCGCCAATTCCATTTTAAATCTAGTGTTTATTGCTATCGGAATTTTGTCTATCGCTCTTTTCTTTCTGGCGCCAGAATTAGTTAAGCTTGTTAGCCCGGGGTTTTCCGGAGAAAAATATCGTCTGACAGTCAACTTGACGAGAATCCTGGTTTTATCGCCATGGCTTTTCTCCATCAGCTCCGTTTTTTCCAGCATTTTGAATTCTTTCAGAAGTTTTACTCTGGTGGCTATCGCACCTCTGCTTTATAATCTGGGAATAATTTTTGGAATTTTGTTCCTGGCGCCAATTTGGGGGATTTATGGCGCAGTGGCCGGCGTAATTTTCGGGGCGCTCATGCATATCCTCATTCAGGTTCCCGGCGTCATAAAATTTGGCTTTTCCTGGCAAGCAGTTATTGATTTGAAAATCAGGGGAGTGAAAGAAATTTTAAAGCTCATTCTGCCCCGCCTGCTCACACTCGATATTTCCCATATCAGCCAGCTGGTCGGTACCATTATTGCCTCAACTCTCGTGGCCGGCAGTGTTTCGATCTTTAATCTGGTCTACAATATTGAGGCCGTGCCGGTGGGTATTTTTGCCATCTCTTTTGTGGTTTCTGTTTTTCCTTCGCTGAGCCACCATATTGCCAGAGCCGAACGGGAAAAATTCAGGCAGGATTTTTCCTATACTGCCCGGCAAATCCTCTTTTTTCTCATTCCTTTAGCCATCCTGACCTTCATTTTCCGGGCGCAGATAATCAGGCTTATTATTGGAACGCAAAACTTATCCTGGGACGAGACGAGGCTGGCGGCCGGTGCCCTGGCAATTTTTGCTTTTAGTTTTATTTTTCAGGGCATCTCGCCTCTGCTGGCCCGTTCATTTTTTGCCTTAAAAAATTCGTTGATCCCATTATTTTCCAGTCTTTTTTCCATTGGTATCAACGTCGCCTCAACTTATCTTTTTTTAAACCTGCTGGAGCGTGACTTTACTGTAATGAATGGAGTTGTTTCTTTTTTGAAACTTGAAGGTTTGGGCAATATCGGAGTTCTGGCTTTGCCTTTTGGTTTTTCAGTCGCTTCTTTTTTTAACACAGTCATTCTATTTGTGCTGCTGCGCAGATTTTTCGGGCGCCTGGAAGGCAGAAAAATAATTGTCGCCTTTATCAAATATTTAACAGCCGGCATAGCGGCGGGAGTGACTGCCTACGCTGGTCTATATTTTATTGAGCCGTTTTTAAATACCTACACCTTTATTGGAATATTGATCCAGCTTTTATTTGCCACCATGATTGGCGGGGGTGCTTTTATCCTGGTAGCGTTGCTTTTAAGATCGGAAGAAATGATAAACTTGGCCGCCGCCTTCCGGCGTAAAGTTTTTAGAACAGAAGAATACGTGGGAGTGGGCGAGACAGAAGAATTATAAAAAAGCAGATGGAGAAAACATCTGCTTTTTAAGTTGAATTCTTTGGAAATTTAGCCGTGTTTGATTAAGGCAATATAAATTTTTTGCGAATCGCCTAAGGATGATTTCCGATAGATAAATGGATAAATATCAAACTTTTAACGGGGTTGAGAAAAACAGCGTTTTATGGGATAATTCTTCGCAGGGGCTCGGGATAAATTTTATGCAAAACATCAGGAATTTTTGTATTATAGCGCACATTGATCACGGAAAATCCACTTTGGCGGACAGATTTTTAGAATTGACCGGCACGGTTGAAAAAAGAAAGATGAGGGAACAGTTTTTGGACCAGATGGATCTGGAGCGGGAGCGGGGAATAACCATTAAATTACAGCCCGTCAGGATGGATTTCAGGCTGTCGTCTGCCGAAAATTTTATCCTTAATCTGATAGACACGCCAGGCCATGTTGATTTTACCTATGAAGTTTCGCGCTCTCTGGCCGCGGTTGAAGGCGCAATTTTGCTGGTTGACGCGACAAAAGGAGTACAGGCCCAGACCCTGGCAAATTTTTATTTGGCGCTTGGCCAAAAATTAAAAGTTATTCCGGTAATAAATAAGGTTGATTTGGGCAGTGCCAGAGTGGCCGAAGTTGAAAGCGAAATAAAAGAAATATTCATGGGTGAAATTCAGTCAAGCGATGAGATTTTGAAAATATCGGCCAAAGACGGCTTAAATGTCGAAAAAGTCCTTGAAGCAGTGACAGAAAAGATTCCCGCGCCAAAAGGGCATGCGGAGAAGCAGGCGCGGGCGCTTATCTTTGATTCTGTCTATGATTCTTTTAAGGGCGCTTTGGCATATATCCGCGTCTTTGACGGAAAAATAAAAAGAGGCGACAAAATATATTTAATAGGTTCTCGGGCTCAGGCAGAAGTTTTGGAAGTCGGGGTTTTTAAGCCGGCGCTGATCCAAAAAGACTCATTGGAAGCCGGCGAAATAGGATATATTGCCACTGGCCTAAAGGATGTGGTGATGTGCCGCGTTGGAGACACAATCACTCTTTTTACAGAACAGGCAAAAGAGCCGCTTTCCGGATACCGAGAACCAAAACCAATGGTTTTTGCTTCTTTTTATCCTTCCGAAGAAGCGAATTTCGAACATTTGAAAGATTCGCTGAATAAACTGAAATTAAATGACGCTTCGCTAACCTTTGAACCAGAATCATCCGAGGCACTGGGCAGGGGATTCAAATGCGGATTTCTGGGAATGTTGCATTTAGAAATCGTCAGTGAGAGACTCAAGCGGGAATATGGCCTGGAATTAGTCTTGAGCACTCCCAGCGTCGCTTATCAAATTATTGAAAAACATTCCGGCACGGAAAAAACAATTTTTTCTCCGCACGAATTACCAGAGCCGAGCAAAATAGAAAAAATAAAAGAGCCTTGGATAAAAATAGAAGTGGTCTGCCCGAATGAATATCTGGGCGCGGTGATGAAATTATTGCAGGGGGCGGGCGGTGTGTATAAAGCTACTCAGTATTTGGGCGCTGAAAGAGTTATAATAAAATACGAAGCGCCTCTGCGTGAGATTATTGTTGATTTTTACGACAGACTAAAATCCATTACTTCCGGCTATGCCTCGATGAGTTACGAGCTGGCTGATTGGCGGGCGGCTGATCTTGTGAAAATGGATATTTTAGTGGCGGGCGAAGAGGTACCGGCGCTGGCCCGCATCATTCCAAAAGACCAAGTTTTTGAAACAGGAAGACAGATGGTCAAAAAGTTGAAAGAAGTTTTGCCGCGCCAGATGTTTGCGGTTGCCATTCAGGCGGCTATTGGCGGAAAGATTATTGCCAGAGAAACCATCGCGGCCATGAAGAAAGATGTAACAGGGTATCTGTACGGGGGCGATTACACGCGCAAGAAAAAGTTGTTGGAGAAACAGAAGCGAGGCAAAAAGAAGATGAAAGCCATCGGCAAATTAAAAATCCCGCAGAAAGCTTTTCTGGAGATCCTGAAAAAATGACGGAATTACCTTTATGGCGAAAATAAAAAATCGCTCGCGCGATTTTCTTACAAGATTTTCAGGTGTAAAAACAGAACATCTAATAAAAAATTGGTGCGATTAAAAGAATTACCATGCTCAAGACAATTAAAACAATGACAAGCGTCCAAACAATCTTAAAAATTTGTCCCTTTTTCATACCAGGTAGTAGAAATTCGACATAATTTAGGATTTGTTGCCGGGCAGCAGTCGAATTTTCACTACCTGGCATATTTTGAGTATATCAATATTTTTATGGCAGAGCAAGGCGCAAAAATAAAAAAAATATTAAGTTCGCGGATAACGCTGTTTTTTCTATTGCTCGGTTTTATTTGGCTGGTTTTAAGCGTGGTCAATGTCTATTACAGGAAATATAAAATTAACAAAGAAATCGATAATTTGAAAGCCCAGATTGGCAATGCGGAAAGATCTAACCAGCAGATATCGGAAATGATAGATTATCTGGACAGTCAGAGTTTTTTGGAAAAAGAAGCGAGGGAAAAATTAAATATGAAAAAACCGGGGGAGGAAGTGGTGATAATCGAGCCGCTTAAAGATTCGTTAGCTACTCAAAATTCACAGCCGCAAAAAGAGGAAAATAAAGATATTTTGCCGGCCTCGGCAGTCAAAAAAATGGAA
Organism: Candidatus Portnoybacteria bacterium RBG_19FT_COMBO_36_7; assembly: GCA_001819495.1. Taxonomy (GTDB): domain Bacteria; phylum Patescibacteriota; class Minisyncoccia; order Portnoybacterales; family GWB1-42-6; genus CG1-02-40-82. Next base: position 38,863 of record MHMW01000018.1, on the reverse strand, counting down.
TCTAATTTTTCAAAGTGGTGGAAGTTTTTCTTCCGATAGTTTATACTGAGCCCGTCTGTGGGGCGAAGTGCGGGATTAGTATATCGGTATTATGCGACCTTCCCAAGGTCGAGAGACGGGTCCGATTCCCGTATCCCGCTCATAATCATTAATAATAAAATTATGAAAAACTCAAAAATATTATCTTGGAGCATCATTAATTCGCTGGCCGCGTTCGTTTATATTTCGGGCGTGGCGTGGCTGATGTTTAACGGTGAAAAGTTTTTCGGCAAGGCAGAAAGTTTCTGGATGCCAGTGGCGCTGTTGCTTTTATTCGTAATTTCGGCCACAATTGTCGGAGCGCTGATCCTTGGTCGGCCGATATTGCTTTATCTGGACGGCAAAAAATCGGACGCGATTACATTGCTTGCCTACACCGTCGGCTGTTTATTCATCGTTACTATAATTACTTTTATATTGCTGTATTCCTTTTAGGAAGAACCGAGGTCAAATAAAAAAACGCCCTTGTGGGGCGTTTTTGGTTGATTAGATTTTTGGCCTGTATGTCCGCATCAGAAGCGAATTTGAGACGACTGATACTGAGGAGAAAGCCATGGCAGCGGCTGCAATTGTCGGGCTCATGAGCCATCCGGTGAAAGGGAAGAGGATACCTGCGGCAATCGGTATTCCCACGACATTATAGATGAACGCCCAGAAAAGATTCTGTTTAATTTTTTTGATAGTGTATTTGCTCAGGTCTATTGCTGTCACCACATCGCGGAGGTCGTCTTTGATCAAAACTATCTGGCCGGTTTCCATGGCCACATCAGTGCCCGAACCCAAAGCGATGCCAAGGTCAGCTTGGGCGAGAGCCGGCGCGTCGTTAATGCCGTCGCCGACCATAGCCACCACCCGCCCCTGGCGGGAATTTCCAATTTCCAATTTCCAATTTCCAATTTGATTTCCTGCCTGTAAATCTTTAATAACCTTTGCTTTATTTTGAGGTAGAACTTCTGCAATTACATAATCTATGCCGACTTGTTTGGCGATTGCCTGGCCGACGCGTTTATTATCGCCGGTTAGCATAGCGACTTTTTTGCCCATTTTATGCAAAATATCTATCGCTTCTTGAGAATATTCTTTGAGCGTATCAGCCACCGCGATCAAGCCGACAATTTTGCTATCGGCCGCCAGGATCATGACTGTTTTGCCGTTATCTTCTAAAGCGATCATATCGTTTTCCGTAGAATCGATTTTGATATTATTTTCAGCCATTAATTTACGGGTCCCAAATAGGATTTCTTGCCCGTCAATTTTCGCTTTTACTCCTTTGCCCGGGACAGCTTCAAAATCAGTGGCATTTTTTATCGCTATATTATCCTGCTCCGCTTTTTTTACAATCGCTTGCGCCAGAGGATGCTCTGATTTTTTTTCAATTGAAGCGGCTAGCTGTAAAATTTCATTCTGTCCTTCACCTAAAACATCAGTTACTGACGGCTCGCCGCTGGTCAGCGTGCCGGTTTTGTCAAAGACTACAAAATTCACTTTTCGGGCTATTTCTAAGGCATCTCCAGTTTTTATTAAAATGCCGCGCTGCGCTGCCAGGCCCGAGCCGACCATAATGGCTGTCGGCGTGGCCAGCCCCAGCGCGCAGGGGCAGGCGATGATGAGCACTGAAACAAAGATTGTTAACACAAATGCAAACTGGTATCCAAAAAAAAGCCAGATAGCAGAAGATAAAATGGCTATCGTAATAACCGCAGGCACAAAATATAAGGATACTCTATCGGCCATAAGCTGAATGGATGCTTTTGAACCCATCGCCTCTTCAACTATTTTTATTATCTGGGCTAGCATTGTTTGACTGCCGATTTTTGTTGCCCGGAATCGAAATGAGCCGGTTTTATTGATGGTGGCGCCGATAACTTGCGAGCCTTCTTTTTTCTCAACCGGGATGCTTTCGCCGGTAATGGTTTTTTCGTCAACGGCCGAGTAGCCCTCAACAACAACGCCATCAACCGGGATTTTTTCACCGGGCCGCACCAAAATTATATCGCCTTCGCGAACCTCGGCAATCGGAATTCTCGCTTCCTGCCCATTTTTTATAATCGTCGCTTCTTTTGGCGCCAGGCCTATCAGTTTTTTTATCGCTTCGGATGTTCTTCCTTTTGTTATCGCTTCCAGATATTTGCCCAGGGAAATGAAGATTAAAATAAAAATCGCGCTTTCAAAATAGAGATTTTCCATTCCGATTTTTGCACCAAAAAGTGTCTGAGCGAAAAGCGCAGAGCTGTAAAAATAAGCGGCCGCCGTGCCGACAAATATCAGAGAATCCATATTTGGCCGTAGTTTGATAAGGCTTTTAAATCCCGAAGTCCAGATGTTAAAACAGGTCAGAATAACCGCAGTAGAAAGCAGAAATTGGATGGGCATGCCGTATTTTTCAAAAAATTCAGGCAGAGGCAGGCCGGCCAGTCCGCCCATAACCGCGTAAATAACCGGCAGGCCCAGAACGAGCGAATAAAAGAAGCGCTTTTTAAGACTTGTCATTTCTTTCAAGGATGCTTCTTTTTGATGGTCGTGGTGGCCGGCTATGGTCATATCGCGAGATTCTTCGTTTGCCGCGTAGCCGGTATCTTTAATAACTTTCTTAATTCTTTCAATGGAGGATTGTTGCGGATTAAATTCCAGATAAGCTTTTTCGTTAGCATAATTGACATTAGCCGATACGATACCTTTTTCTTTTGTCAGGGCGCGTTCGATGTTGGCAGCGCAGGAAGCACAGTGCATGCCAGAAATTTTCAGGATAATTTTATTGGCCATAATTTTGCACTGAATTATGAATTATTGTCGATAACTTCAATGACGCCTGTCACCATGCCCATCCAGCAGGAAAATCTGTATTGTCCCACTTTTTGCGGAGTGAATTCTTTAATGCTGGTCCGGCCTGGCGTCAAATTGATTTGTCCGCTGAATAAATTTCGTGAAATTATTGCGTTGGTGCAGCCGCTTGTTCCAATATCGGTGATTTCCCAGCGAACAGGCACGCCGACTCTGACTTTCAGGGTCCTGGGGCTGTATCCGGAAGATGAGGCATTCATTTTAAGGATTTGTTTGCCTTCCACTATCGGCGGCAGATCATTTTGCTGATTGACTGGATTTTTTTGCGCGGCGCCAGAAACCAAATCACTAAATCCGTTGAAGCCAAAAACATTCAATTGCGAATTGATGTTAAAAACAGCAAAGAATAAGACGACCAGCCCGGCCACTTTTAAAAACTGGTTTGATATATGATGGCTTGAAGAAAATTTGACGCTTGAAAGCCCGATAGCAAGCAGGGGAAATAACGTTCCCAGAGCGAAAAAAAACATGATCATGCCGCCCTGGAAAAAATTTCCTGAAAGCAGAGCCAGCCCCTGGGCTGTGATGGTGAATCCGCATGGGAGAAAAAAAGTTAAGGCACCCAATAAAGTCGGCATCCAGCGGCCTTTGAAATTTGACGTGTCGGCGATGTATCTGGTGAGCGATTTTGGCAGAGCGAACTGGAACTGTTTGAAATACTTGACGCCGATCATCTGTAGAGCCAAAAACACCATAATGACAGAGATAGCAATGACCAGAACCGATGAAAAAGTTAGGGATAGATGGAGTTTTTGGCCGACGAGGCCGAGCATCCCCCCCAAAACAAAATAAGAGAATAGGCGGCCGATGTTGAACATGACGTGCGGCCGCGATTTGACAAGAAGCGAATCATTTGCGGAATAAAGCGCCATCCATTGCTTTGACATAGAAAGAATTATTCCGCCAACCAGCGCGGCGCAGGAAGATACACCCGCCAGCAGGCCGAAGACAAAGAATGTCGGCAGGGAAGAGGCGGAGTTGACGTTAATCAATTTTGAGAGGCCGAGCTTATTGAGCGCCAGGAAGCTGGCGATTAAAACCAGAGCCACAAGAAAGGATTTAGCCAGATTATTTGATGGCGGATTTTCCTCTTTTTTCTGGGATGTTTCAAAAAATTCGTAGTTTTCTTTTTCAAACATCGCCGAAAGTTCTTTGGCAGAAGGCCTCTGGTTTTCGTATTCTATGGTCACCCGGCCCCTTGGGTTTGAGGCGTCGGCCGATTTTATCTGCGGCAGCTCCAGCAGTTTTTTCTCTATCAGAATTTCGCAGGAGGCGCAGTGCATGCCGCGGACGGCATAAGTAAATTCTTTTATTTTATTGTCCATTTTTTTATTTATTAAAAAGTCTTGTGACGCCCAAAATTTCCTGCGTCATCTCCTGCTTTCTTTTTTCGTTCTTTGTTGACATCGCGGTTTTGAAGCAGGTGTTTAAATGATTTTCCATCAGCATCTGATGGGCTGATTTCAAAAGCCCGATGACAGCCAGGTTCTGCTGCATAATGTTGATGCAGTATTCGCCCTGCTCGGTCATCTTGATAAGATTGGCCAGATGACTGTGGGCCTTTTTGAAATTTACTAAAGCGTCTTGTTTGTCTTTCATAAAAGTTTTATTAAAAATTATTATACCTATACCTATGGTATAGGTATAAGGTCAGTTTATCAGTTCTAAAAATCTTGTCAAGTAGTTCACAAGAGGTACGTTTTATGATAGGTTGAAAAGTGTATCGCCAGCGTAGCTCAGTCGGCAGCCCTGCACCTTTATGCCGATGTAGCTCAATGGTAGAGCAATCGCTTCGTAAGCGATAGGTTGTCGGTTCAATCCCGACCATCGGCTCAGCAAAAAGGTGCGGGATAAACTCCGGTCGTCCCGCAATGGCGGGACCGCTGGCTCTCTTTTGTTGTTTTTTTTTGACAGGCATAATATAATTAGTAGAGTAAATGATTGAGAATTTGGAAAAACAAATAGAAAATCTTAAAGGCCGGGTCCAAAAGATCACGGACTATCTTTGATTTACCTTCCAAAGAGGTTAAAATCAAAGGACTGGAGAAAATGATGGGGGAGCCTGATTTCTGGAAAGACCAGGAAAGCGCCAAAGAAATAGCGCAGCAAGTCAACGCGCTCAAAGAAGACAAAGAAAGATGGGAGAAAATAGAAAAAGACCTGGCAGAGCTGGCAGAATTGCAGCAGCTTGCGGAGTCAGACGAAAAATTGAACAAGGATCTCGAAGAAAAATATTTGGAGCTTGAAAAAATAATCGCCAAAGAAGAATTAAAAACTTTTTTGTCCGGCAAATACGATTCAAACAACGCTCTTCTGTCAATTTATTCAGGAGCGGGCGGAACCGAGGCGCAGGACTGGGCGCAAATGCTTCTGCGCATGTATCAGAGATACGGACAAGCGCGCGGATTTGCCACAAAAGTTTTGCATACTCACGAAGGCGCTGAAGCAGGCATAAAAAACGCCACTTTGGAAATTCGCGGGCCTTACGCGTATGGATATTTGAAAGGTGAAGGAGGCGTGCACCGGCTAGTCCGTCTTTCACCTTTTAACGCCAACAATCTGCGCCATACATCATTTGCCCTAGTGGAAGTCCTGCCTGAATTTGAAAAACTAACAGAAATAAAAATAAATCCCAACGACCTACGCATTGATACATTCCGTTCTTCCGGCCCGGGCGGCCAGAATGTCAATAAAGTTGAAACGGCTGTGCGCATAACTCATGAGCCGACCGGCATCGCGGTGGCGGCCCAAAGCGAACGCTCCCAATCAATGAATAAAGAAAAGGCAATGGCCATTCTTTACAGCAAGCTCTTTGCGCTGGAGCTCAAAAAACAGGAAAAAGAAACTCAGAAAATTAGAAGCGGCAAAAAAGTTTCTGAAGGTACGGCCGAATGGGGCGCACAAATCCGCTCATACGTCCTGCATCCTTACAAATTAGTCAAAGACCACCGAACAGAAACAGAATCCCGCCAGCCAGAAAAAATCCTAGACGGAGAGCTTGATGAATTCTTAGAAGCAGAGATAAAAATGAAATAAAAAATGATTTATTTTGAAAATGTAAGCAAAATCTATAATTGCAACGGGAGTTCTGATCCATGCGTGGCGCTGGACAGTATTAATCTTCGTATCCGCCCTCAGGAGTTTATATCTCTGGCCGGGCCTTCGGGCGCGGGAAAATCGACTCTCCTCAAGCTTCTGATTGGCGAAGAAAAGCCGACCGAAGGCAAAGTAATGCTTGATAATCAGAATCTTAACCTTGTCAGTTTAAAGCATCTGCCAGAAATCAGGAGAAAAATCGGCATGGTTTTTCAGGATTTTAGATTGCTGGCCAACCGAACGGCTTATGAGAATGTGGCTTTTGCCATGGAAGCGGCCGGCGACAGCAACAAAGAAATAGGACAAGATGTCCCTCAGGTTTTGGACGTGGTTGGCTTGGCTGACAAAAGGGATTATTTTCCGCATCAGTTATCCGGCGGGGAAAAACAGAGAGTGGCCATTGCCAGAGCCCTGGTGCACCGGCCTTCGGTTATTCTGGCCGACGAGCCGACAGGCAATCTTGATTTATTGAATACCTGGGACATCATTAAATTGCTGCTGAAAATCAACGAACTTGGCACGACGATAATTTTGGCGACACACGACAGAGACATTATAAACAATCTGAGCCGGCGGGTAATAACGCTGGATAAAGGAAAATTAATCAGAGATGAGCAGAAAGGGAGGTATATTCTTTAAAGTTCAAAGGTCAAATGTCAAAATTCAAAACTTATGATTAGAACGAATCTTTTGCGCATTATTAAAACCGGTTTTCAGAATTTCTGGCGCAACAGCTGGCTTTCAGCCGCCACGATTTCCATAATTGTGCTAACCTTGTTTGTAATGACAAGCCTTCTTCTTTTGAACGTGATAACTCAATCGGTGGTAGCGGATTTGGAAAATAAAGTTGACGTCAGCGCTTATTTTAATTCCGAGTCGCCGGAGAATGATATTCTGGCTATCAGGCAGGATCTGATAAAGTTGTCTGAGGTCAAATCAGTTGAATATGTTTCAAAAGAGGAAGCGTTAAAACAATTTAAAGAGCGGCATAAAGACAACCAAACCCTTTTGCAGAGCCTGGATGAGCTTGATGACAATCCGCTTCAGGCCAGTCTCAACATCAAAGCCCAGTCGGCTGCTCAGTTTGAGACCATTGCCGGATTTTTGGAACAGTCAAAGTATGCTTCTCTGGTAGATAAAGTAAATTATCATCAAAACAGGGAGGTAATTGAACGCGTTTCTAACTTGGCCTCAAATATCGGCCGCGGAGGAATTATTGCGAGTTTAGTTTTGGCGCTCATGGCGATTTTTATCACATTTAATACGGTTCGCTTAACCATGTATAACTGGAAAGACGAGATTTCGGTGATGAGGCTGGTTGGGGCGAGCAATTGGTATATCAGGGGGCCGTTCGTGGTTGAGGGCGTAATTTACGGCATTTTGGCGGCGATGGCCACTTTAATAATTCTTTATCCGGCGCTTTATTTTGTTTCGCCCAAGATTACTTCATTCCTGCCCGAAGTTGACCTCCTGTATTTTTTTGAAGTAAATATCGGACAAATATTAATGCTTTTGGTCGGCGTGGGCGCGGTTCTTGGTTCGCTGTCCAGCTTTATTGCAATTAGGCGATATTTGAGGGTATAATTGCGGGGTTTACTGCGGGGTCTGCTAAAGGTAGGCAACCAGACTCTGAATCTGGGAATCTTGGTTCGATTCCAAGCCCCGCAGCCCTTCGACAAGCTCAGGGCAAGCCCTTGATTGATCAGCAGATGTTGGAAGAATAAAATTAGTGTCAAAGACCGCCTTGCCAAGAAGGCGGTTTTTTAGTTGGAAAAGGGATGGGTATTGACAAGCATTAGTTATGGGTATATATTCATAATAGGTAGTCGTTGCCAAAGGTCGGGCTATCTGCTAAATAGCAATAACTTAATAAAACTATGCCAAGACGAGACGGAACTGGTCCTTGGGGAATGGGAGCTGGCACCGGCTGGGGTATGGGGCCTTGCGGAGCTGGTATGGGCTGGCGAAAAGGATTAGGAAGAGGATTTGGCAGATTCTGGAGATTTGGCTCTGAAGTGCCGCAAAAAGAGGAAAAACAGATATTGGAGGAAGAAGCAAAGATTTTAGAAGAAGAGCTGAAAGCTCTCAAAGACAGGCTCAATGAACTCAAGAAGCAGTAAAAGAGAAAGCCCTGTTTCTGGTTTAAAATTGGAAGCAGGGCTTTTTTCCAGTTTTATTGTATAATAAAATTAAACTGTGGCGAGGCTATCAAAATTAGAAAAAAATAAAAATATTTTAAAATGAGCAAAAAATTATTTTTATCTTATTTAATAATTTGCGGCGTTTTGTTCTTTAATATATGTTTTTCTTTGGCACAAGAAACCGAATCAGCAAGCGAAAGTTTCAAAGAAGAAATTTTTAAAGCAAAAGTTTTAGAAGTTTTAGAACAGGAAGAATTTATCGGGGAAGATAATTCTAAATATATTTCGCAGAAATTGAAAGTAGAAGGCCTTGAAGGCCGATGGGAGGATATTGAAGTTATTGTTTCTGGGATAGAAATTAATCCGTCTTTTAATGAGCTGTATCAAAAAGGCGATAAGGTTTTGGTTTCCTTCAGCGAGCAGGCAGAAGGGGAGAGCGATTATTATATAGTTGATTTTGTCCGGCTGGATAAGATATATTGGCTGGCCGCTATTTTTTGTTTGGTGATTCTTTTAACCGGCCGATGGCGGGGCTTAAGAGCAATAATGGGCCTTGGTTTCAGTTTTTTGATAATTTTTAAGTTTGTCATTCCTAAAATATTAGACGGTTCCGATCCTTTATCGGTCAGCCTGTTATTTTCCGCGATTATTATCTTAGTTTCTACTTATTTAGTCTATGGCCTGAACAAAAAATCAAGCGTGGCAATTTTAGGAACTTTTGCCGGAATAACGATTGTCGGAATTCTTTCGCTTATTTTTACTGAACTTGTCAGGCTGGCTGGCTTCGCTCAGGAGGAAACTATATTTCTGGTAAATTTAATGGGTAGCAGTTTAAATCTAAAAGGTTTGTTGCTGGCAGGATTTATAATCGGCGCTTTGGGCGTTTTGGACGATATAACCATCAGTCAGGTTTCAGCCGTTGAAGAATTAACGAAAGCCAATCCTGGTCTATCCAAATTTGAAATATATAAAAGAGCGATGAAGATAGGCATTGACCACGTTGCCTCAATGGTCAATACTTTGTTTTTAGCATATGCCGGGGCATCTTTTCCGCTTTTGCTTCTGTTTGTCTTTAAGCAGCCTCCTTTTGAAACGCTTAACCGGGTTATAAATAACGAAGTCATTGCTACGGAAATAGTGAGGGCTTTGGTTGGCAGCATCGGATTGGCTTTGGCTGTGCCGATTACGACATTTTTGGCAGCTTATATTTATAAAAGAACGGCCGAGAAGATTAATGTTAATAAAAACTAGTTATTAACAGATTAAACATCAATTTTGTATGAAAGAAAAAATAGCAACAATTTCAATATTGGCAAATATTTTTTTGGCCGGAAGCAAATTGACAGCCGGAATTATAGCCGGTTCTGGCGCTGTATTTGCTGAAGGTTTGCATTCGGGAATGGATATTTTGTCTTCGGCAATAAGTTTTGCCGGCATAAAGATAGCAAAAAAACCGGTAGACAAAAAACATCCTTACGGCCATTATAAATTTGAAGTTTTGGCCGGCCTGCTTATAACTATAATTTTATTTTTAACAGGACTGTTTATTGTTTTTGAATCGGTTCGCGACTTTAAAAACCCTTCGCCTGTTGGCATCGGCTATTTGGCTTTCGGCGTTATGTTGGCATCAGCTGCTGTTAACGAAGTGATGGCAAGATTAAAAATTCATTATGGTAAAAAGGAGAATTCAGTTAGCCTGCTGTCTGACGGAATTCATTCCAGAGTTGATGTTTATGCTTCATTGGTTGTTCTGACGGGATTATTTTTAACCAGATACTGGATTTATGTTGATTTGGTTATGGCGTTATTTATTGGTTTATATATCATCAAAGAATCGTTTTCGCTGGGCAAAGAGGCAGTTGATTCTTTGCTTGATATTTCAGCGAGCCCTGAAACCGAAGAAAAAATAAAATCAATTGTCAGTATGCAAAACATAGAGATAGATTCTTTAAAAACCCAGAAAAAGGGATCAGCCGTTACGGCTAATTTAGAAATAAAGCTACCCAGTAGTCTAACTGTAGAAGAAGCAGTGAAAACCTCCGAAGACCTAAAGGGAAAATTGATAAAAGAGGTTGAGCGATTATCTTATGTTGCTATTCAAATTAAAAGCCATGAAGTTTCAACTGGATATTACAAGCCCGCTTTTGGCCGAAGTTTTGGCTGGCAGAGAAGAGGCAAATTTAAAGAAGAAATAAAAGAATCTAAAGGAGGAGGACCGGGCGGATATTGCGTTTGTCCAAAATGCGGATATAAATTTATTCACGAACGCGGCACTCCTTGCTCAAAATTCGAGTGTCCAAAATGTAAAAGCAATTTGATTAGAGAATAACCGAATAAACTCCATATAAATATATGACAAGACCATTAAAGCCAAGAAGAATATTATTTGATCCAGAAGTAGTTTATTTTAAGCCGCGAGCTGTGCCATTGTCCATGCTGGAAGAGGTAGATTTAAGCATAGATGAGCTGGAAGCGCTGCGACTTTGCGATTTGGAAGATTTAGAACAGGAGGAAGGGGCAATAAAAATGAAGATTTCCCAAAGCACTCTTCAGCGGATTTTGGCTTCGGCCCGTAAAAAAGTCGCTGAAGCCTTGATTGGAGGCAAGGCTATAAAAATCAGAAAAAAATAATTATCAAAAAATTGTTGAAAAGAAGATTTTGTGATAACATGAGTTTGTCGGTTAAGATTTAAAAAAGAATACACAAACCGCCGTTATAATAAATTAAATTTAAAATCATGCCAAAAATGAATATAAACGGTCATCCGACAATTTACGAAGATAATGATGATCCGGGCTACGTATATATAGTCAGGAAAATAGACCGTGAAGAATCGGAAATGCTTTTTCGTTACGCCAAAGTCCATGGCGCCGCGCATTTTGAGACGCAGACAGGCAAAAATTATTCGTTAATTCATAATGACGATGGAACTTATACGATAGCCAAGCGCTAAAACAGCGATGTGTATAAAAAAACAGCCCAACCGGCTGTTTTTTGGTATAATAAAAAATATGCCGGGTAGTGAAAATTCGACTGCTGCCCGGCAGCGATACTAGTAATTGTCGAATTTCTACTACCCGGTATGGAATACAAATTTCCCTCAGGGTTTTTATGGGGCGCGGCTACCTCGGCTCATCAAGTTGAGGGCTGGAATTTTAACGACTGGACAGAATGGGAAAAAACCAATGCCAATCGTCTGGCAAAGGAAACCAGAATGGAATTTCAAGAATGGCAGCAGGAAAAATTTCCGGAGATGTTTGAGCCCAAAAATTATATTTCAGATCACGCCTGCGGCCATTACAAACGTTTTGAGCAGGATTTTGATATTGTCAAAGAGCTTGGCCAGAACGCTCATCGTTTTTCAATTGAATGGAGCCGCATAGAGCCAGAAGAAGGAAAGTTTGACGAAAGAGAAATAGAGCACTATCAGCTGGTCATAAAAGCGTTAAAAGAGAGAGGACTGGAACCCTTTGTGACCTTGTGGCATTGGACATTGCCTATTTGGCTGGCAAAAAAAGGCGGGGTGAGGAATGCGGATTTCCCGAAATATTTTGAAAAATACGTTAAAAAGATGGTTGAAGTTTTAGGGCGCGATGTCAAATATTGGCTGACTATAAACGAGCCGGAAATTTATTCTCTTAATTCATATTATCGCGGAAGATGGACTCCTCAAAAAAAAGGGATTTTAAATTTTTATTTCTCAATGCGTTCATTGATGAAAGCCCATAAAAGGGCATACCGGGCCATCAAAAAAATAACGCCTCTGTCAATGGTCGGAGGAGTATGCAATCTTTCGGATTTTAAATCTTCGGAAGGAGTTGTCAACGCAATTTTGAAGATTCTTTTTGAAAGATTTTGGAATCATAGATATTTGAGAAGGGTTCATCACCAGCTTGATTTTATAGGTCTTAATTTTTATTTCCACAACAGAATAGATTACGGAATAAATAAAAATAAAAAAGAGGTTGTTTCCGATGTGGGCTGGGACACGCACCCGGAAGGAATAGAAAATGTTCTGGCGAACTTAAAAAGATACGATAAGCCGGTCTATATAACTGAAAGCGGCATGGCAGACAAAGAAGACAAATATAGAAGATGGTTTATTGAAGAAACTTTAAAAGCGGTTTCGCGAGCTTTGGAACGCGGCGTCAATATACAGGGATATTTCCATTGGTCTCTTTTGGATAATTTTGAATGGGATAAAGGTTTCTGGCCGCGCTTCGGCTTGGTTGAAGTTAACTACAAAACCATGGAGCGGCGCATTAGGCCCAGTGCCTTGGAATACGCGAAGATCTGTAAAAATAATTCAATAAATTTATGAGCTGGTTTTTATTTGCCATTGCCGGATATTTTTTAATAGCTGTTGTCGGAGTGTTGGATAAGTTTTTGCTTGGCCAGCGGCCGGTGACCAAGCCGGCAGTCTACACTTTTTATGTCGGGCTTTTGAGCATTTTTGCCTTGGCTTTGGCCCCTTTTGGCTTGGTTTGGCCCGGAACAACCCAATTTTTAATCGCGCTTGGGACCGGTGCATTTACGCTTTTTGGCTTTTTGTATCTTTTTCATGCGCTGGACATCGGTTCAGCTTCGCGCGTTCTGCCCTCTTTTGGCGGCCTGACGCCAATTTTGGTTTTGGGACTTTCTTTTTTATTTTTGGGCGAGAGGCTCGCCTTGGCGCAAATAGCGGCTTTTCTCCTTTTGGTTCTTGGCGGAGTGCTGATTTCTTTTAAAAAAGAGCCCAGAGAGAAACAGCAAAAAAGATTTAAATTTATTGTTTTTTCAATTTTGCTGACCGCCATTTCACTTGTTTTAACAAAATATGTTTTCATTAATCAAAATTTTGTCAGCGGATTTATTTGGATTCGGATAGGGATTTTTTTAACAGCATTAACCTTTCTGATTTTTCCGAGGCTGCGCCGTTCGATTTTTTCCGGCGGCAGGCAGGCCACGGCAGGATTAAGCATGCTTTTTGTTTCCAATAAGGCAATGGCCGGCATTGGGACTATCGCTGTTAATTATGCAATTTTTCTAGCCAGCGCTTCTTTGGTTAATGCCATGCAGGGAATTCAATACGCTTTTTTGCTGATTTTAACGATTTTCCTTTCCAAAAAATTCCCTCAAATAATTCAGGAAAAAATCACTCGGGGAATTCTTATGCAGAAAATTTTAGCTATAATATTAATAATCGCAGGTTTGGCAATTTTGGCATTTTAATTTATTTCAAAATGAGAAAACTTTTTAAATTTTTAATTATTATTGCGATAATCGGCGGCAGTCTATATTATCTGGGCCGAGATACTGCCGACCCGAATCGAAAAATCGAATGGGGAGTAACTTTCTCGCAGCTTTTTGCCCAGAAGCTGAAACTTGACTGGAAAAAAGCGTATATTGAAATATTGGATGATTTAAAGATAAGGAATTTGCGGCTGATCGCATATTGGCCGCAGATCCAGCCGAGCAAAGGCGTTTTTGATTTTTCAGATCTGGACTGGCAGATAGAGCAGGCCAGCGTTCGGGGCGCAAAAATCATTCTGGCTGTCGGGCGTAAGCTGCCCAGATGGCCGGAATGCCATACTCCAGAATGGGCAAAAAAACTGAAACTGGATTTGAATGCATCTTTATATCTTTCATACAACGAAAGAGAGTATTTGATGGATTACATCAGAGTAACTGTTGAGCGCTACAAGAATAATCCAAATATAATTGCCTGGGAAGTGGAAAATGAGCCGTTTCTTGATTTTGGCGAATGCCCGGAGGCTGACGCCGTCTTTTTGGATAAAGAAATCGCTCTTGTGAAAAGTCTGGATAGCCGGCCAATAATGGTGACCGACAGCGGAGAATTGAGCATTTGGGTGAGAGCGGCCAAGCGGGCCGATATTTTTGGCACGACCATGTACCGCTATGTCTGGAGCAAATGGATAGGCGCTTATAAATATCCGATCCCGCCTTCATTTTTCCGGGCCAAAGAAAGAATCGTCCGGCTTTTTGTCGGACAGGAAAAACCATTTGTTGTCATTGAATTGCAAGGCGAGCCGTGGCAGCATTTGCAGATATATGAAATATCAACTGAAGAGCAGATGAAAAATATGCCGTTTGATAATTTTAAGGAAACGATTGAATACGCCAAGAAAACGGGATTCTCTGATTATTATTTGTGGGGTGCGGAATGGTGGTGGAGTCTTAAACAGAATGGACATCCGGAATATTGGGAATATGTTAAACAACTGAATAATTTTTAATTTTTGAATTTTTAATTTTGTAAATAAATCTTAATATTTTAATTTTTAAACATTAAGAAATTAAAAAATTATGTATTATCTTGGATTTGACATCGGCGGCTCAAACATCAAAGCTGCTTTGATAAAAAATAAAGAAATAATCAGGAAGGCCTTAGAAAACACCTCAGATAATTTGGAAAACCTGCTTTTGCTGCTGGGAAAAATGAAATATGATCTATGTGCTCAATTATCAGCCGGCGAAATTAGCGGCGTTGGTTTTAGTATCGCCGGCGCGCTTGATGTTGAAAGAGAAAAGATGCTTCACAGCCCGAATATCCCATATTTGGACGGTCAGCCGATTAAAAAAATGTTGGAGAAAAAAATGGCGCCGTTGCCGATAAAATTAGAGCACGATGTCCATTGTTTTTTGCAGGCGGAGAAAGATATTGGCCTGGCCAAAGACCTAAAAAATGTTTTTTATCTGGCGGTCGGCACGGGCGTTGGCGGCGCTTTCATGATAAATAGAGAAATATTCATCGGCGCTCACGGCGCTTCGGGCGAAGCCGGCCATATGATAATTGAAAGAAATTCCGGTCAGGATTTTGAAAGCCTGACGGCGAATAATTTTGTAAAAAATATGCTGGGGGTTACGGGCAAAGAAGCAGAACAATTGGTGCGTTCGGGAGACGAAAAAGCAGAAGATTTTTTTGAAGAAAGAGGCAAAAATCTGGGAATCGGCATTGCCAATATCATCAATGTTTTTGACCCCGAAGCCGTGATTATCGGCGGGGGAATTGTGGGCACGCAGGAATTTATAATGCCGGGCATCAAAGAAGCGATAGAAAAATATGTTATTTCTCCCGAAGCAAAAAAAACTCCGATTTTGTTCAGCGAGCTGGGAAAATTCGGAGGCGCGCTGGGCGCGGCGTTATTGTTTGAATAAGAACGCTCCAGAAATTGACTTATTATATGTTTTATGCTTAAATATATAAATTCAATAGATTAGTTTACTTTTATGAAATTTGGGGAAAAATTTGATAAATTTGATAAATCATATCCGGCTGAATTTTATGAATATGATCTGATAGGGAAAGTTGACACAGAACATCCTGATTATCAGTCAGAATTAAAGAGATATCAGGATTTAGCACGAAAATCCGGCCATAAATTTAAAGGAGATAATAATATGCCGGTTGAATATGCGATTGAGCTGGCCAGAAAGTTTCAGCCGGATAAAGACCCGGCACATCCTAAAAAGGAATTTGCCAGAGATATAAGGATATCTGTTGGCGATTTTCTGGGGCTGAAAACAGATGAGGAATTAGAAAGATTGAGATTTTTTACATGCGCAGGCAGGGAAAAAAGTCCGGCAGACTTTCATCATGGAATTGATTTTTTCTTGTCTTTTATAGCGGACGACGGAAAAGAATATATAGTTACAGGTGACGTAACCAGGCATCCGGAAAAAATAAAAAAAGCTGATTTTTTGGTTGAAGAAGATGTGCCAGATCCTTCTGATGATGACTATGATTCAAAAAAATATTGCGATATTGTCGAGAATTACGGGAAAATAAGCTTTGAAATTTTAAATAATAAAATAAAAGAAAAAAAATATTGGGAGCCAAAAATTTAGGATAAAAATGCGGGAAGTTCTTTAGAAAAAAATTGAGAGGAGGATGCTTTTATGGGCGCTGATGGAAATAAATGTATAATTTGTGGAGTTGGTTCAGAAAACGGGAAAAAGGGAGTTTGCAGCAATTGTGGTAATCCTACAAAAATCATAGCGACATGCATAAAATGCCACGCCAAGTTTGACCTAAGCGAAAAAAAAGAAGAAGAACTGGCTAAATTTACTGGCCAGGAAGTAACATTTGGCACGGCCATTGCCATGCCTTGGTGTCCTAAATGCACAGATGACAACGGAAGAAAAGGTGAAGCCCTTATTTACAGGGTTAGGCCCAAGGCAAGAGCTTAAATTTTTTTCTGGCATGCAGCCCTGTTTTCAAATTGAAAACAGGGCTTATTTTTAAGTTTGACTTTAATAAAATTTTGAGTTAAAATTGCAAGGTATATGACTGAAAATAAATCAAAAATATACTTAGATTACGCTGCCACAACCCCCCTTGACCAGGAGGTTTTTGAGGCGATGAAGCCGTATTTTGGCGAAGATTTTGGCAATGCTTCGAGCGCCCATCAGTTTGGCCAGAAAGCTCGGCAAGCCCTTGATAAAGCCAGGGCTCAGGTGGCAGATTTTTTGGGCTGCCGTAATGAAGAGGTTATTTTTAATAGCGGAGCGACAGAAAGCAATAATCTGGCGATAAAAGGATTGGTATATAAAACAAAAATTCAAAAATCAAATGTCAAAGGTCAAAATTTGCCGCATATAATTACGTCACAAATTGAGCACCACTGCGTATTAGATACATGCAAGAGCCTGCAAGAATCAGGTTTGGCGGAAGTTACGTTTTTGTCGGTCAACAAAGAAGGCTTAGTTGAAGTTTCAAGCTTAGAGAAGGTCATAAAAGAGAATACGGTTTTAGTTTCTATAATGTATGCTAATAACGAAATCGGGACAGTCCAGCCAATTGAGGAAATCGGAAAATTGATAAAAAAGCTTAATCAGTCGCGCGAGCAGAAGATATATTTTCACACCGACGCGGTCCAAGCGATAAATTATTTGAACTGTAAGGTTGATGATCTGGGGATTGATTTGCTTTCTATGTCAGCTCATAAGTTTTACGGACCCAAGGGGGTTGGCGCACTATATATCAAAAAAGGCACTCCTGTCAAAAAAATTCAGGACGGAGGAGCTCACGAATACGATTTGCGGGCTGGAACTTATAATATTGCAGGGATAGTCGGCTTGGGAAAAGCGATTTCAATGGTAAATAAAGAGACGGCCGATAGAGTCAAAAAATTAAGGGATAAACTAATCAGCGGAGTTTTGGAAAATGTCCCGAATTCAAAATTGAACGGCTCGCCGGAAAAACGCCTGCAAAATAACTGCAATTTTAGTTTTCCCGGGGCAGAAGGCGAATCAATTATGATGGCGCTGGACATGGAGGGAATTGCCGTTTCAACCGGCTCGGCCTGCGCCTCGGAAAACCTCCAGCCATCCCACGTTTTAATGGCTTTGGATCTTAAACTGGAAGAATCGCATACCAGCATCAGGGTTACCTTGGGAAAATATACGAGCGATGAGGAAATTGATAGATTTTTGGAAGTTTTGCCAAAAGTCGTGGAAAAATTAAGAAAAATAAGCGGCTCGGGCCAAGAAGCCAAAAAGAAATTGCCGGATGACTTCGGCTGTTAGAAATCAATTTCATTAATTTCTCATTCTTTCTAAGTTAAATATATATGCCAGGTAGTGAAAATTAGACAGGTTCATTCCGTTTAACGGAATGAACCAAAAAGAAACTCACGATTTGGCACATTGTATAATTGAAGATTTTACCTTTAGCAGGCAATGTTAAATTTAAAGTCGAATTTCTACTAACCTGGTATGTATTCTAAAAAAGTCCTTGAACAATTTTTGCATCCCAAGAACATGGGATCTATAAAAGATGCCGATGGAGTCGGAAAAATCGGCAATATAGTCTGCGGCGACCGGATGACGCTCTACATAAAAGTAAAAAGTAAAAATGAAAAAGGAAAAACCGTAGAAACAATTAATGATATAAAATTTGAAAGTTTTGGCTGTGCGGCGGCTATTGCCACTTCTTCAATGATTACAGAATTGGCCAAAGGGAAAACTTTAAGAGAAGCCTTAGAATTAAACCGAGAAACAGTGGCTAAGGAACTGGGCGGATTGCCTCCGATTAAGATGCATTGTTCAAACATGGCGGCGCAGGCCTTGCATAAAGCGATAGAAGACTATAGGAATAAATTAAAAAGTAAAAATGAAAAATGAAGAATTATGAATGGTGAACAAAAAAATCAATTAACAAGGATGATTATCATTGTAGTGATAATCTCTGCCTTAGCCGGTTTTGGCGGCGGTTTCTTGTCTTTCAGCCTGCTTTCCGGAGAAACGCCTGGTCTTTCAAATCTTTTAGCGCAGCCAGATAATTCAGATAATAATACGCAAATCGTAACAACGCAGGAAGAAGCAGTAGAGGCGGTGGTCAAAGTTGTTTCGCCTTCGGTAGTTTCTATTATCGCCACTGCTAATTTATCTGCTGCCGGGCAATTCGGTAATCCTCTTAATGATTTTTTCGGAAATCTTTTTCCCGGATTAAATTATCCCAATCAACAGGACAGTCAAGAGCAGGAGATTGGCGGCGGCAGCGGCTTTATCATATCTTCTGATGGTATGATTCTGACCAATAAGCATGTAGTTGAGGCTGAAGGCGCAAGCTTTACTGTTCTGACTAACGACGGACAGAAATATCCGGCCGAGGTTATTGCCAAAGACCCGGTGCAGGATATCGCTATTTTGAAAATAGATAAAAATAATTTGCCGGTCGTCAAATTAGGTGATTCAGATGAAATGAATATCGGCCAGACCGCGATTGCTATAGGCAATGCTTTGGGCGAATTCAGGAATACCGTTAGCGTGGGCGTTATCTCCGGGCTGAGCCGCTCTGTTACAGTGTCCAATGATATTTTTGGTTCGCAAACCGAACAGCTGGAAGACGTCATTCAGACCGACGCTGCTATCAATTCAGGCAATTCGGGCGGGCCCTTGCTCAATTTGTCAGGCGAAGTCATCGGAATAAATGTGGCAGTGGCGCAGGGCGCCCAGAGCATCGGATTCGCCCTGCCGATAAATCTGGCCAAACGCGATATTGCGCAGGTGCAAAAAGAAGGGAAAATTTCCTATCCGTTCCTGGGAGTCCGTTATGTCATTGTTACGCCAGAAATAAAAGCGGAAAAAAATTTATCAGTTGATTACGGCGCGCTGATCCTGCGGGGAAACAGCGTAAACGAACCGGCTGTAACGAGCGGCAGCCCGGCGCAAGATGCAGGATTGCAGGAAAATGATATAATATTGGAAGTGGACGGTTCAAAGATTAACACGACCAATACTCTGGCTAAAATTATCCAGAGCCATAATGTCGGAGATAAAATAACTTTAAGAATTTTGCGAAACGGACAGGAAAAAACAATACAGGCGACTTTGGGAGAGAAATCGTGATAAATTTAAAAAGTAAGACATAAAAAATAAAAACGACAATTAAAAATTAAAAACTGGCGCATGGCGCCATCCTGAGCGTTAAGGGAGGACTTTATGGAAATTCAGCAGGATCCTTCGGGCTTCGCCCTCAGGATGACAACAAAGTTGTCACTTTTAATTTTTAACTTGAGCGTAAGCGAACTTGCAAATCGATAAATTCACAATCAAAGCTCAGGAAGCGCTAAAAGACGCGCATAATCTAGCCTCGGAACGCGGACAGCAGCAGATAGACATTTTGCATTTGGTCTTGGCTCTTGTTTGGCAGGCCGAAAGCATCGTTGTTTCCATTTTGCAGAGACTGGGCGTCAATTTGGCCTTGCTTGAATCGGAACTGGAAAAAGAAATGACCAAGCTGCCAAAAGTGGTCGGCGAAATTCCTTTTGGCCAGGTATTTTTGAGCCCGGAGCTGGGGAAACTCATCAATCAGGCCAGCAAAGAAGCGCAGAACCTGCAGGATGAATTTATCAGCTGCGAGCATTTGCTTCTGGCTGTTTTTGAGACGTCAACAAAGGTCAAGGAAATATTGCAGATTTTCAGCGTTGACAAGCAGAAGATCTTGAATGTGATGGAGGATGTGAGAGGCGGCCAGCACGTCACCGACATTGAGCCGGAGAGCAAATATCAGGTTCTGGAAAAATATACCAGAAATCTGACTGATCTTGCCCGCAAAGAAAAACTCGATCCGGTCATTGGCCGGGATGAAGAAATCAGGAGAGTTATGCAGGTATTATCGCGCCGGACAAAGAACAATCCGGTTCTTATCGGAGAGGCAGGAGTCGGAAAGACAGCGATTGTTGAGGGTTTGGCCCAGCGCATTGTCGCCGGCGACGTGCCCGAAAGCTTAAAAGACAGGGAGCTTATCGGTTTGGATCTTGGAGGCTTGGTAGCCGGAACAAAATTCCGCGGGGAATTTGAAGACAGAATAAAGGCGGTTTTGAAAGAGATAGACCGTTCAGCCGGAAAATTCATTCTCTTTATTGACGAGCTTCACACTTTGGTTGGTGCCGGAGCAGCCGAGGGAGCGATTGATGCTTCAAACCTGCTCAAGCCGGCCTTGGCCAGAGGAGAATTGCATGCTATCGGCGCAACAACCCTGAAGGAATATCAAAAATACATTGAGAAAGATCCGGCGCTGGCCCGGCGATTCCAGCCGGTCTTTGTTTCCGAGCCTTCTATAGAGGACACGGTCGCCATTTTGCGCGGCATCAAGGAAAAATACGAGATTCATCACGGTGTGCGCATAACGGACGCGGCAATTATCGCAGCGGCCAGTTTTTCGGCGCGCTATATTTCAGACAGATTTTTGCCCGATAAAGCAGTCGACCTGATAGATGAAGCGGCCTCGGCTTTGCGAATGGAAATTGACAGCATGCCTGTTGAGCTTGACCAGACCAAGCGCCAGATCATGAAACTGGAAATCGAAGGCCAGGCGCTCAAGCGCGAAAAATCAAAAGAAACGCAACAGCAGCTGCGCAAAGTTAAAAAAAACCTAAGCGAGCTTAAAGAAAAAAGCCGCGGCATGGAGCTGCGGTGGCGGGCCGAGCATGATATTATCGCCAAAATCAGGGAATCAAAAAAACAGATAGACTTTTTAAAGCAGGAAGCCGAGATTGCAGAAAGGAAAGCAGAATTGCAGAAGGTGGCCGAGATCCGCTACGGCAAAGTTCCCAATTTTGAGAAAGAGATAAAATCTTTGCAGAAAAAATTAGTGGAAATTCAGCGCGGCAACCCCCTGCTCAAGGAAGAAATAGGCGAGCAGGATATTGCGAAAGTTGTCTCGCGCTGGACGGGCATCCCGGTGCAAAAAATGCTCGAAGGAGAAATGGAAAAATTATCGCGCATGGAAGATGAATTGCACGAGCGCATCATTGATCAGGAGCAGGCGATTAAAGCGGTGGCCAACGCCGTGCGCCGCGCCCGCGCCGGAATTTCCGAAGAAAAAAAACCAATCGGCTCTTTTATATTTCTTGGGCCCACTGGTGTGGGCAAAACCGAATTAGCCAAAGCGCTGGCCGAATTTATGTTCAATGACGAGAACGCGCTCGTCAGGTTGGATATGTCCGAATATATGGAGAAACACACGGTTGCCCGGATGATCGGCTCTCCTCCCGGATACATTGGTTTTGAAGAAGGAGGCCAACTGACCGAAGCGATCCGCCGCCGGCCTTACAGCGTTGTTTTGTTTGACGAAATAGAAAAAGCCCATCCCGAAGTTTTCAATATTCTGCTGCAGATTCTGGATGACGGCAGGCTGACCGACGCTAAGGGCCGCCATGTCAATTTCAAGAACTCGGTTGTTATTATGACTTCAAACGCCGGCAATGAAATAGTCAAAGAATATATTCTTGGTTTTACTGCCGATCGGCCCGAAAAAGAGGCTCAGCAGATGAAAAACAAAGTTCTGGAATCTCTTCGTCAGCAGTTCAAGCCGGAATTTCTGAACCGGGTTGACGAAATAATCGTTTTTGACGCGCTGAGCCAGGCGGATCTGGCAATGATAGTTGAGCTGCAGCTGGAGCAGGTGCAAAGAAGACTGGCGGAGAAAAAGATAAAAATAAAAGTAACCAAAGAGGCAAAAAGATTATTGGCGGCCAAGGGATACGATCCGAATTTCGGGGCCCGGCCTTTAAAAAGGATAATCCAGCAGCTTATTCTGGACCAGGCAGCCAAGCAGATAATTGAAGGAAAAATAAAAGAAGGCAGCATGATAGTCTTTGACGAGAAAAATAACGAAATTGTAATTCAGACACAGGAAGCAGTTAGGGTTTCAAAAGTTTAAAAAATTGGAGACACAATGATAAAAGATAAATTAATTAAGTTCGGTCTTATTTTTGTTTTAGGGGCGGTTGGGGGGATTTTGGGTTCTCAATTTCTTTTTCCCTGGCTGGCCGGCATCGGATTTTTGAAAAATGTTGACTGGATCAGGCAGGCCGGCGAAGGCACGACCGTTATAAACCGGACAGAAAGAGTGGTGATTACGGAAAATGAAGCGTTGGAAGACGCGATTGACAAATGCAGCGGTGTTGTTGTCGGGGTAATATCGGAGGTAACTGAAAAAATAACCGCCGGAAAAAAAATTATTCTTGAGAAGCCGGAAATTTTGGCGCAGGGGACAGGATTTATCGCTTCCAGCGACGGTTTGATTGTTACGGCCAAAAATTTGATTCCGGATTCGGCTCAAAAAATTCTGGTCGTCTATAACAGCAGACAGATAGAGGCAGAGATTAAAAAAGCAGACGAGGCGTCCGGAATTGCCGTTTTGAAAATAAACGAAAACAATCTGCCGGTTTTGCCTTTTGCCGAGAAAGAACCAAGGCTGGGCGAGCAGCTTTTTTTAATCGGCGTAAAATCGCCAGATTTTAATAAATTTGCTGATTTTGATATTGTCAGGCAGATTTCTCCTGTTTTTGATATCGGTTTTTCGGGCAGAGAAATTATCGGCTGTCCGATATTCAATCTGAAAGGGGAGATAGCCGGCTTGAACTGGGCCGACAGCGCAGGCTTGGCAAAAATAACAAAATCTTCAGAGATAAAACAATTATTAAAATAATCTTTTTGGCCATAAATGCCGGATGCCTTAACCGGCTTTTTTTATTTCTGTAGAAAAGAGATGTCGTACAATATTGGCGACAAATAAATTATTTAGAACGTCAAAAAAACTAAAGGGGGAGTTCTTTTGTTCTCCTGTAAATATTATGTCGCACAATAAAATAATATCAGAAAAAAAAGGGAATTGCGGCAATAAATAAAATCGGAAAAGTGTTTTAAAGATTATAAAAAAACAAAAACGAAAAAATATATTGGAACTCCCCTATTTGTTTCAGACGCTTTTTTTTATTTTTATATCTTTTATTATTCCGTTAAATTTTGTTTAGAGTTTATTAAGGAGGGCTTATAATGTTATAATGTTGACAGACTGGCTTTCTGGCAAATAGAATGAATTAAACATGCCCGGTAATACAACTTCCGGTGTATTCTTCTAAAAGAAGAGCACAAATTCAGAAACAATTATAAGGAAGTAAATTTCTGGGCTTGCGACTTCCACGATACAAGCGTTTTTGCAAAAAGCATTTGTCACTGGAAGTTGATATACCGGGTATGGCCGAACAAGAATTTCCGGAGGACGGCGGCAAAAATTTAGACAGTTACAAAGGGAGGGCTTTTGAACTTTGTCTGGCAATTTATCGGATAACCAAATTATTTCCGGCTGGCGAAGCGCTTATCTCGCAGCTTCGGCAGGGCTCATCAAAGATAGTGGTCTTTTTAGCAACAGGGAAGATTAGTGATACAATTTTAAAAATAGAAGAAGTAAAAATTTATCTGGAAATTGCTAAAAATCAGAAGTGGCTGGTGCCGCTAAACTTTGATTTACTTATAGCCGCTTATTCTTTGCTTCTCTATGATCTGGCCGGCCGGGCAATAAAAAGCCGCGAGAGGGGAGAAAAAACAGTCATGAATCCCCCGCCGGAAATAAGCTTATCTTTGCCCAAAGAGGAAAAAGAAAAAGAGATCAGATTTATTATCGGTGAAGCACAACTGCGCCAGGAAAAGATCGTTGAATATTTCAATAAAAATAAAGAAACCACCGTAAATGACCTGCGTAATATTTTGGGCAAGGTTAGCGATAGAACGGTCAGGAATGATTTGGCGGTGCTGATGGGCAGAAACTTTATTAGGAGAGTGGGCCGACGGAGAGGCGTCAGGTATTTATTAAATGCATAACCATTGATTTTTCAGTAGCTAGAATAGAAATTAAAAAAAAGTTATGAAAATTAAAAAAGCAGTAGTGGCGGTAGCCGGTTCGGGCACCCGCCTTTTGCCGGCGACCAAATCAATGCCTAAAGAGATGCTGCCGATTGTGGACAAGCCGATTATTCAGCTGGTTGTTGAAGAATTGGTTGAGGGCGGGATTGAGGATATAATTTTGGTGACCAAATGGGATAAAAAGCCCCTTGAGGATCATTTTGATCACAACTGGGCCTTGGCCAATGAGCTGAAAAAAGCCGGGAAAGACAAGCTTTGGCAACAGGTAAAAAGAATCTCGGAAATGGCCAATTTCGTGTATATAAGACAAAAAGGTCCTTACGGCAACGGTACTCCGGTTTTGTGCGCCGCCAATCTGGTTGATGACGAACCTTTCGTTTTTGTCTGGGGCGACGATCTGGTCAAGTCAAAAGTTTCTTTTACCAAGCAGATGGTCAAAGACTATGAGAAGCATGGTTGTCCTATAATAGGCGTCCAGGAGGTGCCAAAAGAAGATGTCGTCAGGTATGGAATTGTAAAGCTTAAAAAGGGAACTATGGAAATTGAAGATATAATTGAAAAACCGAGCATTAAAGAAGCGCCATCGCGCTATGCCGATTTTGGCCGGATGATCCTGAACCAGGAAATAATTGATATCTTAAGAGATACTCCGCTGGGAAAAGGAAATGAGCTCTGGATCGTGGACGCAATAAAAACATATGTTAAGCGCGGGAATATATTTTATGCTAAAAAAGTGGAAGACGGAGAGTGGCTGACCACCGGCGATCCGCTGAATTATTTAAAAGCGACCCTAAAATATGCTCTTGACCGTCAAGATTTGAAAGATGACCTTAAGGCGTTTATCTCCAAAAACTGCAAGTAGCCCATAATAATGAGTTTAGTCGAAAATGAACAGAATTTTCTTAAGTTTTATGACGAAAACATAACGAAGATATATCGCTATGTTTATTTTAGGGTTGGTTCGCAGGAAGTGGCCCAGGATCTTGCCTCCGAAGCGTTCTTAAAAGGTTGGCAGTACCTGAAAGAAGGAAATTTTATCGGAAATCTTTCGGCAATGACTTACCAAATTTGTCGGAACCTCATTTCCGATTATTTCCGAAAGAATCCTAATTTGCCGATAACTTTGGAAGAGGTTTCCGAAAAACATTTGGGCATTGCCGAATCGGGCATAGAAGAAAAAACTGATAAAAATTTAAAAATTGACCGGATAATGGAATATCTCCGTCTTATCAGGGAGGAGTATCAGGAGATTATTATCTGGTATTATGTAGACGACTTTGAGGTAGAGGAAATAGCCCAAATTTTAGGTAAATCAGAGGGGACAGTCAGGACTTCCTTATCAAGAGCTATAAAAGCTCTGAGAGAGGCCTTAGAGGCTTAATTTTGCCCCCAAATCAAGCTTAGTGTGGAGGGGGAAGCTAAAATCGTATATTTAAGGCGGCAGGGCCGATATCGGCTCCGCCGTTTTCTTTTCTTGTCTATTTGACTGTAATAAAAAAGGCGTTTTCGCGTCATATTTATTAGAATGCCAGGTAGTGAAAATTCGACTGCTGCCTGGCCCCGTAGTGAAATTTCGACTTTTCATTACGGGATTGGAGCTACGTTCTTGTCAAAATTCTACTACGGGGCTGGCAATAATTAAAAAATCAAGTCGAATTTCTACTACCTGGATGAGCGAAATAAGCGAAAACAATCTAATAGAACGCTTAAATCAATTAAAAAAGATAAAGCCGGATGAAAATTGGGTTATTTTTTGCCGTGAGAAAATTACGCTTGAAATGGCCAAAAATAGCAAAAAAGAAACAATTCCGGCATTTAATTTTTCTTCGGCAATTGTCTCAATTTGGTGCTATATCAGAAATCCCCACCCCGTATTAAAACCAGTAGCGGCTTTTGTTCTTATTTTCGGCTTTATGTTCAGCAGCAGTCTGGCTGTTATTGCCGGAGCCAAAAATAGCTTGCCCGGGGACAGGCTTTTTCCAGTTAAAATCGCGCTGGAAGAAGCAAGACTTTTTGCCACGACTTCTGCCGAAGGCAAAGCTCAGGTTCAGACCGATATGATTTCAGCCAGGATTGACGAGCTGAATAAAATTATTAGCACTGAAGGATCAATGGAACAAAAACAGACCAAAATTGAAGAGGCAGTAAATAACTTGCAGCGCCATCTTTTAAGCGCAAAAGACGAATTGCCCAAATTGAGCAAAACCGAGGCTAAAAAAGTAGTTGCAGCAGCCAGAAAGATAGACGAGAGTGCTGCTTCAGCCGAACAAAGCCTAAGTCAGGCAAAATTGGCACTATCGCCGGATATGAAGAACAATTTAACCGATAAAATAGCCGAAGCTACTGAAGAAGCCGATAAAACAAGCATAAGGGCGCTTGAAATGATGGTCCAGATGCAGGGTGAAGGAGGGATGAGCGAAACGGAAATCGCGGCTAAAGTTGACGATAAGATCCAGAAAACCAGACAAATAGCTAATATTCTTTCGGAAACAGTAAGCAATTCGGCAATTTCCGATAAATTGCCGATAAATGCAACCATTATTCTTGATGAATCCGATAAGGCAATTGAGCAGGCATTAGAGTGTTTAAGAAACGGCGATTTTGCCGGCGCTTTGACGATTATAAAAACAGCCACTGAAATGGTAAAAAGCGCCCAGCAGATGGTGGATGCGGCTTCTTTGCCAGAGACGCAAGACCCGGTTCAAAACCCTGTGATAGAAAACGCGACAACCTCGCCGGCAACAACGCCTTTCGCAACTTCAACTCCCAGTGCCATTATTGATATTGAAATAGACTTTGTCCATGAAACGACTACCCCGCCTGTCTGGCTGAATATTTCGGTGTTTGGCACAAGCGTAAATAACGAATAGTCTATGTTTTAGATCCTTCTCCCGCAAAAGCGGGGTCAGGACGAACCCATTTAGTATGAGTTATTTAGGGTAAAATGGGTTCGGTTATCCACAATTAATTTATTTGACATTAGAGTGTTTAACACGTTAAAATTTGGAAAGAATAAGGAAAAGGTCGACGGCCATCGGGGTGAAATTCCCCGGCGGTTTGTTCTTGTTCTATTTTTTTGGAAGGCAGCTTAGCTGCCCCCAAGGAGCTAAGCTCCTTAATCAGCCAAAATAAAAAAGATAATCCTTCGATAAACTCAGGATTTTAATAATATTTTGAGCGAAGTCGAAGAAAAAATTGAAGTGCACCCCCGTCATTATAATAAGGGGGGTGGAAATATAATGAAACCTCGAGGACACCTCGCTTATAAAAGCGCGGGGAGAACAGATTGCTATGTCGATAGCAATTAATCTAAAACCGAAAGGTGATTGCACTTCATAAAAACTCTCTGCTTGATTTTTAAATCAATCCGGGAGGAATCAAAAAACAAACATTAAAATGAGTAAACTTAAAAAATTAGTTTCTATCACGACAAGTTTCACCACGATTGCCATGGTAAGCGGAGTAGCGATGCTTGCTCCTCTGGCAGCTGGCGCGGTAGTTACAGGGGTTAATGAAGGCGATATGATTAAAACCGCCACTAGCCCTGATATCTACATCGCAAAATACGTCGGTTCCAAACAATTCAAAAGATTGATTTTGAGCCCGACCGTGTTCAACAGCTATCAGCATCTCAAATGGGAGAACGTCAAAACCGTTGATCAGGCAACGTTGGATCAATTCATAGAATCTACTTTGGTGAGAGCCGAAGGCGATCCCAAAGTCTACAATCTGTTTCCGACACCCAACAGCGACGTTGGCGGAAAACACTGGGTAAATATGACAGCCGAGGCGTTTACAGCCTGCGGTTTATCAAATACCTTGTTTGACTGGGATTCAATATACCAGATAAATGCGGTTGACCGCGACAATTACGCAGCCAGCAATGACGATACCACCTGCACGTTGTCTGGCGAAGGCATCACGCCCGGACCAGCCGGCGCTTTGTCTGTTGCTTTGGCTTCAGACACACCAGTAGCCGGCATGGCTCCTGCTAGTGCAGCCCGCGTTGGCTTTACAAAAGTCAATCTGACTGCTTCTTCAGCCGGTGCCGTGACAATTACCGGCATTACAGTTCAGCGAACAGGTTTGGCAGTTGACGCGGCTATTTCAACTGTAATGTTGATTGACACTGCGGATAACAGCCAAATTGGCCTTAATCAGGCATTAAACGCAAACCATCAAGCCATATTCCCTGACACAATTACGATTCCGGCCGGCACAACCAAATCTATTTTGATTGCCGCCAATATGCCTTCAGTAACTTCCACTTATGCCGGGCAGGTAGTTACATTAAGCTTAGTAGGGGTTTCAACTGCTTCGAGCGTGTCTGGCGCATTGCCGATTACCGGCAACTACATGACGATTAACGGAAGCTTGAGTATTGGCTCGGCCACCGTCAGCGTTGGCAGTTTAGATCCATTAACGGCAAGTGCCAATAAAAATGTTGGCACAACAGCCTTTAAATTTTCCGGTTTGAGGATCACTGCTGGTTCGGTGGAAGACGTAACAGTTGCTTCAATCAGATGGAATCAATCTGGTTCAGCCGCTTCTTCTGACTTGGCTAATGTTAAGGTTTCAGACGGCACAACTGACTACGCAACAACCGTTTCATCCGATGGCAAATACTACACTGCTTCTTTTGGAGCAGGGGTTGTCATTGCCAAAGGCCTTAACAAGGAATTTACCATCTCGGGTGATATAATAAACGGTTCAGGCCGCACAGTTTCCTTTGATATCTATCGGAATACCGATATTGTGGTCAAGGGCAATACCTACGGTTATTATATCGTGCTAAGTTTTGGGACTACTGATTATGGGACTCCTGGCAACACCAATACCTTTATAGATATTAATGCCTCGCCGTATTTTGGCGGCTCAGATGTCACTATCGGCGGTGGCGCATTAAGAGTTGATAAAAGCACCACAGGCGCGCCAACAGCTAACATTACAAGAGGCGCAACCGGCCAAATCCTTGGTTCCTTTGATTTTGTTGTTCAGGGCGAAGAAGTAAGACCAACCAGCATTATCCTGGACATTGATATTACGGCTGGGGCGTTAACCGGTAATGGCAGTTCTTCGGATATTACCAACATTGTCTTAGCTAAAGCCGATGGTACGGTTTTAGCCGGCCCTGTTAATGGTGGAGCAGATACTACTACTGCTAATCCAGATAGCACGGCCACCTTCACTGGTTCTGTCTCTTTGCCGGTCGGTACAACCCAGGTCTTAGTTAAAGGTAATGTGGGCACCGATTTTGTGGCAGGTGACACAATTGCAGTCGGATTCGCCACACCGCAAACCAGAATAACCGGAGCCACCGGCGCAATCACCGGCAACAGCATCACTGTTACTCCTAACTCAAATATCTACGGCAATATAATGACTATTAGAGGCGGTACGCTGGCAGTTCATATTGGCGGTACTCCTGTTGCCCAGTCAGTCATTGCGGGAACACAAGGCTACATTTTCAGCAATATTATATTTGATGCATCTGCTTCGGGAGAAGACGTTAGGGTTACTCAAGTTGTTTTGAGAAATGCTTATACCACAGCAACCGACGTGTTTGGCGTTCAATTATTCGACGACACTACTGCGTTAAATACGGGTTCCAACATCATCACTCCTTCCGCTGCGGCTAATCCGGGAGCCAACACTGTTACCTTTGACAACCCTCTGGTTATTACCAAAGGGACTTCAAAGACAATTGCGGTGAAAGGCAATATTCTTGCAACAGCTGCCACTGGCAATACCCAGAGATGGGGCTTTACAGATGGCGTTACAACCAATGTGACAGCGACTGGCGTTTCAACCGGTCAAACTGTTACGGTTAATACGACTACGTCTGAATTTGGGGCTATAATGACAATTGCGGCAGCCGGTCAATGGAGCGTGGCTCTGGATTCTTCCAGTCCGACCGGAAGACTGATTGCTGCTAATACCACTGGCAACATTGTGACCGCTTTGCGCTTCAGAGCAACTTCGGAGCAGATTAACATTACCAAGCTTCGCTTATCTCTGACATCAGCCAGTTCGTCTTGGGACACAGTAACGACTGCCAGCTCAACCTGTAATGATATTGCCAAAGTCTATGTCTACGGTCCAGACGAAACCTTGCTGAATGCAGGCGGCAGTGTGCTTGGAATAGGCAATGCAATAGCCGGCTCAACTAATGCCAGCTCAACCATTGTCTTCACAACGCCATTGGTATTACCTGCAAACACTGATAAGGTGGTGAGAATAAAAGTTGATATTGCCAGTATGGATGATACGAGTAATCCAACAGCGATTGCCGGTCATCAATTGGCAATTAACTTCTGGCCTTCAACCAGCACTTCAGAAAACGAAGCGACTGGTATGTCTTCGGGCGCAAAGATCGCCAACTACAGCACAGTTACGGCCCAGCCATACGCCTATATTTACAGGTCTGTTCCGACCGTGTCTAAACTTGATGTATCAACAACCAAGTTGAGTAACAGCGATATGGACTTGCTTAAATTCCGAGTAGCGGCTGATGCCAAAGGCGATATCGATTTATACAAATTTACCTTCCGCATCTCAACTACTGTTGCCAATGTCACTTACTTTAATTTGGTTGATGTGACTAGCGGAGGAAACACAGTGCTTTATGCCAGCAGCACTCAACTTATTATGCCTGGTGTTAGCACAAATGATATTGATGTTGTCTTAATGGCTTCTCCCGGCACTCCGGGCGGCACAGCGACTCCTAGGACGGTTTCGGCCGGCACCTATAGAGATTTCGTTGTGCGCGGAACAGTTACTGGCGCAACCACTAACGCAACTGTGGTAACATATTTGCGTGGTGATACCAGTCCTCGTCAAGCTTGGGGCACGCATATGACAACCGCTGCGGGGGTTGATGCGACTGCTATTCCAGATGTCGACGATAACTTTATCTGGTCTGATTTCAGCAAAGCAGCTCATTCAACTGCTACAGCTGACTGGACCAATGGTTATCTGGTTTCAGGCTTGCCGGCTTCCGGCTTGACCGCTCAGACATTGAGCTTCTAATCTTTCGACAAACTCAGGATAAATTTTCTGACTCGGGCCCTCGCTTCCACTTGTGTACGTTTCGTTTTAGACGGACGTAGGAAGTTGTGAGGGATTCAAAAAGACCCCCGCCTCCGCCAGTTGGCGGATTAGCGGGGGTCTTTCATTTTTTGAAAAAATGTGATAGAATAAAAAAGCTGATTTTTTATAAAGGTGCTAAATAAATGTCTAAAATTTTTTTTGCCATCATTTTCGTTATCTTATTAATTGCTGCCGGCAACTTTTACGTTTATGAAAAAGGCTATCTGGTAGACTGGTTCGGGCCAAAAAACGAACAGACATCCGTTGAAAAATTATTGAGTTTTGAGGTCAAAGACACGATGTTATCAGCGGATTATGTCCAGAGATTTCAGGGGCAATTTGAAAATCTTAAATCAAAATTGCAGCAAAACCCAGATGACTTTAACAGTTGGGTGACTTTGGGGATATTAAAAAAAACAGTCAATGATTACGAAGGAGCCAGAGACGTTTGGATCTATGCCGGACAGATTAGGCCAAAAAGCAGCTCGCCATTCGCCAATTTAGGTGATCTCTACGCGAACTTTTTGAACGAGCCGGCTAAAGCGGAAGAAAATATCAAAAAAGCTATTGAAAATGATCCCAATGATATAAATTTTTATTTTTCTTTAGCCGATATTTACCGCTACAAAATTCCCGGCAAGGAAGCGCTTTATGAACAGACGCTGCTAGAAGCCTTAAATAAATTTATAGATGATGTTAATATCATTAGCTCTTTAGCATCCTATTATCGTTTAACAAATCAGACCGAAAAGGCAATCCAGTTTTATGAAAAATTAGTTAAGCTAAATCCCGATAACGAGACCGCCAGGCAGGATTTAGAAGAGCTGAAACAACAAAAATAATCTCAAAAATTATTTTTGTAAATTTTCAATTACCAATTACCAATTTTCAATAAAATGTCTAATTCTCAAATGTTCAATTTTTAAATTTTGGCATTAGACATTCCGATTTTTATTAGAAATCGGGAATTGGAAATTAGGAATTTTGAATGAATTTAATTTTATCCAAAATAGATAACCGCATTCTCTGGCTGGTAAAAATATTGCTGGTATTATGCTTGGCAACTCCACTTCTTGTATCGGCCTCGCTTCTTTTTCCTTATACTTCCATCAAGGCATTTTCTTTCCGCATTCTTATTGAGATTTCGGCGTTTTTTTATTTTTACCTGGCCTTGAAATACCCGGCTTTCCGGCCAAAAAAAACCACGCTTTTAATCGCGGTCGGCGCATTTTTGCTGGTTTTGTTTCTTTCATCTCTTTTTGGCGTGGATTCTTATTTAAGCTTTTGGGGGAATCTTGAGCGGATGCTCGGCTTTTTTGGCCTGCTGCATTTTGGCGCATTTTTTCTGATGCTGGCCGGAATTTTCAAAACAGAAAAAAGCTGGGTTAATTTGCTTAAGATTTCTGTGGCAGTCAGTTCTTTTGTCGGTCTGTTGGCAATTTTGCAGAGATTTTTCAGTCTTGGTGCAACAATGCCCGAGACTGGCCGCGTTTTTGGCACTATCGGCAATCCGGCATTCTTGGCTAGTTATTTAATATTCAATATATTTTTTGCGGGATATCTAATCTTTCTTTCTTGGGCAGAAAAAAGAAATTGGAAAGATAAGCAGACAATTTTATGGGTTACCTCTTTTTTTATTCAGCTTGGCGCGCTTTTTTTGACAGGCACAAGAGGCGGATATGTGGGTTTTTTTGCCGGCGCGATATTGTACCTGATTCTTTTTGCGCTTTTTTACCCGGCCAAAATATTCAGAAAATATTTTTTGGCCTTTTTGGCGGCAATTATAATTTTGGGCGGCCTGATCTTTGCTTTCAGAAATAGTTCATTTGTGCAAAATAATCCCGATTTGAATCGCCTTGCTTCAATATCGTTAAAAGACGTAACTGCGCAAAACCGGCTTATTCTCTGGCAAAAAGCCTGGAAAGCGTGGCGGGAGAGGCCGGTGTTTGGCTGGGGGCCGGAAAATTATGAAGTGGCCATCAATAAATATTTTGACGCGCGCCTTCTGCCCTATGAGGCCTGGTATGACCGGGCGCATAATTTTATTTTTGATTACGGCGTGGCGGGCGGCTGGCTGGGGCTATTAAGCTATCTGGCGCTCATGGCGATAGCTATTTTCTATCTTAAAAAGATCAGCCGGCGAAATTTTTATCAGGTTATTGGCACCAAAAACAGACCTGAAGAAAAAGACAAGGCCGGCACAATAACTTTCAGAATTTTTATTTTGACGGTTTTTCTTGTCGGCTTGCTCTTGGCGTATTTGGTCCAAAATCTTTTTGTCTTTGATACTTTTGTTTCTTTTTTGATGCTGTTTTTTGTTCTGGCGCTGATAAATTTTTATTACCTGGCGGCCAGAGAGCAATCCTCCGAGCCGAGAACTTATCCTGCCGTAATGAATTTTGGCAAAAAGATTTTATTGGGCAGCTTTGCCATTATCGCTGTTTTTTCGGTATATTTTTTGAATATTAAGGTAATCTCGGCCAGTATTGCAGGCAATCAGATATTTTCTCTTGAATCGCAAAATTACAGTCAAGTCGGGCCCCTCCTTGAAAAAGCGGTGGAAGAGAAAACTTTTGCTTCCGACGAGATCGTCTATCAGGCTGCGTTATGGTATCTTGAAGGTACCCAGGATGATCCGCAATTGACTGAAAATGAAAATTTATATAAATTGATAACATCATATTTGGCCGAGACGATAGTCCGCTCGCCTTCTCAGGCGCGCAATTATATTGCTTTGGCCTGGATGAATCTTTATTTTTTAAACAATGATCAGCAAAGAATAGACTCGGCGATAGAGCAGGGAGAAAAAATTAAAGAATTAAGCCCGATGAAAAAGGAAGCTTATATGATTTTGGTGGCGGCTTATTCATTGAAGAACGAGAGAGAAAAAGCCGAAAATATAATTTTGCAGGCCCGCCAGACAGACGAAGAAATCGGCAGGCAGATAGAAGAGTATTATAATAATTTAAATCAATAAAATGAAAAGCCAAACTTTAGCGACAATTATTAAAGCACTGATAATAATTTCTCTTTTTGCCCCATTGGTTGTCAGCAGCGATTTTATTTTTCCCTTTGTTTTTCCCAAAACCGCCGCTTTCCAGATCGTGGTTGAAATTGCGTTTTTCCTCTGGCTCATTTTGATAATCAGCCGCCCCGAATACCGGCCGAAGCGCTCAAGGATCTTCTGGGCAATTTCGCTTTTTTTGTTCATTGTCATTTTGGCTTCAATTTTTGGCGTCAATTTCGGTTTAAGCTTCTGGAGCGCTTATGAAAGAATGACCGGCATTGTCACCCTTCTGCATTATTTTGCCTATTTTTTGATTTTGGCCTCGGTTTTTAAGACAAAAAAAGACTGGCTGCTCATTTTTGATTTTTTTATCGCTGTCAGCCTGCTTCTTTCTTTTTTTGCCCTCGGCCAGAAACTGAACATTCAAAGCTTTCTTCTGGCAGGCCAGGGAAGAGTTTCCTCAACTTTTGGTAACCCGGCTTATTTTGCCGCCTATCTTTTATTCGTTCTTTTTTTCATTGTCTTTATGTTTTTCCAGAAGCAGTCAAAAAACTGGAAAATATATTACGGCGTTGCGTTTTTATTCAGCATCCTGATGCTTTACTGGACCGAGACCAGAGGTGCTGTTGTCGGCTTGGCAGTTTCGGTAATCTTGTTTTTTTTGGCGTTGGCTTTTTGGCCCAAAGGGCAGGAAGAAAAGGAATTTATGGCAAAATTCCGCCGGAAAATAAAAAAAATAGCGCTGATTTCGCTTATCCTGTCTGTTGTTTTTGGCGCTTCCGTCTATATGCTTAGAAATACCGATTTTATCAGAAGCTCGGTGACGCTTTCACGCATGACCACAATATCGCTTTCTGGCATGGACGTTCAGACAAGGTTGCTGGCCTGGAAAATGAGCTTGAAAGGTTTGGCCGCGCGGCCGATATTGGGCTGGGGCTGGGAGAATTATGCCACTGTTTTTAACAGATATTACGACCCGAATTTATTTCCGACTGAAAATTGGTTTGACCGGGCGCATAACATTGTTTTTGACACCCTGATAACCACCGGAATTCTCGGATTTTTAAGCTATCTGGCGATCTTTGGCGCAGTGTTTGCGACTCTTTGGCGGGCATTCAGGCGCAAGCGCATAGATTTTTTGAACATGGCCCTTTTTGGGGTGCTGATGGTCGGTTATTTTGCCGAAAATTTCTTTGTCTTTGACATGTTGTATTCTTATCTGCCTTTTTTCACGGTTCTGGCTTTTGTCAGCTGGGTCGGAAAAACGGAAGAGGATTCTGTTAAACAGTCTAGTCCCGGGGTGACTAGCGCCACGCCCAACATTTTTGCTTACATTTTTGCTTTGGCAATTTTTATCTTTGTTGTGTATTTCATCAACATTAAGCCGGCAACGGCCAGCTACTATTGTATTGATACATTGAGAAAACAAAATCTTGGGTCGACTGTCATACTTGATGGCCTTGAAAAATCATTAAGCTACGGCACTTTCGGCCGCTTTGAAGTCAGACTGCAGCTTTTTGAAACGGTAAAAAACACAATATTGGGTTATGAGTCCTCGTCCGAGAAAGAATCTGCCAAGAAGTTTATTGATTTTGCTCTTGCCCAGGGAGACGAAAATGCCAAAGAACGCCCATTTGATACAAGGTATTTATTATCTGTCGGCCAGCTGAACCTTTTGGCCTCCGAGTACGATTCAACAAGATTTGCCCGGGCAGCTGAAATTTTAGAGATAGCCCAGAAACAGAGCCCGGACAGGCAAATTACTATCTATGCTTTGGCTGAAGTAAGGTTAAGGCAGGGAAAGACAGAAGAGGCAATAAACTTACTTAAAAAAGCGGTGGAGCTGAATCCAAGAGCCTCTGAGTCAATCTGGAATTTAACTCTTGTCTATTTTGCCTCCGGCGATTTAGAAAACGGACAAAAAGCTCTGTCTCAATTTAAACAGGAATCTTCTTTAACTGATGATCAAAATAAGAAAATCGCCGAAGTTTTTGCGAACCACAATAATTTCCAGTCTTCTATAGAGTATATGCTCAAAGCTATTGAGCTTGCGCCAACAAATGCCGATTATTACGCGGCTCTGGCTGATCTCTATTCAAGATCAGGTGACAAAATCAAAGCCAAAGAAGCGGCTTTGAAAGCTGCCGAACTCAATCCGGAAATGAAAGCCGCGGCTGATGAATTCATTAAATCGCTGGGAATATAACAGAGCCGGCGTAATAATAAAAATTAAAAGATTATGGGCAAAATAAAAATTATTGCCGGAATTATCGTTTTAGCCGCTTTGGTGATTGGCGGTTATTTTTATCTTCAGAATCGGCAGAGCAAGATAAAAGAACCGCTATTTGGTTCAATCTCGACAACCTTTAAGCAGCCAGACAAAGAAGATAGTCGGACTGATACAACAGAAAAAATAGATAAACCGTTTGATTCCGGCCAGACAGAAGAAATAAAACCATTGGTTGGTCTGTCATCTAAAACTATTGCTTTTGAAAATCCAACTGAAATAATTTTTCATCCCGAATCAGGGACTGAATCTGAGATACAGGAGCAGATTTCCAAACCGGAAATTCCTTCGCAGATCTCTGAAAGAAGATTTAAACCGATTGTTCCGCCTCCTCCAGTTTCAGAGCCGCCGGTAATTTTGGCCACAACAAAAAATACAGAAGAAGAACAAGAAGACGAGGAGGAGCCAGAAGAGCCGGCTGCCACAAGCACTCCTGCCGTTTCACCCGTTATTTCGATCTTTTTTTCTGATTACAGCATAACTTCCCGTCAATTTTCTGTTAATTGGCAGAGTTCGTCAACAGATATATTAACTTACGATATTGAAATAAAATATGGTTTTGGTGATTGGCAAAATTGGCTGGCTTCAACCACCGCCACCAGCACCGTTTTTCAGGTGCCTCATGATTTAATGACTTATTATTTCAGAGCAAGTGCCACGAATATCAGTAACTTAACAAGCGACTGGCAGGAAATTGAGGCGCCGATATATTTTTATCCGGTTGTGATTAATGAGATTGCTTGGGCCGGAACTGGAACTTCAAGCAAAGCGACGGCTGATGAATGGATAGAGCTTTATAATAAATCAAATTATTCTGTTAATTTAAACAGCTGGCTTATTGCTGAAGGAAAAGACGCAACAACCACTGTTGTGGCTTTGCAGGGCCAAATTAATGCCCATGATTATTATTTGATCGAGCGCACAGACGATATAACCGTCAGCGATGTAACAGCCGATCTGGCAAAAAGTTTTGGCGGCAGCGGTTTATCAAATTCCGGCGAGAATCTGCGGCTGGTTGATGAAAAAGACCAGATCATTGATATCGTTGATTGCTTTGGCGGGTGGCTGGCAGGCAAAGCCGCGCCTGATTATAGATCAATGGAGCGGGTGAATCCTTATTTGGTATATGATATTCCGGGTAATTGGCAGTCAAACAGCACATCTAGTCGTAATGGTTTAAATGTAGACGGCCAGCCGGTTAACGGCACGCCTAGGGCGCAGAATAGTGTTTTTGATCTTGAATTTTTCTATCTTTATGAGCCGCAAGAAACGAACGCGACATCCACTAAATTAAAATGGACAGAAAGCTTTCTGCCTGATTTAAATGATTATAAAATTATTCGTTCCTACAATAATCTATTTAGTTCGGCTAGTACGACGATTGTCGCGGCAACAACATCAACTGATTTTATTGACGAAACTTTGGAATCGGAAACAGGATATTATTATAAAATTTCCGCCTGTGATTTGACAGATTATTGTGCGCCCAGCAATATTGCGTCAACTACAACTTCTGCATTTCCTTTTTTATGGAGCGAGCCGCAATTGATCTATGAAATTTCTACTTCAACGCCGGATGACCAGATATTTGATTTTATTTTGGACGTAGGCAATCAGCCAGTAATTATTTGGTCAAACTCAAGCTCAACATCAGAAACCGGATCCAGCACCGGAACAACAGTCAATATGCTGAATAATAAAAACAAGCCCTATATTTTTTGGGCCGATTAT
Source organism: Candidatus Portnoybacteria bacterium RBG_19FT_COMBO_36_7 (assembly GCA_001819495.1). Taxonomy (GTDB): domain Bacteria; phylum Patescibacteriota; class Minisyncoccia; order Portnoybacterales; family GWB1-42-6; genus CG1-02-40-82. Next base: position 476 of record MHMW01000018.1, on the reverse strand, counting down.
AATTCAGAAGGATGGGGGATAAATTTTTCTTATTTAAAAGACAGCGGCCAGCGACAGGCAACAGAAACAGCTACTGAAAATCTTCAACAAATTATCCAGTTGCGGGTTTTGGTTGATTCTGAAAATACAGCCCATATTGTCTGGCAGAACGATCAGCATGAGATTCGGTATATTTACGGAAAAATTGAATAACTTAATCATTGATTCAATAAAAAATCCCCGTTCATTTTGGCGGGGATTTTTAATATTGTTTTTCGGTCTTTTCTATCATTTTTTCCAGCGAGAAATCTTTAACTTTTTCCAAAGAGTTTTTGCTGAAGGTTTGCGCTAGATCAGGATTTTCGAGGATTTGCATAATTTTTTCGGCCAATGTTTCGGAGTCGTGCGGTTTGATTAAAAAACCATTGAAATTGTCGGTTATCATTTCGGGAATACCGCCTACATCCGAAGCAATAATTGGCGTACCTCCTGCCATG
>MHMW01000017.1 GCA_001819495.1 Candidatus Portnoybacteria bacterium RBG_19FT_COMBO_36_7 | reverse complement strand
GTTCTGGTCGTATCGATACAGATATACATTCTCTTTCATTCGTGGCCGTTTATTTATTTTTTCTCGACCGTAATATTTTATATACAATTCAATTTCGTTCCCAAATGCCATGTCGGTCTGGACGGCGGTGGTCGAAAGACGCGGATTAATCTCAAATATATACACTCTATTTTTAAATATTTTCAATTGAATATTAAAAGGACCGTTGGGTTTAAGCTCTCTGATGATTTTTTTGCTAATATTTTCTATTAGACGGCTACGTTCGGTCACGGCGGCCTTAGTAATACCCCTTTTCAAAATTATCTTTTTTGGAACAACGCCAATAATTTTGTTAAGATTGTTAACAATCACTGAAACAGTATATTCTGTTCCTTCGATAAACGGCTGAACCAATGTATCGCTGAATTTTTTATTGTATAGCTTCAGATATCCTTCCATCTGTCTTTCGCTCTCTATTTTATGGGCTTGCCGCGATCCCCGTCCGAAATTCGGTTTAGCAAATGCAGGATATTTTATTTCGTCAATATTTTTGAATGGCGGTAGGTACGAAATTTTCAGCCCGGCAAGCACTTCCATTAATTTCTTTTTATTCAAACAAAGCGCGATAAAATCAGCGGATGGCACGATAGCCAGTATGCCAGGATTTTTTGCACAAATCTTTTTAACAGGCAACAGTTCTTCATCTGCTCCCGGAACGACGCACTGAATATCCCATTTTTTAATGATTGAACTTATAACTTTTTCATAAGACGGGTCATTGCCAAAGGGGACTTTAACGAATGGGAAGCCCAAAAAAGGCGCAATGGATTGGTCACTACCGTCGGCCAGAAAAATATTGAACCGGCGTTTCATTTTCTGTGCAAAAAAGATGGAGCTGCTTCCGCCAGCACAAGTGATTAAAATATTTTTTATTTTCTTTTTCATATAATCTTTATTTACTGCTTATTTTGTATTTAATGCCGCTATTTTTTTCGTAAATGGTCTTTAAAGAAACGATTTCCGCTTTGACGCCTATTTTTTTAAGATTTTCCCGAATCTCCTTGTCGTAATCTATCGGAGCGATAAATAAAACATCAAGCGGCTGCTTCAGAAGATTATCCGGCGGCTCAATCGGCCTCGGGTAACCAGCCATGAATTTTCCGTGTTTGAACTTATCCCCCTGAAATATTCTCGGATTGTTCTTAAATTTTAATAATCCTAAGAGATTTGAGTAAGGAGCATACAAGCCGATCTTCCTACCATCTTTCTCATGGCCCCTAATCAGCTTTTGAATTGTTTTCACATTCTTTAAAAAATTGGATGTGAATTTTTTAAATATCGGCCGGTCTGATAAATTTTTCTTTACCAATATTTTTTTGACAAAATCAAGTTTTTTGGCCCCCCAGGCAAAAATAATGGAACGTCTCTTTGACTCTATTACCTTGACATTTTTAAAACCGGCTTTTTCCATCAGGTCGCTCAATGAATTTTTCGTAAAATAATTGAAATGCTGATGCGAAATTATGGAAAGATCTGCGATTTCTAATTTTTTTTCATTATCCGGGACTGCAATAAATGTCATTCCTTTATCATTAAGTTTTTTGTAAATCTCCTTCAAAATGAAAAGTGGATTTTCGATATGTTCAAGAACCGCATATGAAAAGATAAAATCAAAATCTTTTTTTAATGATTGTGAAGGAAAAAAATCGTGCATAAAAGGCACTCCGTATTTTTTACTACCCTCTATCCCTTCTTTTCCCGGCTCAAGCCCTAAAATATCCTTGGCGCCTTCTTTTTTTAAAAGATACAATAAATATCCATAGCCGGCACCTATCTCCAAAAAGGTCGTATTTTTAACAGTTTTTTTCCTTTCTAAAAGCGATTGCTTGATAACCTTAAAAATATCATCACCCTGCTTCTTGGCATATTGTCCCTCTCCCAAAGGCGAGGAAGCGTAACCGCCGGACGAATAATACCTTTCCAGCGCCCGCCTGACCTTTTCATTACTCTTTTGAACTATCAAATTTTTTTCATCATTATAATCAAGTTCAAAAGGTAATCTTAAAGGAAGGCGGCTATCCCTTTTTTTATATGTTCCCGTATCAAATATCAAATTTGGAATGATAAATTTATTCATAATACGATCTATTCTGATCTTACGCCACTAAATTCCATTTCAGAGGCGTCCCTCTCTCAATATCTTTCCTTGCTTTTCTGCCAAGTATCTTTTCCAAAAATTTCGGCATAAGCCCATATCCTGGGCGGATAGAACGGATATTCTCAAAAGTAAACTTTTCTCCTTTCCTGATTTTTTTTACAACGAACAGAGAACGTCTGAAAATTTTATTTTCTTTTTCTCTTTTTCCAGTATAAAAAGCTGGCCGGCCGATAATCATTTCCGTCTCTCTGACCGCTTCGACTAATTCTTTTATTTCTTTGGGTTCAAGTGAAAAGGCCGCGTCCGGGCCGCCGTCAGATCGGCGAAGAGTAAGATGTTTCTCAATGATACAGGCACCCAAACCAATCGAGGTCAAAGCAACGGCTGTCCCCAATGAATGGTCTGACAGACCGCTAATCACGCCGCATCTTTTGGCAATGTCGGGTATCGTAGCAAGATTCATTTCCGATGGGATAGCCGGATAAGAGCTGACGCAATGAAGCACAGCCACCTGCGGCGCGCCGGCATTTTTCAGAGTCTTGATGGCTAATTTGATCTCTTTAATCGATGCCATGCCGCGGGAAATAATGACCGGTTTTTTGGTCTTGCCAATTTTCTTCAATAATCCTAGGTCCACAATCTCGAAAGACCCGACTTTATACATAGAAACATTCATTTTTTCCAAAAAAGCGACTGCTGATTCTTGAACCGGCGTCGAAAAAAGGACTAAACCTTTTGATTCGGCATATTTTTTCAGTTTCGGCTGCCATTCCCAGGGGGTATAGACTTTCTTATATAAATCATAGAGGGTTTGCCCCTTCCAAGCTTTGTTTACTTTTATCTGAAAATATTTATTATCACAATCTATAGTTATCCCTTCCGGACGAAATGTCTGCAATTTGACAGCGTCAACGCCTGCCTCTGCCGATTTTTCGATAATTTTTTTTGCTTGCTGATAGGATTGGTGGTGATTGCAGGACATTTCGGCAATAATAAATACCGGCTGACCGGGACCGATCAGGCGCATTCCCTTCGGAGTTTTAATTTTTATTGGTTTTATATTCATTTTATTTTATATCTTCCCTCTCTTATGTCTTCAATTCCCTTTTCCTCTCGTTCTATTCTTTCTTTTAAAGCTTCACTTTCGCGGGCTTTCTCTATCATCTCCTGCCAGGCTTCTTTGTCATATTCCAAGCAGATCTCTTCGGCCGGTAAGAATTCAACTGTTGCCGATTCAGAAATCTCTCTTAATTCATCAAGTTGCTCCAGCATGGCTTTGATTCGCGGCAGGTGCCACTCGTTAGAAAGTAAACCGATATTCTTTAAGCCCTTCTCCTTAATTATTTTCTTCAGTTCTTCAAGCTGCTGAAAAGTGTTGCCGGATTTTTCTTCTTTAATGATTACCTCTTCCGGAATGCCCAATTCAGTTAATTCTTTCTTGATTATTTCCGCCACTGTCGGCGCATCAGGAATGTCCTTTAGCTGACCTTTGCCGCCAGAAACAATAATCAGTTGCTCCGGGTTTTTATTATATAAATATTTAGCAGCCACTACTCTCAATCGGTCGCCCGAAACGCCAAAATTATCGCCTTCATCGTAATTTGTCGTGCGCCATCTTCCATCAGCTTCTTTTTTTAAACCGCCTCCCAATATTACGATTGCTGTTTTTTTATTGACAATTCTATCCATAAGTGTTAATTTAATTTATTGTTCTTAATACACAAAATCTGGAAGAAAGGAGATTAATATGCCTTGGCAGATAATTGTCTTTAGCAGAGTAGTAACGGGTCATATCTTTACGCCTCTTTTACTGAAAAGATTAACTGGTCTTAATTTATCTCTCAAACGGCTTGTCTGGTGGCAATTCTTGTTCTGTTTCATCTTTTCGCTTATTTATGCGTTGGTATTTGGATTCTCTTTAAAACTTCAGTTATTGATGGTGGCCGGCATAGGATTTTTCAATAGCTTTGGCGCTTACTGCCACTGGCAGGCAATTAAAATCAGTCTCAGCAAAACGTCGTTATTTACACAGACAGATGACATTATCGGAATGTCTTTGGGTTATTGGCTGCTTAATGAAACAAAATATCTTAATACAGGATTGATTTTTGGTATTATTCTTTGTCTTGGAGCGGCTAGCCTGCTAATATCAGGCGAATCTAATATTCGTTTGATAAAATATGTCGCGATTTACAGCATCATCTGGGGTATTGCCACTTTCTTGGAACGGTATTTCGCCATTACCGGAATATCTTTTTCTGAATTCCTGGTAGGCTGGTACGGCGGAACATTGGTCGGAATTTCATGCATCCTCTTTTTTTTAAAAGAAGAAGGACTGGCTATCAAGGTGCCGAAAAAAGAAATACTGAGCGTCGGCATATTGGCAATAGCAATCTGGCTTTCAATGTTTCTGGGCTATTGGGCTGCAAAATTAGCACCGATAACTGTCTTTCAGCCGATTTTTATGGTTAGCGAGGCAGTCCTGCCAACTTTGATTGGCCTTATGGTATTCAAAGAAATCAAGAGTCTAAGAGTAAAAACGTTCATTTTTCATGACAGGAATTACACTTTTCCTCTGGAAAAATTCGCGTTTTTGTTGGGGTTTGCGGGCATCATCGCCATCAGCGCAAGCTATAACTAAAATACATTCTCCTGGGCATTAACTATTAAGTCTATAGTTAATGCCTTTTTATATAATCTTTTTAATTTTTTTAAATAATTGCGGCCTATTTTTAAATAATATCGTCTCAAATCCTAATTGCGCAGCAGCTCGGGTGTTTTTTTCTGAATTATCAATAAATAGGCAGTTTTTTGCGGGCAATTTCATCTTTTTCAGTATAACTTTAAATGGTTTTACTTCCGGCTTAATGACTTTTACGTCTTTATCACAGCTATAAACTTCCGTCTTAAAATATTTTTCTGTCTGATGCGCCGAACGGATATGATCGCGCATTTCCGGCGTCAAATTTGAAAGCAAGCCTACTTTATAATTTTTCTGTAACCGCAAAGCAAGATCCAGCACATCCTGATAAACGGAATAGGAATTCAGATAAGCATCGGATAACGCGACAGGATTTATTTCTGGTGTTTCTTTCAGATGAAAATATTTCATGATCGCCCGCCAGAAAGTCTCGCGATTATATTTTCCGATGTAATAATCGATGTAGATATCCTTGACCTTTTCTATGATTTCTTCCGGGTTCATCGATAATTTTTTCTGAAGATGAAGCGAAGCGAACGGCTCCCCTTCCTGACAGCAAACACCTCCCCAATCAAAAATTATTGCTTTGATTTTATTTATCTTGTTTGGCATATTATTGAATCTTCCTGACCGTCCGGGGAACGACGACTTCCCCCTCGACTGATTTTTCCAAATTCTTGAAATCACCTGCTTCTTTTATCTTCCTGCAGATGGAATCAAAAACATCCATGACCAAGTCGATCTCGCTTTTTTCATGGACATATCCGATCAGAAGAGATGTGCCGAACAGAATTCCGGCTTTGTTCATCTCCTGATAGATAAATGTTTTAACCAGCCTGTTCAGATAATCATCCTTGATATTGATCTTCATGACGGGATGCGGCCCGTAGCCGATGAATTGAAAAGGCAAGGCGTATTTTCCGGTTATCATATTTCCGCGTTCGATAAGATGTTCACCCAATTTATGCATGTATTCGTGGACTTTCGGATTCCTCTTCATCATTTTGATCACTTCAATAGCCGCTACGAGGCCGGGCACGAAACCGGCAAAAGTCATTGAAACGAAAATCTCGTCCATCTTTTTCATGTATTTAGCCTTGCCGGAAATGATGGAAACGGGATAACCGTTGGATACCGCTTTGCTGAAACAGGCGATATCCGGGATCACGCCGAAATATTCTTGCGCGCCGCCTAAAGCCCAACGGAAACCAGTGACCATTTCATCGAATATCAGTATCGCTCCGTGCTTCTTCGTTATCTGTTTGACCTTCTGCAAGAATTTATTGACCGGGCGCTCGCTTGAAACCGGCTCCAATATTACCGCCGCGATCTTACCGCGATATTTCTTGAATATTTTTTCAAGCGATTCAGCATCATTATAATCAAAATCGTGGGTCATGGTTTTCATGATTTCGGGCACTCCTGTGTTGCGGCCTTCTTTGGTACAAATGCTCCAGTCCTGGCAACCGTGATAGCCGCATTTGGCAACATGATCGCGGCCGGTGATGTGCCGCGCCAGGCGGACCGCGCCGCTGGTCGCTTCATTGCCGCTTAAAACAAACCTAGACATTTCGGCACAAGGCACCACTTCTCTTAACAGCTTTGCCAATTTCAATTCATATTCGGAAGGCAGAGAATAAATGGTTCCTTTGTCAAGTTGCTTTTTAACGGCTTCATCTATCTTCTCGTTGGCATAACCAAAGATCATGGGCCCCAAACCCAGTATCATATCCAGATATTTATGGCCGTCTATATCCCAAACATAAGCGCCCTTGGCCTTTCTGATCGCCAGCGGCGAGACGCCGATGACATACTGGCTCGGATTTTTGCTCAGGGTCTGCGCGCCCGAAGGAATATATTCCAAAAGTTCACGGAGATATTTTATTTTTTTCTTCATATTTTTATATTAATTTATTTTTTGTCTGGCCAAAAATATTCTATTTCCTGAAGATAAATTATGAACTTTATCATATCAGCCGCCCAAGTAAGATTGTTCTGTTCATAAATCCCCTTCAGAACAAATAAAAGTCTTTTAAGAAAATCATCTTTCAACAGGATCGGAAGCAGTAAAATTTCATTTTCCGTTAGAGGTTTTATTTTACAGTATTTTTCCAAAAAAATATTTTTCAATCTGACAGCCTGGCTTTTATCGGAAATCGCGTTATTGACGAAGAATTGTCTCCCTAATCGATATATGACGAATGCGACATCCCGGCCCTGCGGGCTTAGCCTGACAGCGTCAAAATCAACTATCGCTCCGACTTTTTTTTCCTGCATCAGGATATTGTGCGGATGGAGATCCGAATGAATGACCTTGACCGGTAATCTCTTCAACTGGTTCTTGTATATCTTTACTTCTTCGATCGTGCTTTCGATCTTCGAAAACGCCTCTAAAAAATTACTTTCTGTCTCGCTTTTGTCCTTTTTGTTCTTTATGATATCCCTAATTTTTTTAAAATCAGATAAAGAATATTTCTTGATGATATTGAAATAAGCTTTACTTCTGCCGCTTAATTTTTTTATGCGGCTGACATTTTTCGCATCAATCTTATTGAATGCCTTATGCATTCTGGCGATCGCCTCTGCCACAGACATTAAAGCTTTTTTTGTCGGTCTAAAATGTTCACCCTCGATAAATTTGAACAAAGAATAGATATTACCGTCGACAACCGCGGATACTTCTCTTTTTTTATTTCTGATGACCTCGCTTACCGGCACACCTTGTTTGGCCAGGCCAATAAGCAGATTCAAATAAAAATTTACCTGTTCCAGATTAGATAATATCTTATTTTTCCGCAATAATAATTTTTTCTGCCCTTTTTTTGATTCAATGACTATCTGATAATTCTCGGAATTTATCTCGTTACGATCAAGCTGGGAAATTCTTGTGATCCTGTAGTTAGAAAAATAATTGTCCAAGATTTTCCCAAAATTAACCATGGATCCTGAGATCTTTCTGTATTTTATCTGATAAGGGGTAAAATTATCAGCGCTGAATATTTCCATAGATTTATTTTACCTTGTCTTTAAGACTAAAAGCTTTACCGGGCCAGGCCCATGTTGATGAGGCGTGTTTTTAGGAATTATAGCAATATCGCCTGCACCAAGTTTGTATTTTTTGGCATTGACCAATTTTTCTCCGATCCAGTCCCCTCCGCCGAGCGGCTTTTTGCCGGCCAGTTTCCCGCCAATGAACAGACTGCTCTTTCCTCCAAGAACCAAAAAAATATCAACAACATTATCGTGCGATTCCGGCTTTCCGTTCTTTCTACCTGTTATCACCTGGATAGCTGTGGCACTTTTATCACTGTTCTGATTAATAATTTTACCCCATGGACCGGAGGCCGGAAATTTTAATTTTTTGATATTTTTTGACTTGATAACAATTTCTTTTATCATAATGCTTCATTTAATTTTTTAATTCTGTCTTCGTAAATATTTAAAAAATATTTTTTATCATAGAATTTTTCTCCCTTAAACAAAGGGACGGTGAATCCGCCAAAGCCTCTTTTGAATCTGGCAATATCTATTTCTTTCTGACTGCAGAAATCGTATAGTGTCGGTGAATAGTACTGCCAGCCCAATTCATAATATTTAAATTTTTTTTGGTTCATCCATTTTATTGCATTCCATTGTATGAAATGCGCCACCGGCAGATTTCCAGCGCTTTCCTCTTTGCAGGAAGAACCGTAATATACATTCCCCTTGTATGCAAAAAAATATGAAAAGCCGACAAATTTATTTCCCATTTTTGCCCCCACCAAAAAGGATTGGCCATTTTTTATCAGTTCATACATTATATCAAATGTGCGGCGAGGTCTATTCTTCCTTGCCGCTCCGCCGGCTTTCAAATGCATGGAAACATATTCGTTAAAAATTTCTTCGGTTATGTTGCTTCCGTCAAAAACGGCTTCTTCCAGAAATTTTGACGCTTTGGCAATATCGGAATCGTGCCCGTGTCTCAGATCAAGCCGAAGATCTTCTAATGGCTTGGATGTATCAACAATCTGAGTATTTAACGAATTATCCAAAAAACCGTATTTCATTAAAAAATTGTGTCTTTGTTCGCCTGTTTCTATAAAAGATTTGTTCAGCACCGGGAAGCGCATTCTGATTATTTTGACTTTATTGGTTTTGGCCAGTTCATCTATATGATCAAAGATCAATTTTAAGACTTTCTCCCGGACTTTTTTGGACAAAGAATTGGCCAGCGCCGGCACGGGGCTATATCCGCCGTTCAAAGAAAACTCTTTGTGTCCGTCACTATTCCTGACTAATATCAAGGGGCAAATCGCCGCTATTCTATTATTATCCATCAAATAAAACGATTTTGATTCTGGTTCTGAAGCTGGGTTGAAATCAAGATTATATTCCAGCAAAGCAGAAGTATTCCAAAGCCAAGCCTCGTCGCTTTGCACACAAAATTCATCCCAGTCTTTATATTTTTTCGAAGTTAGTTCATCTATTTCCATACTAAAAATTATTTATTAAAAAATTCTTTTATTAAATTACTGACCAGTTTTATTTCTGGGCGACTCAGCGCCGGAAAACAAGGAAGAGTAATACAGCTATTCTGATAGCGCTCTGTGTTGGCCAGTTTTAAATTATTATACCCAATTTTTTGATAATAGGGGTGGGAATAAACAGCCGGATAATGAAAATTTGCGCCAATGCCGTTATTTTTTAAAAATTGCATCAAACTATCCCTTTGTGCCGGATTTTTGACCCTAATTACATAAATATGCCAAGCTGAATAAATATTTTTTAATTCCTGCGGCAGAATTATACTTCTGACGCCCGCCAGTTCTTTTTTATAGTTATTTACGGCCGCGTGTCTTTGTCTGATAAATCCGTCCAGTTTTTTTAATTGAGAAATTCCCAACGCCGCCTGGATATCGGTTAAACGATAATTATAGCCCAATTCTTCCATCACGTTCTTGCCTTGGGCATCTTTATGGATGCCATGACTCCGAAGGGAAATCAATTTCTTATAAAATTTTTCATTGTTAGTCAGAATGGCGCCGCCCTCGCCAGCAGTAATTGATTTTACAGGATGAAAGCTAAATACTGCCATATCGCAATATCTGCAGCTCCCGATCTTTGAATTTTTATATTTAGCGCCTAATGCATGGCAGGCATCCTCTATTACTAGTAATTTATGTTTTTTGGCAATTTTTGAAATTTTTTCCATTTCGCATGGATGGCCGGCAAAATGCACCGGGACAATCGCTTTTAGTTTTCCCTGCCTGCCGGCAGGCAGGTTTGTAATCAACTTTTCAATCTGTGATTCATCAATATTATAGGTATCCAATCTTATGTCACAGAAGATCGGCTTGGCGCCGACTGCTAAAATCATATTAGCAGTGGCCGCAAAAGTGTTAGGAGTAGTTATAATTTCATCACCTTTTTTTAATCCGGCTGCCAGATATGCCAAATGCAGGGCTGAGGTGCCGCTTGAGCAGACAACCGCGAATTTGGCGCCGCAATATTTTCCCAGCGCTTTTTCAAATTCAGAAATTTTTGGTCCTTGCGTTATCCAATCTGATTTGAGCACTTTCAAAACCGCCTCGATGTCTTTGCTGTCTATAAATTGATGACTATATGGTATCATTCCAGGTAGTAGAAATTCGACTAATTTTTATTTGACCTTTTTGAATAG
>MHMW01000016.1:3267-33473 GCA_001819495.1 Candidatus Portnoybacteria bacterium RBG_19FT_COMBO_36_7 | reverse complement strand
CAGATTGCTAAAAAGAATGCTTAAAGAATATTTCTATTCAAAAAGGTCAAATAAAAATTAGTCGAATTTCTACTACCTGGAATGGATATTAAGAAATTACGAGATGAAGCGCTGAAAGAATTACTTGGCGCCAAAAATCTTGAAGAGTTAGAAAAATTGGAAATAAAATATCTGGGCCGCAAGGGAGCCTTGACGGAGGTTTTGAAGCAGCTAAAAGAGTTATCTAGTGAGATACGTGTTCAAGTCGGCGCGGCCGCCAATCAGCTAAAACACGAATTGGCGTCAACCATTGAGCGGCGCAAAAAAGAAATAAAAGCGGTGCTGCAGGATTCTAAAGAATGGGTGGATATTTCTGCGCCCGGCCACAAATTGGCAAAAGGACATTTGAATCCCCGAACTTTGATCTTGCGCCGCGTTGAAGAAATTTTCCAGTCACTGGGGTTTTCGGTGATTGACAGCACAGAAATGGATACAGATTATTATAATTTCCAGGCGCTGAATTTTCCCAAAGACCACCCGGCGCGCGACATGCAGGACACTTTTTATATAAACGAAGAGGTTTTAATGAGAACTCAGACTTCGCCAAGTCAGGTGCGTTTTATGGAAAAACATAATCCGCCTCTGCGGGTTATTGTGCCGGGCAAAGTTTTCCGCCGCGATGCATCCGACGCAACGCATGAATCGCAATTTTATCAGGTAGAGGGATTGATGGTAGATAAAAATATTTCAGTGGCAAATTTCAAGGCGGTAATTGCAGAATTTTTCAAACGCCTGTTTGGCAAAGAAGTAAAAATGCGCCTTCGGCCAAGCTATTTCCCGTTTACCGAGCCGAGCTTTGAGCCCGATATATCGTGCACTTTTTGTGATGGCAAGGGCTGTAAGATTTGTAAAAATACCGGCTGGCTGGAAATGGCCGGCGCGGGCATGGTGCATCCTTTTGTTTTTAAATCCGCTGGCTACAGCCCTTATGAATGGCAGGGTTTTGCCTTTGGCTTCGGCCTGGATAGGCTGGTAATGATGAAATACAAGATTAATGATATGAGATTACTTAATTTCGGAGACCTTAGATTTCTTAAACAATTTTAATAGCCTTACGAATGTACGTATCATTACGAATTTACGAATATGGCGGAAGCCACTCTTAAAAGAAGAGATTTAATTTATCCAGAATTAAGTTATAAGATTGTCGGAATCCTTTACGAGACTTTTAATAGTTTAGGCTATGGTTATAAAGAGACATATTACCAAAGGGCGATTGCTGCAAACTTAAAAAGTAACAAATTATTTTTTAAGGAACAGGTTCTGGCGATGGTCAAATTTAAAGGAAACGTGATAGGTAAATTTTATTTAGATTTTTTAATAAAAGATAAGATCATATTAGAAATAAAAAAGATAGACAGGTTTTCTAAACAAGAGATCAATCAAGTTAGCGGTTATTTAAAAGCAACAGGTTTAAAATTAGGTATACTCGCACATTTTACGAGAGATGGAATAAAATTCAAAAGAGTATTAAATGATGATTCGTATATTCGTAAAAATTAGTATATTCGTAAGGACATATGAAATTCAGTTATAACTGGTTATCCGAATATCTTGAGAAAAAAATAAAGCCCGAAGAGATGGTTGATTTGTTGACCATGCACGCTTTTGAAGTTGAAAGCGTTGATAAAATCGGCACTGATTTTGTGCTGGATATAAAAATTTTGCCTAATCGGGCGCACGATTGCATGTCGCATTTGGGCATTGCCAAGGAACTGGCCGCAATTTCGGGTAATAAATTTATCCCGCCAAAAATGAAATTTTCCGAAGACAAAAAATTAAAGGCAGAAGATTTCATTTTGGTTGAAGTGCCGGCCAAAGATCTGTGTCCGCGCTATTCCATGCGCGTGGCCACAGATATCAAAATAGGTGAATCGCCAAAATGGATGCAGGAAAGATTATCTGTTTGTGGCCTGCGGCCGATCTCAAACATCGTTGATATTACAAATTATGTCATGCTGGAAACCGGCCAGCCTTTGCACGCTTTTGACGTTGATAAGGTTGGGGGGAAAAAGATAATTGTCCGCCGGGCCGGCGAAGGAGAAAAAATAACCACCCTGGAAGGTAAGTCATACAATTTAAGCCCAAAGAACCTAGTGATTGCCGACGAAAAAGTAGCTATTGGTATTGCCGGCATCAAAGGCGGCGAAGGTCCGGAAATTGACGAAAAGACAAAAATTGTCGCCATTGAATCAGCTAATTTTGAGCCGACAAATATTCGCCGCACTTCAAAATCTTTTAATTTAAGAACCGATGCCTCAACCCGTTTTGAGAACGGGCTGGACCCGGAATTGACTGCGACAGCGCTTGAGCGCAGTGTTTCTTTGATTGAGGAATTTGCCGGCGGCCGGGTTGCCCGGGGCATGATTGATGTTTATTTGGAAAAGGTCAAGACGCGCAAAATTTTGGCGGACACTGAGTGGATACAGGGATTGATAGATTTGCCGATAAAGGCGCAGGAAATGGCAGATATTTTGAGGAAATTTGAAATTTTTGCAAAAACAATAAAGAAGGGTAAAAAAATATTTATTGAGGCCGCCGTGCCGACAAACCGTCTTGACCTTGAGGCGCAGGAAGATTTGGCAGAGGAAATCGCGCGCGCATTGGGCTATGATAAAATTCCCTCACAGACGCCGCACGGCATCATTATTCCTGCGCTCAAAGACGAATTGCTGGTCTATGAAGATAAAATAAAAGATATTTTAGTTGGCGCGGGATGGAGCGAGGCGCAGAATTATTCTTTTATTTCAGACGAAGACATTAAAATATTCAAAATAAACAATCAGGTTCAGATAAAGAATCCTTTTTCTCAAGACCAGAAATATCTGCGGCCAGCGTTAATCATCAATCTTTTAAAAAACATCAGAGAAAATCTGAAATATTTTGACAAAATCCGTCTGTTTGAGCTGGGGCATGTTTTTGCAAAAACAGGAAAGGATTTCAAAGAAGAGAATAAGATATCAGCCGTAGTTTCGGCCAAAAACGCCAAAAAACCGGCCGAAGGCCTTTTTGAGCTGAAAGGGCTTATTCAGGTTTTGTTCGATAAATTGGGAATTGACGATGTCTGGTTTGATGATGAGATATCGGGGAAATTCTCATGGCTTGAATTTGTTCATTTATCGCGGCGCGCGCAGGTTAAATCCGGCGACGAAATTGTCGGCTGGGTCGGCGAAATAAGGCCGGAAATTTCGGATGCGATGGGAATCAAGGAAAAATCGTCTGTTTTTGAGCTTGACTTTGCCGCGCTGGTTCATCTGGCAACCGAGGAACGAACATATCTTCCTCCCTCAAAATATCCTGCCATTATGCGCGATTTGGCCATAGTGGTAGAGCAGACTACAAAAACAGAAAGCGTCTTGAATGTGATAGAAATTGCCGGCGGAGAACTATTGCAGGATACCGACCTGTTTGATATTTACGAAGGCTTGGCCGGCGCCAAAAAAAGCCTGGCGTTCCGCTTAACGTTTCAGTCCGATGAAAGAAATTTAACGGATGAAGAAGTCAATAAAATGATGATGAGTATAATCCGCGCGATTGAGGAAGAAGGATGGGAAGTGCGCAAGTAAATTAAAAAGTAAAAATGAATAAGTAAAAATTCAGGTATCAAAATTTAGAGTCGCTAAATTTTGATGATTTTTAATTTTTATATGTCGTTTTTCCTTTTTCATTTTTAAATTTTAATTATAAACATGGCCACAAATAACGGAAAAAAAGAAAACAATAACGTCAGTTACGAAGCCAAGGATATTTATGTTCTTGAGGGTCTTGAGCCGGTTCGCAAACGGCCGGGCATGTATATCGGGTCAACCGGCGTTGACGGTCTCCATCATTTAATATGGGAAGTGGTTGATAATTCGCTTGACGAGGCGATGGCCGGTTTTTGCAATGAAGTGGAGGTAGCGCTTCTGCCGGGCAATAAAGTCAAAGTTCGTGACAATGGCCGCGGCATTCCGGTTGATGTCCATAAGCAGACAAAAAAATCGGCGTTGGAAACCGTCATGTGCACATTGCATGCCGGCGGCAAATTCGGCGGAGAATCCTATAAGGTTTCGGGCGGCCTGCACGGAGTGGGCGTTTCTGTTGTCAATGCTTTATCCATATGGATGCGGGTTGAGGTTTGTCGCGACGGCAATCTATACGCGCAGGAATATAAAAAAGGCAAGCCGCAATTTTCAGTGAAAAAAATCGCCAAATGCGAAGCGCGGGGCACGACTGTTATTTTTGAGCCGGATCCGGAAATTTTCAAAGAAATAAAGTTCAGCTGGGACGCGATCTTGACCCATTTGCGCCAGCAGGCTTATTTGACCAAAGGCGTCAGAATAATCATACGTGATTTGCGAGGAGTTGACCCGAAACTTGTTGAATCCTGCGAAACTTGCCAGATCAGACCAAAAAAGAAAATCGAGAACAGGCCGGAAGATTTAAAAAAACCTTCGGGCAACGGAGAACAGTCCTGGAGCTTTTATTTTGAAGGAGGCATTATTTCTTATGTGAAATTTTTGGTTGACGACAGAGAGGAACCGGCCAAGCATCAAAATATTTTTTATGTTAACCGCGAAGTTGAAAATATTCAGGTTGAAGCGGCATTTCAATACACCGAAGATATTCAGGGATATGAGATAAGTTTTGCCAATAACATTCATACGCCCGAAGGCGGCATGCATATAACCGGCTTCCGTTCAGCACTCACGCGCGGCTTGAATGATTATGCCCGCAAGAACGGTTTTGTCAAAGAATCTGAAGAGAACTTAGGGGGAGACGATGTCAGAGAAGGATTGACATCGGTGATCAGCGTTAAATTAAAAGAGCCACAATTTGAAGGACAGACGAAAGCCAAACTTGGGAATCCCGAAGCCCGCACGGCCGTTGACACGGCTGTGGCTTATGCGCTGGAAGAGTATTTGGAAAAAAATCCTAATGACGCGCGGGAAATTTTGGGTAAATGCATTTTGGCGGCCAAAGCCCGGCAGGCAGCCAAAGCAGCCAGAGAGACTGTTTTACGGAAGGGCATTATGGAAGGATTGGCTTTGCCGGGGAAACTGGCTGATTGTTCTTCAAGAAATCCAGAAAGCTCGGAGCTATATATAGTTGAGGGTGATTCGGCCGGCGGAAGCGCCAAGCAGGGCCGCAACAGGGAATTTCAGGCAATATTGCCTCTGCGGGGGAAAATTCTTAATGTTGAAAAATCTAGGCTTGACCGCGCGCTGACTTCCAAAGAAATCAAGGCGCTTATTATTGCGCTGGGCACGGCGATTTCCGATGATTTCAATATTGAAAAATTGAGGTATCACCGCGTCATAATTATGACCGATGCGGATGTTGACGGCGCGCATATCAGAACCCTGCTTTTAACGTTATTTTTCCGTTATTTCAGTGAAATCATTGAGAAAGGACACCTGTTTATTGCCCAGCCGCCGCTTTTTAAAATAAGCAGAGGTAAAGAAATAAGGTACGCGCACGACGAAGCAGAAAAAGAAAAAATTATCAGCGAGCTCAAAAAAGAAAAAAAAGACAGATTAGTCATTAAAAGCTATGGCAAGATTGTGAAAGAATCGAAAGCCGAAGAAGAAGAGGAAGTAACCGAAGAAGAAGAGAAAAAATTAGGCTATAATATCCAGCGCTACAAAGGGCTGGGCGAAATGAACCCCGAACAGCTATGGGCAACGACCATGGATCCGGCAAACAGAGTGATGAAAAAAGTCTTAATTGAAGATGCCAATGCGGCTGACAAAATGTTCAACGTCCTGATGGGCGACGAAGTTTTTCCGCGCAAGCGCTTTATCCAGACCCACGCCAAGAACGTGAAGAATTTGGATATATAATAAGCGTTGTTGACAAAATTTTTTCCGGTGCTATAATGGGCATAAATAAAGCCCTGCGGGGCTTTTAAAGTATCCGAAAAGCGCAAAGTCCGCTTGGCGGACATTATCCAAGTGCGCTCATTCGAATTAGATTTATTCGGATAATTCTGATGTTCATTCGTAAATTCGGATCGCTTATATATATGTTTTCAAAAATCGCAAAATTTTTCAAAGAGGTCAGGATAGAGCTAAAAAAAGTCACCTGGCCGACCAGGGCCGAAACAATAAGATACACCTTATTGGTGATTGGTGTTTCGGCCGGCGTGGCTTTGTTTTTGGGCGGTCTGGATTATTTGTTTAGTTTCTTGCTGAGCGAATTTATAATTTAGAATATGCCTAAGCAAATCTCAAGAGGAAGAAATTGGTACGCGCTGCATACGTATTCGGGCTACGAAGAAGCGGTGGCCAGAAACCTGAAACAGCGCATAGAATCAATGGGCATGGAAGACAAGATTTTCAATGTCCTTGTTCCGATTGAGAAAAAAATAAAAATAAAAGCAGGTAAAAGAAAAGTCGTGGAGGAAAAGATATATCCGGGCTATGTTCTGGTTGAAATGATTGTGACGGATGATTCCTGGTATGTTGTCAGAAATACCCCTCGGGTGACGGGATTCATTGGTTCTGGCACTATCCCGACGCCCCTCTCGCCAGAAGAGATTACCGAACTGCAAAAGAGAATGGGGGTTGAGGAGCCGAAGTTCAAAATTGACGTTTCGGTCGGCGACCCGGTCAAGATCACGGACGGTCCGTTCAAAGAAATGGACGGCAAAATTTCGGAAATTGACGAGGAACGCGGCAGGGTGAAAGTTCTTGTTTCTATGTTTGGCAGAGAAACACCGGTGGAACTGGATTTTTTGCAGATTAAAAAGATATGACTACGGACTACCGCACAGACTACAGCCAGATATTTTAGATTTGAAAAATTGGAAGTTTGACAATTGACAAGAAAATTTGTCGTAGAAACTTATAAGATAACGAGGAAATTTCCAAAAGATGAATTATTCGGGCTTATAAGTCAACTAAGGCGGGCCGCGACATCAATCCTGTTAAATATAGCAGAAGGAAGCGATAGAAAATCAGATATGGAGTTTAAAAGATTTTTACGCATGTCGCTTACTTCTTTGGAAGAAGTAATTAGCGGTTTGTATATTTCCATAGACCAAAAGTTTATAAGCAAAATAGAATTTGATAAATTATACGAAAAAGCTAATGAGCTAGCGGCTAAATTAAACGCCCTTATTAAAAGCCTTTCTGGGCGGTAGACCGTAGTCGGTAGTCAGTAGACAAAATAATGAAACCAATAAAAGCAATCGTTAAACTTCAGCTGCCCGGCGGTGCCGCCACTCCCGGTCAGCAGATTGGCCAGGCGCTTGGCCAGCACGGTTTGAATTTGGCCGAATTTTGTTCAAAATTCAACGCCGCCACTTCTGATAAAGTCGGCGATATTGTCCCGGTTGAAATTACTGTTTATCAGGACAGAACCTATGATTTTATTACCAAAACTCCGCCGGCTGCCTACCTTTTGCGCAAAGCGGCCGGAATTGAAAAAGGTTCGGGCAATCCCTTGAAAGATAAAGTCGGTAAGGTCACGCGCGCCCAGATAAAAGAGATAGCCCAGAAAAAAATGCCCGATTTGAACGCTGAAGATATTGAAGCAGCCGAAAAGATAATAGAAGGAACTGCACGGTCAATGGGCATAAAGGTTGAATGATAATGTTGCCCGCCTTCGTTAAAACTACGGCGGGTCCTCGATTTTGTAACCAAATCAAAGATTTGGACAAAATCGGGAAAGGCACGGCGCGGAGTATGGGAATAAAAGTGGAATAAATTTTATAATTTTGACAAAAAGCAGGAAATTCATTTCTTGCTTTTTGTTTTTGTCCGTGATAAATTGATATAACAAATCAAAAAGCCTGCCTGTCCGGCAGGCAGGGAGGGTGATTCTCGCCCTTTAAAAATTCAATAAGGTCGCTTTTGTGCCGCTACGCGGGACTACGGCGGACCAAAGGAGGTGAAAGAGATGGATTTAATGCTGACTATAAAAGATTTGGCAACAAACGGGCGTTTAAACTGGGATGAATATTTTATGGCTATAGCGCTTCTGCTGGGAAAAACAAGGTCGGTTTGTAAATATTATAAAGTTGGCACCACCGTTGCGATCGGAGAGCAATTATTAACTTTTGGCTATAATGGACCGGTCAGAGGAGAGCCTCACTGTAGTGATATTGGATGCGCAAAAGAGAAAGATGGCGTTAAATTGCCGCCAGGCTCAGGTCTTTGTCGGGGCTCGCACGCTGAAAGCAACGCAATAAGCAACGCGTCGAATTTAGGAGTAAAGATTGAAGATTCCACTTTTTACATTACCTATAGGCCTTGTTTCAGTTGTGCAAAACAGCTGGTTAACGCAAAGGTTCGTCGGATCGTTTATTACGAAGAATATGACGGCGAATTTGAAGCAGTGGAACTATTAAGAAGAAGGAGAATAGAATTGGTGAAATTTGATACAATCAGTCGGGTCAGGCTGAATTTTGATTTTATGTAAAAAAACCTGTTTGATCAAGAAGGAGGTGACAAAATGAGCAGATTGGCTTTCATAAAAGCGACGACGCTTGGCGATGCCTGGTTTCAGGCACTGTACAAAGTTATGACCGAAGGCAGAAGATATCTTGTCACAGAAGGCAGCTATGCTGGTATTCATAGGTCTGGTTTGCCGGTTGTCATCAATATTGAGTACCCTGCTTCGAGGCCGATTTTCCCGACGATGCCCGAAGGATCTAATATCCCTGCGCCGACCACTGAGGATGATATCAATGACTACGTCCATTATTTGATAACTCCCGACAGGAAACCCAATGAGCACTACACTTATGGAGAAGACCTTTATTGGCAGATTGAATGGGTGATTGAAAATTACAAAAAAGGTGGATTTGGCAACAATCATTGTTATATGACGGTTGGTCGTCCGGAAACAGTTCATTTCTACGACAGAGATGTTGATTACCGAGAAATAGTAATTGTCCGGGATCATGTTACGCGCAAAAACATAAAGACTCGAAGAATAAATAATGAATGGAATAAAAACCCAGAAATTAAGCCGAGCTCCCAATGTCTTCGCGGTATTGATACTTGGATCGATGAAAATAGATTGAATTTTTGGGTATATTTTCGCTCTTGGGATCTATGGGGCGGATTTCCTGTAAATCTGGGCGGCATTCAGTGTGTAAAAGAGTATATGGCGGCCAAGATCGGCGTTGAAGACGGTTCAATGATTGTTTCTTGCAAGGACCTGCATGTGTATGAGCATACGTGGATTGTTGCCTTGATGCGATTAGGAAAGGAAGAAAAGGAGGTGTAAGATGGAGCAATGCCTAGATTGTATGCATCGTTGTTTCTTTGAACCTTTGCCTAGTGAAAGTTTTACTTGTTGTTACGCATATGGCGAGACTTTCAAAGACATAGATATTAAAACCGGTGTTTCGCCAAAGATCATGGAGCACGGGTTTAATGAAGTTCCTTGTTGCAGATTTTCGCCGGGTAGAAGCATGTGCAGCCCCCCGGAAGACAAACCGTTTTTCATTCCGTATATCAGGCAGGTGGGAGAGAAGTACCTTCTTAAAATATTAGCAAATTCATACCAGATTTGATTTTTGCAGGCCTTTTGGTTAGAATAATACCAAAAGGCCTTTTTTATTTCTTATGCCGGGTAGTGAAAATTTGACTGCCGCCCGGCAGCAAAGCTTTAATGTCAAATTTCTACTAACCGGTATGATACTTGGCGTAGACAAACTGCATAAACTAGTTAAGACCAAAAAGCTTGTTGAGGGGCTTTGCGAGCGGGAATTGAATAATCCCGAAGGCGCTGGCTTTGACCTGCGCCTGGGTGAAGTTTATGAGCTCAAAGGTGAGGGATTTATGGGCATAGAAGAACGGAAAACTCCGAATGTTAAGCTGGTCGCAAAATATTGGCAAGGCAAGGAAGCAAGCTTTATTTTTAAGCCCGGCAAATATTATGCGATGAAGACAATTGAGAAGGTTAATACTCCGGCAAATATTTTAATTTTGTTTCGTCCGCGCTCAACTTTATACCGTTCGGGCATAGCTCTTTTTACCGGCAACGCCTCACCAGGCTATTGCGGAGAACTAACTTTCGGCATTATTAATCTCGGACCTTTCCCGATAAAAATAGAGCTTGGAGCAAGAGTGGCGCACGCCATGTTTTATGAAGTCAAAGGAAAAACAAATTTATATCGCGGCCAATGGAAAAACGGAAGAGTTAGTGCTAAGAAAAAAGAAAAACAAGTTTAAATGGATAAAAGCGATAAAAAAATACAAGATCTAATCAAAAAAGAAATTAGCCGCCAGCGCGACGGGCTTATTTTAATTCCTTCGGAAAATTACGCCAGCCTGGCAGTTCTGGCAACCATGGCCACGCCTTTGGGCAATAAATATTCAGAAGGATATCCGGGAAAGCGCTATTATGGCGGAAATAAATTTATTGACGAAATTGAAAAAATTGCGATTGAGCGGGCAAAAAAATTATTTGGAGCGGAACACGCCAATGTCCAGCCTCATTCAGGTTCGCAGGCCAACGCGGCTGTTTATCTGGCGCTGCTTAAGCCAGGCGAAAAAATTTTAGGATTTGATTTGGCTTCTGGCGGGCATTTGACCCACGGCTCGCCGATCAATTTTTCCGGTGTTTTTTATAATTTCGCTTTTTACGGGCTTGATAAAAAAACAGAACTAATAGATTACGATGAGGTTGAAAAGATTGCTCTGGAATTTAAGCCAAAATTGATAATTGCCAGCACAACCTCATATTCAAGACAGCTTGATTTTGAAAAATTCAGCAAAATCGCCAAAAAAGTCAATGCGTATTTGATCGGTGATATCGCTCATATTGCCGGGCTTATTGTGGCAGGCGAGCATCCACGCCCTTTTCCTTATTGCGACGTTGTCACCAGTACAACTCATAAAACTTTGCGCGGCCCAAGAGGCGGGTTGATTTTGTGCAAAAAAGAATTGGCTGATAAAATAGACAAAGCGGTTTTTCCCGGCATCCAGGGCGGCCCTTTTGAGCACGTCATTGCCGCTAAAGCCGTTTGTTTTTTTGAAGCAGCCAGGCCGGAATTTAAAAAATATCAGCGGCAGGTCGTTTTAAACGCTTCGGCCATGGCCGAAGAATTCAAAAAACAAGACATAAAGATTATCAGTAATGGAACAGACAATCATATGATGGTTTTGGATATTTCTAAATTGAGCGATAACTCAAAATTTATTCAGGAGGAACTTGAAAAACTGGGCATATACGTTAATAGAAACTCGATTCCCAATGATCCTCGGCCGCCATATAATCCTTCCGGGATCCGGGTGGGCACGCCAGCCATAACTTCCAGAGGCCTTGGAGAAAAAGAATCCACGGTTTGTGCTCGTCTGGTGGCAGAATTTATAAAAAACCCAGACGATGAAAAAATAAAAGAAAGAGTGAGGTTAACGGTAAAAAATTTGGTTAAAGAATTCCCAATCTATGCCAGGTAGTGAAAATTCAACAGGTTATAAAATTACTATGATGAAATTATTTGACGGGAAAAAAGCAGCGCGCAAAATTTTAAAAGAGATAGAGGGCGAGATCATGAAGAAAAAGAGCCGTCGGCCGGCTCTGGCCGTTATTTTAGTCGGTGATGATCCGGCTTCAAAGTTATACCTGAAATTAAAAAAAGAAACCGGCGCCAAGATAGGCATAAGCGTTCAGGAATATTTATTTGCCGCCGGCGCCAAAGAAGAAGAGATTATATCAAAAATCAGGTCATTGAACGAAGATAAAAAAACGCACGGCATAATCGTCCAGCTGCCTCTGCCCGGGATGTTAAATGCCGACCGCGTGATCGCCGCTATTGACCTCAAAAAAGACGTTGACGGATTTCAGAAAGAAATGAAGCGGTTTTCCCTGATGAGAGATAAAAAAGAGAGAAATTTTTCTCCGGTTCTGCCAGAAGCTATTCTGACCGCCATAGGCACGGCCTTGAAAAAAGATCTGAAAAATAAAAAAATGGTGGCTTTGGTCAATTCCGATGTGTTTGGCCAGGCGCTCAAAGAAGTTCTTGAAAAAGAGGGCGCCCAGGTCAACTGCCTCGTGCGCAAAGCATGTGTCATTATGGGCGTGCAAAATGAAGTTAAAGATGCCGATGTTTTGATTTCTGTCTGCGGCTGTCCCAGGTTCATCAAAGGCGACATGATTAAAGAAGGGGTGATTTTGATCGACGCGGGCATAACGCGGTATAGCGACGGAAAGGTTGCCGGCGACATTGATATTGAAAGCGTTAGAAACAAGGCGGCATTTTTGACGCCGGTGCCCGGCGGCATCGGGCCCCTAAACGTCGCTTTGCTTTTAAAAAATGTCTATCTGGCCAGTAAAAATTTTGCGGCAGAAAATCATTAATGGTAAGATAGAGCCATGAAGTACGAACCAGTTATCGGGATGGAAATTCATATTGAGCTTAAGACCAAAACCAAGATGTTTTGCGGCTGCGAAAATGGTTTTGGCCTTGAGAGCGAACCCAATATCCATATTTGTCCGGTCTGTACCGGCCAGCCCGGTTCCTTGCCGGTCATTAACCAGGAAGCGGTTAAAATGGTTTTGGAGACGGCGCGAGCGCTGGCTTGCCAGATTCCGGAATTTTCCAAATTTGACCGGAAAAACTATTTTTATCCGGACCTGCCCAAGGGTTATCAGATAAGCCAATATGATAAGCCGTTGTCGGAGAAAGGATTTTTGAAAATTGAAGCTGACAAAACTTGTGGTGAGCGAAGTCGAACCATCAGGATAACAAGAATCCATTTGGAAGAGGATACAGGCAGGCTGGTGCATCCTGCCGGTGCTGGATATTCGCTGGTTGACTTTAACCGGGCTGGCGTCCCCTTGATGGAGCTGGTAACCGAAGCGGATTTGCGCTCGGCTGTTGAAACCAAGAAATTCTGTCAGGAATTGCAGCTTATTTTGCGTTATCTCGGGGTGTCTGACGCCGACATGGAAAAAGGCCAGATGAGATGCGAGGTAAATATTTCTTTGCGCGAAGCGGGCAAAGAAAAATTCGGCACAAAAATTGAGATAAAAAATTTGAATTCTTTTAAAGCGGTGGAGAGGGGCATAGAATATGAAATTCAGCGGCAGACCGAGGCGCTTGAATCAGGCGAAAAAATCGCTCAGGAAACGCGCGGCTGGTCAGATGCCAAACAGATGACAATTTCCCAGCGAAGCAAGGAAGAGGCGCACGATTACCGTTATTTTCCCGAGCCCGATTTGCCGCCATTGGAACCCCAAAAGATTTTAGCGGGCATCGGTTCGCTTCCGGAATTGCCGCAGGGCCGGCGGGAAAGATTTAAAAAAGAATATATGCTGGCAAAAGATGATATGGAAGTTTTGGTGGTTAAAAAAGAAATGGCAGATTTTTTTGAATGCGCAGTGAGCGAGCTGCACGCCTGGGCTAAAGTGGCTGAGCCAAAAATTGAAGAGAGCAAACTGGTAAAATTGGCGGCCAATTATTTGATAACGGAGCTACAGAAACTGCTGACTCAATCAGGGGTTGAATTCAAGAATTTAAAAATTACGCCGGAAAACTATGCAGAATTTGTTAAATTGACGGCGCAGGGGATTGTGTCTTCCAGCGGCGCTCAGAGCGTTCTGGCAGAGATGTTTAAGACCGGGGCAGATCCCAGTCACATTATTGAAGATAAGGGACTGGCGCAATTGAGCGATGAGGCAGAGCTTGAAACGGCGGTGGCCGAAGTGATTTCTCAAAATCAAGGACCGGTTCAAGATTTGAAAAACGGCAAAGAAAAAGCTTTGATGTTTTTAATCGGAAAAGTGATGGCTCAGACACGCGGTCGCGCCAATCCGCAGATTGCTGAAGAAATTTTGAAAAAAAGATTAAAATAATTTTTTTCCTGTTTGTGTGTCAGCGGATAAAAATTTATTAACAAGCGTTTGCGCTTGTTTTTTATTTGAGATCCAAAGAGTTTTTTCACCCGGATATTTTTTAAACCACGTCATCTGCCTTTTAGCATAATGTTCTATGTCTTTTTGCAGCCGCGCTATCATTTGATTGCGGCTGACCTGTTTTTGTAAAAATCTGGCAATCCAGCGGTATTCAAGGCCGAAGTCGTCTAATTTCTTCCATGATAAACCGAACTTTCGTAAATTCTGGACTTCTTTTATCATGTCCTGTGCCAGGCGCTTCTGCAGGCGGGTATGGATAAGCTTTTTTAGTTTTACTGGCGATTTTTTGACGCCGAGAAATAAAGTTTTAAATTGCGGTTCGCTTTTCAATTTCGGGATGAGCTTGCCGGTTTTATATATTATTTCCAACGCGCGCACCAGCCGCCTCTTATTATAGCGGTCAATATTTTTGGCGCGATTTGGGTCTAATTTTTTCAATCGGGTAAATAATTCTTGGGCCGATTTTTTTTCCAAACCACGTCTTAATTTCAAATCCGGCTTGACTTCGGGAATTGAAATATTATCAGCTAAGGCCTGAATGTAAAATCCTGTGCCGCCGCAGATAATCGGAATTTTATTTTTGCGCTGGATTTTTTTAATCGCCGCCAGCGCCAATTTTTTATATTGCGCAACGGTAAATCTTTTTTTCGGCGAAGCCACGTCCAATAAATAATGCGGTATGCCTCGCATCTCTTTTTTCTTAATTTTGCCAGTGCCAGTATCCATTCCGCGATAAACCTGCCGCGAATCAGCCGAAATGATTTCCCCGTTAAATTTTTTGGCAAGCTCAACCGCCAGCTTTGATTTGCCGGAAGCATTAGGGCCAAGAATGACGATAAGCTTTTGCTGACTAGTATTAGTCATTTTTAACATCATATAAAAGAAAAGACCCGAAAGGCAAGCTTCCGGGTCGGTTTGTTTTAGGTTCTTGTTTTTGCGATGTCTACAATAGGAACAAGTTTAATATAGACAGTGTGTAATTGTTTGGCGGTTTCTAGCGCTGCTTTCTGCGCCTTTATACAAACTTCGTTGAGCGTCATCAAGAGAATGGAAAAGCGAGGCGAAGTCGGGTTATTGGCAAATTCTTCCAGAAAAGCGACTGTGAATTCTTCTCCTGATTCGCGGTAAACTCTATCAAGAATTGCACCACAACATTCTTCAACTACCTGCATTCCAAGAAATTTGCTAATTATATAGGAATCGTCTTCTCTTTTTGGGTGCTTTGTCCCGCATATTTCGCAGAGTACCGGTCCATCAGAACCCCAAGCCCAGTTGTTCCAATTTGTTCCGAAACTTCGGCCGAGTTTGCTCTCTCCTATGGGTTTCTCCAGCAACGGTCCTGCCATAACTATCACCTCCTTTTAATTATTTGATTTTGCGTCCTGCTCTGCCTTGATTTTCGGACACAATGAACAGAGACTGTTCGGTCTATCATACATTCGTTTGTCACACAAGAGAAATTTTAAAGCATCTTTCTTGAACAATTTTTTCCGTCTAAGTAATTTTTTCAAATCATCATCTACGGTTCCAATAATCATGGTCGGATGACGGCAAGATGTATAAAGATGAATGTTGCCGTTAGAATCAATGAGCAGATCTATTTCACGCCCACCATAGAAATAAATGGGGCAATTGAGCCATTCATAAGGGAAAGCGTGATTGGGCAATTTTTTGGCCCTGCCTCTTGGCTGCATCAGCTGGGTCGTGGCTAGAATAATTTTTATCTTATTCTTGTCACAATGCCATTTGCGCAAGATGCCTTCTCTTTCTGGGTTGGCATACAGGCAATAAAGAAGATAGGCGGAATCCTCAAGGAAATCATAATAATCATCACCGTAAATCTTGCATTCAAAACATCCCATTCTTCTTCGCTTCTGATCTCGGGGGTCAATCAGCAGAGGATAGAAGTCAAATTTTTCAAGCACTTCTTCAAGCTCATCGTGGAGATATTTGTCGTGTCTGCCGATAGTGACCTTAATGTCGATACCAATAAGCTCGGTTCCGATAAGGAATTCTATCGTGTCATGCAGCCTCTGAATATAATTCTTGTTGAATTTGTGAAAGCTGACGCAGACCCCGATTTTCCCGCTTTTATCGTTATTCACGATTTTTCCTAACCGTTCTTTTTCTTCGGTGTTTTGGAATCCGGATGTTACCAAGCTAACGCGTTTCGTGATTGGCGATGCTGTCAGCATTTCTGCGATGTCGGGCAACTGTTCATTGAGAAGCGGCTCACCCCCGCCAGTCAGACAGAAGTGAGACCGAAGCTTGATGCTCTCAAGATTATTCAACAGGGCTTGGATTGTTCGGCAGTTCATGTCGATGCCGCCGTCCATTTTTGAATCAAAGGAACAGTGTCGGCAGCCTCTATTGCATCGGGTAGTCGTATGGATAGTTATGCAAGCTTGTTGTCTGTTGGACATAGGCGCCTCCTTTCTTATTCGATTTTTAGAGAACTTTTATGCAGAATAAACCATTTTTGACTAAAAGTCAATCAGCTGTTCTAATGTTCAAATTTATTTATTAACGTATCCAAAATTCTCCATCTCCGCCTTTTTTCTTCCAGCGGTACATCATCTTTCAATTTGGCGGCAGAAGTGCCGGGACGAGGGGAATATTTGGCGATATATGCCCCGTCAAAATTTATTTGTTTGGCTGTTGCAACCGAATTGGCAAATTGCTTTTTTGTTTCGCCCGGGAAGCCGACAATTATATCCGTCGTGATTTTAATACCCGGGATGGCTCGGCGGATTTTTTTAATTAGATCCTTATAATTCGCGACAGTATAATGCCGGTTCATTTTTCGCAATATCTCATTATCGCCGGATTGAATGGGCAGATGAATTTCTTTTTTCAGTTTTTCACATCTGGCCATGGCGCTGATTAATTCATTAGACATATCCTTGGGATGTGAAGTCATAAAAGTCAGACGAAAGTCCCCAGGGAGGTCATTTATTGTCTTTAATAACGAAGCAAAGTTTATTGCTTTATTTTTATAATTTGAAATTTGAGATTTATTTGGAAATTGGAAATTGGAAATTGGAAATTTTGAAATATAGCTATTTATATTCTGTCCCAATAGCAGTATTTCTTTGTAGCCTTTTTTCAAAAGCGACTTAACTTCATTTATTATTTGGCCGGCCGGCCTCGATTTTTCTCTTCCTCTGGTATAAGGCACAGCGCAATAGGAACAGAAATTATTGCAACCAGTCATAATCGGGACATAGGCGATATTTTTGTTTTTATAAAAAGGCGGGCCCGCCTTCGCCAAGGATTCGGCGGGTAAACATTCAAAATATTTGTCGGGATGCCAAATTTCGCTTACTTTTTCTTTGAGGGCGTTTTTGTCTTTTTCCAGGACGCAGCCGGCCAGAATCAGTTTCTTTTTGCCGGTGTATTTATTGATTTTGTCGTAAACCCGGTGCACAGCCGCCTGTCGGACAGAACAGCAATTGAGCACGATTAAATCAGCATCGGCCTCGTTTTTGGTGGGCGTATGTCCTTGGCGTTGCAGTAAAGTAGCGATTTTTTCACTGTCAGATATATTCATTTGGCATCCGTAGGTTAGAATGAAATATTTCATATAAAAGCGACCCGAATGACACGAATTTTTACCCGAATTATCCGAATTTAAGATTCGGGTCGTTCGGGTGTATTCGGGTATTAGGGTCGCTATTTTTTACTTTCTATTTCGTTGTTAATTTTTTTAATAAATTCTTCTAATTTCATTGGTCCCAGATCTCCTTTTCTTCTTTCGCGCACAGCCACGGAATCAGATGACATTTCTTTGTCGCCAACGACCAGAAGATAGGGGATTTTCTGTATTTCTCCATCGCGGATCTTTTTGCCGATGGTTTCGTTCTCATTCTTGACGACGACGCGAATGCCATCTTTTTTTAATGTCTCGGCAATTTTAAAAGCATATTCTTCATGACGCGAGCCGATAGGCAGGACCCAGACCTGCTCTGGCGCCAGCCAAGCAGGGAAAACTCCGGCGTAATGCTCAATTAAGACACCAATAAATCTTTCAAGAGAACCCAGCAGGGCGCGATGAATCATTATCGGCTGCTGTTTTTTGCCCTTTTTATCAAAATATAAAACATCAAAACGTTCGGGCAGATTGAAGTCAACCTGGATTGTTGTGCATTGCCACGCGCGCTCCAAGGCGTCTTTTATTTTGATATCAATTTTCGGTCCGTAAAAAACTCCTTCGCCCGGATCAATCCGGTATTTTAAGCCAGTTTTATCAAGCGCATATTTAAGAGCATTGGTCGCCTTGTTCCAAATTTTTTCTTCGCCGATATATTTTTCCGGCCTGGTTGAAAGGTAAATATCATAATTGCTGAATCCGAACAATTTAAGCATTTTTACGGCAAAATCAATTATCCTGACGAGTTCATCGCTCAACTGATCGGGTAGACAAAAAATATGGGCATCGTCTTGAGTGAATCCGCGCACTCGGGTTAGTCCGTGCAGGACGCCGGAGCGTTCATACCGGTAGACAGTGCCAAGCTCCGCATAACGGATAGGCAGCTCTTTGTAGCTTCTTGGTTGGCTTTGATAAACGAAAATATGAAAAGGGCAATTCATTGGTTTTAAAAGATATTCTTCGGTATCAATTTTGATGGGGGAATAGAGATTTTCTTTGTAAAATTCTAAATGTCCTGATTTTTTCCAGATATTAACATTGCCTATATGAGGGGAATAGATTAGTTGATAATCATTTTTTTGATGCTCTTGTTTCCAGAAATCTTCTATTATTCTGCGTAGAACCGAACCCTTGGGATGCCAGATTGGGAGGCCGCCGCCAGCCAGTTCAGGCAGGCTGAACAGATCCATTTCTTTGCCAATCTTTCTATGGTCTCTTTTTTCCGCCTCTTCCAGTTTTTTAAGATATGCTTCCAAGTCCTTTTTTGTTTCAAAAGCTGTGCCGTAAATTCTCTGGAGCATTTTGTTCTTTTCCGAGCCCTGCCAATAAGCGCCGGCTATTTTGAACAATTTGAAAGCGTCGGGTTTTATTTCACCAGCTGAATCAATATGCGGGCCGCGGCAGAGGTCGACGAAATCACCGGTCTTGTAAAGCGAAACTTTTTTTGCTTTCTCATCTTTGACCAAGTCCTTTATCAATTCAACTTTATATGGCTGTTTTGCCTTTTTGAAAAGCGCTTCTGCTTTTTTGACGTCTATTTCGGTGCGCTCAAAAGCGGTATTTTTCTTGATGATCGCACGCATTTTTTCTTCCAAAATTGGCAGGTCTTCAGGAATAAGCGTTCGCGGCAGGTCAAAATCATAATAAAAACCGTCTTCAATCGTCGGCCCGATGCCGAAGCGAGCTTCGGGAAACATATCAAGCACTGCCGCAGCAAGAATATGTGAAGCGGAGTGCCTAACAATATCGAGTTTATTGTCGCTGGTAGTATTTTGTTTTTTCATGGCAGTGCAATTTCCAATTTCCAATTTTCAATTTCTAATCCAGTCCCGCTGGGCGGGACATTTTTAAAAATTATAAAATTAAAAATTGTAAAAAATTTGCCCAAAAATTAATTGGCGCTGAGCCCCGCTGTTCGCGAACGGCGGGGGGTTCCACTCAGCTTCCCTTAATTCTTGGGCACTTTCTGCGCCAGTTTCGTCGGCTGCTTACGTTAGCTCAATGGTTGGTTAGGCCATATCACAGCTCTTAAATATAAAAATAGCATTCAGGAAGCCCGTTGTCAATGATTGTTTCTTAGGTGATTATTGTTCAGTTCTCTCACTTCTTCGCAAAGGAGCTTTAGATTTCCTTCTTTGTCGTCCAAGCGGCCAGAAACAATAATTGGTTTATCTTCCTGCCAGACAGTGGCTGTCCTCTCAAGTGTGTTTGGAAAAACCAACACTTCAATTTTTGCTTTTTCGTCTTCTATAGTGACAAAAAGCATTGGCCGGCCGGTTTTTGTAATTATTTTGTGAATTTTGCTGATGACGCCGCCTACTGCGACGTTTTTTCCGGCCAGTTGTCCAGAGATTTTAGAACAGGAAAGCGATACTTTTTCAATATAGGGAAGATATTCTTTGACAGGATGTTCTGAAACATAGAGGCCGAGCAATTCTTTTTCCCAGGAAAGTTTTTCTTTTTTTCCGGCCGGAGGGGCAGGCACCAGTTTTAGCGGCGGCAGGCCATTCGTTTTAGAATCAGCGGCCAGCGAGTCAAAAAGGCCGGTCTGCCCGTTGCTTTTTGATTTGGAAATTTCGCGGGAAAACTCAAGAATGTGCTCCATGTTGAATAAAAGCTGGCCGCGTTCGCCCAATTTATCCATTGCCCCGCATTTAACCAAACTTTCCAGGGATTTTTTATTGAGGTCTTTGTCGCGGACTCTTTCAACGAAATCAGAAATTGAAGAGAAAGGTCCATTGGCCTTGCGTTCCCTGACGATTGCCTCAACCACGTTCTCGCCGACATTTTTTATCGCCACAAGGCCAAAGCGCACGACACTTTCCTTGACGACTGTGAAATTTTCTAGGCTTTCATTGATGTCCGGCGGCAAAACCTGAATTTTTATCTGGTTGCATTCATTCACCAAAAAAGCGATGCGCTCAATGTCATCCTGTTCCGAATTCATTATGGCC
Source organism: Candidatus Portnoybacteria bacterium RBG_19FT_COMBO_36_7 (assembly GCA_001819495.1). Classification (GTDB taxonomy): domain Bacteria; phylum Patescibacteriota; class Minisyncoccia; order Portnoybacterales; family GWB1-42-6; genus CG1-02-40-82. The sequence goes on along the minus strand of MHMW01000016.1, from coordinate 12,977 downwards.
ACCATAAACTCGGTCGGGTAGTGGGTTTTTAAATAGGCCGTCTGATAGCCGATCAGGGCATAGCAGGTGGCGTGGGATTTATTAAACCCATAGCGGGCAAATGGTTCTATCCAGAGCCAGATTTGTTCGGCGGTCTTTGCGTCAATTTTATTTGCCACCATGCCGCTGATCATTTTTTCTCTTTGTTTATCCAGCAGTTTTTTTATTTTTTTGCCGACAGCTTTTCTTAGAACGTCGGCCTCGGCTAAAGAAAACCCGGCCAGTTCTTTGGCGATTTCCATCAGCTGTTCCTGATAGACGCAGATGCCGTATGTCTTTTTTAAAATTTTCTCAAGAGCTGGATGGACATACTCGATTTTTTTGGCGCCGTGCTTGCGGGCGATAAATTCCGGAATTAATTCCATGGGGCCGGGCCGATATAAAGAAACCATAGCAACAATGTCTTCAAATTCGGTCGGTTTCAGTTCCTTTAAGCAGCGCTTCATGCCGCCTGATTCTAGCTGAAACACGCCGGTTGTTTTTCCTTCCTGGAGAAGCTTGAAAGTTTTTGCGTCGTCAAGCGTCAAATTTGAAATGTCAAATATTTCATTTTTTGTTTTCTTGACAATAGCAATCGTGTTTTCTATCTGAGTCAGGGTTTTTAAACCCAAGAAGTCCATTTTTAAAAGGCCTAAATCCTCAATTGAATACATTTCAAATTGGGTGACGATAGTTTCGTCGTCCTGGGTCGGGTGCTGGAGCGCCACAATTTTTTCAAGCGGCTCTTTGGTGATGACGACTCCGGCCGCGTGAGTTGAAGCGTGGCGGGCCACTCCTTCAAGCTTCATGGCCGTGTCAATTAATTTTTTGACCTGTTCATCCGAATCATATAACTGGTGCAGATCAATCGCTTCGTGGAGGGCGCGTTCCAGCGTCTGGCCGACTTCGGCCGGAATCATTTTAGCAACCTGGTCGCAGAGGTTATATGAATAGCCCATAGCGCGGCCTGAATCGCGGATAGCGGCGCGGGCGGCCATGGTGCCAAATGTTATAATTTGGGCGACATGGTCATCTCCGTATTTTTTTCGGACATAAGAAATAACCTCGTCCCGCCTCGTGTCGGCAAAATCTAAGTCAATATCGGGCATGGAAATTCTTTCAGGATTTAAAAATCTTTCAAAAAGAAGGTCATATTTTATCGGGTCAATATCGGTGATATTCAAAAGATAAGAAACAATAGAGCCGGCGGCGCTTCCGCGGCCCGGGCCGACAACTATTCCGTTTTTCTTAGCCCAATTGACAAAATCTTGGACAATTAAAAAATAAGAAGCAAAACCAGTCTGGCCGATAACGCCAAGCTCAAATTCCAAACGGTCAAGGATTTCTTTGGTGGTTTTGCTATACCGCCGGCTGATTCCCTGATAGGCCAGCTCTTTTAAAAATTCATCGGCTGATTTTTTGCCCGGCACTTTGAATTCGGGCAGCTGATATTTGCCAAGCTCAAATTCAAAGCTACACATATCTGATATATTTTGCGTGTTTTCTATGGCCTCGGGAATTTCAGCAAACCATTCAGCCATTTTCTGCGGGGACTGCAGAGAAAAATCATCTGATCGCATAGAAAGGCGGTCTTGCGTTTCCAACTTGGCGTTGGTGTTGACGGCCATTAAAATATCTTGAGCTTCGGCATCTTCTGGTTTCAAATAATGAACGTCATTGGTGGCGACCAGCGGTATTTTTAATTTTTTGGCGATTTTTATTATTGCTTGATTGGTTGGTTTCTGGTCTTTTAACCCCGGATGATGTTCAAGCTCAAGATAAAAACTCCCCTTGCCAAAAATATCCTGATATTCAAGCGCCAATTTTTCGGCTTTTGGTATGTCGCCGTTGTAGATAGCCACTGGAATTTCGCCCGAAAGGCAGGCAGAGAGGCCGATAAGGCCATCGCTGTGTTTTTTTAGCAATTCTCTGTCTATTCGGGGTTTATAATAAAAACCTTCAAGCCAGGCTTTGGTTGTCAGCTTGACCAGATTTTCGTAGCCGGTTTTATTTTTTACCAAAACCACTAAATGATGGCGTTTATCGTCAATTTTGGGACGCTTGTTAAGCATGCCTTCTGGCGCCAGATACATTTCTGAACCGATAATGGGCTTTAGTCCCTTAGCTCTGGCTTTTTTGTAAAATTCAACCGCGCCATAAAGAGAGCCGTGGTCGGTGACGGCCAGAGAATCCATGTCCTGTTGTAGCGCAAAATCAACCAGCTCGTCGATCTTTGGCAGGCCGTCGAGCAGACTATAATGGCTATGGACATGTAAATGGGTAAACTTCATCTATTAATTTTTAAACATTAAAAATTTAAGCATTATTTAAAAATTATAAAATTAAAAATTTAAAAATTGTCAGTTTAGAATTCCCGTCGCTTTTTGCCGAGCACCTTAAATCCTAGCCATAAAAGAAAAACAGCTAAAGCCGCGCCAAGAATCCATGGGCCGATGGTAAACACTAAATAATGCACGCCCCGGCCCAGCCAAGAAGCGACTTTTGCGCCAATCTGAGTTTCATAAAAAAAGAGGACCAGAGCCATTAAGGACATCAGGCCGAGGGCGATCAATTTTATTTTTTTGATGACTCGGGCCAAAAAATACTTGAACCGCAAATTAAATTTCTGCCATCGGCTGAGCGTGGCCAACGCTTCTTCCAGATCGAGCATCGCCTGCCAATAAGCAGAGACTACCTGTTTTGTTTCTTCATGGCTTATTTCAAAATGCGGCTGGTTGATTATCTTTTTGTACATTTCTCTGCCGTATTTTAGCTGCTCGGCGCGGCTGAAAAAATTTGCCACGTATTTTATTTTGGCGTCAACGCCGCGGCCCGGTATCCTTTTTTCTTCTAAAAAATTAGCAAAAACCTTTTCGGTTTCCAGAATCCCTATTTTATAGCCAGAAAAAGTCCCCTCGGCAAGGGCTTTTTCAACGGCTGACCAATTTAAATTAAGTTTGTTAGCATCATCAGGCATATAGTATATTATATGGGAATTGATAGCGAGAAACAAGATGACATGATAAAATGAAAAATGAAAAATGAAAAGTGAAAAATTACCCGCTTCGTCAAAGCAACAGCGAGGCGAGCAGTTTAAAATTCAAAATTATCCCAATTTTAACGAAGAACAGAAACTCTGGCGGAAAGGGCTTAGGGCAGTTGTCGGTTTGGATGAGGCGGGAAGAGGACCGTTGGCCGGGCCGGTAATAGCCGCCGCAATTTGTCTTGCGTCGGCAAAGTTCAAAGTTCAAAGTTCAAAGTTCAAAATGTCAGTTCAAAATTCAAAATTTTTAGAAATACGGGATTCAAAGAAATTGACGGCGAGGCAGAGAGATGAATGGTATAAGATTTTGACAGTGCACCCTGATATTAAATGGGGAATTGGGATAGTTTCGGAAAAAATAATTGACCGGATAAATATCTTTGAAGCGACAAAGCTGGCGATGATGAGGGCAATAAAAAATTTAAGAATAGAACCTGAATTTATCCTGCTGGACGGAAATTTTATTTTAGAGGATTTATCTGTCAGCCAGAAAGCGGTAATCCGCGGAGATGAAAAAATTTTTTCATGCGCCGCCGCTTCAATTATCGCCAAAGTCACGCGCGACCGGCTGATGTGCCGCCTGAGCAGAAAATATCCCGAATACGGTTTTGAAAGACACAAAGGCTACGGCACTAAACGACATCGTGAATCTCTAAAAAAACACGGCGCTTGCGAGATTCACAGAAAAAGTTTCAGGCCGGTGCGTCTCTTGCCAGGCAGTAGAATTTTGGCTGGCGCTGACAGCGCCAATAAAAATAGCAATGCCAAAATTTCACTACCTGGCTTGCCAAAATAAAATTAATCTGCTATACTTTAAACGATAGTCATTCTGAGCATAGCGAAGAATCTTCCACGAATGTGGGTGAATATTTCGCAAATAAATTGCGAGATCCTTCGCTTCGCTTAGGATGACGCAGAAAAAAGGCGTCATTTTTTATTTAAAGGGCTTTGTCCAATTAGCCTTGGGCGGATTGGTTACAAAATCTTTACCCCATTAGATGAGCGCTTTGCGCTCTATCTAACGGGGTGCTCAATGTTGTAGTTAAATTTATTTCGCTCAACATTGAGTTTCGCTCATAAATTTAAACAACACTGCCATGCCGACAATGCGACAGAGACATACCCATTCCCATACGCACCAGAGGCGTTCGCATCATGCGCTGAAGGCGCAGGTTTTTGGCTTGTGCGATAAATGCGGGCAGGCAGTGCAGCCGCATCGGGTTTGTCCCAATTGCGGAACATATCAGGGCAGGGAAGTGATAGATGTTTTGAAAAAACTGACCAAAAAAGAGCGGAAAGACAAGCAAAAAGAAATGGCTGAGCAGGAGAAAGAGGCAAAAAAAATGGACATGGAAAGTTTGTCCGTTAAGTAAAAGGTAAAATTTAAAAAGTAAAAACGACAATTAAAAATTAAAAACAGAAATTTTTCACTTTTCACTTTTAATTTTTAACTTGAGCGTAAGTGAACTTGGCTAATCGCCATTTATCTCGTTCTGTTGCGATGCAATCGCTTTATGAGTGGGATTTTTCCGGCCGTGATAATTCCCAGCTGGACGATATTGTCGGCAAAAACATCACAGAATTTGCGCCGGGCCTAGATTCTGTAGAATTTATCAACCGTCTTGTCAGGGGAGTAATCGAAAATCTGGAGAAACTTGATAAAATAATAACAAAATCGGCGCCCGAGTGGCCCCTTGAGCAGATAACGATAGTTGACCGCAATATATTGCGCTTGGGCTTATACGAGCTTTTATTTGGCGACAGGAAAGAAGTGCCGCCAAAAGTTGCCATCAATGAGGCAATCGAGCTGGCAAAAAGTTTTGGCGGCGAATCAAGCGGCAAATTCATTAATGGGGTTCTGGGTACTATTTATCGGGAAATAGGCGAGCCGCAGAAAGATGAATAATCAGTTAAATATCCAATATCTAATTTCTAATTTCTAATCCAGCGCCGCGGAGCGGCGCATTATTGGAAATTGGAAATTGGTAATTGGAAATTACATGATGAAGGATTCATCTGTTCTTGAAAAAAAGATAGGTGTCGAGTTCAAAAATAAAGAATTGCTCCAGCAGTCCTTGACCCACCGTTCTTATTTAAATGAAAATCCTGAATTTGGCCTTGGTCACAATGAACGGCTGGAATTTTTGGGAGACGCGGTATTGGAGCTTGTAGTAACTGAATATTTATACCGGAATTACCCAAATCCGGAAGGAGAATTGACCAATTGGCGGGCCGCCCTGGTTAACGCCAAAATGCTGGCCCAGATAGCGGGTGTTATTGGTTTGAACGACTACGTTTTGCTTAGCCGCGGAGAAGCCAAAGATTTTGGCCGGGCCAGAAATTATATTTTGGCCAACGCGCTGGAAGCTTTAATTGGCGCGATATATTACGATCAGGGCATAGAAAAGGCGACTGAATTTATCAAAGATAAAGTTTTGGTCCATTTGCCCGAAATCTTGGAAGAAGGCACTTACCGGGACGCTAAAAGCAAATTTCAGGAAGAAGCTCAAGAGAGAGACGGCATTACGCCGACCTATGAAGTGATGGATGAATGGGGGCCTGACCATGCCAAGCATTTTAAGATAGGCGTGTTTTTGGGAGAAGAATTGGTAGCCGAAGGCCAAGGGCCTTCTAAACAGGAAGCTCAGCAGAAAGCGGCGGAAAACGCTTTGAAAGTAAAAAATTGGAATAATTCGATTTAGAAACAAGTTCGATTTCGCTCGGGCCAACACAATTTTCTTCTGCGGAACTCGCCCCGCCCTCGGCGAGGCTCAGACAGTCCTCGTGCGAAAATTGGCTGGCCCGAGCGAAAAATATAAATTATAAAAATTTATGCTAATCATCAGATTTACAAGAAGAGGGAGAAAAAACGATCCCAGTTTCCGGCTGGTGGTGACCGAACAATCAAATCCGGTCAAGGGAAAATTCTTGGAAGAATTAGGGTTTTATAATCCGAAATTAAAAACAAAATCTTTTCAAAAAGAAAGAATTTTGTATTGGATTTCAAAGGGCGCAAAATGCTCCGCCACAGTGAATAATCTATTAATCAGCGAGAGCATAATTGAAGGCAAGAAAGTTAAAGCTTGGCGGCCGAAAAAGAAAACAGGAGAAGCGGCGGCGGCAAAAACAGAGGTCAAAGAAGAAAAAAAGGCGCCCGAGGTAGCGACCGAGCCCGCGCCGGAGGCAAAAGAAGAAAAAGTAGAAGAACCCGTGCTTGAGAAAAAAGAAGAGAAAGCAGAAAGGCAGCCAGAGAGCCAGGAAATGCCAAAAAACGCATAAATCTTGACCTCTGAAAAAGATGCGAGAAAAAGAGAAGAAATGCTAAAAAGATTTTCTGGTTCATATACTCATCTAAAAAGAAGAATTATAAATTCTTTAATCCTTTTTAAGTGAGAAGTTGACTTATTTGGCCAAAAGAGTATAATAAAAAACAAATAGTAGCGCTCAAGCAAGAAAGCTTGTAACGGTCGAACTACTATATATCAAGTAATGATAAAGTGATTTAAAAGAAAGATATGGCTAAAAATATTGATCAGGATTTTGTCGAATATATCATCAAGAGCATTGTCGACCATCCTGACGAGGTCAAAACCGACCGGAAGATTGATGAAATGGGTGTTCTCTTGACGCTCAAAGTCAATCCCGAAGACATGGGTCAGGTAATCGGCCGACAGGGCTCTACCGCCCGGGCAATCAGAACCTTACTCAGGGTCATTGGCGCAAAGCACAATGCCAGAGTGAATTTCAAAATAGAAGAGCCGGAAGGCGGACGCGTTCCGCGCAGAGAAGCCGGCGAAGGCCCCAAAGACGTTGACCAAGTCGTTGACGAACTCAAACTGTAAACGCCTTAAAAACGTTTATTAAATACGAAAAACCCCGATTTTAATCGGGGTTTTTCTGTTTTGGTGGATTTGGGGATAAATAAATAGAAAGATTCTTTTTTGAATGGTAAAATTGATTTATATACACCACCCCGCCGGCCGCGCCGGCGGGCTTGAGCGTAAAATAAAATTAAAAGAGTGTAAATATTACAATTAAATATTTAATAAAAGTATGAAAAAAAACCTTATATTTATTGCAGTATTTCTGATGATCTTTTTAGGAATTTTGTTTTTCGCAGAAGGTTCTTTAGCCGCCACTTATTATATTGATTTTGACGGTGGCAGTGATACAGCCAATGGCACATCCATCTCAACTCCCTGGAAGCATTCTCCAGGAGATAGTGCTGCAACTGGTGTCCCTGGTGCTGCCAACCTTACAGCAGGGAACACTTACTGCTTCAAGGGGGGAGTCATCTATCAAGGATCAATTACCATTGATGGTGATGGAACGTCTAACGACAACCGTATCACTCTGGATGGGGAGTGCGCTGGATGGGGAACGGGTAAGGCAGAAACAACTCATTCAAGAGCATTCAATCCAAGCTGGACTAATTATAGCGGTAGTATATACTATGCTACTTTACCAGACAATGTTTCTGCCATGACACCCTGGTTTGAGAATGGAGCGATGTTGCAAGTTGCTCAAGACCCAAATCCTCCAAGTGTTTTTCAATGGAGTGATATCAATACTTACACTTCTGTTCCTCTTTCAAGCGTATCAAAAGTTGGGACAACTGGTTACATAGTAGATTCTGCAAATCTCAATCAGTCAGATGCAAATTATTGGAATGGAGCATGGGTGTCAGTATGGATTGTCCCAAATGTGATTCTAAGGGCTGCCATAACTTCTTTTGATCCTAACACTGATAAGATTGGATTCGAGATTGGATCGGCGAATTTTTATTCGGATCGTGCCACCAAGTATGCAAGATTAAACCATATTTCTGGAATTGATAGAGCAGGGGAATATGCTATCGATCTTTCAGCAAACAGAATCTACCTCTGGGCCTACGCTGGTGGGGTACCGGCAAATATTCGGTACGTTTCAACCTCTGAAGGTCGTATCTTCAATTTAGCAGCAAGAGATTATATCACCATCCAAAACTTCACCATGCACAGTTTTAGGTATGGTGCTGTTTATAATAGCGGAACAGCCATTGGTTTTGTTTTTTCTGGTAATACTGTCCATGATGGTGGGGAAACAACCAGCCAGAAAGCAGTCATGTATGTGGGAAGTCTTCAAGATGCCGTCATTACTGGAAATACTTTCTATAATGCAAGAGGAGTAAGAGGCATCGCATTCGTTGGTGGAAGTAATATAACTACCAGTAACAATACCTTCTACGCTATTGATGGAACAGGTGTATTATACATGGGGATAGCTGCGGGTTTAATTCATGGGAATCTTGTCTATGGGCTTCTTGATACTCATGGTAACGGGATTAGCATATATGAGTATTCTTCAAATGTTGTTGTTTCTAATAATATCGTTAGAGCTGGTTCATATCTGGGTATCACTTGGCAGAAGTCAACCAATCTAACTTTCGTTAACAACGTAATTGATGGAGAAGGGATAGGTTGGCTTACTCAAGGTGGAACCACTACAATAGTAGGTGGTTATTTTAGATTTATCCATAACAGTTTAATCGGTACACCTTACGGTAATACTCTTCAAGGGTATAATACCTTTGATACTGTTGTGGTGAGGAATAACATCTTTAGTGGGGGCGATCTTGACACCTGGACAGGAATGGATCACAACTGCTGGTTTCGGAATACTCACACCGCAGATGGTGATGTGATGGAACCTGGTGGAGAGAATGCTGCTTTTGTGAATTATGCGGGTCAGGATTATAGGCTTAAATCAACGACTACCTGTAAGGATGCAGGAGCAAACCTTTCAGCTTATATCACAACTGATATTGTTGGAGTTACTCGTCCTCAAGGTTCTGGATGGGACATGGGAGCTTATGAGTATGTTGGTGTTTCAACCGACACCATCCCTCCTTCGCCTCCTACCAACGTAGTAGTAAGCTAAATAATAATTTGTTTAATTCCGTAGTTTATTGAAAAAGAATAGATTTAGCTTCGGAAGGGCAAGCCCGCCTGCCGCGCCCACTGGATTATCGGTGCAATAATTAGAAATGCATATAAAGACAGAAAAAAAATGAAAAAGCAAATATCAAAAAATAATTATAAATATTTATTAATATCGGTAATTATTTTTTTTGGTCTTTTCGGCTTGGCAGAGATTTCGAGGGCAGCAAACTATTATGTCCGTGATGGAGGAACGAATACTACTACTTGCTCTTCATGGGCTACTACTGATTCTTGTGACCAACTCTCCACGGCTGAGAATATTGCAACGAGAGGCAGTACGATTTATGTAGCGGATGGGTCATATTCAGGAGTGACTTTCAACACAGCTGAAAGCGGAACAACAATTATCACGGTGAAAAAGGCAACTGCCACAGATCACGGAACAACAACAGGATGGCTTTCTTCTTATGGTGATGGAGTGGCGACATTTGCTGGTTCACTCTATTTTCATACTGGCTATTGGACAATAGACGGTGTGACTGGTGGAGGGCCTGGAAGTTGGGATAATGGTCATGGATTCAGAATTTCTGTACAAACAGATTTAGGTTACATCTCTGTTGCTCGTCCCGACAAATACCCGCCTTATCTCACATTCAAGCATATAAACATAGGGCCAGATGCTTTTGGAATTCCTGGTAGTGGGACTGGCATCTATGCTGGCGGAGGAC
>MHMW01000016.1:0-3253 GCA_001819495.1 Candidatus Portnoybacteria bacterium RBG_19FT_COMBO_36_7 | reverse complement strand
ATGACCGTCCAGTACTGTTACATTCACCACATGTCTAATGTTGGATTAATAGTTGCGGGTGGTAATTTTTTATTTGAGTATAATTATTTGAGTTATGGCGGGTTCATGACCGACATTCTTGAACCCCCCTGGTATGTAGAAAATCATGGGTCTGGCATGGCCCTTCATGCACCCAATAACAATGCCACGATTAGATACAATCTGTTTGGAAATAATGAGGGAACAGGGCAACTTGGAGTTTACTATGCTGGAAATTATGATGCAATGAAAATTTATGGAAATATCTTTTTTATTGATGATCCTGAAAGGTGGGGCGGCGAATGTCTTTATCAGACAGGGATAGAAGCAACAGGGCCAATCACCAATTCAAAAATATATAATAATACGTTTTATAATGCCTGTGACCAATCAGTAATAGATTGGGATCGCTCGACAAACACAGGAAACCAATTTAAAAATAATATCATATATCTTGTTTCTACTGGTTATTCTACGAAAGGGATGATATATGACTATAATGCTTCACCATATTATGTGGGAACTCCTGGCGAACCTGTTGGCGATGGAGCATACGATATCCATAAGCAAACATTAACAAGCAACCCCTTTGTAAATGCTGCTGGTATAGATTTTAGTCTTTCTGCTTCCACTCAAGCAGGATTAACGTTGATTAATGAAACCGTAAACGGCCTACTTCATACATACAATAAGGATATGCTCGGCAATACCCGTGGAGGAGATGGAGTTTGGGATAAGGGGGCGCTTGAGTATGTTTCCGGAGCAGACGACACCACCCCTCCTTCGCCTCCTACGAACGTAGTAGTAGGCTGAATAATAATTTGTTTAATTCCGTAGTTTATTGAAAAAGAATAGATTTAGCTTCGGAAGGGCAAGCCCGCCGGCCGCGCCGACTAATGTCGTAGTTAATTAATTTTATAATATGATAAAAAAAATTGAGATCACAATATTGTTAATTCTTATCATTTTTATTATTGCTTCTTCGGCCTATGCGGCGCCACTGTCAGTCTATCCCTCAAATTCAAGATATTTCACTGATGGCACTGGCAAGGCGATATACCTGACAGGGTCCCACACTTGGGGTAATCTCGTTGATTATCCTCCAGATGAATGGTCGGCCTTTGACTGGAATGGATATCTTGATTTTCTCCAGCAAAAAAAACATAACTTTATCAGACTTTGGACGGCCGATACCTTGGGCAGGACGCCTTCCCGTTATGTCCTGAATACTTCTGGTAAAGCCGATTTGAATCAACTGAATCAGGCATATTTTGATAGGCTTCGCGAAAGGATAATATCGGCAGGTCAGCGCGGAATATTTGTAGGCATAATGCTTTTTCGTCCGGACGACGGGGCTAAAGCAGAAGATTGGCCATATAATTATTTTAATTCATCCAACAATATAAACGGCATTAATGGTGATACAAACGGTGACGGGAGAGGGCTTGAGACTTACAATTTGTCAGTGCCGGCTATCACAAACATACAGGAAACTTATGTTAAGAAAGTTATAGATACGGTGAATGATCTTGATAATGTACTTTATGAAATTGGAAATGAGGGTGACTTGACTAGCGGCCAATGGCAACAGCATATGGTGAATTTTATAAAAAATTATGAAGCTGGAAAACCTAAAAAACATCCAGTCGGAATGACGGCAGTGTTTAATATTCCTACCGTCGTTACTGATCCCTGGGTTTGCGATGATTCTGCTCTCTGGAACAGTTCCGCTGATTGGATTTCGCCCTGCTCCGCTTCTTACAAAAATAACCCGCCTGTGGCGACAGGCAATAAGGTGACAGTTTCCGATGTTGACCATGTCTGGCCAACAACAAATCCCCGGCACGTCTGGATATGGCAAAGCTTTATGCGAGGAATGAACCCAATATTAATGGATTGGTATACATATGGTGCGCCACCGTCTTGGTGGATACCCGGAGCGACCGAGCAGGAAAGGATTGCTGAACAGGATAAATTGCGCATCGCCATGGGCAGGACCTTGGATTATTCAAAAAAAATAAATCTGGCTTCAATGATTCCGTCATCTAGCTCTTCCGATTGTTCAACTACTTATTGTTTAAGAAACCCGGGAAATGAATATTTGGTTTATCAGCCGGGTTCAGGCGCATTTTCCGTAAATCTGCAAGCGGGTACATATACCTACGAGTGGTATAACACGCAAACAGGAGTAATTACGCAGTCTAGTTCAATCACGGCAAACGGAACAACATATTTTACACCAGCATATTCTGAAGCACTACTGTATTTAGAATTAAGTTCGGCTGTTAATAATCTTCCCACTGGTAATTTTGATACTGCCGATTCTTCCAAAGCAGTCGGCTGGGCTTATGACAAAGATGCCGGTGCTTCTCCGGTCACTGTCCAGATTTATGTTGACGGCGTTCTTGACGGCAGCACAGTCGCCAACCTTTCCCGGCCTGATCTTGTCACTGCCGGAGTTGCTCCTGATCCATACCACGGCTTCAGCTACAATTTCAGTAATTTATCAACCGGCACTCACACAGTCCGCGCCTATGCAGTCAATATACCAACAGGAACAAATCCCGAACTCACAGGTTCGCCAAAGACCATAACTGTCAGTCAGCCATCCACCGGTCCTATCGCCTGGTGGAAATTTGATGAAACCGGCGGAACAAGCGCCTTTGATTCTTCGGGCAGCGGTATTACGGCTACTTTATATAACGGCGCGAGCTTTGTGACAGGTAGAATAAACAATGCGGTTAGCTTGGACGGAATGAATGATTATGTAAGCGCTCCTGACACTTCTTCATTAAATTTCGGAACTGGAAATTTTTCAATATCCTTGTGGTTTAAAACAAATGATATCAATGCCACATTAATAAACAAAGGGGAAACGCAGGGATATCTTCTCCCTGATTATTGGGAATTTTGGATAGATAGCTCAGGCAAGCTTACATTTTATACTGCTGAAAATGATATCAATACCGAATTCAAAACAGCCGTATCTTACAACAACAGCGTCTGGCATCATGCCGTGGCTTACCGCAACGGCACAACAGTCGGAATTTATGTTGACGGAGCAAGTCAGGGAAGCGCGACCGGCACGATAAGAAATGTCAGCCAAGACACTAATCGGCCTTTGGGAATCGGGGCTTCTTATTATAGTCCTTATGGCGGTTTTGGTAGAAATTTACTATTGGGCTCTTTGGACCAGATTCGCATTTACAACCGCGCGCTGTCGGCCGAAGAAGTG
>MHMW01000015.1 GCA_001819495.1 Candidatus Portnoybacteria bacterium RBG_19FT_COMBO_36_7 | reverse complement strand
AGTTCTTAAGAAAGGAGGCAAAAATGAAAGTATTGGTGGTTGAAGATTCAAGATGGTCAAGTTGGCAAGAAATAACGGAATCCTTAAAAAATCATAAAGAAATTCAATTGAGTTTTTGTGATCTCAAACACGCAGCAAATGTTCTAGGAAATTTCAATATTGATGTTTGTGTAATTGACGCCTGTTCTGGGCCTAACCGCCAAACCAGCACTGCCATGCTTGCTGGCCAAATCAAAAAATATTTCAAAGGAGTGATGATTGCTGTCTCGGGCATTCCTTTTAGCCGGATTCCGCTTCTAAAAGCAGGGTGCACTTATGCCTGCTCAAAAGGGAACCTGGCAAAGGTCATTGCTTATCTTGCTTCCCATCAGCCTTCAAAATGCTTAGCCGGAGACATTTTTTCTCCAGCCGCCTAATTCAAAACAACCAAAAAAGGAGTCAGCTCTTTGACTCCTTTTTAATATTTTTTTATCTAACCACCGAAGCCACTGCTTTGGCCACGCGCCTGTCCAAGACAGAAGGAATAATATTTGTCGGGCTGGGATTTTTGACCAGCGAGGCGAGTTTCTTGGCGGCGGCAAGTTTAATTTCGGGCGTTATTTTTTTGACTTTATGGTCAAGCGCCCCGCGGAAAATGCCCGGAAAACCAAGCACGTTATTTATCTGGTTGGGAAAATCAGAGCGACCGGTGGCAACAATATAAGCTCCCGCTTTTTTGGCGGTTTGAGGAAGGATTTCGGGCACCGGATTGGCCAGCGCAAAAACTATCGGTTTTTCTGCCATTGATTTTATATGGCTGGCGTTTATTGAGCCGGGCTTGGAAAGTCCGATAATCGCGTCCGCACCTTCTGAGGCAGCCAAAATATTGCCGCAAAGATTTTTTCTGTTGGTAATTTCCGCCAAATGTTTTTTATACGGATCCAGATTTTTTCTGTCCCGGTCAATTATGCCTTTGCTGTCCGTGACAATAATGTCTCCCGCACCAATTTGATGCAATAGTTTTGCCACGGCATTGCCGGCTGCGCCCGCGCCGACAATCACAATCTTGCTCTCTGATATTCTTTTGTCCGCTACCTTAAAAGCATTTATTAATCCGGCTATAACAACAATTGCCGTGCCGTGCTGGTCGTCATGCATCAGGGGAATATCCAGAAGGTTTTGGAGCCGTTCTTCGATTTCAAAACACCGGGGCGCGGAAATATCTTCCAGATTTATTCCGCCAAAGACCGGCGCGATATTTTTTATTGTTTCAACAATTTCATCTGGATTCTGGGTGTCCAAAACAATAGGAAAGGCGTCAATTCCGGCAAATTCTTTAAAAAGCACGCATTTGCCTTCCATAACCGGAATGGCCGCAGCCGCCCCGATATTGCCAAGGCCGAGCACTGCCGAACCGTCTGAAACAACGGCGACGGTATTATTTTTTATTGTCATTCTGCGCAACTCGGACTTATGGACCGCCAAGTAGCTTGAAGCCGCGCCGACACCCGGCGTATACAAAATGCTTAAATCGTCCAATGTTTTAATCGGCTTTTTAGAAACTACGGAAATTTTTCCGTGAAGTTTTTTATGCATATCAATGCCTAGTTTTGCAAAATTCTTTTTCATTACTTCTTTTTTGTCATTCCGGCCTTGCCTCGCCCTTCCGTAGTCTTGACAAAGGAGGGAGCCGGAATCCAGAATCTTTGAACCTGGATCCCGTGTCAAGCACGGGATGACACTTATTCTTTAAACGTTAATTAAATATACCGCATTGAACAAATTGCCACAAGTCCCGATTTGAAAAAACCGTAAAAATGTGTTAAATTATTTTCATCGGGGGCCGATAGCTTAGCTTGCCCCGCCAAATTTTTATACGGGCCCGTAGTTCAGCTGGTAGAACGCCTCATTTGCAATGAGGAGGTCAGCGGTTCGAGTCCGCTCGGGTCCACAAAATTTGATTTATCGAAGAAGTTGCCTCGGGGCTTCGCCGTAAAATGACGCAAGGCGACATTTGCCGCAAGTTAGACATGGATAGAAGCTATATGAGTGCGATTGAGGGTGGCAAGAAAAACATCACTATTGCTAAATTAGAGGAACTTGCGAATGCGCTTGATGTTTCGGTGGATGAGTTACTGAAATAATTATGGAAGATAGCTGGTTTATCAAAAAAATTTATGACCTTGCTACACATCACTTTCATAAGTGGTACGGCTTAGTATCTGCGCTTTTGTTGCTCGTAGTTGTTTCTTTGCTTGTATATCGTTTAATTCCAACGGGCGAGGTTCCATTTATAAAGTACGGAATTGGAGTAATCATTTTAGGAGCCGTAACTCTTCTTGGATGGGCTTTTCATGTTTGGAAATATCCAAAGAGATCGCGAACGCGATTGGGTGTTGCTATCTCTATTCAGGTAGAAGATTTAGAAGTTTATAAATTTTTACAAAAGGATTTTCTCGTTCCTTTTAAAAACAAAATTACTGAGCTCAATCTTCCGTTTGATTTTCTGGTGCTCAAAAATCACCACGCAGAGAAAGTAGAAACACTAGAAGACGCTCGAAAAGTCTTAAAAAAGACACGGGCACATTTTTGTATTTGGGGCTCCATAAAAAAACGGAAAAATGCACCTGCTGGCGAAAAATATCTTTTTTCCTTGCGTGGTATTGTCGTTCATAAACCAATCCAAGAAGTACAGAAAGTTCTTTTGCGAAAAGAATTTGATGCACTTCTTCCCAACACTCTGGTTTTTGAGGAACATTTACAATTCGAAATCTTTGAATTTAGAGCTAATCAGGCAGTAGCCGCACTTGATTATATAACAGGGCGCGCCGCTTTGTTGTCCGGAGACTTTAATACAGCCATTCGTTTGCACGAATCTTTGTTTAATGCAGTACAAAGTGGTCAGCAATACCCAATTAGTAAAGAAGCGCTCAAAAATTTACTTTCTTTGGAATACGACCAAAAAGCTAGTTTTGAATTTTTTAATCCAAATGCAGGAAATGCATATGTCGAAAGTGTCAGAAAATCACTTCAATATAATCAGTACAACTACGGTGCGTTGCTAAAAAAAGCCATCGTCGAATTTGATGGAGGTAACGGCGATCCGCAAACTGCACTTAATACAATTAAAGAGGCGAAGCAGCGCGCCCCAAATGGTGCTTATCATTGGTTGTACAGTAAAGCCTTCTTGCATTTTTGGATGGAACAATATAACGATGCAATTCAAAGTTGTGAAAAGTTAAAGGAAAAAAGTTATGGTGGCGAGGAAATAACAGTTCAAGAAGTCACCAAATTCAACGAAGATTTGTTAAAGAAATTTAATAAACCACAGCTATATTATTGGCTCGGTTTTGTCAGCGTGGTTAAAAGTAAAAACATTTCGCTCGCCGATAGATATTTTCAAAACTTTATTGAAAAAGCGAATGACTCAATGAATGATTTAAAAACTCGAGCTGAAAGTTATATATCAGGAATCAAAAAAGAGATTGGTTATTAATAAGCGAGCGACTTTCCGACCATTGACCTTTATTGCGTAATATGCTAAGCTGTTTGGCAATAAGCTAAATCGGCTTATTTTGTACACCACAACCGAAAGGAGACGGATATGCAGTTGACGACACAGGCAGTCGAACGGTTCAAGGGCGGCCAGATGGAGATTCAGAACCAGAACGAGGGCTACATGTACCGCGGCGAGGTCGAGACCATCGCGGTCGAGAACAACGAGCTCCGGGTGAAGTTCGCCTGGCTCGCGAAGGGCGAGGGGTTCCCTCCGATCCCGCAGAAGTGGATCAAGGACGATCGCCTCGATTACGCGGCGAGCCTCGAGATCTACTCGGTGAGCGACATCGGCTCGAGCGGCCACGACACCGGCGGCGACAGTCGGATCTGTCTCAACTCGTTCATCGTCGGCGAGACCGTCGTGCTGTTCCCTCGGAACGGGAGCAAGCTCGACCCCGCCAAGGTCGAGGGGCTTCAGCTCGCGCAGGCGTAGCCGCGTCTCTCGGCGCAACAACCGGCCGGGCTTCACAGAACATCGTGGAGTTCGGCCTTTCTTTTTTCATATAAAATTTCTATACTAATGTTACTGGTCGCCGCCAAAAAATTTGAAAGCCCAAGCGAGGGCGCGGCGGAAGGGGGGTGTGGGGGGAATTCCGCCGCGCCCGAGCGTTCCGCCGGAGCGAAGCGGAGGCGGTCAATCAGGGTTTTCCGCAAAATGGGTTCTGACTTTTTCAAACAAACACCACCATATTGAATTAGTCGCCTCGCCGCGTTCTTTCGTAAAAACCGCCAAAGAACCGGTAAAATATCGGCTCGAACTGCATTTTAATAAAAGAAAATTTTTCAGCTATCTAAATAATTAAAAAAATCACTAAAGCAGTAGACACAAGCATTGATAATTTGGTAAAATAAAAGTAGTTGCAAAAATTATACAAAGAAAATAAATTTTATGCCAAAATTTGAACAACAGAATATAGACCCTGTAGAAAATCCAAGAGAAGCATATGAAAAAACCGAAGAAGATGAGACAAATTTAAAGGCTGAATTGGCCGACGTAAAATCAAAAACTGCTGATGAAATTATGAATATTGCCGCTAAGCTCAAGGCAATAGAGGGAAATAAAAGCGAGCTTATTGGAATTGCGCAAGAAGAAGCGGAAAAAGAAGAAGCGGAACGAAAAATGTATGACGAAGCTAAAGCCGAAGACGCCGAGAGAACAATGTATGACGAAGCTAAAAAAGAAGATGAGGAAAGGACTATGTATGATGAAGCAAAAGCTGAAGATGTAGTGCGGACACAAGCCAAAGAAGCTACCAAAACATTAGAGGCCGAACTTGAAAATTTAAAAAGCCAAATCGCCGGAAAAAGCCCCGATGAAATTTTGGCAATCGCCACGAAAATGAAAGAGATTGAAAACAAAAAAACCGAGCTTCAAGCAGAAAAAGATAAACAAGAGTATGATAAAATTTTGGAAAAAATAAAAGGGGGCAACGCTGAGCAAAAAGGTGAAGAAAAAGTTGAAGACATATATGGACTAAATCTCCAAGACATCGGTAAATTATTAGAAAGCAGAGGATATCTTGATAAACCAGTAGAAGGAAATAACCCTGATTTTAATCGAAAAATGGAAGAATTTCATAACAAACAGAAAGAATATGGGCAGGCACGGGTGAAGCTTTTCGACAGAGTTCTTTCCGGAATGGCAACGGAAGAAGAGATGAAATTAGCTGAAGAACATGCCGCAACAATAGCAAAGACATTTGGACTTCGTGGCTTTCACAGCGCCGTCCCTAAAGCATGGTATTCGAACGAAAAACTTACAGATGCCATGACAGAGGCCAGCGGCAAAGATAACAAAGAATGGATAGATTATGTCAGAAAAAATTATACAGAGGAACAATTAAAAAAAGGTGGATTTGAAAAAATTGGAGAGGATGGCTTTAGGCACACATATAACATTAAAGGATTCTGAAATTTGAAATTTAGTCGATTATATTTTTTGAATTTTTAGCCGCCGCCGCGCCCGCTTTTGCGGGCGTTTGAATCAGGCGGGCAAAAACTCCTTCCCCCCGACCCCCTTCCTTTTTGCCCGCCCGAGCGTTCAGTTTTGGTTCTGCCGCCAGCAGGACGGCAATCAGTCGTGATTTTGTTCAAAATGAGTTCTGACTTTTTCCAACAAACACAACCATTCCGAATTTGACATTTGAGTTTTGATTTTTGAACTTATTTAAAATGGCTTTATCAGTCGGAATCGTCGGCCTGCCAAATGTCGGCAAATCAACGCTGTTTAATGCGTTGACGCGCTCCAAACAGGCCAACGTTCAAAATTATCCCTTCTGCACAATTGACCCCAATGTCGGGGTTGTTGAGGTTCCTGACGAACGGCTGACAAAACTGGCCGAAGTTTCCAAGTCAAAAAAAATAATTCCGACCATTATTGAATTCGTTGACATTGCCGGGCTTGTGACGGGCGCATCAAAAGGAGAGGGACTGGGCAATAAATTTTTGTCGCATATCAGGGAAGTTGACGCGATAGTGCAGGTAGTGCGAGCTTTTTCTGACACAAATGTAGTTAACACTCAGGGCAAAGTAGACCCAAAAGCCGATGCTGAAATTATAAATATTGAGTTGGCTATGGCTGATCTATCGACAGTCCAAAAAAGAATTGAAGCGTTAAAAAGCGCGGTTAAAAACCCAACCAACAAAGAAGCGCCGCGCCAGATTGAAGTTTCAGAAAAAATTTGCCAGGCACTTGAGAGAGGCCAGCCCGCCCGTTCGGTTCAGATGACAGACGAAGAAAAAGAGTTGATACGCGACCTCAATCTTCTAACAATAAAACCCGTGCTTTATGTTCTGAATACGGACGAGAATAAAAGTTCGGAAAACCCGAAAATTGATGAGAACGCCGAACAGATAGAAATTTCCGCTAAGCTTGAAGCAGAGCTGGCCGATTTGCCTCAAAACGAGGCACGCGAATATCTTAAGTCCCTGGGAATGTTAGAATCCGGTCTTGATAAACTGATAAAAGCAAATTATAAGCTTTTAAACTTAATCACGTTTCTGACCAGCGGCGAGCCCGAAACCCGCGCCTGGACAATCCGCAATGGCGCCAAAGCGCGAGATGCCGCCGGCGTCATTCACACTGATTTTATTAAGGGATTCATCAAGGCAGATGTTATTGGCTGGCAGGATTTTGTAGCTTATGGCGGCTGGCCGCATCTCAAAGAATCCGGCAAAATGCGGCTGGAAGGCAAAGAATATGTCGTGCAGGACGGAGATGTAATTTATTTTCATGTCGGTGTTTAAATCGTTATTTTTTGCAAAAATTGGGTCATAAAAAAACCGAAAGGAGGATAAAAATGAGGGATGACGAAATTGTGACCAAAGCTTTTTTAAAGCTCTTTTCATTCAAAAAATTATTAATCAGACGGCGGATAAGTCTTTTTCGGGAGAAAATTTCGCTTTTTTTAGATAGAGAGAAAGCAGAGAGGGACTGTAATTTTCAGAAAAAAGCCGAGTGCCAGGCAAAAATTGATATATTGATGCATAGAATTTCCTCTATTGATTTTGTCATAAGATTAATTGATTCTTTTGACGCCAGCATCAAAGCGCATCAATATACCCTTGCTTTCTTCTCGCTCACCAAACTGATATTGATATTGCAAGACACAAGCCTAAAACAGGCCGATCTGCTTAATCTTTTAAAAATGATTCACTCTTATCTGGAAAAAATATCGTCCGTCGCTTATGCCTAAAAACCAGCCCGCTGAATTCAGCGGGCTTTTTATTCCCTGTCCATATGAAGACGCATAGCGATAAATGAAGCTGCAGACAAACCGCGATAATTTTTATTTAAACACACTGCTGGCTGAACTTCTTATGGGGTAAATATTTAAATTGGTGATTATCAATGCTTGTGGATAACAAGGTCGAAATGATATAGCAATGTGGTATAATAATTTTATGAAGAAGAAAATTGTTTTAGCTTTAATTTTAATTTTGCTTTTTGGCATTGCTGTTTTTTCTTATCTCTATTTTTTTAAATCTTACCAAACCCCGGAAGAGCGCGAGAGGCAAGCAATAAAAGATGGCTTAAAAAAAACATTGCCGGGAGAAATTGCTGAGATTGACAGCGCTCATAAATTATTTGTTGTTGACCTTGACCCCTTGGGCAAACATGAGCTATACACTATTCATACAAACAAAAAAACTACTTTTTTAGTTCGGGCATATTCTTTGCCAGAAACAAAAAATAAAAGTTATTTCCCCGGAGAAAACATGGGAATACCGTCCTTGACAGAAGAAAGGCCTGTTGATTTTAATTATTTAAAAACAGGTATGAATATTGAAGTAAATTTCTCTAAAAGAATAAATGTTGACACGACTAAAACATTAACCGCAGAAACTGTAATCATAACAGAAATCAATGTTTTAAAAAATGAAGAAATTAAATAAAAAAGCGATTCATTTTTTCATATTTTTATTTTTTGGGGGCGCGCTGATTTTTTTCTTTTATCAGCCCCAGCCGGTTTTAGCCAATGATTTTTCAGGCGATCCCAGTGCAGTTTCTCTTTATAACCTTGAACCGTCTGCCCTTACGACAGATTCTAAAGGAACGAACACCATTAATGCGGGAACAGCACCCGCCTCTGATGCAGTCCTTTATAAACAAGGGGTGGGAAGCGGTAATTTTTATGGAGATTCTCCCCAAAGGATTGATGCTAACCTGAGCAATAATTTTCCGTTTAAGACCGGAACTACCAATTACTTGATGAGTTTAGCCTTTTGGTTCAGACCAGATGTAGTAGGCTCTTCTCCGGGAGGTTGTCTCGTTTCTAAATATACTGCTGGTGGTCTTTCATGGGCTATTTGGTATGACGGCGACGAAAAAATTAGCTTTTGGATTAACACGAGCGGAGGCACCCAATACGTAACCCATAATACGGTCCTATCCATTAACACTTGGTATCATGTCACGGTTACTATTAACAGAACCAGTAAAGCAGTTACTATACGGTTAAAAGATACTAATGGAGACACCGTAGGAACGGACATCGACACCACTCACGGCGGAACAACTAGCTTGAATATTACTAGTGCACCGTTTGCAATAGGTGCTTATGGTATTAGTTATA
Organism: Candidatus Portnoybacteria bacterium RBG_19FT_COMBO_36_7; assembly: GCA_001819495.1. GTDB lineage: Bacteria > Patescibacteriota > Minisyncoccia > Portnoybacterales > GWB1-42-6 > CG1-02-40-82. The sequence goes on along the minus strand of MHMW01000015.1, from coordinate 5,721 downwards.
ACTTTGATGGCCGGATTGATGAGTTCGTGGTGTTTAATGATATTCTCACGGCCGAGGAATCAACGGCGATAGCGAAAGGGACATATGGCGGCGCTCCCGCCGAAACTCTTTTTGTTTCCCTCTCGGCCGATCCTTCTTCTGGCACAGCGCCGTTGGACTCTGTTTTAACCGCTGATGTTTCCGGCACCGCTATCGGAACTGTCAACTATTCTTTCTGGTGGAATTGTTCCGACCCAACGACTTCAGTCAGCGCTGCCCAGACTGCCTGCGGCTCTTTGCCGACTCCGGTAGCCGGTTCCTGCGTTACCAACACCAACGGCGCCAAATGCGATGAGATAAGTAATGATACACAGAACGCGCCAAGCCACAGTTATCCAGCCGGTTCATATTCGGCAAAAGTGATTGTTGAAAAAGGCGCCGCGCCGGCAGCTCAAAGTCAAACCAGTATAACATCCAACAACCCTCCCACCGCCAACGCCGGTTCCGACCAGGCAATCACACTTCCCACAAATTCGGTCACCATATCCGGCGCCAGCGAAAGCGACACGGACGGCACCATTGCTTCGAGGTCTTGGACGCGGACAAGCGGTCCCTCAACCCCGACTATCGGAAACGGCACCACTCTCATTCCCACGTTCTCCAATTTGATTGAAGGCACTTATATTTTCCGCCTCACGGTCACCGACAATCTCGACGCAACCGGATACGATGAAATATCAATTGTGGTTTCGCCAGCCCAACCCGACACCGAGGCTCCTGTTATTTCAAATGTCTGGCCAACCGAAAGCGATGTGGTTTCGTATATCGGGATTGTTCTTTCTCTCCAAACAGACGAACATGCAACGTGCAAGTATGATATCGAAAATAGAAGTTTTGACGAAATGTTAAATGTTTTCTCCGGTCCCACTGCCGCTCCCGCTATCGATTCCGGCCTTATCGGTTATTGGAAGTTTGATGAAACAACAGGCACCCAAGCGGCTGATTCTTCAATCAGTAACAAACCGGGCACTTTATATAATGGTCCGGTCTGGACAGCCGGAAAAATCAACAACGCTTTACTCTTTGACGGGGTAAATGATTATGTAGATATGGGGGATCAACAAATATATGATGCGGATCCCGGGGATAAACTCACTATATTGGGCTGGATTAAAGGTGGCGCTCAGTCAAGCAATAAGTATTTTTTTTGGAAAGAAGGAGGTTGTATTGGTTGGGGTTTCGCGCTGCAACCTGACGGGAACATCATATTCCATTTTAGAACAGGTACCGGCTGTACAGATTATACGACATACCCAATTACCACCAATGACATTCGTTATGACGATAACCAATGGCATCTTGTCGCGGGAGTCTTTGATCGGCCCAATAACCTTATGGAACTTTTTGTTGATGGAGAAAGCAAGGGCACAGCTACGCTAAACAATGCCGCCGGCGACGGAGTAGGTAGGTTAAGAATTGGTACAAATTGGGATAACAGCAAGCCTTTTTCGGGCATGATTGATGATGTGCGTATTTACAACTGGCCGCTGTCTGCCCCCCAAATCCAACAGCTTTATATGGATGAAACCTTTTATTATACTGGTGCCCTTCCTGATCTTGAAAGGGGAAAAACCTACACCTATTATGCAAAATGCCAGGATGATTTCGGCAATACAACAAGCGGTTATCCTATTTCTTTTACTGTTTCCGAAATTATAACCGGCGGACTCTGGGGACACTATAATACGATACAAGAAGTCGCAGCTTATAGTTATAGTAATAATACTATTAAAGATGCAGCTGTTGAAACTGTTAATTTTTACAATAATTTTGATCCGATTCTTCTTGAAAGAACCGGCCAGATAGCCAACACATCTGTAATTTGGAAAGGCGCAATTTTTGCTGAAAAGGATGGAACCTATAATTTTAGATTAAACATTTCTGGTAATTGGGTCATTTTTGAAGTTGACGGGTTGGTATATCAAGGCTCGACGGACGGCAGCGGCAGTAAATATTTAACAGCTGGTTGGCATGATATTTTTTTTATTTTATACGTTTTTAAAACTCAGTTGACTGCAAATACCCAAATGCTTTATTGGACACCACCGGGTGAATCAGAAGAAATTATCCCGGCTGACCATCTTAGCCCTCAAAATTGGTCAGATTTAATTATTACCATACCTGATATTTCCAAGCCGATGCAGCCAATTAATTATATTCTGGCTGGTTCAGGATCAGGAGATGCTCAAGAAACTCATCCGACAAATCTTGCAATAGAAGTATCTCTTCCGTCAGGTGTCGCCTGGGAAGATGTGAAGCCAATAGAAGATGAAGTCTGGATTTACTGGTTTTATTCTGACAACCCGGTAATTACCATCACCAATAACAATACCGGATTAAGCAGAACTATTACAGGCACCCAAATTAAAACCGTTCATGGATTTAATAAAAAAGGTATGTTGACAAAAGTTCCTCCGGAATTAATTCCTGACTCTGGGAATGGAAACTTGAGCCTTTCTTTTGACACAACATTTACGAGGGCGGATGGTGTTTCTATCTTAATTCCCTATTATGATGCCACGCGCCCAGAAGGCCGTATTTCTATAAGAGCAGCGGGTGATAGCGAATACTGGTCAGTCAGCAAGGTTATGGTTTATCCCTTAGACGGATTAGTAAATAACGATATCAGGCCGTTCTTTATCTTTGGCGACGGCGAAACTAAAATAGAAATGCCAACTAGCTATCGCCCAAATTATATAGTAATGCTTTCTGGAACCGGGGCGCCTCCTTCAGATTTTGCTTTTTTACAGAAAATAGGGGGAACAAAATTAATACCTGAAAACCCAGCTTCTCTTTCTTTAAGCAGCCCGGAAACCTGGTATCCTGTTTTTGGAAGAGAAGGCCCTCAGCTGGATGTTCTTTCGCCCTATCCCAATTATCAGCCCAATAGCTGGCCAAGCGCTCCGGATACTGGTTATGGATACATAAAAAATATATCTGTGCCGTCTGAGAATACCTGGATTGCTTTCCAATATTATTCAAGTAATTTTCCTGAAGATGGCGTAGACGGAAGCGGGGAGTCGACAATGATGATGGCCGGCGGCGTTTTTTCGAGTATTTCTTTGGAAGAAGAAGTAATCAACTCGCCTCCTAAAGCTGAAAATCTCCAAGTAGTTAAAGGCGATTACTGTTCTATCATCCCCGTTCATTCTTTCTCTTGGACATATTCTGATGACGACGGCGATAATCAGTCTCAATTCCAATTTCAGGTGGACAATAACGCCGATTTTATTTCTCCTGAAGTTGATATGAATTTCAGCGGCTTAAGTAATCCTAGTCCCAGCACAAACAATCAATTGGTGAATGTGGCAGTTTCGCCTTTGCCCGGCTCTAACCAAATTGAATATAATCCTAATTGGCCTAATCCGAATTATTACTGGCGAGTCAGGGTTTGGGATGACCAAGGAGGTGATTCTAATTGGGTTTATCCTCCCGGTTCTGCTATTTTGCCGGGCGATCCTTTTGCCACGGAAAAACATCGTTATCCTGAAGGCTATGATAATTTTTCTATGAATCCGGAAAACCCAGAGGCTGAAGAATCTATTCAATTTACTGATAATTCTATCTGTTATGATGATGACGGAGCTTGTGATTTTTTTTCTTGGGATTTCTTGCCAGACGGAGACCCGCTTACTTCCTCTGATCAGAACCCAATTGTGAAATTCCCTTCTGGCGGAACAAAGTCCGTCACCCTGAAAGTCACCGATTCTGATGGTTATTATTGTATTGCCAATCGTAATCTCAATTTTAAAATACGCTATTTTTGGCGAGAAATCAGCCCGTGGTGGTAAGAATTTTTTCATTAGAAAAAAACTTGAGCTTTCTCGGCTTCATTTTCTAAACCACTGATTTTATACCAGACCCAGCCTGTCTTTATACAAACAGGCTTTTTTCTTCTCCCAAAACCATTTGAAAAAATATCAAGTTTCTGGTAAACTGAATTAATAAATAATTAAGATAAAATTATGCCAATACCAAAATCTTTGTTAAGTTTTCTGGATAAAAGAAAGATAAAATACGAGACCCTCAAACACAGGATTGTTTACACCGCTTACGATAAAGCGGCTACCCTGGGCCTAAAACCTCAACAGGTGGCCAAAACGATCATTGTTAACTTGGATAAAAAAGACCATGTATTGGGGCTCATCCCCGCCAATAAAAATCTGGATAAAAAGAAGCTGATGGCCCTGATAAATAAACAGAGGCAGAAAGCCAAACTGCCCAATCACAAAAAAATTGACTTTGCCGATGAAAAATGGATGAAAAAAACCTTAAAAGGAATAAAGTTGGGAGCCACCCCGGCATTTGGCATTTTATACAAACTACCGACTTTTATTGACAGCGCTTTGGCCAACCAGCCAAAAATCATTATCAACGCCGGCGATTATCAAAATTCTTTCAAAATCGCGCCGTCTTCATTGTTTAAATTAGACAAAAATGCGATTAAGGGAAGCTTTAGTCAGGCAAAGAAGTAAAAGCTCAAAGTTCAAAGCTCAAATTATTCCAAATCAAATCCAAAGCTCAAAAGTCAAAATGTTTTGGATTTTGCCTGCCTGCCGGCAGGCAGGGATTTTGACCTTGATTTGACATTTGCCTGCCCGCCCATTGCCAAAGCGAGCAAGTGGTTTTAATAAATTATGTTTATATTTAACTTTAATCATCAATACTTCATCGCTCATCCAATCGGCTTTGGCGGGCGGGGATTTTGACATTTGGATTTGCAACAAGAAAATAACAATATCGGCCCTGCTTATTTCCTTAAGCTCTTTACCGCTTTGGCTGTTCTGGCCACGGTCTATTTTGGCTCTGTTGTATTTCAAAAAAAACCAGAAACAGAACAACAAAATCTGTCCGCCTCCCTGTCTCAAACAGAAAACACTCTGGCCGCTTCTTTGCTTTTGGCACAGGGTGCTTATATTATGGCGAACAGCGAAATAACCGTCCCCATCAGAAAATGGAGCGTTGAGGAGCCAAAACTGCAAGCCGAATCCTTTTTCGTCATTGAGCTAAATTCAGGCAAAGTGCTGGCCCAAAAAGAATCCGAAAAAATCCAACCCGTTGCCAGCTTATCCAAGCTTGTTACGGCGCTTATAGTTTTTGAACGCGCCAACCTGAAAGACGAAATTGTTATCAGCAAAAACGCAATTGACACCTATGGCGAAATGGGCAACCTGAAAGAAGGAGAAATAATGACAATAGACTCGCTCCTTTACGCTTTGCTCATTGAATCAAGCAACGACGCAGCCACCGCTTTGGCAGAAAAATTTGACGCCCAAGGCGGATCCGCCTCTGGAGGAAACGGCCAATTCATCGAATATATGAATCAGAAAGCCCTTCAGCTTGGCGCCAAAAATACAACATTTTCAGACCCCAGCGGACTCTCTCCGAAAAATCTTTCCACTGCCAAAGATATGGTGAAAATCATGCAGGAATTCATCAAATACCCTGTTTTAACTGAAATAACCAAGACACCTGAAGCCGATATTCTTTCTTCTGACGGCAAACGCAATCATCATTTGGTCAACAGCAATAAATTGCTTGTGAAGTATTCTGAAATCATCGCCGGCAAGACCGGCTATATAGACGAATCAGGAAATTGTTTCGTTATTGCTCTGTACGCTCCCAACGAAAAATTCACGCTGATTAACGTTATTTTAAATACGCCCGACAGAATGGGGGAGA
>MHMW01000014.1 GCA_001819495.1 Candidatus Portnoybacteria bacterium RBG_19FT_COMBO_36_7 | reverse complement strand
CAAATTATTCTCTCCCTTCGGGAGATCTCCGCAGAAAGACAAATTAAGCTCAGGGTCTAAAATCAAAAGCGTTAAAATTGAGTTTTTTGGATTTTAGATTCGATTTGACACTTGGGCTTTGAATTTTACTGCATTAATTTCTGTATCTCCCGCATAATAATTTGTGTGCCGACCTCTATATTTTGAGGCGTATAATTTTGGGCTAATTTTTCAGCAAGCAAAAAAGGCTGGCCGATGATGACTTTGACGCGGTAGCGGCGCAAAAAAAAGTTTTTCCAGGAAAAATTAGCCAACCCCAAGATAGCGGCAGGCAGAATGGGTTTGCCTGTTTCAAGCGCTAAAAAGGCGGCGCCTGGGCGGCCCTGCTCCAGTTTAAATTCTTCAAAGGGATAACGCTTGCCCTGCGGGAAAAAGACTATTGAGCAGCTATTTTGCAGGACTTCTTTTGGCGCCTCGAGCGATTTTTTCAGTCCTTCGCCGCGCCAGGCGCGCAGGGCGCCCAGCACTTTTAAAAAACCGCCCAAAACAGGGGTGGTCATTAAAGTGTCTTTGGTGATAAAATAGACCGGATAGACCGGCGAGCCAAAAGGCAGCACTGTTCCCAAAATCGGCGGGTCAAGATAGCTCAAATGATTTGATACGAGAATAAGTGGACTTTGGAGGTCTTTTATGTCGCAATTGGAGAGGAAACGGTAGTGGATAAAGAATTTTAAAATAGGACGAAGAAATAACCAGCCGATTTTCTGACAAATCCTAAGGCTGGTTGGATTTATCCGCCTTCGCAAAAGATCTTCGCTGTTGGTATTGAAAAGTTCTCCCATATTCTTTTGCTTCGGCGGGATTTCGCTCCGCCTTATAAACTAAATAATAAAGTCTTAATTAGTTCACGGAGCTCATTTTGTCTTTTGGCATTTGGCGCAGGTTTCTGCTTCAGGCATCGCCTGGAGTCTTTTTTCATCGATCGCCTTGCCGCATGTTTCGCATTTGCCGTAAGTTCCTTTTTTTATCTTTTCCAGGGCTTTGTTAATCTCTTTTAATCTTATTTCAAGCGCATATTCAATGGGCAAGGTGCTCTCATAGGCCGAAACTTCCAGCGCGCTTTCATCCGGGCTTTGGGGCGCGCCAAAATCAGGGTAACGGGTGTCATAGTCCCCTTTGAATTTCGGGTCTTTTCTGGCAATTGACCCAAGCTCTCCTTCTATCTTTACTTTCTTCTCTTCCAGCTGTTTTTTGAGTTGTTGGACAATTTCTTTTTTCATAATACACGAAAAGCGCAAAGTCCTTCGTCCTGTCTGTGTCCGCAGGACACTATACGAATGCGCCCATTCGAATAAATTATTCGATTCGGATCATTCGGATGGTAATTCGTAGATTCGGATTGCCGTATCCTTTAACTAAATTATATAAAAAAGAAAATGAAAAATCAACCCCGTATATCAATTTCTTCGTGTTTCCAGCGCATAAACAAAAAAAGCCGCCTTGCTGAAGCGCTTTTTATAATATCCTTGACTTTTGGAGAGATTCTTGGTAAGATGAGGGGCATTGAATAGCCCGAATACAAAGTGTTTATAGGGGCTCAATGCCCCTCATTTTTCTAAACCATCTTTTTTCAAAGAAGCCCTTTGGGCTTTTTTATTATATATAAAGCCCTCCGGCGCATTATGATCTAGAAAAAATCCCTCTAATTCCCAGCCGATTATTCGTTTTTGAAACGAAAAGAACTGTTTTAAAATTTTTAATCCGCTAAGGAACTATTTATATAATAACATTGCTCAAAAATCGTGTCAAACCCCCTCTGGGGATAAAATGTGGATTCGGCAATTCGGCAATTTATCGGAAATCTATCGGAAATCTATCGGAAATTGCCGATAAAATTTCCATTGCCGATAATTTCATCAATTATTTTTTCTAAAACACCCAGGTCATTGCCGACTATCAAATAATTATCAACCTGGCTGTAGTAATAAGGTTTGTCAATTTTGTTGAAAGCGTAAACCGTGTTAATTTTCACCTGGCGGTAAAACAGCTGGTTGATGCCAAAATTTTTCTTTAGGCCTTCCTCAAGCTTTGAAATCACCTTTTGACTGGCAACAGTCTGATTAAGGTTTATCTGGCCAATTGCCGCCCAGACAAGCTTATTTGAGCCGTTTTCGGGGAAGACCAAAAACGCAGTTTCTTCTTCTAATGTTGGCAAAAGTTCTTTTTGCACGTCAACATCAGAATCTGCCATAAATTGGCTTATCTTCTGCTTAAGCCATTTATAAAAATCGGAATTTTGTTCAAGACCGGGAATGACAGAGGGCACCAGCTGCCCGAGTTCGCTTATTTTTATAAAAAATACGGCCTGGGTTTGTGAGGGAATGATGTTCTGATAATCGGAAAAGGGTTTTTGGTCAAGCCAAAAAGTCTTAATTATCAGGACAATAGAGAACAAAAACAGAATGACTGTCAATGTTTTCCAAAAAGAAGCTTTTTTGGCCGAACCGACCGCATGGGCCTTGGCTTCGGAAATGACCTTATTCAAGTTCAGGGCTTTTTTTATATCCTGATGATTGGCCTTGGCTTCGGGAGTAATCTTTATCGGTATTTTTTCGTTCATGTTAGTTTTAATGCTTGCACTTTTTTCCTATATTCGTTCATTACTTGGGCATTTCTGCATATTGGGTAATGGAAAAGGAGAGAGCCCTCGCCCAGATGCAGCTGTTCTTCTTTGAGCGCCCGCCAGTTGGTTTTCTGGTGAATGCGTTTTGTCTGCCAGGCAGCCAGCTTTCTTTCAAGAAGCCTGCCAGGGAATCCGCAAAGAAAAAGTTCCAATCCTCTGCCCAAAAGGGATGCCAGCTTAAAAATAAGGGATTCTTCGTTTATCCGGCGTAGACAATTTTGTTTTGACTGAGGATAAGAAAAAAGCAGGCGCGCTATCCAGGAGTTTTGTTCCTGAAAAAGCCAGAAATTTTGATAGTTAATCAGCGGGATAAGATGCGAATAAAGATGAGCGTTGGAAATGTTTTGCAGGGACACGGCAAGTGAATTCTGGGCGATATAATGATTAAGGCAGATTTTATTTTCAATGACCTGGTCGTGGCGGCGCTGGCCTATTATCTGCAGTAGAAAGCTCAAAAAAGTGCGGCAGGTCCAGATGCGGCCTTTCTCAGTAATTATGAGAAGGTCAATGTCGCTTTGGCGTTTGGTATTGCCAAAAGCCAGCGATCCTGAAACTAAGAGCCCCCGCAGAAAAGGACAGGCGGCCAGAAGAAGGGCGATTCTTCTTGTTCTTTTCCATTTGGCAATGGCGACCTTCTGTCGAAAAATCCTTTGATGATAGAATCTTTCGTTATTTTTTAAAAAATAAAAGCCGTTTTTTCGGTCGACGGTCTTATTTATCGCAGGACTTTGTTCAAGAAGTTTGAGAAAATTATAAAACGATAGCAAAATTTGCTCATCACTTTCTTTATGGAGATACCGGTAGAGTTCAAGCGCCGTTAAGGGATATTGGCCAAGAACCTGGTAATAAGCAAGAGTTTTAATGGCTGATTTTTCAATATCTGAAAGGCTGGCTCTTGCGTTATGCGCGCGAAATTCGCGTTTGCGAATTGTCTTAGTAGTTCCCAGCGTCTGAATTGTTGAGGCCAAAAGCGTCATAGACATAGAAAATGCTGTTTTTTGAGGTGCCCAAAATTATAAGATCTTGATAGATGGTGTAATTAATAGTTGTTGTTTTTATCGGCAGGTTCTTATATCGGAAAAAGCCGTTGCGATAGACAGTGCTGACAAATTCAGCGGTGGCTGGTTCTTCAGGCTGGCCCAGCACCATAGGCTTCATGTCTTCCAGGAGCGTTTCTTCCCATTCTTGCATTATCTGCTCAAGCGCCGATTTATTTTTTTGTCTCAAGACAAGCGCCAGTCTGTATTCGGGAGCCGAACTGGTTAAGTAATTTGGAGATAGGTTAACGTAAAGCAGTAAGTTAAAGGCTTGGTTGTTTTCTTTTATGTCTTCGGGCAGGACAATGCCAAAAATATTTATCAGCTCATCCAGCGTGGCGTATCGGGAAGGATAATTTGCTAATTTAAGCGCGATTATTCTGGCGCCTTCGTCAGAAATATTATTATCTGATTTTTCTATTTCATACACTAAATTAGTCAGAGTGTCTCCTTGAGCATCAATGGTCAAAATTTGGTCTATTGAGGGTATTAAAGGTTCAGGAAGTTTGGTTAATGTACAGTCAAAATCAACCCATAGATTATCACAGCAAAAACCGGTAGTTTTAGTTTCCTCTGATTGCTCGGAGCATCGGCATTCCTCCGTTATTTGGCCTTGAGGGCAGAGCGGAGGGGGCGCGGTCGAGAAATAGAAATATATAAATCCAAAAATAACAGAAATAATAATTGCCGCGGGCGCGCCAAACATTAGAGCAAATTTCAATCTTCTGGACAATGAAATTTCTGGTTCCGATCTCGGAGTTTCTTTATAAATAAGGTTTGATTGTAGTTTGAGAACCGAAGGAGAAGAGGCAGATGATTCAGAAGGCTCTGGTTCTTGGGCCGGAGCTATGGGCTCAGGTTGTGGCTCAATAGACTCGGGTTGAGGAGGTGCAGGCTTTGTTGGCAGGTAAGGAGGAGGTTCGGGTATAGCTCTTTTTGTGGACGGTTGTTTTGATTCCTCAGGCGGCGGCGAAGTTATTGTTGGCGTTGCGGGCTTTTCAGGCGGCAAAACAGGAATATCTGATAAATCAGCTTGTCCGGTATGCTTTCTTAGATCGTCATGCATGGTTCGGATCTTAAGATTGGTGAAAGCAAACTCTTCGCGCTTTTCTTTTTTTATTTCCTCCATGTTGAATTGATTAAACTTAACGATTCTCGTTATTTTGATTTGCGCCTTTTAATGTCAGATTGATCCTTCCTTGCTGGTCTATTTCAGTGACTTTGACCGGAATAATATCCCCTATCTTGACCACATCTTCAACTCGGTTAACGCGGTAGGGCGCCAGTTGTGAAATGTGCACCAGCCCTTCTTGGCCAGGCAGAATTTCCACAAATGCGCCAAAATTGAGGATTCTAGTTACTTTGCCCTGGAATATTTCGCCGGGCTTGACCTCATGAGTGATATTCTCTATCCAAGAAAGAGCTTTCTGGGCCGCTTCAGAACTTTTGGAAGTAATAAATATAAGGCCGCTGTCTTCGATATCAATATCCACGCCGGTCTGGTCGATTATTTCGTTGATTATTTTGCCGCCGGGGCCGATGACTTCTCTGATTTTTTGTGGATTAATCTGGAAGGTAATGATGCGCGGTGCGTGAGGCGAGAGCTCGTTCTTTGGTTTTTCTATCGCTTCGTTCATTTTTCCCAGAATGAAAAGTCTGGCTTCTTTGGCCTGGGCAAAAGCATCTTTTAAAATTTGCAAAGTTACTCCTTCAATTTTAACATCCATTTGCAAACCTGTCATCCCGTTCTTTGTGCCGGCAACTTTCAGGTCCATGTCTCCGTGGTGGTCTTCCGGTCCCTGAATGTCTGTTAGCACTTTATAATTCCCTTTTTCATCCAACATCAGCCCCATCGCAATGCCGGCTACCCCTGCTTTAATGGGCACGCCCGCGGCCATGAGCGCCATGGAAGAGCCGCAGACCGAAGCCATGGAAGAAGAGCCGTTTGACGAAAGGATTTCCGAAACCACTCTTATTGTGTAAGGAAATTCTTCCTTGCTGGGAATAAGCGGGATGAGCGAACGTTCAGCCAGCGCGCCGTGGCCGATTTCTCTGCGGCCAGGGCCTCCCAGTCTGCCTACTTCGCCGACCGAAAAAGGCAAAAAATTATAGTGATGGATAAAATGTTTTTTTGTATCTTCGGGCTGCAATGTTTCTACAATTTGTTCGTCGGTCGGACCGCCTAAAGTGACGGCTGATAAAGCTTGGGTGGTGCCCCGATTGAAAAGAGCAGAGCCGTGGGTGCGCGGTAAAGCGTCTATTTGGCAGGAAATTTCCCTGACTTCATTTAGCTTCCGGCCGTCGGGCCTCATCTCTTTTTCCAGGACGTTTTTGTGGACAATTCTGTCTATTTCTAATTCAAAAACACTTATGGCCTGGTTGAATATTTCCGGCTCCAGCTCTTTACCAAGAAAATCAAGCAGTTCGCCTTCCATTACCGCTATATTTGACATGCGGGTTTTTCTTTCTTTTGTGTATATCGCCTGCTCCAGCTTGTCTTTGAGAAAATCTTTAATTTTTTGTTCAAGTTCACTGCCGGTTTGAGCCATGGCCAGATCCATTTTTTCCGGCTTAATCTCTGCGACTATTTTTTCCTGAAAAGCGATAAGTTCGTTTATCTGTTTTTGCGCCAGGTCTATCGCTTCTATAAAAACTTCTTCAGGAACTTGCGCCGCGCCTGCTTCCAGCATATTTATTTTTGACTTTGTACCGGCGACCACCAGATCTAGGTCACTTTTTTCCTGCTGGGCAAATGTCGGGTTAACAACTAAATCCGCTCCGTTTCTGGCGATTTTAACTGCCGCCAGCGGGCCGTTCCAGGAAATATTGGAAATAGAGAGAGCCAGAGAGCTTGCTAACAACCCCAAAATTTCAGTATCGTTTTCTTGGTCGTATGAGAGAATCGTATTGATGATCTGAATCTCGTTTCTGATCTTTTGATTGAATCTCGGCCTGAGCGCCCGATCTATCATTCTGGCTTTGACAATTGCGTCGTCCGAAGGCCGGCCTTCTCTCTTAACGAACCGGCTGCCTTTTATTTTGCCGGCTGCATAAAGGCGTTCTTCAAATTCAACGGTTAAAGGCAGGTAATTTATGCCTTCTCTCTGGTTTGGCGTCATTACAGCAGTTGCCAAAACAACCGTGTCTCCGTAGGACGCAACGACAGAGCCGTTTGCCTGGCCGGCCAGCCGCCCTATTTCAAATTTAAGGGTACGGCCCTGAAAATCCAGAGTATATGTTTTTGGTTGCATCTTAAATAGAACGACCCGAATGGTCCGAATTGCATCAGAATTACTCGAATGGTTCGATAGGCTTACATAAATTATTTAGCAAGCAGCATTCGGATCATTCGGATGATATTCGTAAATTAGGATCGCTGTTTAAAAATATTATTATTTTATCAAAAATCTTTTTGGATTTTGGCAAAGATCAATAAAATCGTCAGCCACCTCTTTTAAGCGCGAGGAAGCACTTTTGGCAAAGGCAATGACTTCAACCTGGCAGCCTGATTTGACCTTCAGGTATTCGGCCAGCGGCGCAAAATCTCCGTCGCCGGTAATAAGCACCACTGCATCCAATTTTTCTGACTGCTCAATTGCATCAACCGCCATACCAACATCCCAGTCTCCTTTTTTCATTCCGCCGGGAAATATCTGCAGGTCTTTGACCTTTATTTCAATCCCTATTCTGGTCAGCGCATCAAAAAAAGCCCTCTCTTCTCCTGTTTCTGTTTTGATGACATAGGCCACGGCTCTTATTAGTTTTCTTCCGGCCACTGCCTCTTTCAGAACTTCTTTGAAATTGACCTTGGCCTGATAAAGATTTTTGGCCGAATGATACATATTCTGGGCATCAATATAGATACCCACCCGCTGTTCTTTTTGTTTGATGATCGTCATGAATTTAAATTGATACGAATGATTCTGATTGTCATCATAATTATCTTGATTTTATTAGGGTCATTCGGATGAATTCGGATATTGGGGCCGCTATTTAAAGTTATTTTTTAAGTCCCAGTTTTTTCACCACACTTTTGTATCTTTTCTCGTCGTCTTTGGCCAGATAATCAATGAGCTTTTTACGCTTGGAGACCATTTTTAAAAGCCCACGCCGAGAATGATTGTCTTTGGGGTGTTTCTTTAAATGTTTTGTCAGCGCCTCTATTTGTTCGGTCAAAATAGCAGCCTGAACGTCAGCCGAACCAGTGTCTTTTTCGTGCACCTGGAATTCCTTGATTATTTTTTTCTTGGTTGTGGTTTTTAGCATAATTTTTTTTGCGACCGTAGTCTCTTTTTCAATCGCATTTTTAAGATAACATATAATTTAAAATCGCGCAAATCCAGTTGCTTATTTTTATATTATGTCGTACATTATAAGTATGGGAAATCTACAATCTTTAATTAAGGATTACTTAGATTATCTGGAGGTTGAGCGCGGACGCTCTAAAAAAACGGTTGAAAATTACAGTCATTATTTGAAGCGTTTTTCCGACTGGGCGAAAACCGAAAAACCTTCGGAAATTGACATAGGTCTGATAACAGAATACCGGTTATATCTCAATCGGGTTGAAGATAAAAAAGGCCAGGGTTTAAAAAAGATTACCCAGAATTACCATATCATTGCCTTAAGAAATTTTTTGCGCTATCTTGCCAAGCGCGACATAAAAAGTTTGTCAGCCGAAAAAATTGAACTGGCAAAACAAAGCCCGCGCCAAGTTGATTTTTTGGAAGGGGAAGAATTAGAACGTCTGCTAGCCGCGCCAGAGGGCTCTGGGCCGCGTGCGTTGCGCGACAAGGCATTGCTGGAACTTCTTTTCTCCACCGGGCTGCGGGTTTCGGAACTTTGCAGACTTAACCGAGATTCCATTAATCTGAAAAAGGGCGAATTTTCAGTTCGCGGCAAAGGAGAGAAAATCAGGGTGGTTTTTTTATCGGAAAGGGCTATTTCGGCAATCGGAAATTATATCGGCAATCGGAAAGACATTGATCCGGCGCTATTTGTCAGATTTCCGAAAAGCAAAAAAATGGAACTGGCACAGGCCAAACTTAAAAATCTGCGCCTGACCCCTCGTTCTGTGGAACGAATCGTGAAACATTATTCAATAAAAGCCGGTATTTCTAAAAAAGTCACCCCGCATATATTGCGCCATTCTTTTGCAACGGATCTTTTAACCGGCGGAGCAGATATCAGATCAGTGCAAACTTTATTAGGTCATTCCAGCATAACAACGACCCAGATTTATACCCATATCACGGACAAACAGCTAAAAGAGGTTTATAAGGCGTTCCATGGGAAGCAAAGAAAGAAATAAATTTTCAATTTTTAATTAAACAATGCGCTATAGCTTAATGAACAGAGTGACGGTCTTGCCGGCCTGCCAAAGCCTAGCCCCCATAGCTTACCCTGCCTGCCGTCAGGCAGAGTAAGCACGCTCAATGGACCCCGCACGAGAACAAGTTCGGTGTGGGGCAATTGCCGCGCCAACCTTCTAAATAGAATATCTCCCCGTAGTTCAATGGACAGAACGGCAGCCTTCTAAGCTGCACATCGAGGTTCGATTCCTCGCGGGGAGACAAAATTATGCAAAATCAAGAATTACATCGGATTGCTTCAACAGCCATTATTGTCAAAGACGGTAAATATTTGATAACAAAAAGAAGTTTACAAAAAAAAGCGTTTCCGGGAAAATGGACTGTGCCTGGCGGCGGATTAGAAATCAGCGATTATATAAATATGCCGAAAAATAAAGATACGCAGTGGTATTTTGCGCTGACAAATTCGTTGAGGCGGGAAGTATTGGAAGAAGTGAATCTGGAGATAAAAAACCTTAATTATTTGCTGGATCTGACTTTCATTAGGCCGGACGGAATTCCTGTTCTGGTTTTGAGTTTTTGGGCATTTTATAAATCAGGCAAAGTGAAATTGGACGAGGACAGTGTTGATTACAAGTGGGTGACTTTAAAAGAAGTAAAAAAATTCGATTTGATAGCAGGGATTTGGGAAGAAATTGAAATAGTGGATAAGCTATTGAAAGGTAAAAAAGAAAATAAAATAAAGTATTGCAGTACGAAGTAATTTGCCCTGTTAGCTCAGCTGGTAGAGCTGCTCCCTCTTAAGGAGAAGGTCGGGGGTTCGAATCCCTCACAGGGCACCCAGAACCGGCTTATAGCAAATAGCAAGCGAACAGTTTGATTTTTTCAATATTTACAATATGATATAAGCAGTAAACCATTCATGGTGGTCTTGGTGAAGCAGTTATCACAACGCGCTGTGGCCGCGTTATCACGGGTGCAACTCCCGTAGACCACCCAAAATTAAAAGTAAAACAAAAGAATGCTTATAACGCATTTTTTATTTAAAGAATAAATGTCAAAAATCGAGAAGATAAAAATGCCGTTGGAAAAAAGAGTTCTTGATATTATTATAGGCATATTTTTGGTTATAATTCTTTTGCCTTTTATTATTTTTGTCTTACTGGTAATGCTCGTTGAGGGCATTTTTTTGCGTTCCTCGCGGGGGCCGATTTTCTATACCGAAACCAGAATCTCTCAGGGCGAAACTTTTAAATTATATAAATTCAGAATTTTTAAGACAGATGTTTTAAATAATAGAGATTTTATTGAGACAAAACGCCTGGAGGAGAATAAAAATAATTTAACATGGGCAGGGAAAATGTTGAAGCAGATATACATGGACGAATTGCCTCAATTGATTAATGTGTTTCACGGAGAAATGAGCTTGGTCGGACCAAGGCCGACCAATTTGAAAGTTTCACAAAAGCTGTTTGACGAAGGAAGTCTATCCAAGTTTTTGATAAAAGCAGGTGTTACCGGCTATTATCAGTCTCATAAAGGAAATAAATTTCATGCGGACCAGGAAAAACTTGATATGATGTATGTTGACTTTTGCAGAAATAATCCGGGATGGAAAATAGTCTTATATGACCTGAAAATTATTTTAATTACCATATGGAGCGTTTTGAGGGCAGAAGGGCTTTAAAGCATGGTAAATGTATTTTCTAAAATTTTTACAAAGGCAAAAAAACATAATTTGGAAATAATCGTTTTTTTTGGCGGCGCTTCGATTATGGTATTTGAGCTGGTTGGCAGCCGCGTTTTGGCGCCTTTTGTGGGAACGTCTATCTTCGTCTGGTCTTCCCTTATCGGTGTTATTCTAGCAGCGCTTTCTGCCGGCTATTGGTGGGGCGGAAAACAGGCTGATAAAAAGCCAAATTACAATGACTTTTCACGAGTTATTTTTTTGGCAGCAATTTTAATAGCTTTGACCGGAATTTTTAAATTGCCGGTTTTAAATTATCTGCAAAAAATAATAAAAGATATCCGTTTAGAATCTGTTTTGGCCGCTTTAATTTTATTTGCGCCGGCCAGTTTCTTTTTAGCCGCCATTTCTCCGTATGCAGCCAGGTTGCGAATGGAGGATATCAAGCAGTCAGGCCGGACAGTCGGGAACCTTTATGCTATCTCAACTGTCGGCAGCATATTAGGCACTTTTTTAACGGGATTTATCCTTTTTTCATATGTTGGCAGCACAAAGATAATATTAGGCTTGGCTATTTTGATGTTTTTTTGTTCTTTGCTTGCCTATTTTGATAAAAAAAGTTTTAAAGCTTTTTACTGGATAATTTTTTTATTTGTATTTGTTTTTTATTTAACAGGTTTTTGGGATGCAATAAATCGGCCACTTGGCCAAATTTATATCACTACTCAATACAATGATGTCATGTTGACACAAACCGTTGATTACCCGAGCTTGAGGCCAATTTTGGCTTTAAGCACAGACTTAAAAGGTATTCAGTCAGCGATGTATTTAGACAAAGACAGCGGTCCGGTTGCCACATACTTGGAGTCATTCAGGATGGTCGAACACTTCAAGCCAGATTTTAAAAAAACACTAATGCTGGGAGGCGCTGGCTATTCTTTTCCCAAAGATTATCTTAAACGCTATCCCGAAGCAACAATAGACGTGGTTGAAATTGATCCAAAAATGACCGAAATCGCCCGCTGGTATTTTAAATTGGAGGATAATCCGCGGTTAAAAATAATTCATGAAGACGGCCGAACCTATTTAAACCGAAGCAAGGAAAAATACGATGCGATTTTTGTAGACGTTTTTAAAACCTATTTAATTCCTTTTCAGCTGACAACTTTAGAAGCGGCACAAAAAGAATACGACCTTTTAAAGGAAAACGGCGTGGTTTTTATCAACATTCCTTCTTCAATTGAAGGAGAAAAAGGACAATTCCTGCGCTCAGAATACGCCACCTACAAAAAGATTTTCCCTCAGGTCTATATTTTTCCCAATCTCTATTTATCGTCTGGCGATAAATTTCAGAACTTAACTTTTGTGGCGCTCAAAAGCAAAGAAGTTCCAAGTTTTACCAATGACATCAGAGAATTAAATAAATACCTTGGTCGTCTTTGGAAAAAAGAGATAGAAATGGATATGCCTGTTTTAACTGATGATTTTGCGCCAGTTGATAAATATTTAGTTAAGGCATTTGAATAAATTTTAAAAAATCTGGCACGTGGAACAAAAAAAGAGGCAATAGATATTGCCTCTTTTAAATTTTAATTTTTATAGAGTTTGAAAATGAACGGGGTTAGATTTTTTCTGAATGCAATCAAGAATTGCTTCTCTGTCTGTTTTTGAAATTTCTTCAGGCGCCCAAACTCCCGGGTCAGGTCCGGAAGAATTAATTATTTGCCTGATAGCGCAAAGAGCAACTAAAGCAGTGTTGAAATTTATATGTGTCGTTCCATGAGAAACCTCTCGCAAGCCAAGACCCATCCACGTTGCTTTTTTAAAAATCCTTTCTTCTGTTTCCGGATTTTGCCCGTCAACCTCAACCAGTATTGCCACTCGGCCGTCAAGAATAATGCCTTTTTGTATCATTTTTTTTATTTCATTTGGCGAAGGCGTTTTGATGTTTTTGAGGTATTCCTGGATTTGGCCTTTTTTTATCCTTTTTTTAATTTTGGGAAGGATTTTAAAAAGCCGCTCTAAGTCATCGCCGCCGGTTTTTACGTCAGCCTCGCGGATATCGGGCATGTTTTTTAGGGTTATGGTTTCGTTCTCGTTCATATGGCGGCAGGTGATTTTTCCGATCGGATAAGGAAAAACGCAGAATTCCGGGCCAGAAAAAGGTTCTCTGATAATGCGGGCGCGGCGCGGGTCTTTGGAAAAAGGATAGACAGGCGAGGTTATCTCATCAATTAGCAATTGAGGGTTCCAAAGAAATATAAGCGGCTCCTGGCCATTTGCTTGTTTTGCTAATTTGGTGTCTTCGGCAACACGGATTCTGACCACGCAGTCAGTCAATCCGTCTATCAGCTTGGCAACAAGCAGATTAGTCAGGCCAGGGCCGATTCCCCAGTTGATCCAGCCGGCAATTTTCTTTTCTTTGAACCGCTTATGGAAGCTCTTTTGTTCTGCTTGGTTGTCATTATCAAAAGAAGCAAAATCAAGATAATTGGACCCCAGTTCCAAGGCAATCTTCATTATCCGCTTATTTAGCAGGGAAGAAGCCGCGTTTATAATGAGAAAACAATCTTTAAGCCTCCGTATTAATTTTTCATTTGTGCCTTCAGCCGTTAAGACATGGATAATCTTCTTTCTGTTTTTAAGAAAGCTGAACATCCTTTCTAAATTACAATCCAGGCAGATTATCTGGGATACGTCTTCTATTTGCTGGAGAAAACTTGCCAATATGGAGCCAACAGCTCCTCCTGCGCCAAATACCGCAATTTTTAAATCATTTCTTTTAACAAACGACTCACCCTCTTCTCTCATAAGCCCTCCTTTTTTGTTTTAAGAACATTATTTAAAAATATATAAATTAATTTATAAAGTCAACCCCTCTTTTAATTAAAGCTGTTTTATGCTAATTTACATATAGCGGAAAGATTTTTTATTGAAAGATGCGGCTTGAAGAGTCTAATTTTCAGGAAGATTTTATCGGAAATCATTTCGGCAATCGGAAATTTATCGGCAATTTATCGGAAATCAATTCGGCAATTTATTGGAAATCGGCAATTGCCGATAAAATAAATTTATGTCCGCCTCTATTGGCTTGCCCTGTTAATTTTTTACTCCCTGTAGCTCAACGGATAGAGCAGCGCCGTCCTAAGGCGTTGATGAGGGTTCAATTCCTTCCAGGG
>MHMW01000013.1 GCA_001819495.1 Candidatus Portnoybacteria bacterium RBG_19FT_COMBO_36_7 | reverse complement strand
AAAAAACCATTGAAATTGTCGGTTATCATTTCGGGAATACCGCCTACATCCGAAGCAATAATTGGCGTACCTCCTGCCATGGCCTGCAAAATAGCATACGGCAAGCCCTCTTTGACGGAGGGCATAGCGAAAACATCGAAAGCTTTAAGGTATTTATGAGCTTCGGGCACAGCGCCAAGAAATAAAATTTTATCAGTTAACTTTAAACTTTTAACTTTTAACTTTAAACTTTCCTCCTGCGGGCCCGAGCCGATAACCGCAAAAACTATTTTTTTATCTTTGGAGGCCAGAGTATTTAAAATCAGATTAGCAGCTTTAATTAAAGTTTCAAGGTTTTTATCCGGATAAAAATAGCCGATAGAGCCGACTATCTGATAGTTTTTGAATTTTTCATATGCATTTCCCAGAATTTCTTTGCGCGCTTCGTCTTTTGGCAGAAAATCTAAGTTTTCTTTCAGGCCATTATGGATTGTCACCAGCTTTTCCGCCGGCGCGACATTGTATTTTAGCCAAAGCTGGCGGTCGTTCTCTGAAACGCAGATTATTTTATTTTTATATTTGGCCGTCCATTTTTCCAGCCAGAGGAATAACTTGCTCATCAAAGAAGAAAACGGCGGCTGGAAAACCGAGCCATGAACCGTATAGACGACTTTTATGGGCAGATTTCTGGCAGCCAGTGAGCCAAGAATTGATACCTTTGAGCTGTTTAGGTGCAAAATATCGGGCTGCCACTCTATGAACAGTTTTTTCAGTTTTAAATAGGCCTCAATATCGCATGGGGGAAAGATCGGCCGTTTAAGGCATTTGCGCTTGAATATCTGGATATCAGCGGTCTTTAATCTTTCAAATAGCTCGCCATCGCCCCCGGCTGCCACGGCCACTTCATATTTTTGTTTATCCAGGCCGGTTGCCAAATCAAAAACATATTTCTGGGCGCCGCCCAGAGAAGACTGGGTGATTAAAATCAGCACTTTTTTACGCTTATTTTGCTCCATATTGTAACTTTATCCCGCACCAGAAGGCCAGTATTTTCATTAATATATTATGTTAAATCGATGCCTTCGGTGCGGGATTTCGCTTCCCAAATTGTTAAAAATACTGGAAAAGGGAAGCTTTACTTTTTGGCTTATTTAAGCTAATCTTAATACATAAAAAATTTAAAGGCAAATATGCCCGAATCCGAAGAAAAAAGATTTAAAAAAATCATTATTTTTTCAACCGATGATTTTTTGCCGCCCTCCGGCGGAGCGGAAATTGCGATCGGCGAAATAACCAATCGCCTGCCAAATTTTGAGTTTGACCTGTTTTGTGCGCGCATCAGAAAAAATGCAAGCAAATTTGAAAAAAGAGGCAATGTCAATATCTATCGGCTGGGGCCGGGCATATCCAAAATAGATAAATTTTTACTTGCGTCCTTGGGTCACCGCCAAGCGCTCAAAAATCACAAAAAAGAGCCGTATTCTCTTGTCTGGTCTGTTATGGCGTCTTACGGCGGCTTTGCTGCTGTCCGATTTAAAAAAAGAACAGGTGTTCCTTTTTTACTCACTTTGCAGGAAGGCGATCCGCTGGAAAGCATAGAAAATAAAGTCAGGCTGGGCTCAAAATATTTTAAAAATATTTTTTCGCAGGCAGACGCTCTTCAGGCAATCTCAAATTTTTTGTATGAATGGGGATTAAGAATGGGATTTCAGGGGAAGGTTGGAAAAGTTATTCCCAACGGCGTTGATATCGCAAATTTTGCCCGACAATTGGCCCAGCAGGAAATTTCAGAGATAAGAAATTCGTTTGGTTTTGGCCGCGAAACATTGATTTTGGTGACCGCCTCGCGCCTGGAAAAGAAAAACGGCATTGGTGATGTTATCAGCGCGCTTAAAATATTACCCGAAAAAGTCTGTTTTGTAATTTGCGGATTTGGTTCTCTGGAAGAGCAGACGAGAAAACAAGTTAAGGAATTAGGATTGGAAAAAAGAGTTAGGTTTATGGGAATGGTTTCTCATGAAAATCTGCCAAGAATTCTTAAGTCTTGCGATATTTTTATTAGGCCTTCGCTGACAGAAGGGTTGGGCAATTCATTCTTGGAAGCGATGGCCGCCGGCCTGATAGTTATCGGGACAATGGTTGGCGGCATTCCTGATTTTTTGAAAGACGGAATAACTGGTTTTGCCTGCCGGCCTGAAGATCCGCAAAACATTGCATCTGCGGTAACAAAGATTATGTCTCTGAGCAATCCGGACTTGGTAAAAGTCAGAGCGAACGCGCTGGATATGGTTAAAAAGGAATATAATTGGGATATTGTCAGCAAAAAAATGGAACAGATTTTTAAGCAATTAATCGGAAGCAAAAATTAACATGGATGAACAGGAAATAAAATTACCAAAAGGCATTTTTATTTTGTCGCTTGATATGGAGCTGGCTTGGGGTACTCGCGGAGAAAAAAAATTGATGGGCCATTATGCCAAAGAACGCCAGATCATTGATAGTCTACTGTTTTTATTTGAGAAATACAGAATTAAAGCGACTTGGGCCATGGTCGGCCATCTTTTTTTAGATAATTGCCGGCCGATAAATGGCGTCAATCATCCTGAAATTGTAAGACCAAATTACAAATGGCTAAAAGGGGATTGGTTTGATATTGATCCGGCCAGCAATATTGAAAAAACGCCTGAATGGTACGGAAAAGACATTGTTTATAAAATATTGAATTGCAGGGTTGCTCAGGAAATCGGCTGCCATACCTTTTCCCATATTATTGTCGGGGAGCCTGGATGCGCTGCTGATGCTTTTGATTCTGAACTGAAGGTTTGCCGGAATCTGGCCTGGCAGCAAGGAGTCGGGCTTAAATCTTTTGTTTTTCCCAAAAATATGATTGGTCATCTGAAAACTTTAAAAGAAAATAATTTTTTATGCTTTCGGGGAGTTAATAAAAATTGGTATAAATATTTTCCGGAAAAATTAAAAATGATTGCGCACGCGATAGATAATTATTTTATACTGCCCGCGTCTGCAGTAAGCCCGATAAAAGAAAAAGGCATTTGGAATCTGGCCGGCAGCTATTTTTACGTTCACAAAAGCGGCTGGGCTAGATTTCTGCCCGTTTCTTTCAGGGTGGCTAAATCAAAAGCTGGCATAAAAAAAGCAGTCCAACAGTGCAAGGTCTTTCATTTGTGGTTTCATCCTTTCAATCTTGCTTCCAGCCCCGAAGAATTACTGGCAGGCCTGGAAAAAATATTTGCATACGTGAATTCGTGGCGGCAGAAGGGAATGCTGGATAATTTTACGATGGGAGAAACAGCTGAATATTTAAATTCTCAAATATGACAGCCATAATTTTAGACGGGCACCTACAAAGCGCTTTAGCCGCGGTTCGCTCTCTTGGCAGCAAAAACATCAAAGTTATCTGCGGGGCGCCGCGCGCCACAGCCATGAGTCTTTTTTCGCGTTTTTGCTCAGAATCTTTTGTTTATACGCCCGCCGGCTTGGATAAGGAAAAATTTATTTCAGACCTGTTAAATGTTCTGAAAAGATTAAATGAAAAGGCGATTATTTTTTCATTCAGTGACGAAACTTTCTTGCCGGTATCTGAAGAAAGAGAAAAAATTGAACCGTATGCGCAATTGATCGTGTCTGATAAGAAAAGCATTGATATAGCGTTTAATAAAGAAAAAACTTTGCGCCTGGCCGAAGATAATAATATTCCAATTCCCGAAACACATTTTTTATCAAATGCCGAAGAAACGGAAAGCTTAGTGTCAAAATTATCTTATCCCCTGATAATCAAGCCGTGCCAGAGCTATGTTTGGAAAAAAGGAAAAGGGATTTTAGGCACAACCGTTTATATCAATTCACCGGAAAAACTGAAAGAAGAATTTAGGAATTTGGAGGCAAAAATGGGCGAGGCGCCGCTTATTCAGGAATTGATTGAGGGGGAGGAATTTGGTATATTTGGTTTGTTTGAGCATGGTGAGCCCCTTGCTCTTTTTGCGCACAAACGCATCCGTTCAATCTCTCCTTTGGGCGGGGCAAGTGTTTTAAGAGAAAGCATAAAGATGCCTTCTGAAATGAAAGAATATTCTTTGAAGCTTCTTGAAATTTTGCAGTGGCATGGCCCGGCAATGGTTGAATTCAAAGTTGACAAAAAAAACGGACTCCCCAAGCTGATGGAGATTAACGGCCGCTTCTGGGGTTCTCTTCCTCTGGCGATTTATTCAGGCATTGATTTTCCTTATTTTTTTTACCAGATGGCCGAAGGCAAGAATATCGGCGCAAATTTTGGCTATAAAGAAAATATCAGATCGCGCCATCTTTTGGCAGATGCCAAAAATCTTTTGTCTGTTTTATTTGATAAAGGCAGGGTTGAAGGTGTCAAATTCCCTGATAAATTAGAAACGCTGGCCGATTTTTTCACATTTTTTGAAAAAGACCTGCATTATGACGTAGAATCATTAAACGACGCCAAGCCGTTTTTTATGGAAATAATTGATAGCTTTGTCAGATTATAAAGTGCACAGCGCTATGCACACTAGCAATATGAAGATTAAGGGCTTTTTTCACATTCATTCAATTTATTCAGACGGTCAGCTAAATTTGGCAGAACTGAAAAAATTTTTTTCCCAAAATGGGTGCAGTTTTATCTTTGTCACAGAGCATGCAGAGGAATTGATGTATCAAAAGGGACAGAATTTTATTGCTGACTGCCAGAAAAACAGCGATGATAAATTTTTAATTATTCCCGGATTTGAATTTAAATATCAGTCCAGCCATATTTTGATTATCAATCCGTCAAAGTATTATGAAGAGCCGGAATTAGCAGATTCTTTTAAGAAATATAAAAACGATAACTGTCTGATTATTTGGGCACACCCGTTTTTTAAAGGCAGAAAAAATATTGACGAACAGACGATCGGTTTGCTGGACGGCTGCGAAATTTGGAATTCGTTATATGATGGAAAATATTGCCCCCGGCCGTCATCGATCCGATTGCTTAAGGAAATTAGAGAAAAAAACAGTCAAATTTTTGGCTACGCGGGGCTGGATCTGCACCGCCTTTCCCATGCGGGCGGCCCTTGTCTTGAAGTGGAAATTCAGGCATTCACGAGAGTAGATATCATTAATTCGTTAAGGGGCGGCAACTTTATAATTAAGAGAGGAGATATAGAAATTAATTCTGTTGGTGAAATTATCAAAGGCCAAAAAGCATTCTCCGGTTTAGTCAGTTTTCTGTCGGTCAATATTATTAAAATATTCAAAACAATTAGCGCAATTTTTGCTGGGCTCGGCATCAAGCCGCCCAAAAAGGCGAAAGAATTGATAAGAAGTAAAATATAGCAAAAAATTTATGTCAACCAAAATAAAAATTTTAATCGTAGCGTCAATTATTCTTTTAGCTGCCAGTTCAAGACTGGTTAAACACCCTTTTAATTTTACTCCGATCGCGGCCATGGCGTTGTTTGGCGGATGTTATTTGCGAAAAAAGTGGGGAATTTTTCTGCCTTTGGCGGCGATGTTTATCAGCGATTATTTCATCGGTTTTTACGACTGGCAAGTGATGGTTTCAGTGTATGTTTCTGTTTCTTTGGCCTTTGTTTTGGGCTGGTATTTGAGCAGGCGCCTTAAATGGCATAATGTAATTTTTGCTTCGCTGGCCTCTTCTGTTTCTTTTTTCATTATCACCAATTTTGCGGTTTGGGCTTTCTTTAATTGGTATCCGCACACACTTGCGGGCATTCTGAATTGCTTTTCCTTGGCTCTGCCGTTTTTTCGCAACACTTTGCTTGGCGATCTGGTATATTCTGGCGTTCTTTTCGGCGCTTATGAGCTTATTTTATACTGGTCTGCGAGAAGAAATTTGAGCGAAGTAAAAATTAGATCAATAGATGAAAAATAACAGAAATATAAAAATATTGATTGCGACAGGAATTTACCCTCCCGATGTCGGCGGGCCGGCACAATACGCCAAAAATCTGGCTGAAGAATTTGGCCGGCAGGGAAATTCGGTAAAAATTTTAAGTTATCAAACAGAAAAGAAGCTGCCGCCTATCTTGAGACATTTTTTTTATTTTTTTAAGGTTTTATTTAATCTGCCGGGAAGCGGTTTGGTTGTCGCTTTGGATACTTTCAGCGTCGGCTTGCCGGCAGTTGCCGCCGCAAGGATTATGGGCAAAAAAATAATTGTGCGCGTGGGAGGAGATTTTCTTTGGGAATCTTATACAGAGAGAACAGGAGATCTTATAACCCTTTCTGAATTTTATGGAATAAGACCGGCTTTGTCTGATAAAGAAAAAATTATTCTTTTTATGACTCAGTTCGTTTTAAAAAAATGTTCTGTCCTGGTTTTTTCCACAGATTGGCAGAAAAATATCTGGGAAAAAGCGTATCGGATTAGCCCGGAAAAGTGCAGGGTTATTGAAAATTTTTACGGAGATAAAATGCCTGATTTTAAACCAAAAGAGAAAAACTTTATCTGGGCGGGCCGGCCGATAAAATTAAAAAACATCGGAGCTTTAAAAGAGGCATTTGACGAGGCGGCAAAAGAAGATAATGGCCTTATTCTGGAAATTTTTACTGATTTGCCGCACCAAAGCCTTTTAGAAAAATTAAAGGCATGTTACGCCGTCATTCTGCCTTCTCTGAGCGAAGTCAGCCCGAATTTTATTTTGGACGCAATTTCGGTCAGCAAACCCTTTATTTTAACCAAGGAAACCGGTTTTTACGAAAAATTGAAAAATACAGGGATTTTTATTGACCCGTTTGACAAAAAAGACATTAAGAATAAAATTCTTTTTCTGGCAGATAGGAATAATTATCAGGAATACAAAAAACGGATTGCTGATTTTAATTTTTTGCATTCATGGCAAGAAATTGCCGAAGATTTTTTAAGCGTTTATGAAGAATTAGGAGCTTCGTTGGAATTTAGCGGGGAAAAGAAAGCTGATTTTGCGCCAGGGGAAAATAAAAAAAATTCTAACAGGATGAAGATTTTAAGCATCGGGTCAGACAGAAATTTATTCAAAGAAAATTCTGCAGTCAGGCAAAGAATAATTGAATATGGTTCGCTGGCTGATGAGCTCCATGTCATAGTTTTTTCCAAGAACGAATTTTTACAAAGACAAATCAGCAGAAATATTTATTTATATTCTACGGGATCTTTATCGCGGTGGCTTTATCCTTTTGACGCCGCCCGCCTGGGCAATATTATAGTAGGTGGGGAAGACAATTGGCTGGTTACGGTTCAGGATCCCTTTGAGGCGGCGCTGGCCGGATATCTGATAAAAAGAAAAAGCAGAGCCAAACTGTATATCCAGATTCACGGCGATTTTTTGAGCCCATATTTTTGGCAGGAGTCGTTTTTAAATAAAATAAGAGTTTGGCTGGCGAAATTTTTACTGCCAAAAGCTGAAGGAATCAGGGTTGTTTCCAGCCGCATCAGAGAATCGCTTAAAGATATAAAAATAAAAAATGAACCGATAATTTTGCCGATTTTTGTAGACGCTGAAAAAATCAAGAAATCACCCGTCAAAACAGATCTCCGACAAAAATATCCGCAGTTTGACTTTGTTATTTTAATGGCTTCGCGTCTGGTAAAGGTAAAAAACATTGATTTGGCAATAGAAGCGATGTCTGCAATAATCAGTTCTTTTCCAAAAACAGGTTTAATAATAGTCGGCGAAGGAAGGGAAAAAGAAACTTTAGACACGAAAGTTAAAAGTTTAATCTTATCTGATAATATAATATTTGAGCCATGGAGCGATGATTTGGTTTCTTACTACAAGACCGCTGATCTTTTTTTATTAACTTCAAATCACGAGGGATACGGATTGACCGCAGCCGAAGCAATGGCAGCCGGCTGCCCGTTGATAATAACTGATGTTGGCTGCGCGGGCGAACTGATTAAAAATGAATACAATGGTTTGGTGATTAATATCGGAGATAAAAAAGCTTTGGCAAGGGCGATTGCCCGAGTCATCAAAGACCCGCCCTTGCGCCAAATTTTGAAGAATAATGCGCTGGAAAGTGTTAAAAGATTGATGACCAAAGAAGAATATTTAAAGCAATATAAACAATCTTGGCAAATATAAAAAATGAAATTATCAATCATTGTTCCGGTTTATAATGAAGAAAAAACCGTTTCTCAGATTATTGAAAAATTAGAGAGAGTTGATTTTGGCATTGAGAAAGAAATAATTATTGTTGATGATTTTTCAACTGATGGCACGCGGGATATTTTAAAAAATTACGAAGGAAAATATAAAATTGTTTATCATGATAAAAATTACGGCAAGGGTAGGGCGTTGAGGAATGGATTTAAACAAGCGAGCGGAAACTGGCTGGTTGTTCAGGATGCTGATTTGGAATATGACCCAAATGACCTGAAAGATCTTTTAGAAAAAACCAAAGAGCCGGGCGTTGTCGTTGTCTATGGTTCACGCCGCCTGCACCATAATTATTTTGAAGCGAGAAAATCAGGCCATATTTTTGCGCTGGGGGGTATTTTTTTGACTTGGCTGGCAAATTTATTATACGGAACAGAAATTACGGATGAGCCGACTTGCTATAAAATGTTCAGAACCGATCTGTTGCCGGAATTAAATTTGAAATGCGAACGCTTTGAGTTCTGTCCGGAGCTAACAGCCAAAGTCGCCAAAAAAGGCATCAAGATTCATGAAGTGCCCATAAGCTATTATCCGCGCCACAAAGGCGAAGGCAAAAAAATCAAATTAAAAGATGCTTTTGAAGCAGTTTGGACTTTATTAAAATACCGATTTAAAAAATGAAC
Organism: Candidatus Portnoybacteria bacterium RBG_19FT_COMBO_36_7; assembly: GCA_001819495.1. Lineage (GTDB taxonomy): Bacteria > Patescibacteriota > Minisyncoccia > Portnoybacterales > GWB1-42-6 > CG1-02-40-82. The sequence continues at coordinate 3,756 of MHMW01000013.1, read as the reverse complement.
CCCGTTAGAAATTCACGAGGATTTATTTTGGGGCAATATTGAGTATCTATGGTATAAAAATTTAAAAAAATATTTCAATGATAAGTAAAATTTCTAACGGGGTGAAGAAAAAAATTCTTTTGATTAATCCGCCCTGGGTCATCGGCGAAGATAAGAATTTATGGAAACAGGTTGCCAGCTCTTGGCCGAGCCTCGGCCTGGCCTATATTGCGGCCGTTCTGGAAAAAGAAGGCCATGAAGTTTTTTATCTGGATTGTTCAGCTGAACATATTACGGTTGGCGAGGCGGAGGAAGTCATTAAAAAATATCAAAACCCCGATTTTATCGGCCTGACAGCAACGACGCCTCTGATTAATAACGCCTTGGCCATAGCCAAGGCAGCCAAAAAAATATTTCCCCGCACAAAAATAGTTTTGGGAGGGATTCATCCTTCGGTTATGCCCGAAGAAGTAATCGCCAACGAAGCAGTGGATTTTTTGTTGATTGACGAAGGCGAAGAGACAATGAAAGAGCTGGTTTTAGGTAAAAATCCGGAGGAAATTTTAGGCCTATGCTATAAAGATAACGGGCAAATAATAAAAAATCCTTTGCGGCCGCTAATTCAAGATTTGGATTCTATCCCTTTTCCGGCTTATCACTTGCTGCCAATGGACAAATATTATCCGGCTATTGGCAGCTATAAACGCCTGCCGGCAATGATTTTATTGGCAACAAGAGGGTGTCCCGGCCGATGCACTTTTTGCTATCGGACTTTTCGGGGGTTGGTCAGAAAGCGTTCGGCCAAAAACATCATTGAAGAGATAAAATTTTTGCAAAAAAATTACGGAATCAGGGAATTTGCTTTTTATGATGATACATTTACTTTGTTTAAGAACCTGATCAGGGAATTTTGTGAGATTCTGATAAATGAAAAAACAGATATATCATGGTCCTGTTTTACAAGAGTTGATTATATCAATAAAGGCCTGCTGGAATTGATGAAGTGGGCCGGCTGCCATTTGATTCTTTTTGGCGTTGAATCGGCCGACGAGCAAATTTTGCAGAATATAAATAAAAATATATCGCTTGAGCAGGTGCGCCAAGTCGTTAAACTCGCCAGAGAATCAGGCATTGAAACAAGAGCTTCATTTATGTTCGGCAATCAGGGCGAGACAGAAGAAACCATCAAAAAAACCATTGATTTTGCCATAAAACTGGATCCCGATGAAGCACAGTTTAATATCACAACGCCCTATCCGGGCACAGAACTTTTTTCCTGGGCAAAAGAAAAAGGCTATATCAAAAGCTTTAACTGGAACGATTACAGTTATTCAAATGTTGTTTTGGAACTGCCGGGCTTGAGCCGGGATATTTTGCAACGTTATTACCAGTTGGCCCACCGCAGATTTTATTTCAGGCCAAAAATGATTTTGCGCCGTATTTCCCGCATCAGGAACTGGGCTCAGCTGAAGCAGGAAATAAAAGGCGGCCTTGGACTCTTAAAATTTTTATACGGAAACTAAAAATGAAAAATTATCTGGAAAAAAACAAAATTTTGATTGCGATTGTTTTAATTTCATTTTTCTTGAGTTTTTTTTATTCATTTTATTTCAGGATAAAGCCGCAGGTTGACGCGCAGGCCTATGATTCTATCGGCTGGAACATTGCTCAAGGCCATGGCTACAGACAGACATCTGGCAGCGATATATTAAGAGACGGCGCCATTACAAGAGTCGGCCCTTTGTATGAGTATTTTTTGGCCGGAATCTATAAAGTTTTTGGTCATCATTATGAACCGGTCTGGATAGCTCAGGCGATTATGCATGGCCTAAGCGCCTGGCTGATATATTTAACGGCAATTTTGGTCTTTTCAAATTTTGAAACAAGAAAAAAAATCGGCTTGTGGGCAGCCGCGATATTCGGTTTTTACCCTGACATGATAGAGATTTCTGCCATGGTTCTGACCGAAACTCTTTATATGTTTTTGACATGCCTCCTGATTTATTTTTTCTTTTCATATTTTTACAAAAGAAAATTATGGCTGGTTGCTGTTTTGGCTTTGACATCGGGCCTGGCGGCATTGGCCAGGCCGCCGGTTCTGCTTTTTGTGCCGATAATTCTATTCTTTCTTTACAAAAATTGGAAAACGGAGAAAAAAGAGGTGATAACGACAAACCATAAAAGACTTCTTTGGCATGCAGCTTTGTTCTTGCTCATATTAATTGCGGTTTTTGCTCCTTGGACAATCAGGAACTACGCTATTTTTGGCGAATTTATGCCTTTTGGCGCGGCCGGCGCTTTTAATTTTTGGATAGGCAATTATCATGGCGGCAACGGCGAGCAGGAGCCGACTAAAGAACAGACTTTTTTTGCAGCCGCCCATACTTTTAAAGAATTACAGGACGAGTCGTTGCGGCAATTTAAATTATTTTTACAGAAATATCCGGCAGAATTTGTTAAACTGACATTTTTGCGCGTGAATAAATATTTCAGCATTATCCGGCCCATGGGTTTTTGGTTCTATCAAAAAGGGCATGGCCAATTTTTATTTTTAATATCTTCGGCCGTGGCTTCAATAATTTTATTTATCACAGGATTTGGCGGATTGATTAAATCAATTAAGCTGAAAAAAGAACCGATCTATTATCTGTTACTCTTTTTAATAGCCACGCCTTTATTTGTCTTTGTGACAGTGGTTGAAACAAGATATCGTTTTCAGATTTATCCGATATTAGCCATCTTCGCCGGATTTTTTATCTTTCATCTGCTGGAAAAACAGAAATTTTGGCTGGATAAGATACTGTGGACAATGATTGCCATTTTTTTTGCTAATGGATTGATTGATTTGATGCTTAGCTGGGATAGATTCAGAGAAAGATTAGGGCGATTCTTGTAACAATCGTTAGAAGATAAAAAAAATGAATAGAAATCAAACTAAAGAAAAAATTAAAAAATTATAAATCTTAGAATTGTTTAGGTCTGACCTAAACAGAGCGTCGGGTCGTACGTAAAAAATTGCCAACCGCCGTTATTTTATCCCAATCCCTCCTCCTTCGCATAAATACTTCGGACGGACCAAGCATCGCTTCAAGCCAATATACATAACCCTCTTACATTCTCGAGAATATAAGAATATTGTGATAAAATGGAATTATGAATAAGACAAAAACAAGCAAGCAATTGGAGCGGCATTTTAAGGGTATTGCTAATCATAGGCGCCTGGACATTTTATTTTTGATAAAGAACTTTGACGGGATTACTCTGGAAGGAATCGCTGAGAGATTAAAATGCAATTTTAAAACAATCTCCGGCCATACCAAATCCCTCGTTAACGCCGGCCTTTTGGACAAAAGATACCAAGGCAGGGCAGTGGCACATTCGCTTTCTCCCTACGGCCAAAAACTAATTGAGTTCATAGAAACATTCTCACATTCTTGAGAATGTGAGAATGTTGGAATATTGAAATTTTAGAGAAAATTATGAAAGTTTTATTGTTCAATATCAAAGGCGCTTCGGCCAGAAAAACCATCAATAAGGATTTGGCCGGCGGCATGGGAACCGGTACCTGGATCGGGGATTCTTGGCGTGCCAGGATTTTTGAATTCGTTAAAAAAGCGAATGTTGTTCTTCCGGAAATTACAATTGCTTATATCGCTGCCATTTTCAAAAAAGCTGGATGGGAGGTTGAACTGATTGAGGTTGGAGGGGGATTAGATTTTAATGCGTCCAAAGCGGATCTGGTTTTGGTGTCTTCTTCCATTGTTGACTGCCGCCATG
>MHMW01000012.1 GCA_001819495.1 Candidatus Portnoybacteria bacterium RBG_19FT_COMBO_36_7 | reverse complement strand
ATTGAGTTTTTTTCGTGTCTATCAACTCCACCATCACCAATTCCAGCGGCAGCTGGGGAAATATGGCTGATTTTATCTGGTTTTCCGCCTCTATGAAAAGATGAAGCAGTTTAATTATGTCTGCGGACGATAATTTCTGCCCCTGCTCCAGAATTGTTTTTAACTGTTCGTCTGTGAATTCGGGCGCGATTAAGCTTCTGAATCTTTCTATTTCAGAGCTTGCCCCGAGCGCAGTCGAGGGGACAGTTTTTAAAATCATCATCTTGCGCAGATAATTTATCAGCGACTTGGCAAACTGCCCCAAATCATAGCCCTCTTCAACGATTTTATTGATAAAGCCGATTCCGCCCCCAGCGTCTTTTTTTAAGATAAAATCCACCATCTGGACAACCGAAGAAATATCAACTGTGCCCAAAATGGTCTGCACTTCTTCAAGCGTAATCTCTTTATCTTCCATTGCCATCACCTGCCCTAAAAGTGATTCAGCGTCCCTTATCGCGCCGTCGGCATTTAAAGCTATCAGTTCCAGGGCCGGCTTGTCTATTTTGACTTTCTCTTGGCCGGCGATAAATTTCAGGCGCTCAACAATGTCAGATAAAACAAACTTGTGAAAATCAAATCTCTGGCAGCGGGAAATAATCGTTTGCGGCATTTTATGGATTTCGGTGGTGGCCAGAATAAAGATGGCATGAGCCGGCGGCTCTTCAAGAGTTTTTAACAAAGCATTAAATGCTTCGCGCGTTAACATATGGACTTCGTCTATGATAAAAACTTTGTATTTTAATCGGGCCGGGCTGAAACGAATGCCTTCGCGCAATTCCCTTATTTCGTCAATTCCCCTGTTTGAAGCCGCGTCAATTTCTATCAAATCCATGCTTTTGCCCTCGTTGATTTCAGCGCAGGAAGCACATTTGTTGCAGGGCTCGTAATTTTTACCTCTGTTCTCGCAATTGATGGCTTTGGCCAGAATGCGCGCCACGGTTGTTTTGCCCGTGCCTCTGGGGCCGCAAAACAAATATGCGTGGGCAACTTTGCCCAGCAAAATGGCGTTGGTCAGAGTTTTTATCACATGCGCCTGATTAACAACCTCGGAAAAAGTGCGAGGCCGGTATTTTCTATATAAAACGAGATTTTCCATAGTCTTTTAGCGTCGTCCTAAACTTATTTTCTTTAATCTTTTAACGACATCCTGAACTTGTTTTCTTTAGTCTTTTGGTGTCATCCTGAACTTGTTTCAGGATCTAATTTAGATGCTGAAATAAATTCAGCATGACACTTCAAAGTTAACTTTTAACTTATTTTATCATACCCCCAAACCAAAAAAGGCGCAATAAAAATTACGCCTTTTCCTCCTCAATGAAAATTAGACAATTTTTCTTCCCGGCGGGGTTGGCGGCGTATAATTCTGCGGCGGTTCAGACGGCGCCTGCGGCTCCGGTTTTTTGGCTTCAAAAACGATGAATTTGTAGCCGATAAAATTCCAGATCATTGAAATGGCGGTGGCCACCACAGCGGCCCCAATCGCCCATTGGTCGCTGTTCATGCCCAAAATCGGCGAAATCATCTTGAAAATCCCCGAAGCAATGCTGACGTTGATTAAAAATCCGATGAATGTCACTATCAGAAACTGCAGAAATTCTTTTCCGACTTTCTCGGTCGTTTCTCTTTTAAATGTCCAAAATTTATTCCAGAGATAGCTGTTGACTGCGGCCAGAATAAAAGAAAATGTCTTGTATACGGAATAAAAACCGATAGATACGAAAAAAACAACAAGCCACGTATTTTCCGGTTCAACAGAAAAATACCGGCGGAATATAATAATAAAAAGCGATAATATGCCCCAGTCAACCAAAGTGTTGAGCCCGCCGATTAAAACAAACTTGGCTATCTGATAGATAATGGGAATCTTTTTGCCTATCAAATATGCGAGGGAAAGAAAAACCGCGCAGACGATCGGAAAAAATATCGGCAGATATTTAATGATAAGAAGATATTTATCATAAATAGCCGGAGGCAAAACTCCTTTGGTCAATATCAAAAGCAGCCAGGCGGCAATCTCGCCGACCACCAGCGCCACAATTATGTCTTTGATGCTGAATTTTTGTTCGTTCATGTTTTTTTGTTAAAAATTATTTTAATTAGTCGGTTGAGTAGTTGAAGAAATGGGTTTTGGCGGAGGCAGCGGCGCAGAAAGAGGAGCTGGCGGAGGGGCTGGCGGCGCAGAAGGAGCCAAAGGAACAGAGGAGACAGGCGGCTGGGCGGAAGTTGGTTTGGCCGGCGGAGCGGAAGAAAGAGAAAGAGGAGGAGCCGGTTTTTCGGGCGGCAAAGCCGGTTTTCCTCTTTCCAGAATTTCCTTTTCCACCACCGCTTTTTCCCGGCCGTATTTTAGCCGTGAAAGCTGTTTCATGCTTTTGCCAATCTCTGCGTCCCCTTTTGGCGGCTGATTGAATCTGATATTGAAAGACGGCGAAGTGGCGCCGTTTATCAGCAGCTTGATGTAACCGTTAAAATTATCGATGTTAATGAGGTCATTTTTGTCAAAAACCGGCTCAAACTGCTTGACCAGAAATTCTGCATCCTCTGCCCCAACGCGCATGGCCACGATCGAGCCGATATTGCCAAAAACGGCGTTCTTTATCTTATCCAGCAGCTGACCGATAAATTGATGAGCAATGGTCAGGTTCAGCCGGTATTTTCTGGCTTCAGATAAAATAGTGGCGATGCTGTCCGTGGCAAAATTCTGGAATTCGTCAATATAAAAATAAAAATCCTGGCGCTGGTCCTCTGGCGCGTCAACGCGGGAAAACGCCGCCATCAATAATTTTCCGATATTTATCATGCCCAGAAGATTGCTGTTGATATCGCCCAGTCTCCCTTTGCTCAAATTGACCAGCAATATTTTTTTATTGTCAATTATCTCGCGGTAATTAATCGTGCTTTTTGCCTGCCCGATAATCGGGCGCATATAATCGTTGGCAATAAAAACATTGAATTTAGAAGTGATGTAGGGCACGATATTTTGCAAAGAAGCTTCCCCGCCGGCTTTTTCCGCTTCTTTTTCCCAGAAATCCTTAACAACCGGGTTTTTGCATTTGGCTAGCAGCGAGGAACGAAATGCTTTATCAGCCAGAATTTTCGGTACCTCCATAAGAGTGGCGTTAGTTTCGGGATCATCCATCAAAAGAAGAAGGGCATTGCGAGTGTATTGTTCAAATATCGGGCCGCCGGTAGTTTTGAGGTCGTAAAGTTTGTCAAAGATATTGATCAATTCATTTACTATAAAAGTTTTTTGTTCCGGATATCGCGCATCATATTCAAGCATATTGAGCCCTACCGGCCGTTCCAGATCCGATGGATCTATAAAAACAACGTCTTCGGCGCGGTTTAGAGGCACTACGCTTAACATTTTCTCCACCAGATCACCGTGCGGATCTATAACTCCTACGCCATCTCCCGATAAAATATCCTGCGCGATAAGGCTGCCCAGCGCCGAAGATTTTCCAGTGCCGGTTTGTCCGATAAAATAAAGATGTCTTCGGCGGTCGTCTTTTTGAATCCTCACATCAACTTCCTGTCCGCGGAAAAGATTTTTTCCAAGAATAAGCCCTTCTTTTGACAGGCTTAGCGGAGCAGATGCCTGTTTGGCTTTAACCGATTTTAGCTGCGGAGCACCCAAAGGAATCACAGGCAAATGAAAAATACTGGTCAACTCCTCGGTATTCAATATCATCTTCTGGCCGGAGTCAAAGAATCTGAAAGAAAAATTATAGATTAATTTTTTTAATGCGCCGCCCGAAACCCGATTTATCTTAAACGCGTTGAAATTTGGGTGGGCGAACTGGGCAAATGCTCCCTCCAGGCCTCTTAAAATCTCATCTGCATTGACCTTATTGGCGGCCGAAGCAACAAGTCTGATGTTTGCAGCAAAACCTATCTTGCTTGCTTTTTCTTCCAGGGCCTTTATCTGCTCCTGCTGCATCGGCGTGATGGCGGTTTGCTGAGGCATATTTGCCTCTTTCTTCTTCTGGTCGGTCTTTATTGTTTTCATAATTTTTCCCGTTGCGGAAGTTTCATGCTGAGCTTTAGAAAAAGTCTTATTTTTTTGCATTTCTCCTGCTATCTGCAATCCTCGCTTACGCCAATCCTCTGAAACCGGAGAAAGAATAATTTGAATAGCGGCGCCTTCTCCTACCTCATTTATTTTATTAAAAGAATTGATTATCTCTCCCAGCGGATCTCTCTCTAAATTTTTATATGTCTTGAACGGCAAAAAATAATTTTTGCTCAAAGAAAGATAAGAAGCGGCCGAGATGCCGGTTGGATTAAAAATGTTATAATCCTTTATTTTTTCAACCTGCGCTTCGGGAAAAAATCCGTGTATCTGCTTCTCAACGACTGTCTCTATGCGCCGCGAAACAGCCATATAAAAAGATATCTCCTGGCCAATATGGGGAATCGCCATCTCAAAAACAATGGCCGGCTGGCCGTAAACAAAATTATCTTTCTGGCCCGATTTAAAACTGCCCAGAGACGAATAAAGCTGTTCCATCGCCCCGATTATTTCTTTTTCTGTTTTCTGCTGCTCCCCTTCTTTTTTCTGGATTGTTTTGGGCAAAGTAATCAAAAAAAGGCTCACTGAAAGAGCCCGAAAAACACTGCCTTTGCTTCTGGCCGCCTCAATACCCAGCCAGACAGCCAAAAGGGCAGTACATAAAAAAAGGCCAATGGTCAGCGGCACTAAAATTAAATTGACATCCATACCGGGTAATAGAAACCTGTCTGTCGACAGGCAAGATTCGACAATCTTTAATTTCAATGCCGGACAGTAGTCGAATTTTCACTGCCCGGCATGATTTATTCTTCTTTTAGTTTCCCTTTTTCAATTAATTGCTGACGCAATTCATCAACCAAAGTGTCGTGCAATTTGTCTATAAGATAGGCATCGCCGGTAGCTTTGGCGGCTTCAACCGCTTTTTTGATTCCTTCCTCAAACGCCATGTCAGTCAATATCTTCATCTGGCGGCCTTCGTCCATGTCTTTTAAATTTTCATTTTTGGGAACAGGCGTCCGAGGAATCGCAGGAGCAGGAGAGGGAGACGGAGCTGGCGTTGAGGCAGCCTTAGATGGCGTTGGCTTTGGTGTTTCCTGCGCTGGACCCTGAGGCGGAATTTCCCTAAATTTTCCAATTGCCTTTTCTGCTTCAAAAGGCGTTGGCTTTTCTATTTTTGGCGGCGAAGGAGAAGATTCATCAACTGGCTCGCGATAAGGATCAGGCATTCTATAAATTTCCAATTTCCAAATTACAATTTATAATCCATGGCCCGCCTGGCGGGACAATTTTAAACATTGGACATTTGAAATTTTATTGGGAATTGGATATTAAATATTGGGAATTAATTTAGAGATTTAGACTTTTCACCTTTTCAACCACTTCTTCCTTAAAAGCAATCACTTCTTCGTCTGTTATCTCTTCAATGTTTGGTACTTTAGAAATTAAAAATTTAAAAATTGCCTTCTCGTTTTCTGTGCCAATTAGGCGGTCAAATTCCTGCTTATCTTCAACACCCAAACTTTTTATCACCCGGAGCAAAACACGCTTTTGAATCAAATCGCTCATCTTGCTCAAAAGATCTATCTTTCTATCTTCTGATAAATCCTGCAAACCAAGCTCAATAAGAATATTTTTTCTTAAAACATCGCTATTTTGTGTCATATAGTTTTGTTAAATCTGGCCGGTTAATTTTTCCTCAATTAACGGCTTGAAACTCTTTATTTTTGCCGCCGTCTCAACTGCTTGCTTTATTTCTTCCTCAGAATATTCCGGGAGAGATTCGGCTTTATTATTCAAATCATCAATTATTTCTTCAACTTTTTGTAGTTCTGATTCTTGAAATTCAAAACTTTTACTTTTTTCAAACTGGTTTTCCATGCTCATAATATTTTCCTTTCTAATTAAAATTTTTTAACTTAAATTTGCAATATTTTTTTCATCCCGGCTTTAGCGGGCGGCGTCGCGGCCGGAGCGGCCGCATTATCTGATTTGCCTTTCCGTAGCTAAATCTTCTTTGATTTCCGCTTGCTCTTCTTTTGTATATGGTTTTGGTTACTCAAATTTAGGCATAAAATTATGTCTGCCTCCTTGGCAAATTGAATAATAAATATATGTTATTCTTATTTTATCACAGAAAAATTAAGTTGTAAGCTCTCAATTGATTTTAGTTATCCACAAACACATTTTTTTATTATTTGCTATAATTACAATACATTATGACTATCTCAAGACGAGCTAAAATTATCCTGCTGGTTTTAATTTTGGCAACAGCGGTTTTTTTCCGTTTCTATAAATTGGCGGAAATTCCGCCCGGACTCTATCCGGACGTGGCCATCAACGGCAACGATGCGCTGGACGCAATAAAAACCGGTGATTATAAAGTTTTTTATCCTGAAAATAACGGCCGCGAAGGATTGTTTATGAATTTAATAGCCTTAAGCTTTCTGGTTTTTGGCGCCAGCGTCTGGGCGATTAAAATAGTGGCGGCGCTTTTTGGGATATTTACGGTTTATGGGACATACCTTCTGGCGCGACAATTATTTAAATATTTATCGGCTGGACCGGCAGCTGATGTCATTGCTTTGCTTTCGGCCTTTTTTTTGGCCATCTCTTTCTGGCACGTCAATTTTTCCCGCATCGGCTTTCGCGCCATCATGGTGCCGTTCTTCCTTGTCTGGGGGCTTTATTTTGTATTTAAGGGGTTTGTCGCCGAAAACAGAAAGATTGAAATCATAAATTTTGCTGCCGCTGGCATTGCTTTTGGGCTCGGTTTTCATACCTATATCGCTTTCCGCATTGCGCCGCTGATCCTTGTACCTGTTTTTATAATCTGGCTGATAAAAAATTGGGTTCGCTCAAAGCTTCTGCCGTGGATAATCCTTGTAGTTTTTGCCCTGCTGGCAGCAAGTCCTCTCCTTTATTACTATGCAAAAAATCCGCCAGATTTCATGGGCCGGGCGGGCCAGGTTTCAATCTTTGCTGTTGCCAATCCGGCCAAAACACTGCTTTTGAGCACGATAAAAACTCTCGGACAATTTGTGGCGGCGGGCGATTATAACTGGCGGCATAATTTTTCCGGCTCTCCAGAAATTTCCTGGCCGCTCATCCCGTTCTTTGTCGTGGGATTTTTATATTTTATCATTCAAATCTTCAAAAAAAGAAATTATATTGATAAAAACTATTCGCTATTGGCTAGTTGCTATACGCTATTATTCGCCTGGGGCGCCATGCTTCTGCCTTCTGTCACTTCATATGAAGGCCTGCCTCATGCGTTAAGGTCTATCGGCTCAATTCCACCAAGCTATATTTTCACGGGGCTTGGTTTTTTCTGGATACTTTCTAAAATTAAAAATCAAATATCAAAAATCTTTAATTTTGAATTTTTATTTTGCGTTTTGATTTTTGCATTTTGCATTGGGCTAACCATTTTTTCATATAAAATGTACTTCATTGACTGGGCAAGCAATTCCCATGTCAAAGGCGCTTTTGAACAGAGGTTTGTTGATGAAGCAGATTATCTCAATTCCCTGCCCGCCAACATCCAAAAATATGTTATAGTGAACGAAAACGGGGTTGCTGTGCCGTATCCGGACGGAATTCCCATGCCAGCCCAAACAATAATTTTTCTGACCAGGATAAACGAACCCGAGACCGTTGTGACTTTTTTGAAACACGAAGATCTTACGAAATTGCCGGATTGTCCAATAGATCAATCGAACAATTGCTCAATCGTCATTCTTCCGATGAAATACGATGATAATTTGTTTCATCAAATTATCCAAAAATACCCGGGAGGAAAAATCGAAAACCTGGGAGAATTTTCGGTCTTAAAAACAGGTTTTTAAATTTGGCTAGCGAGGGCAATGCGCCATCAGGCATATTGTCCGAGCAAACACAAAATACAGATATTAACTCATTCTATTTTTAAGCAAATAAAACCTATGAAAGAATCAACAACAAGACTTATTGCCGCCGCCCTGATTATTTTTATGGTTGTGGTCGCCCTTTGGTCGCTAACCGCCGACACCGCCATTATGGATGAAGTAGCTCATCTGCCAGCCGGCTATTCTTATGTCACCCAACAGGATATGCGGCTAAATCCCGAACATCCACCCTTAATTAAAGACTTATCTGGTTTGGCAGTGCTGGCATTTTCTAAAATCTTAGAATGGCCGATTAATTTTCCCTCTGATATAAAAGCATGGACGCAGGATATCAACGGCCAGTGGGATTTTGGCTTTAATTTTATGTACAGAGAAGGCAATCCTGCTTCCTTAATGCTGTTCTTTGGCCGTCTGCCCATGGTTCTTATTTTGGTGATTTTGGGCATTTATATTTTTCGCTGGACCAAAGAGCTATGGGGAAAACAGGCGGCTTTATTATCCCTGTTTTTATATTCCTTTTCGCCGACCTTCATAGCCCACGGCCGCTTTGTGACTACTGACGTAGCTGCTGCTGCTGCATTCTTTATCGCCACTTTTTATTTTGTCCGCTGGATAAAAAATCCCAAATCATGGAATTTTATTACCGCTACATTATTTTTTGGAATAGCACAGCTGACAAAATTTTCTTTGTTCCTGATTATCCCACTATTTGTTTTTCTGGCGGCCGTCTGGATTATTGTTAAAATCATCAATAAAAAACAAGAAAAAGAACCGTCTTCCTTTTTAAAAATCATCACCCGCTATGCTTTGGGCACTGTTTTTATTTTTATTCTTGGTTACGCCCTGGTCGTAACTCCGGTTTATTATTTTCATGTCAAAAATTACCCATCCCAAAAACAACAACAAGATATGGAATTTATTTTGACTTCTTACGCCAAAGGACCGGATAAGACACCATTTGCCTCCTGCACTCAGTTATCCAGAATAACCAGATGCCCGGCCGAGCTAACTATTTGGAGTGCGGATAAATCTTTGCCACTGCGCGCATTTGGCCAGTATATGCTGGGCCTATTAATGGTATTTCAGCGGGCGGCCGGAGGCAACACGACTTATTTCCTCGGCGAAGTTTCGGCCGCAGGCTGGTCTTATTACTTCCCCGTTGTTTATCTGCTCAAAGAACCTTTAACTATGCATATTCTGACGATTATGGCCTTAATCATTTTATTTTATTATATGTTAAAAAAACGGCCAACTGAAACATTTGGCTATTTACCTGAAAAGTCTTTAAGCAAATTGGAAAAAATTTCTCTTTGGCTAACCAGAAATTTTGAAAGTTTTGCCATGATATCTTTTATCGCGCTCTATTGGATAATGAGCATCCGCTCCACCCTGAACATCGGCGTCCGCCACGTTTTGCCGACATTTCCTTTTGTCTATGGTTTGATATCTTCACAAATAATTTACTGGATCAGGCCAAAAATTAATTCGCCAAAAATTTTATCATTTTTAAAATATGAACTGATAATAATTCTGCTTGCCTTTCAGGCAATATCAGTTATTTTGGTCTTCCCTTCTTTTCTGGCTTATTTCAATGAGCTGGCCGGCGGCCCAAAAAACGGCTACAAATACGCCGCTGATTCAAATCTTGACTGGGGGCAGGATTTGGCACGGCTCAATCTCTGGCTGGAAGAAAATAACATCAACAAAATTTATATTCAATATTTTGGCGGCACAGACGCCCAATATGTACTGGGCAATAAATTCCAGCCTTGGTGGGGAGACCGAAATCCGTCTGACTTAAAATCAGGCGACTGGCTGGCTGTTTCGGCAACTTTTCTGCAGGGCGGAAGAGGCAGGCCTGCGGTTAATTTTAATGAACCGACAGGTTATTACAACTGGCTAAACGAACTTGAGCCAAAAGCAGTTATCGGATATTCCATATTTGTCTACCAAATACCATAAAAGCGACACTGATAAAGACCGCTAATCACACGGATGTCGCGGATAATTTATCCGAGTCATTCGCATGAAATCTGCGTATCAGCGCCGCTTTTTATTTTAATTTATAGTATGCTCTGTTGGACACTCGCAAATCAATGTACTCAAGACGGCTGCGGTTCTCTTTTATCTCTTCCTGCAAAACTCTTTTCAGGGCATTGATCTGGCTGGCTGGAGAATAAGAAACACTAAGATAGATCAGCCATCCTTCGGGAGTCACAATTTCAAGTTCTCCCACTGATTGAGATTTTATGATAAAATCTGTCAAGTTGAGATTAACGGCGACCAGTAATCTCTTCGCTTCCAAAATAAATTCAAGAATTTTGGGGCTTGAAACATTGTTTTTTATCTTAAGTTCCCGTATTCCTTCCTCGTAGACAGTTGCCAAGGCGCCGCCAGATAAAATCGGAGCTTCGCCAAAGATAAATCCGTTCTGGTCAATAAAAAAACAGTTTTCCGGCGACGGCAAATTAACAGTTTCTGATGTCTGAATTGTTGAGGACGACACTTCTGGGGACACGGGCAAAACTTGGCACCAGATAGCCGCCGTCTCTCTTTCGCTGATATTTATAGCCAGCGTATGTTCTTTGATATTTTTAACCAGAATAACGCTTTTAACTCTGGGAAAATTATCTATGATGCTCTGCTCTATCTGGTTTGCTGGCAGAAAGATTGGATTGTTTTTGGGAATCCTGTCAAAAATCTTGCCGCTTAAAATTTCCGCGGCTATGCGCTCAATAGTTTCAGATCCTGTGGCTTTGGCGCCTGAAACCGAAACTTTGTTAATATTGAAAATTCCAGAAAAGATCAAAAGATATAAAATACCCCCAGCCAAAAAAATAAAGAAAATACTCAATAAAAACAACTTTAAAAAAAACTTGTTTTTTTTATTAGTCCGTAAAGATTTCTTTTTATAGCGGTGAATTTTCATCTGCGATATGAACGAGGAAAATATATTTTATATTTTCATAGCAAATATAAAGTTTGCAAAATCATCTATTTCTCCAGCGCCAGTTCAATTAGGCGATCAAGTAACTGCTGAAAATTTATGCCTGCCTCGCGTGCTGCTTGAGGAACTAAACTTGTTTTTGTCATGCCCGGAATCGTGTTTATTTCCAGAATAAATGGCTGGCTGCTGTGCAAAATAAGATCTGTTCTTGTGACGCCCCGACAACCCAGAGCTAAATGTGTTTTTATGGCCAGTTCCTGAATCTTTTTGGTCAAAATCTGATTAATGGGCGCCGGACAAATTTCTTCAGAACCGCCGACTTCATATTTGGCCTGATAATCAAAGAACTGAGAAGTTTTTGGCTTTATTTCGATAAGCGGCAGGGCTTTTACCTTTTTATTGCCCAGCACCGCAACTGTTATTTCTCTCCCTTCAATAAATTCCTCCACCATGACTCTGGGGCCGAAATCCAGTGCCTTTTTGAGCGCCTTTTTAAATTCGGAAGGTTTTTGCACGATTGTGACACCAATTGAAGAGCCCTGTGTCAGGGGCTTAACCACGCAAGGAAATTCTACTTTTTTTAATGAAATATGATTATTTTTTGTAAAAATAAAATATTTGGGAATAGGAATTTTTTCTTTTTTAAAGATTTTTTTTGACATTTCTTTGTCCATGGCCAAAGCCGAAGCCAGTACTCCTGAAAACACATATGGCACTCCGAAAACTTCCAGCATCCCTTGGATTGCGCCATCTTCGCCAAGAGGACCGTGCAAAGCGGGAAAAACAACGTCAATTTTTTTGCGATTTAATAAATTCGCCAGTTTAATTAAATCTTTTGCCGGGTCAAACAAAAAAACCTGATACTTCTTTTTATCAAGATTTTTTGCAATCATATCTCCTGTCTTAATTGAAACTTGCCGCTCGGCTGAAAACCCTCCTCTCAACAAAGCAACGCGCAGCTTTTTCATAGTTTTATTTTTTTTCTATATTTGCTAGTGAAATCAAAGAAAAAATTCATCTTCTCTTTGATCGAACAAACTAATTTCAAGCTCTGCTTATTTTTTTAAATCCGCATAATTTCTGTAAAACTTCCGGAATTTCCACACTCCCATCTTTCTTCTGATAATTTTCCAAAATTGCCAAGATCGGCCTCTGAGAAAAAGCTGTGCCGTTTAACATATGAACAAATTCTAACTTGCCAGTTTTTTTATTTTTATATCTGATATTTAAGCGTCTCGCCTGAAAATCAGTACAATTAGAAGAAGAATGTGTCTCGCGGTATTTATTCTCGCCAGGAAACCAAGTTTCGATATCAATTGTAGACGAAGACGGCCTGGCAAAATCAGCCGAACACAGCTGCACAACTCTGTAGGGAAGCTCCAGCTGCTGCATAAGTTTTTCCTCCAGCGAAACAAAAAATTTATGTTCTTTGACCGAATCCTCTGGCCGGCAGAAAGAAAACATTTCAAGCTTGTCAAATTGATGAGTGCGCAAAATTCCTTTTGTATCTTTACCATATGAGCCTGCTTCGCGCCGGAAACAAGTTGAAAATGAAACATACCGGCATGGCAAATCTTTTTCGCCGATAATTTCATCCGCATGCATCGGCCCAATCGACTGCTCGGATGTACCAACAAGATATAGATCATCTTCCGGAAAAAAATATCTCTCCTGGCGATCGTCTTCAGTATCAATATAGCCCATCGCTGCCATAGCAGAACTTTTTATCATCACTGGCGGAATTACCGGCACAAAACCTTCTCTTGTCAAAAAATCCATCGCAAATTTAAACAAAGAAAATTCAAGAATTGCAGCAGCGCCCTTCAAATAACCGAAACGGCTGCCCGATACCTTCGCTCCCCGCTCTGTGTCGATTAAATCATGAATCTGTGCAATTTCCATATAATCGCGGATTTTAAAATCTAGAATTAGCTTATCCCCGACTTCGCGCAAAACAACATTCTCGGCCTCGTTTTTTCCTACAGGCACTCCTGGCTGGAGCATATTGGGAACCTGCCGCAGTAATTCCTCGTATTCTTTTTCAATATCAGCTAAAAGCGGCTCTGATGAAGAAATTTTTTCCTTCACTTCCTTCGTCTTTTTTATTTTTGATTCTTTAGCTTCTGTGTGTTTTTCTTTTGAAATATCTTCGCTGGCCTTATTTTGCTCGGCACGCAATGTTTCAATCTGCGTCAGCAAGGTTCGCCTTTGTTCGTCCAAATCTAAAAGCTTGTCAATGTCAACGCTCATTTGCCTATTGGCAATGTTTTGTTTTACCGCTTCCTTATTTTCGCGGATGAATTTAATGTCAAGCATATTATTAGTTCTATCTTATATAAAAATTCGGGCTAGGTCAAATCCAATAAAAAAACCGAACAGACATAAACTGCCCGGTTCAAATTTATATATCAGCAATGCTCTTTCGTAATTCCTGTGCGCTTAAAAAACCACAAAGATATCTATTTGGCATCTGCTTCTTTCATCGTCGGGAATAAAATCACTTCTCTGATATTTTGATTGTCTGTCAAAAGTTGAACTAATCTGTCTACTCCAAGGCCCAATCCTCCGGCTGGCGGCATGCCGTATTCAAGCGCCTCAATGAATTCTTTGTCATAACGCTGAATTTCGCCAGAAGGCCTGTCTTTCTCCTGCTCTTTCATTCTTTGGGCCTGTTCCTGCGGGTCATTAAGCTCTGAATAGGCATTAACTAATTCCAGACCACCTGCAACCAGCTGAAACCTAGCCGCTTCTTTTGAATTCTCTTCAAGGGCTTTGGCCAAAGGCGACATTCCTATCGGATAATTAGTGATAAAAGTTGGCTGAATTATTTTTGGCCTTAGAATCTTGAAAATTTCATCTATTAACTTGCAATCAGGTGCGTCTTTGTCCGCTTTCTCGCCAGATCTCTCCAGTGTCTTTTCCAGTTCGTTTCTGGAAGCTTTGCTAATGTCAATTTCGTAATCCTGTAAAATTAAATCTCTCATGGAGATCCTTTTGAAAGGCGAGGTAAAGTTTATTTTATTGCCGTTAAATTCTATTTGAAGCTCCGGTACCAGAACGCCGAACATTTTTTCCGTCAGTTCAATCAGGTCTTCATGGTCAGCATAAGCCAAATATAATTCCATCATTGTAAAATCAGGATTATGCGTCCTGTCCATACCCTCGTTCCTGAAACATCGACCAATCTCATAAATTTTTTCAAAACCGCCAACTAGCAGCCTTTTAAGATATAACTCCGGAGCAATTCTCAGATATAAATCCATATCCAAAGCGTTTAAATGTGTTTTGAATGGCTTAGCCAGCGCACCGCCTGGCAAAGACTGCAGAATCGGGGTTTCCACTTCAATAAATCCTTCCCCTTCCAAGAATGCCCGTAATTCTTTTATTATTTTGCCCCGCATAACAAACCTTGCTTTAACATCTTTGTTCATTAACAGGTCCAGATATCGCCGGCGAAATCTTTCTTCAACGTCTTTTAGGCCGTGCCATTTTTCCGGCATTTGATTGAGCGATTTTGCCAAAATCTCGTATTTTTTAACAAGCAAGGTGCGCTCACCTTTATGAGTTTTAAAAAGTTCGCCCTCGGTAAAAATAAAATCGCCAACGTCTAAATTGTCGGCGAACAAATCATATTCTTTATCCCCGATTTGATCTTTTTTAAAATAAAGCTGCATCTGTCCGGAAAAATCTTCTATATTGGCAAAAATCGAGCCGCCGTGGGCCCTGAGAGAACGAAGACGGCCGGCCAAAGCAACCGATTTTTTATCTTTTTCCAAAATATCAAAATCTTCCAGTATTTCAGCGACAACCCGCCGCGGACCAATTTTGGAAGGATAGGGATTGATTCTGACAGCTTTTATGTTCTCCAACTTTTTCAGTCGATCTGATTTTATTTTTTCAATAGACATATATTAAAGTTCTGTTAATCGTTATAAAAATATCGTTTTAATTTACGAGGCGAGTCTGATTTGGCACGCCGGGACAAATCAGACGCTTCAAAAATCAGTTGCCGAGCCGAGATTTATTTTACTGATATAATCTTATAATTCGCCTTTCCTCTGGGAGTTTCAACATCAACAACTTCGCCAGCCTTATGGCCCAAAAACTCTTTCCCCAGAGGCGACTCGTTAGAAATCTTGCCTTGCGCCGGATTGGCTTCTTCGGAGCCAACAATCGTGAATGTTTGTTTTTCACCCTGACAAAGCACCTCAACAGTCCCGCCTATTTGAACGACAGAATTACCGCCATTTTTGCTAATCACCACCGCGTTTTTCAGAACCTCCTCTAGTTCCAATATTTTTCCTTCATTGAATCCCTGAGCTTCTTTAGCCTGCAGATATTCGGTGTTCTCGGAAAGATCGCCTAACGCTTTTGCCTCTTCGAGTCTCTGGGCAATTTCCTGTCGTTTTAGTTTTAATACCTCTAGTTCTTTTTTTAACTGCTCCAGACCTTCTTTGCTGAGATATTTCATGGATCTTGAATTATCTACTGACTACCGTCTGCGGTCTACCCTAAAAATTTTGGCGGTAGTCCCCAGAGCATAGTCAGTAAGTATTTTATCTTGAAAAATAATATTTGAATACCTCCTTTGCTACTGGCACAGCGAAGCTTGAACCTTCACCCGCGTTCTCAAGCATTATGAGCAAAACTATCTGCGGGTCGTCATACGGCGCAAATCCGACGAACCAGGCATTGGTATTTTTTTGGCCGGATATCTGGGCAGTGCCGGTCTTGCCCGCTGCCTTGACGGATAAATCAGCCAATAGCCTGGCTGAGCCTTCAGTAACCGCTTGTCTCATGCCTTGTCGCACGACCGTCAAGTTCTCCGTTTTAATAAAATCATCCCTGATAAGATGCGGTTCAAATACATTGATATTATTTTTGTCCGAATCCACGATTTTGTCAACCAGGTAAGGCGCGTAAAGTTTTCCACCATTGGCCACAGAAGCAATAGCGGTTGCTATCTGAAGCGGCGTCACCAGCAAATCGCCCTGCCCAATTGAAATGTGATAAGAGTCACCGATATACCAAGATTCGTTTTTTACTTCCTGTTTCCATGCTCCATCCGGCGTTAAACCGGCCTTCTCTCCTGGCAAATCGATCTCCAAGAGACTGCCAAAACCAAACAAGTTAAGATATTTTTTTATTCTGTCAATTCCCAAGCCCTCTATTGAACCGTATCCGCCGCCTATCGTATAGAAATAAACATCGCACGACTGAGCAATCGCCGAATAGATATTGACAATGCCGTGCGCCTTCCAGTCTGGAAAATTATAGACAACGCTCGGATTATATGGATTGACAATGGTTATCTGACCAGGATCAAAAACAGTAGTAGTTGGTTTAACAATATTTTCTTCAAGTGCTGCAGCCCCGATCATTGGTTTGATCACTGACCCAGGAGGATATTGACCAGAAATTACCCTATTAAACAATGGTCTATCCGGATTTTCCCTAAGCTTTTCAAAATCAGCCGCGGAAATATTTTTTTCAAAAAGGTTATCGTCATAGCTGGGCAGGCTAAGTAACGCCATCACCTGGCTGTTTTTGGGATTAAGCGCCACAGCTACCCCGCTGGTTAGATTTAAACTTGACAACATCTTTTTCATTTCTTCATAAATTTTCTTCTGAAGGTCAAGATCAATCGTTGTCACGATACTTTTTCCGCTAATTGACTCTCTAATCCATTTCTCTTTAATCTGCTGCCCCCTTGAATTAACTTCCACTTCCCGCTGTCCGTCCTGTCCTTTTAAAAATTTTTCATACTGCAATTCCAGGCCTTCTTGGCCGATGCGACCAACAGGAAAATAATCGGGATAGGTTTTCAGATTTTTTTCGCTTAATTTTCCAGTATAGCCGAGAATATGACTTAGTATTTCACCATAAAGATATTGCCTCTGGATTCCGTTCTCAAGAGAGAGTGCCGGAAAATCTTTTAAGCATGCTTCAAGCGATAAAATTTTTTCGGTTGGCAAACCATCTACCAGCAAAATCCTCTGCTCCTTTTCAAAATCAAAATCAGAAACTTTCATTTCAACTTCTTTTATATCCAAACCCAATAAAAGACTAATTTTTTCTATCATTTCTTCTCTTTCTATTTTGCTCTTGGGCAAATCCTGAGGAGTCAGAAAAACGTTATAACTTGGTAAATTATTGACAAGCGTTTTATAATTTTTATCATAAATAAGACCGCGAGGTGCCAAAATCGGATAGACTCGCAAACTGTTGCGATTTGCCAATTTTAAATAAACTTCATTTTTAAAAACCTGTAAATATCCAGCCCGAAAAAGAAGAATTGACAATCCGACGATAATAATTCCGAAAAAAATAATAAAAACTTTAGCCCGCAGAGGTGTTTCCAGTTTCTGGTCCTGCAGATCAACGGGTTTTTCCGCGTCAAGCAAAATTTCTTCAGGATCTATGTTCTCTTTAAAAGACTTGCGGATCTTGAACCCTTTGAATTTTTGTTTAAATTGCGGCAAATAGTCCATGCCCAGTATATCAACCTCGGCCACCGCCGAAGGCGGCAAAATAACCGCCTCGGAGATGACGACAGAAATTAAAATTATATCTATTTTTTATACTAAAGAAATCTATAAAATTATTATAAGCCGAGGTTGTATAACTGGGCATGAGTTTTTTTAAATACCATTAATCCCAAAATGGCCAAAACGAAATTTAACATAATTTCCAATAATCCAATTCTCAAAAGATTGTCCCAAAAACCTATATTTTGTCCAAGACCCAGCCAATAAAAATTTTTAATAAAAAGGGGGGTCAAAAAGCTGAATAAGGTGCAGGAGAGGGCGAGAATAGAAATCTGACCGGAAAAATCAGTCGCTTTGAAAAGGTTTTTTCCAACAAACTCAATCAGCCAGACTAACAGAATAAAACTCAAGGTATAGATGCCAAATGCCTGGCTTGAAAAAATATCCAGCGCGGCGCCAGAAAAAAAAGCGAAAAGAAAAACCCATATTCCGCCGCGCATCACGGCAAAAATCAGAATCGCTGCCAGCAAAAAATTCGGGTAAACGCCAAAAAGGCTCATGTGCGGCACAAAGGCAATCTGCAAAACCAAAAGCATAAAAATCACCAAAAAACCGATAATTTTATTCATCATATTGGATAAAAATTACCTGTTCCCCAAAATGACAAAAACCGTTTCAATGTCATTATAATTTACCGCCGGTTTAACCTTGAATCTCTGGAAAACCTCGCTTTCGGTTGAAATTTTGACGTCCACCTGACCGATAAACAAACCTTTTGGGATAAAACCGTCAAGGCCGGAGCTGACAATCAATTCCTGCGGTTTTATCTCTTTTTCGGGCGGGATCATATCCAGAACCAGACCGACGCCGTGGTCTCCTCTGACCACCCCGCCAACCCTTGTTTCTTGGGTCAGGGCGAAAACAGAACTGTTAGAGTCTGTCAGCTCCATGACCTTGCTAAAGTTATTTTCTGTTCCAACCACTTTTCCGACTAAAAATCCGCCAGGCATAATCACTCCCTGATTTTCTTTCACTCCGACCCCGCTGCCCTCTCCGATCAAAAAATATTGGCCAACGTTTCCCGAATCAAAACCGATAAGGTCTGCCTGCACTATTTTTGATTCAAGAGGAAGCTCTATCTGCAACTGTTGACGCAAAATTTTGTTTTCCTGGGCCATTTCGGTCAAGCCCGATATTTTCAATATCAACTCTTGATTTTCCCGGCGCAATTCAGAATTTTCACGGATAATGCTTTTTATATTGAATAGAACGCTCAAGGCGCCTGAGGTTTTGTGGCCAACCGCTTCAAAAGGTTTTAAAATCGGAATGACGGCTTTGGAAAAAATTCTTTTTGGCCAATCAAGCCAGCCTAAATAATTTAAAAAAATCAGCAGCACAACAGCCGCTATTAGTCCAACCAGTAAATAAAATTTGGAGAAATTACGTCTAAACATCGAATTAATAAATTCTAATTTTTATCTCGGCGGTTCCTGGTATTGAGTTGAAACTAAAACATTTTTCAAAGCATCAATATCTTCCAAAACAATTCCGCAACCCCGCACGACCGCTGTCAGAGGATCTTCGGAAACCTTAACCGGCATCTGTGTTTCTTCGGCAATAAGTTTATCCAGTCCTCGCAGAAGGCTGCCGCCGCCGGCCACAATTATGCCATGGGCCATAATATCGGCAACAAGTTCGGGCGGCGACTCTTCAATTGTTGAACGTACTGTGTTCACCAGCGTTTTCACCGAGCGGCGCATTGCTTCCCTGATGTCGCCTGAATCGACTATTACCTCTTTGGGCAAACCAGAAATCATATCGCGGCCGCGCATTGAAGCTTCCATTTTGTCCGGAAGCGAAATGGCCGAACCAATCGCAATTTTTATGTCTTCGGCGGTTTTTTCGCCAATAAGCAGCTTGAATTCGTCTCTGACATACTGCACGATGTCTTCGCTTAATTTATCGCCAGCAATCCGCAGGCTCTTGCATACGACTATTCCACCAAGAGAAATAACGGCTACCTCAGTTGTGCCGCCGCCAATATCAACAATCATATTACCAGCCGCTTCTTGAATAGGCAGACGAGAACCAATTGCCGCAGCCATCGGTTCTTCTATTAAATAAACATCGCTTGCTCCTGCATTCCTTGTCGCGTCCTCAACCGCTCTTTTTTCAACTTCCGTCACGCCCGAAGGCACGCCGACAACCACCCGAGGTCTTGATAAAAATTTCAGGCTGCTCTGGCAGACCTGATTTATGAAATATCGCAACATCTGCTCCGTTATTTCAAAATCTGAAATTACGCCCTCAATCAAAGGGCGCAAAGCGACAATATGGCCAGGGGTGCGGCCGACCATTCTTTTGGCGTCCTGGCCGATAGCCAGGATCTGGCCGGTTTTCTGATTGATCGCCACCACCGATGGTTCGTTGATGACAATACCCCTACCTTTCACATACACTAATGTATTGGCCGTTCCCAAGTCAATCCCGATGTCTTTGGAAATTTTTCCAAAAATTCTTTTAAACATAAAATCTGTTAAATTTTCCCTTTTTGTCAGTTTCTTAATCCTCTAAAGAATCATCAAAAAAATCTTATAATATCTCTGTATGTTATCGCAACCATCAATAAAATCAAGAGCGCAAACCCAATGGTATGAACTAAATTCTGAGTTCTTTTGTTAATCGGCGATCCTTTGAATTTTTCAATTATGATAAACAGAGCTCTGCCGCCGTCCAGGGCCGGAAAAGGAAAGGCGTTAATTACCGCTAAATTGACGGAAAGAATGGCTGTTAGCTGGACTAAATAAATAAAGCCCATATTTGCTGCTTGATTCGTCAAAGTGTAGATGCCTACCGGCCCGACAATATCAACTCCCGCCTGGCCTGTAATAATCAGGTTCTTTAAAAGCTGGAAAAGCACAACCAAAATAAGCCATATCAAGCTGATAGTCGTCAGAAAACCTTCCCAGATAGCCCGATGCAAAGGCAAACTGACTTTGGCAACCGTGGCCAGCTCGACTCCAATAGGCCCTTGACCTGACGGAGGGTTAGAACGAGGCACCAAAGATATATCTAAATTTAAATCACCGCGATGGACAGAAACAATAATTTCTTTTTCTTTTGCCTCTTCAATAAACGCCTGGAAATCGCTGGGTTTTTTTATATCATCAATAAAATTACCTTCTTGATCTTTTAAAGCAACGATAAAATCACCAGCTTCAATGCCAGCGGCTTGCGCCGGCGAATCCTGGCTGACCCCGACAATCTGAAGCTGGGCATTCGGATATTTATCAATTTCGTTTTCTTCTATGGCGCTTGGCAGACCGATTATATTTCCTAGGCTGAATAAAAAAACAGCTAGAATGAAATTCATTGTCACGCCGGCAAAAAGTATTTTAGTTTTTTGTCCGACTTTTTTTGAGGTAAAAGATCGATTGCTGTCTGCCCCTTCTCCTTCTTCACCGTAAATTTTGACAAAGCCGCCCAAAGGAATGGCATTTATAGAATAAACTGTTTCTCCTCTTTTAATGCCAAAAATGCGCGGCGGAAATCCAAATCCAAATTCATCAACCCTGACCCCGTTCTTTTTAGCAACCAAAAAATGGCCTAGTTCATGGACAAAGACCAGTAATCCGAGGATAACGATAAAAATCAAGATAGTCAAAATCATAAATTATTAATTTATAATATTCTAATTGGCTTAATCATATTCCAATAACCAATGTCCAATTTTCAACCAGCACCCGCTTAGCGGGCGCTGGTTTAAAAATTAAGTTAATTAAAATTTTACACCGTCATTATATCTTTTTCTTTTTTCTCTCCCATTTCTTTGATTTTATTATTGTATTCATCAACCAGCTTCTGTAGCTCATCTTTGGCTCTGAATTTATCGTCTTCTCTAATTTTCCCTGCTTGGCTAAAATCCTGAATTTGTTTCCAGGCAACTTCTCTTGCTTGACGAATCCCCATCCTGCCTTCTTCAAGTTTATGATGCAGGGATTTAACAAGATTTTTTCTTGTTTCTTCGCTGGGCGAAGGCAAATTAACCCTGATAATATCTCCTTCAACCGCCGAGCTCAGACCAGGAACAGAACCAATAATTCCTTTCTCTATGTTCTTAATTATCGCCTTATCCCAGGGCTGAATGATCAAAGTCCGTGCATCACGCAGATTGATGGCTGCTAACTGTATAAGCGGCATTCTGCTGTTATAACAATCTATCATGACATTTTCCAGTAGCCCGGGGCTGGCCGTGCCTGTGCGTAAAATCGAAATTTCCTGTCTTATTTTATCCAGGATTTTATCCAAGCTCGGTTTTAAGTTTTTGATAATTTCTTTATACATGGATTATTAAGCTCAACGCTCAAACCTCCCGCCAAGGGCGAGGCTCGCCAGGGGCGGCAAAATTCAAAGATAAATCTTAAAACTATTAATCTAATTGCGTTTTGAGTTTTTAGTTATGGTTTTGATTTTTGAGTTTTGATTTTATTTGCTCATTCCCACATAAATGGTATCTGAAGATGTCCGGTCTATTTTTATTACATTTACTTTCTTGGTGCTTGGAATCTGATGAGTTATCCATGTCTCTCCGTAATTTATCGTTCTATAAAGCACAGAACCTGCTCCGTAAAAAATATTGGATGAATTTTGCGGATTCTGGATCAATGCCCCAATAGTAGCGGAGCCGGCCGGTATTAAAATATTCATCTTCTGCCAAGTTTGTCCTTGGTCATAAGAAACCAACAATACATCTTTCAAACTGACATATAAAATCTTTGAGTCCTGCTGGTCTATTAATATACTTATCGCCTGCTCGCTGCCCTTAAAACTTTTCATTGAAGCAGCAAGAGATTGCCAATTGCTGCCTTGGTCAACGCTTTTATGAATACCTTTGCCCGAAGTGCTTATATAAATTATCTGATTATTCTTTGTGTCAATTTTAATATCGAAAACTGCACCGTCAAACCATTTAAGAGGCTGCCAGCTTAAGCCATAATCTAAGCTTCTTAAAAGTCCCTTTTGGGCTGTTCCTATATAAATAACTGCTTCACTGACAGGATCAATTACCACTCTGTGAACAGGCATGCCTGATTGTGAAATAACATATACTTCTTCCCATCTTTGTCCGCCATCCTGACTTCGTAAAACCTTCCCAAAGCCGCCTCCGAAAACTGCCAAATATATAAAATTGGGATTGTTCTGATTTATCGCAATATCATAGACATCGTCACTTTTCTGCAATATGTTGTTTCCGTCACTAACCTGCTGCCAAGTTTCAGATCCGTCAAGGCTTCTGTAAAGGCCACTGCCTCTGGTGCCGATAAAAAGGATCTGCGGGTTCAGCGGGTCCTGAACGATACTTAAAATATCCGTACCGGCAATATTCTCTTTATTTGAAATCGTTACTTTTTGCTGCCAGTTATATCCTGAGTTTTCTGATTTAAAAATCCCAGCGTCTTTGGAGACGCTACACCGAAAAGGCAAGGCAGCAGATAAAATAATTAGGCTCGGCAGAATAAAAACTAGTCTTGCTTTTTTAAAAAATCCCATAATTTAAATTTTAATCATTAAATTTTCCAGAATCAGCCTTGAATTAAGACTGTTATCCTGGAGCAGTCTCTGGGAATGATTAATATTTTTAATGGTTCTACTGATCTGTCGCAAAGAAAAAATATTTTTAAAATCTCCGCCTGGTAAAACTGCCAAGTCTTCTTTGCCGACCGCACCAAGCAATAAATCTCTTAGCCAAATAACCCATTGGTCTAAAGTTTCCTGAACAAGCGCGCTGTTTTGTGAAAGATCTTTGGCATAACTGAATCTATCCGTCAGATTTTTTTTCAATAACTTATGCAATTCTTCTGCCAATTCAATGCTTTTTGCAAGAAATTGCGGTTCTCTTGTTATTTTAACCGCCACGCCCGGCCGGCCGCAAGCATAACGCGCCACCTGGTCTATTTTTAACTTACTGCTTAAGCCTAGTTGTTCTATTCCTTTGGCTACCAAGTTTCTCTTGACCGGCAAAAATTTTATCAGTTGGCACCGGGAAATTATTGTTGGCAAAAATCTCTGCCAAGCCGAACTTACGAGAATCAAGATGCTTTTTTGAGGCGGCTCCTCTAGTGTTTTTAAAAGACAGTTGGCTGCTTCCTGCGTCATGTATTCTGCCAAATCAATTATAACAATTTTCCGTTTACCCGAATAAGGCGAAAGGTTTATTTGATGCTGAAGAAGTCTCACTTGCTCAATTTTTATTTCATGGCGCCTTGACGATTGCTCCGTTTCTT
>MHMW01000011.1 GCA_001819495.1 Candidatus Portnoybacteria bacterium RBG_19FT_COMBO_36_7 | reverse complement strand
AATGCCTGAAAAAATTCTCTTTTTTTTCATATTTTATACCTCAATTACCACTGGCAGCACCATTGGCCGCCTCTGAGTTTTATTATACAAGAATTGTCCGATTTTGTCACGAAGATTTTCCTTAATATAGGATTGATTAATGGGTGTCTGGCCGTGGGTGGCTTGGTGGACTATTTGTTTCACTTTTTCCCGCACCTGATAAAGAAGTTCTTTTGATTCGCGCATATAGATAAAACCGCGCGAAATGATGTCTGGGCTGTTGAGCACCCGGCCATTCTGGGAATCAACCGTGACAATTATCACAAACATGCCGTCTTTGGCCATGGCCTGCCTGTCGCGCAGAACGATATTGCCGATGTCGCCAACCCCCAGGCCGTCAACAAAAACGTATTCAATCGGGATTTTTTTAGCGGCGACGGAAAATCCATTCTTTGTTATTTCCGCTATACTGCCATTGTCCAAAACAAAAATATTTTTGCTGGGGAATCCGATTGATTCGGCCACCTTGGCGCCTTCACACAGCATATAATGATTGGCGTAAACAGGCAAAAGATACTGGGGTTTAACCTGCCGGATCAAAAATTTAATGTCTTCAATTAAAGCGTGGCCGCCGCCGTGGACATCCATTATTTCCTTATGGATAACGTTGTCGCATTGGCGATACAGATTATCTTTTAAGCGCTGAATTGAGCGTTCGTTGCCAGGAATAACAGAAGAAGAGAAGATAATTGTATCTTCTTTTTTAAGACGGATCTGGCGGTGTTCGCTATTGGCAATGCGCATGAGCACCGCCCGGTCTTCGCCCTGTGCTCCTGTGCAGACGACGACAACTTTATTATCCGGGTAATCGTGAATTCTTTTGACGTCAATTAAAGTGCCTTGATTGAATTTTACGTAACCAAAACGCTTAGCAACCTCAATATTTGTTTTCATTGAAAAGCCGTCCAGCGCCACTTTCTTGCCTAATTTTTCGGCCACCTCAACAATCCAAGCCACTCTTTCCACCATAGAAGCAAAAGTCGCGATAATTATGCGGCCAGGCGCGTTTTCTATAATCTGTTTGATATTTTCATATATATCCTGTTCCGGTATCTGGTGGCCTTCTTTGGTTGAGCCTAGGCTTTCAAACATAAGAACAGAGGGGATAGGCCTTGTATTCCATTTGGCAAGATGAGAAAAATCTGTTGGCTGACCACTAACGGGATTAGTGTCATAACGCCAGTCGCCCATATGAATGATATTGGCAACAGGCGTGCCAATGACAACGCCCAGTGCGTCCATAATGCTGTGGGTGGCCGGGAAAAAATTAATCTTAAAATTGCCCAAAGACAATTTTTCGTTATCCGTTTTTATCTCTTGAGCCTTGAAGAATTTTGTTAATTGTGCTTCCTCGAGCCGTTTGCGCACCAGCGCCAAGGTCATTTTGGCGCCGTAAACCGTCGGCCAGTTGAGCCGAGGCAGAAGATGGGGGAGTGCGCCGATATGGTCAAGGTGACCATGTGAGAGCAGAATTCCGCGAATATTCTTTTGTTTCCCTTTTAAATAGCGGATATCCGGAATTATATAGTCAATGCCGGGCATATCCTCTTCTGGAAACTGCAATCCTGCATCCAAAATGACAATATCATTGCCATATTCAAAAACGGTCATGTTTCTGCCGACCTCTTCCATTCCGCCAAGCGGAATTATTCTTAATGTATTTTGCTGCGGCCGCGGCAAGTGGGTTTTTTGCTGCTGCTCCAGTTCACCTTCACGGCTTTGTTGTCTGTCCGGCTGCCAAATTAATTTAGCATCGGGTTTGC
This sequence comes from Candidatus Portnoybacteria bacterium RBG_19FT_COMBO_36_7, assembly GCA_001819495.1. Lineage (GTDB taxonomy): Bacteria > Patescibacteriota > Minisyncoccia > Portnoybacterales > GWB1-42-6 > CG1-02-40-82. The sequence goes on along the minus strand of MHMW01000011.1, from coordinate 18,449 downwards.
CGACCCTTCTGAATCTTTGACCAGAAGGATATCGGCGCCTGGTAATTTGTGTAACCACGATAAAAATGTAAAATGCAAAGCACAAGAATTAAAATGACAGTTCAAAATTCAAAATTTTACATTTTGCATTGTCATTTTGCACTTTGATTTTTTATTTTTGAATTAATAGTGGGCGAGAGAGGATTTGAACCTCCACGGTGTTTTACCCATGCGCTCCCTTGCCCCGTTAGATATAAAATTATCTAACGGGGGTGAACGTACGCGCCCGCCTGCCATAGGTGCCGAAGGGGAGATTTGAACTCCCACGGGCTTGCACCCACAGCGCCCTGAACGCGGAGCTTGCCCCGCACCTTTTAATTAGGCGTGGGGATGGAGAGAGTTGAACTCTCACGGCCGTGAGGCCATAGCGCCCTGAACGCTACGTGTCTGCCAATTCCACCACATCCCCTTAATTTTGTTTATTAAATTATCTAGAGTAAAAATTTTAAAAAAGTGCGGGGTGAATCTGCCAATTTCACCACTTCGGCATGAGGCATATTTTGCCAATTCCCTGCCTGCCGGCAGGCAGGCGCCACTCGCCCCTAAATAATTTTAGACTATGCTCTTCCGTATTTATCTTCAAGCCTGACAATATCATCTTCTTCCAGATAATCTCCGTTCTGTACCTCGATAATTTCCAGATCACATTTTCCATCATTGGCCAGCCTATGGATGCAACCAGGCGGTATGAATGCACTCTGATTTTTTTCCAAAAAAAATGTTTTATTATTCATAGTAACCTGCGCCTGACCACTAACGACAACCCAATGCTCGGAGCGATATTTATGCATTTGCAGGCTTAAGCTTTTAGCGGGGCTGATAAGTATCTTCTTGATTTTATAACCGGGAGATTTGAGCAACATCGACCACTGGCCCCAAGGTCGAGTTACCGTCCGTGACTGTAGATATTCAGAAATCCCGTTCTGTTTCATATTTTCGAAAATATCTTTGACTTTTTGCGAATTGTCCTTGCGACAAATAAGAACGGCGTCTTCGGTATCCACTACGATTATGTCTTTCAGGCCGATGGCGGCAATTATCCTTTTGTCGCCATACAAAAGTGAATTTTCGCAGTCAATTTGGATGACCTTTTTGTCTATGAAATTACCATTTTTGTCCTTTGGCAAAATCTGATGTATTTTGTCCCAACTGCCCACATCGCTCCAGCCAATTTGGGCCGGAATAACAACAATCCTATCGTGTTTCTCCAGAACTCCCTTATCTATTGAAATAGGCACGATCTGATTATAAATTTTCTCTAATTCTTCAACGGGGCAGCTGTCTTTACAAATGAGATTATAAAATTTATCAAGAATCTGAAATAATTCAGGGAGGTAAATTTTTATTGCTCTCAATATCTCTTTGGTTTTCCAGACAAAGACGCCTGAGTTCCAAAGATAAGACCCGCTTTCAAGATACTGATCGGCTACATTTTGGCTTGGCTTTTCAAAAAAACTATCGGCTAGATAAGTTTCCTGTCCCTCGGGTTCTTTTTTATCAATAAGCAGCCCTTTCCTGATATAACCATATCCTGTTTCCGGATAATCTGGCACAATTCCGAAAGTGACTAAATATCCTTTAATCGCTATTCGCAAACTATATTTAATCAAATTTAAAAATTTTTCTTCATCTTTAATCAAATGGTCAGAAGGCATGACAATCATTACTGATTCCGGATTTTTAGAATAAAGATGAAAGGCAGCTAAGGCAATAGCTGGCGCGGTATTACGACCAATAGGCTCTAAAATTAGTTGTTCAAGTTTCTCTTTTTTTTTCTCTAAACGTTCAAAAAATTCAAGATGGGTCTTGATATCGGTTAGATTTTTTTGATTAGTGACTAAAATTGTATTTTGAGGCGGCACTAATCTTTCCATTCTAGCGACTGTGCTTTGAAGCAAACTTTGAGAACCCAAAAGATTAAGAAAATGCTTTGGATAGAGTTCGCGAGAAAGCGGCCAAAGACGGCTACCGCTGCCGCCAGCTAAAATAACGCCAAAAAGGTAGCTTTGTTGAGAGTCCATAAAATAGATCTACGCCTCCGAGTAACATTTTTCAACGGTCAATTCTTCTAAATAGAGATCCGGGTTAATAAGGAACTGTAGCATATTCGGAGATTTTTGTCCAGTGAGGTATGCCGGTTGTTCAAATATCAGTCCGAAATGAGACAATTCTTTTGGCCTGAGTTTTTTTAATTCCGGCACAGAAGCATAGTTTTTATTAGGTTTAAATTCCGGCTGGCCGTCTGTTCCCTTGAAAACATAATAGGCAGCGCCGTGATATCTGGCTACCGGCTCATAAAGAGATTCAAAATTATCGCCTGACCAGTTAGAAGTGATTAAAATTTCATCTGTCGTATTGATTAAAAAATGGGCATAGCCGGGCAAAAAAATCACATCTTGCCCTTCGCTTGCTTCAACTGAATAACAATCCAAAACTTGGCTGAAAGAATCATCCATTCTCTGCATCAAGAACAAGGCTTTGCCCCTGACTACCTCATAAATTTCCGGATAACGGACGGCTGTGCCCGGCTTGAAAGGGTGAAAGTGACCAAGTGTTTTAGAGAATTCCCTGCCCAGCAATCCAGGATGAACAACCGTAATGTCAAAACGAAGTCCGGCATTTTTGAATTTTTCTGTGTCTTGCGGTAAATGAACTGACCGATACATATCATAAACTGACTCACCGGGAAAAGACGCTTTTGCGTCAGCCAAATAATCTTTCATTTCGGCTAAAGTGCGATGTTTGGGATTAATAGACGCCATTGGGTCATGGAATTCCAAAATCTCATTCTCGTTTAATGAAATTGGCAGGCTTAAATTATTTTTTAGGTCGGCCATTCTGTTATTTTTTATTGTCTATTTGAGTTTGCAGATCTGTAATCTTATCTTCAAGATCCTTTATGTTTTTTTTCAATTCTATCATTTTTATTTCTCGGCCGGTCGTCAATTCGCCGTATTTTTCAACTTCGGCTAATTTTACTTCCAGTTGTTTTTTAGATTCAGTCAATTCTTGTCTTGATTTATCAGACTTCTCTAAAGCTTCGTGCAGGTAATCCTTTGTTTTGGTCAGTTCCTTGGTTTGAACAAAAAGCTGCTCTGCCTGCTTTGTCGATCTTTTAATTTCTTCGCGGAGCCTTGTTTCCCGTTTTCTTATCAAATTAGAAAGGACGACCGAAAAAGCCACAGCAACCACCATATAGAAAGCGAAGCCGATAATTTTGGCCCGAGTCATTTCTGAATTTCCAAACCAAATCGTGCCCTGATAAGCTTTTATGTGGGGTATTAAACCATAGTATTCAACAATCAAAATTCCATTATGCAGAATCACCGCTAATAAACCAGCTAAAATTATCCCTATGGTTTTATAAAGACTGCTGGCAACCAAAATTGTCAAATAAAAAAGCAAAAAGGCAATTGTTTCTACTGTACCGGTAAAATAAAAAACGAAGGCATACATAATCTGATCTAACACAACCTGAGACAAAGCAATTATATTCAAAGTCCGGTTGCTGATTTTTTCAATTGGCCGGCGGATAAAAAACCAGTAGATAAAATTATAGCCAAAAGCCGCTACTCCCAGAATGCCTATTTTTGTATATTCAAAACTTTGCGCCCAATCAGCAGAGTTTATTTTTAATACCAAACCTAAAGAAACAATAATGGCCACATTAAGCCAGCGAACTTTGACGATCTTTTGTATCGCTTCTAATCTTTGCTGTTTTTCAAAAATATCCATGATTCGATGGTTTTATTAATGAATGCCTATATTTAATTTTACCACGCTTTTTTGCGCTAGAAATCCACAGAGCTCTATTTCCAAGCGCGTCTGGTGCTGACATACCAGTTTTCTATCTGGGAAAAACGGTCCGAAGGAGTAACCATTGTTTCAAAATTAACTCCTGAGAGTTTATTTGATACCGGATATAAATAATCAGGTGCGTAGAGAAAAACGGCGGGAATATCTTGCGAAATTATCTGATTGAATTGCTGGTATTTTTTTGCGCGGGAAGAAGCATTAAGGTCTTGTCTGGCGTCCTGCAATATCGCGTCTATCTGAGCATTTTCGTATAAAGATAAATTCTGCCCCGGGTCTTTAACCTGTGAAGAATGCCAAAAAGCAAAAGGGTCAGGATCAATGTTTAAAAGCTCGCCAAAAAGCAGAGATTGATATTGGCGCGGTCTGATGTTTTCCTGTATCAGGCCGGCTGTTTCTTTGGTTTCAATGTTGACCTTAACTCCGATATCGCCCCAAGCGTTTTTGAGAAATTCAGCTGTCCGAGTAAGCTCCTCCCATAGAATTGTTGATAAATTAAATTCCAGGTCCTGACCGTCTTTTTCCCTGATACCATCGCCATTTTTATCTGTCCAGCCAGCGGCAACAAGCGTGCTGCTAGCCGCCTCAAGGTCAAAGTTATAAATTTTTATGTCTTCTGAGAAACCAATCATTCCTGAAATTATCGGAGAATCAACTTTTTCGCCAAAACCCAGCAATACATCATTGATTAATTTTTCTTTATCAAGCGCCTGGGCCAGTGAAATTCTGACATTTTTATCGGCCAGCGCCTTACTCTGTGTTTGGTTGAAAAATAGAGCGAAATAACGTGGAAGCCTTATTTTATAAATAATGAATATATCCTTTGAATTATTTTCAATCGTTGAATAATTATTTGGCGAAATATAACTCAATCCCTCAACTTCAGATTTTTTCAGAGCGGTAATCGCTTTGTTTTCGTCCGAGTAGAATTTAAATATCAAGCTGGTTATATAAGGTTCGCTCAAGTAAAAATTTTTTGAAGCGGTTAGTTCTACTGATTTTATCGTGCCGTCTTTGTTCTTTTCAAGTTGCTCAAAAACGTAAGGGCCCGAACCAATCGGTTTCAGGTTTCTTTCATTTAAGGCAAAATCAGAAGCGGAAACATTCTGCCAGAGGTGTTTGGGCAGGATACCGAAAGTAAGATTATATAAAAAAGGAGCGTATGCGTTCTTTAATTTGATGCGCAAAGCAAAATCATCTATTTTTTCGACGTCTATGCCGGTCCAGTTAACCCTTAAGGGACTGCGGAAATCAGCATTCTGGATAACACTTAGAGTGAAGATTACGTCATTAGATGTTACTTGTTTGCCATCATGCCAATACGCATTCTTTTTTAAAAAGACTTCATAGGTCTTGCCCATATCTCCGATTATGTAGCTTTCCGCTAAGTCTGGAATAAGATTCCCCTGAGCATCGTATTTTAAAAGACTGGAAAAAACGACCCTGACCACATCTCTGTCTGCGTCGTTGGCCGGCGAGAGCAACGGATTCAGATATCGCAAAGAACCAATTATGCCTTCGGTATAGGAGCCGCCTCTGGAAGGAATAATTTTGGTGTTCTGCAGATATAGGCGCACACCCGCAAATCCCAAAGAAATAAAAAACAGAAAAAGAAAGAATAATATCAGCTTCTTTTCCCATTTATCCAAAACCTTAAAAATCTGGCTCCATTGGAAAGATGAAGGCCATTTAGAATTTTGATTTAAATTTTGATTAGGAGTAAAAATAGTTTTAGAGCACTAAGATCAGTACAAGAAAATATTCGCCACCGCCGCTGCCAGAAACAAAATGACAAGCACTATCGTGCTGGTAAACAGGACTTTTTCAAAACCGCGCTTGGTGTAGTAAGAAGCGGATGATCCGCCCATGATAGCCGAAGAACCGGTGCCCCTCTGTTGAAGCAAAATGGCTGCCATGAGCATAACAGATATTATTATTTGAGCTATGCCGACAATGTTAGTCATTGTTTTGTGTTTTTTTCTTAAATATAATACTGACCAGCCAATTGACGATACTGACGATAATCGTCGTATAAATGAAAGCCGAAAGGCCGGTGATGGATAGCTGAGATATAAATTTTGTAAGAAGCCATATTGTCAGAATATTAATAATTAAGCTGAAAAGTCCGAAAGTGATGAAAAGTAATGGCAGCGAAATCAGTTTCAGAATGGGCTTGACGAACGCATTTATCAGCGACAGAACCAGCCCGCAGAGAAGAAAAATTTTCCAGTCGCCAGAAACTGTAACGCCGGGAAGAAATTTAAAAGAAGCGGCTAAATAAATAGCCAGCGCATTAGCTAATATTCTGATAATAAAACGCATCACAATAATAAGCTTATCAAGACTGACTGATGCAGTCAAGTTAAGCAGCTTTCTGTTTGATTATCCTTTGAAGGCCAAAAATGCTCTTACCAGAAACCGCCATTTTGCGCGTTTTCCGCTTATCTTTAACCTTAGCGCGTTTTTCTGCTTGTTTTTGCAGCTCTTCTAGGTTTTTTGAAGTCAGTTGTGCCATGCCAGGTTGTAGAAATTCGACTTTTTATATATTAAAATCTTTATAATTTTAAAGCTCTTAAAATAACTAGGCAATAATCTATATTTTTTCATAATTTTGTTCGCCTATGGCGAACCTGTCGAATTTTCACTACCTGGCCATGGAGATAACGATAGTAAAAAATGGCAAATCGATGCGCCTCGTCGCGGATGTGCTGAAAAGTAAGACGCAGCGATTCTGGCAGAGATGCAATTTTTAATGGTTTTTCGCTATATTCAGTATAAATTTCTTCTTCTCTCTTAGCAAGGGCGACTATCGGAACTTGTAACTTGTAACTTGAAACCTGAAACCTGGCAGCAGATAGTTGTGCTTTTCCACCGTCAATTAATATTAAATCAGGATAAGGCCATTCCCGGTGCGCCAGACGCCGTCTTATGACTTCTTTGAGCATTGCTGTATCATTGGCGCCCTGAACTGTTTTAATGCGGAACTTTCGGTAATCTTTTTTTAAAGGTTTGCTGTTATAAAAAACTATCATTGAACCAGCCGCGTAAACTCCTTGGATGTTTGAAATATCATAAGCTTCAATCCTAATAGGCTCGTCAGCATATAATCTTAAAAAATGACTTAATCCAATAATAGAATTGCTGTAATTTTGAATTTTAAATTGCTCGCCTCGCTGTAGCTTTGGCAAAGCGGGTAATTTTGATTTTTGATTTTTGATTTTTGAATTATTGTTGTGCGCGGGGCACAAGCCAAGATGCCACTGCAAACATGGCTTTTCATAGGAGTTTTTGCAGGTGCGATAGGGAAATATCTTGCGCAATACGCGAAGAATTTTGCGCAATTCACGGCCATTAACAAAAGGTCCGACAATTGGAAATTGGAAATTGGAAATTGGAAATTTTTTGCCTATTTTGTTTTTGTGCGTTATTAAAACCCGTGGCCATTCTTCTGCTGTAAAAGTCACATAGAAGTAGGACTTATCATCTTTCCATTGAATATTATATCTCGGTCTGTATTTTTTTATCAGCCGGTCTTCAAGCAGCAGGGCTTGAGTCTGATTCTTTGTGTTTATCCAGTCAATATCAGCTACTTTATCAGTAAATGGCACGCCATAGAAAGCTGATTTTTTAGAAAAATGCGACTGAATGCGTTTTTTTATATCAATTGCCTTGCCAATATAAAGAATGCCGCCGTTTGAATCCTTAAAAAGATAGACGCCGGGCTTCTTGGGAAAACCTTTTAATTTTTTAGACAATGACCACCGCATGTTATTAACTGAATAATTATACAGTCATCGGCTTGCTTTTTCAAGAAAAATTTGTATAATAATAAAAACTCGCTCTTTAAAAAGGAGGTGCTTATGCAGATAAAAGATCCTATTAAGAATTGGTGGTTTGTCAATCTAGCAAATCTAATTACTGCTTCAAGGTTGATTTTTTCCGTCTGGCTGGTATTGTTGGCTATTTTTACAGATCAGCTTTTTTTAATGTTTGTTATAGTTTGCCTTTGTGGCATTACTGACTGGGCTGACGGTTGGTCTGCCCGCCGATATAATATTGCCAGTCAATTCGGCGCGTTTTTGGATCGATTGACGGATAAAATATTTATCTGTCCAACAATGGCTGTTTTAGCTTGGCAATATTGGCCGGTCTCTGAAATAAACTTGTCTCTGAAATTACTAACCGAAGGATTGGTCGTGGTGATCATTTTACTAGAAACAACACTGATGGCAAGCGGAATCATCGGTTTAGTAAAAAATCTAGATACCTCATCTAATAAATGGGGAAAGGCAAAAATGTTTTTTCAATCGGCAGCTGTTTTTGGTTGGTTTCTTTGTTTGGTCATAGAACGCTATTTAAAAATTAAAATTACCTATTTAGCAATTTTTTTAATTGATATTATTTTGGTAATTGCTGTCGGTCTGGCCATCAAAAGCATTGAGGGCTACTGGCAGAGATATCATCGCCTTTAATAAATACGACGCTTGTGAAAACAATAAATTTTCTCAAGCGTTTTTTATTTTCCTACTTGTTTTGTTTTAAAAAAAGTTATATAATATCAGCTTAGTTCTTAGACGGGCTCAGGATAAAACAAAAGTATGACTCAAGAATTTATTAAAATTCGGGGAGCCAGAGTCCATAACCTAAAGAATATTGATCTGGACATTCCCAAAAACAAACTGGTTGTTATCACCGGCCTTTCGGGTTCGGGAAAGTCTTCGCTGGCTTTTGACACAATCTACGCCGAAGGCCAACGCCGTTATGTTGAAAGCTTATCTGCTTACGCGCGCCAGTTCCTTGGCGTGATGGATAAGCCTGACGTTGATAAAATTGAAGGGCTTTCGCCGGCTATTGCCATTGACCAAAGAAGCGCTTCCCGCAATCCGCGCTCAACTGTCGGCACAATAACCGAGGTTTATGATTATCTGAGGCTATTATTTGCCAGAATAGGCAAGCCACATTGTCCAAATTGCGCCACGCCGATAGAAAAACAAAGTGCCAGTCAAATCGTTGACCAGATAATAAAATTGCCGAAAAACAATCAGATTACGATTTTAGGACCCGTAATTCGCGGTCGCAAAGGAGAACATCGCGGGATTTTGGAGCAGGCGCTTAAAGCCGGCTTTGTTAGGGTCAGGATTGACGGCGTGATTCATCGAGCCGACGAAGCGCTGGGATTAAATCTCGATAAACAAAAAAAACACGATATTGAGGTGGTGGTTGACAGAGTTGAGCTATCTGATGAGACTGGCAAAGAAACCGGAACAAGAATTGCCGATTCAGTTGAAACGGCACTGAAGCTCGGAAGCGGAATAGTAATTATAAATCGTCAACCGACTACAATCAACCGACTACCGTCAAAAAAAACCGTAGTCGGCAGTCGGTCGACCGTAGACAATTCAAATGATTTTGTTTTCAGCGAGCTTTTCGCCTGCCAGAAATGTGGAATTTCTTTGCCCGAAATCGCGCCGAGGATTTTTTCCTTCAACAGCCCGTATGGCGCCTGCCCTGATTGCCAGGGGCTCGGCTCAAAATTAGAAATTGACCCAAAGCTTGTTATCCCAAATCCGAATTTAACCTTGGCCGAAGGCGCGGTGCGGCCATGGGCGACCGCTTCGCACCGGGTCGGGAGGCAAGGCTGGTATTACTGGCAGCTTTCTCAATTGGCAAACAGACACGGATTTTCAATGAACAAACCGGCAAAAAATTTTTCCAAAGAAAACATTAAAGTAATTTTATATGGTGACAGTGAATTTGAAGGTGTAATTCCCAATCTGCAGAGGAGATGGAAAGAAACCGAATCAGATTATACCAGAGCCGAAATCGAAAAATATATGCTTATTAAAAAATGTCCGACCTGCCTGGGAAAAAGACTGAAACCAGAGGCGCTGGCCGTCAAAATTGCACAATACAGCATTGACGAAATTTCTGCTATGAGTATTGAAAAATTAATTAAATTTTTTCGTAATTTGCACCTGTCTGCAAGCGAAGAAAAAGTTGTTCACCAGATCACGAAAGAAATCCTTAATCGTCTCCAGTTTTTAATTGACGTCGGGCTTGATTATTTGACGATTGAGCGCGAATCAACTTCGCTTTCTGGCGGCGAATCACAGAGAATACGGCTGGCAACACAGATCGGCTCCGGGCTTTCGGGCGTTGTTTATATTCTGGACGAGCCGTCTGTCGGCTTGCATCAGAGAGACCTGAGCCGGCTTATAAACACTCTCTATCAGCTACGGGATTTGGGAAATACCGTTATAGTTGTTGAACACGACAAACAAACCATGGAATCGGCTGACTGGCTCATAGACATCGGTCCGGGGGCCGGGGAAAGCGGAGGAAAAGTGATATTTCAGGGCACTTATAAAGAGCTGATAAAGGCGCATACGTTGACGAGCGATTATTTGAGCGGGAGGAAAAAAATTGAAATTGCTGACAGAATACAGAATACAGAATACGGCCAACGGATTAATTCTGGCGGCAGACAGTTAGCGGAAAACGGTGGTGCAGCCCGTAGTCGGTCGACTATAAACAGATTTTTAACTATTAAAGGGGCAACGGAACATAATTTAAAGAATATAGACGTCAAAATTCCGCTGGAAAAATTTGTCTGCGTCACAGGTGTTTCAGGATCAGGCAAAAGCACTTTAATCAACGATATTCTGGGCACAGCGCTTTCAAAAGAATTCTATGGTGCGCATGAGGAGGCGGGCAGCCATAAAGCGATTCTGGGCATAGAAAACCTAGATAAAGTCATTATTGTTGACCAGTCGCCGATTGGCCGCACTCCGCGTTCAAATCCGGCAACTTACACCGGAACTTTTACGTATACCCGCGATCTATTTGCTTCAACGCAAGAGGCCAGATTGCGAGGATATGAACCAGGCCGTTTCAGTTTTAACGTTAAAGGGGGCCGATGCGAAGCCTGCCAGGGAGAAGGATTTAAGAAAATAGAAATGTATTTTCTGCCCGATGTCTATGTTGAATGCGAAGAATGTCACGGCACTCGTTACAACAAAGAAGCACTGGAAATTGAATACAAAGGGAAAAATATTGCTCAGATTTTAGCCATGTCAATTGAAGAAGCCCATGGCTTTTTTAAAAACATCCCGCCTATTCGCCAAAGACTGGAAACATTAGTTCAGGTAGGCCTGGGCTACATGAAGCTTGGTCAGCCCGCAACGACTCTTTCTGGAGGAGAAGCGCAGAGAGTAAAGTTGTCAACTGAACTGGCAAGAAGAGCTACCGGAAAAACTTTATATATTTTAGACGAGCCGACCACCGGCTTGCATTTTGACGACGTCAATAAATTACTTTCTGTTTTACATGCTTTGGTTAGCCGCTCTAATACAGTTTTAATAATTGAACACAATCCCGAAGTAATAAAAACCGCTGAATGGATAATTGATCTGGGACCAGAAGGAGGGGAGAAAGGCGGATATATTGTTGCCCAAGGCCCAATTCGTGATATCATAAAAAACAAAAAGAGCTATACGGGAAGGTATCTTAGATAGATTAAAATTCAAAGCGCAAAGTTAAAAATCATCATCTTTTCCTAGTTCGCAGCAAGTTATTTTAAATACAAAAAACTCATCAAAAAACTCGGTTGATGCCAACCATTAAAAGGAGGTGAAAAAAAATGTATCCAACATGGAGAGAACCGGTTAAGAAATTATGGGTATTGATCAATAATAAAGACTCATTTTTTTTCAAAAAAGCGGGTATAATAATCGGTGTACCAAAAAAAGCAGAAATTGATAAGGAAGCAGACGGATTTCTGGTTGAATTTCCTCAAAATCACGAAATAACAGCATTTGGCAATCACGAGATAGTGTTCTTTTAGTTTTTTAAACCTAAAAGCTTCGGTCAATTTTGACCGAAGCTTTTTTGCATACAAAAAAATCCCGCCTCAATTTTCTGAGACGGGAAAGCTTGTTTAATAAACGTGCTGCCAGCAACCCGGAATCCAGACTCTTGTCCAGCCACAGGGAGTCCATTGCCAGTCCCAATAGCCGGAAATCCAAATTCTTCGCGGGTAGTAATGAAAGTACCGATAATCATAATAATGAGGCGCCCAATATCTGTAGCTTCTGGACCATCGTTCGTGATGCCGGTAAGAAAAACTGTCACTATAATAGTCGCGCCTGTAATGATATTGCCGGCTAAAACGCTCGCTTCTGTAAAAATATTCTCTGCCATCAAAACCATGGTTTCTGTGCGAACTGCCGCGGTGATCTCCCCGGTATGAGCGGTAATCTCTTGTCCTCGCTTGCGCTGCGGCTTCACCGGAAAATAACAGAACGGCCGCTAAGGCAATAAAAAACATAAACATTTTTTTCATCTTCCTCGCCTCCTTTTTTCTGTATTTTTTTGATTTAGCACTAGCGATTAAATTCATTGTCCATTCGTCCAAATAGGGGCGGATGCGGTACCTGATAATTTCGGGAATACTTAATAAAATCAGGGTCAGAAGCAAAATTAAAAATTTCACGTCCGGATAAAATCCAAATAACCGATAAAACCATTTCATATCCTGCCTCCTTTCTGTGTTAAAAAGCACAGTTTTAAGAACTGTTTTTACCTTAACAAACCGCTAAGGACTTGACAAGAGCCCGATGTCTGAATAAAATAGGGTATTAGCAATCAATAAGCGAGAGTGCTAAGTATATCCCATACGAATTTACGAATCATTACGAATTTACGAATTTGTATATTCGTAGAAATTTGTACATTCGTAAGGTTACAAAATATGAAGCTCAAACCTCTTGGCGACAGAGTCATTCTGGAGCCGATAACCGAAGAAAAAAAATCAAAAGGCGGGATAATCCTGCCAGAAACCGTTGATAAAGAAAGGCCTGAAAAAGGCCGGGTCATTGCCGTTGGAGCGGGCAAGTTAGACGAGAACGGCAAGCGCGTTCCGATGAACGTCAAAAAAGGTGATAACGTGCTTTTTACTAAATACGGCCCCAATGAAGTCAAAATAGAAGGAAAAGAATATTTGATAGCGAAAGAAGAAGACATACTGGCAATTTTTGATTAGCCCAAAATTGCTAAATTAAAAGTTAAAAATTTATTTTTTATATCAAATTCGTCCAATCATTTTTAATTTTGCACTTTGCATTTTTAACTTGACTGAGCGAAGCAAAGGAACATGGCAAAGCAAATTTTATTTGACGAAAAAGCTCGTCGTTTATTAAAAAGAGGCGTAGACAAATTGGCCGATACGGTCAAAGTGACTTTAGGTCCTAAAGGCCGCAATGTGGTCTTGGATAAAGGATTTGGCGCCCCGTATATCACCAATGACGGTGTAACGATAGCCAAAGAGATAGAACTTGAAAATAAATTTGAAAATATAGGCGCCGAGATAGTTAAAGAAGTAGCTTCCAAAACCGGCGACACAGCCGGCGACGGCACAACTACTGCCACAATTCTGGCTCAGGCAATAATTTCAGAGGGCCTGAAAAACGTGGCTGCCGGCGCTAATCCTCTTGAAATCAAGCACGGCATTGAAAAAGGGTCAGAAGCGGTTGTTAATGCTTTGAAAAAAATGTCAAAACCAATAAAAAGCCGCTCTGAGATTGCTCAGGTGGCAACTATTTCGGCTGAAGACGCAGAAGTCGGCAATCTGCTGGCCGATGTCATGCAGGAACTTGGCAAAGACAGCGTTATCACGGTTGAGGAATCGCAGACATTTGGCGTTTCCAAAGAAGTGGTGGAAGGCATGCAGTTTGACAAAGGATATGTTTCTCACTACATGGTCACCAATGTCAACCGAATGGAAGCCGAATACGAAGATCCGTATATTTTAATAACTGACAAGAAAATCGCCTCGCTTCAGGACATCATTCCTGTGCTGGAAAAACTGGCAAAAAGCGGGGTTAAACAGTTGGTCATTATTGCTGACGAAATTGAAGGCGATGCTCTGGCTACCCTCGTGGTCAACAAGCTGCGCGGCACTTTCAACACGTTGGCGGTTAAAGCGCCGGGTTTTGGCGACAGACGAAAAGAAATGCTGGAAGATATCGCGGTTGTCACCGGCGGACAGGTTGTCAGCGAAGAAAAAGGGATGAAACTGGAAAACGCTGATATAAAGATGCTGGGCCGGGCGCGTAAAATTCTTTCCACCAAAGAAAATACAACCATCATTGAAGGAAAGGGCAAAAAAATTGACATTGAAGCAAGAATTTCTCAATTAAGAAAACAAATTGAACAGACTGATTCTTCTTTTGACAAAGAAAAACTTCAGGAACGGCTGGCCAAACTGGCAGGCGGAGTCGCTGTTATTAAAGTTGGTGCGGCCACCGAAGTAGAAATGAAGGCAAAAAAAGACAAAATCGATGATGCTCTGGCCGCTACCAAAGCCGCTGTTGAGGAAGGAATAGTGCCCGGCGGCGGAGTGGCGCTGATCAGAGCCATCAAAGCCCTGGACGAGCTCAAATTAAAAGAGGATGAACAAACCGGTGTAAATATCTTAAAAAAATCCCTGGAAGAGCCGCTAAGGCAAATTGCTAAAAATTCAGGAGAAGACGGAGCGGTTGTTGCCGCTGAAGTTAAAAAACATTCTGATGCCTTTGGTTTTAACGCCTCAACTAACAATTACGAAGATTTATCTAAAGCAGGCATTATTGACCCGACAAAAGTTGTGCGTTTGGCTTTGCAGAACGCGGTTTCTGGCGCAGCCATGCTTTTAACGACTGAAGTAGTTGTTACTGATCTGCCCGAAAAGAAAGAAGGGCCGGGTATGGGCGGAATGCCCGGCGGCATGGGAATGCAGGGAGGTATGGGCGGAATGGACTATTAAAGCAGCTTTTAACTGATACGCTTTAATTTTTAACTGGCGGCTCGCTTTTTCAAAAAAGCGGGCCGCTTCTATTTACAATTCAGCTAAAAAGTGTTATGTTAAAAGACGGAAAAATTTGTTCTTAAAAATTGAATTAAAAGGAGGATACAAAGATGACATCTTGGGAAGTTGGTCTTATGTTCATTGCTTTAATAGCTGTTTTTTTGTTCGGACTCTGTATTCTGACTTTTGTTTTGAGTCTTATTCTTAATGCGGCAATCTCCGATTTTTATCGTCTCTTTGACCAGTTAATTGACAATGGAAAAATCTGAAATAAAAAAAAGAGGAGGCAAAAATGAAATTGCTTATCATTGGAGATGATTTTTTAATTACAGATACTCTGGAAAAAATCTGCACAAAAATATCCAGATTCAAAAATTCAATAATTTGCTACTATGCCCAGGCCGCTGAAGTGTTTAATGTTCATCAGCCGAGCCATACTATTATTGTCGCTGAATGCCAGAAACCTAAAAATAAAAATTGTGAGAGCAACAACCTTCTGAATTTTCTTAAAAAACACAAAAAAGAAAATCAGAAGATAATCAAGGTAGACGCGCCGTTTGACCGCTTTGACCGCACTAAGATTGAAGATTTCCTTCAGGAATAACTTTGTCTGAAGGCCGTTGCATCGCCAGCGGCCTTTTTTCTTTCTCCGCCAATTGAATTTTTATAATTTTTGTATTATCATTTATAAATATGCCAGGTAGTGAAAATTCAACATAAAAATAATTATTTTTGTATTCCTCGTCGGTTCCAAATCATCACTACTCGGCATAATTAATATGGACTAGATTTATGATTTAAATTTAAATAAAATTTAAATCATAGTCGAATTTCTACTACCTGGAATGGCAACTCTTTACACCCACGCTGACAAAAATGTTCGTAAAACCTGGCTTCTGTTTGCAGTTTTTTTAGTTTTTATCATCGGGCTTGGTTATATCTTCAGTTACAACTTAGAAAAACCTTTAATTTTATATATTGCGGTCGCCTTCAGCTCTATAATAAGCTTCGTTTCTTATTGGTTTTCGGACAAAATTGCTCTTGCTGTCAGCCGAGCGCACGAAGTCAAGCACGAAGAAAACCCGGAACTTTTTCATATCGTCGAAAATCTTTGCATTACCGCCGGATTACCCATGCCCAGAATCTATATAATTGACGAGCCGGCAATTAATGCTTTTGCCACAGGCCGCGACAAGGAACACGCGGTGGTGGCTTTGACTCGCGGCGCAATTGAAAAATTAAACAAGAACGAGATCGAAGGCGTTGTTGCCCACGAACTTTCTCATATCGGCAACCGAGATATTTTGTTGGCAACAGTTATCGTGATCCTAGTCGGTTTTATTTCTTTGATGTCACATTGGTTCTTGCGATTTTCTTTTTTGGGCGGCGGCAGGAGAAGCCGCCAAGGCGGACAAATTGGTCAGATTTTAGCGCTTGTGGGATTGATTTTGGCCATTCTTTCGCCTTTGGCCACAACCTTGATTCAATTGGCCATCTCCCGCAAAAGAGAGTTTCTGGCTGACGCTGACGGCGCGCTTTTAACTCGCTATCCGGAAGGCCTGGCTTCGGCGCTGGAAAAAATCGCCTTGGACACAAACCAGTTGACAGTGGCCAATAACGCTACTGCCCATCTTTTTATTGCCAATCCGTTCAAGAAAAAAAATTTTTCAACGCTGTTTATGTCACATCCACCTATAGAAGAACGAGTCAGGATATTACGCGGCATGTCTTAGAAGCTTAATATACAATGAGTCTCGCCCGTCCGAAGCTTTAGCGAAGGAGGGTGGCCATCCCCCGATAGAGGAAAGAATAAAAATTCTGCGGGGAATGAAATTTTAAATCCCGAATCCAAAGTTCAAATGTCAAATCAAATCCAAAGCCCAAATATCAAAACTTTTTGGATTTTGGATTTCAGTCATTGATTTGTCCCCCTACGGGAGATTTCCCGAAGGGGGAGAATAATTTGGATTTTGATATTTGGATTTCCTTATGTCAAAACCAATCCGCGTCGGTGTCATCGGTGTGGGCAATTGCTTTTCCGGGCTGGCGCAAGGCATTGAGTATTATAAAAGTCATAAAACAAAAGAGATGGTCGGCTTGATGCATGAGCGAGTCGGTCCTTATAAATATTCGGATATTGAATTTGTCAGCGCTTTTGATGTCGGAAAAAACAAAATCGGCGAGCCCCTGAATGAAGCGGTTTATAAAAGCCCCAATCTTGTCAAATGGACGCAATTGCCGCAGAGCAAAACAATTGTCAAAGAAGCTCCAGTTATGGACGGAATCGGAATTTATGTTTTAAACAAAATCCAGCCGCTAAAAAACCCCACCAAACCTGCCAAACTGCGCCAGCAGATATTGGAAGAACTGGCAAAAACTAAAACAGAAATTTTAATAAATTACCTGCCTGTTGGCAGTCAAAAAGCAACCGAATTATGGGCCAATATAGCGATTGAAACACATTGCGCTTTCATTAACTGTATTCCTGTGTTTATTGCTTCGGATAAAAAATGGAGTAACCGCTTCGCTCGCGCAAAACTTCCGGTTATCGGCGACGATATCAAGGGTCAGATTGGAGCTACCATCGTTCATCGGGTCTTGGCGAAACTTTGCGACGACAGAGGAACAAAAATCCATAAAACTTATCAATTGAACGTCGGCGGCAACACAGATTTTTTAAATATGAAAGAGTCCTCGCGTTTAAAATCTAAAAAGATCAGCAAAACGACCTCGGTGCAAAGCCAGCTGAAAGAAGAATTAAAATCAGACAATATTTACGTCGGCCCGAGCGACTTTATCCCGTTCCTTGGCAACACAAAACTTGCTTTTATCAGGATAGAAGGTAAAATGTTTGCGGATGTGCCTTATTCGCTTGAAATGCGGCTTGAAGTTGACGACAAGGCAAATTCCGCCGGCGTGGCAATTGACGCGATAAGATGCGCCAAGCTGGCTTTAGACAGGCATAAAGGCGGTTATCTGGACGTCAGCTCCTATTTTATGAAGCATCCTTTGCACCAGTATTCCGACGCCGAAGCAAAATTAATAATTGATAATTTTATAAAATTAAAATAAGTAAAATTTATGGAACCTGTTAATTTTGAAAAAATTAAAAACGTTCGTGAGAATGAAAATTATAAGAAACCATTGTCTGAACAAGAAATAAAGGACGACATCAGAGAAACCCTGAAATTAAGCCCGTTTTTTGAAAAAGAATTGACGCCAGAAGAACAAGATAAATTAATTGAAGAAACTTACGAAAAACACTACAAAGAAAAATTGGATAAAGCTGCTTAATGAATACAAAGGAGAGATCGTATATCCGCCCATGGCGGACCCGCCTCGGGCGGGGTGGACGAATAATATGTATTACGTTTACATACTTTATAGCGAAAAGCTGAATAAAAAATATATCGGAAGTACGTCAAGCTTACGCCAGAGACTAAAAGAACACAATTTAGGCAAATCAACCTTTTCTAATAAAGGAAAACCGTGGAAATTAATGTATTACGAAGCCTTTCTGAATAAAAATGATGCTTTAAAAGAAGAAAGATTCTTAAAAACAGGCAAAGGAAGAGAAAGAATAAAATTTTTATTTTCGCAATCTGTCCGTGGCGGAGGGTTCGCATAGTGGTCTAGTGCGCCTGCTTGGCCACCGCCTACGGCGGGGTTCCGCCAAAGGCGGAAAGAGCTGAATTTTAATGTATACTGTTTACATAATAAAAAGCCAAAGTAAAAATAAATATTATACAGGCAC
>MHMW01000010.1 GCA_001819495.1 Candidatus Portnoybacteria bacterium RBG_19FT_COMBO_36_7 | reverse complement strand
CGAAACAAATTTTTTTATTTTTCTGGGCCATATATTTATTTTTACTATATAAATGAAAAAAAGAAAAGCCCCGAACGAATATTAATTGTTCGGGGCTGATTATTTACTCAGAGATTATTTTAATATCTCTTTGTTTTAGAGAACCATTGTTTCTTTGTTTATCCCTGCAAACCAGAAGACCAATTCGATAAGACTCACATCCAGACTTTAAACAAATCTTCTCTTCACATTTTTTTGAAAGTCTTGATGCAGCCAGAATAATACAACCGGCTAGCTCTCTCAAAGTAAGAACAGTCGGCTCGATATCAGATGTGGATTTGGAGCCGTTTAAAAGCTGGCTCATTACCATCTTTGAGTAATACCATGGGGGGCATTGGGGACAGTCGCCTTCCACTTCCAGCTTATACCACATCGGAATAAGAAACCTTCTTTTGCGAAGCTCCTGCATCCTGACGATCCTCACGACATCCGTAAAATTAACTTTCGTGGAAGGTGTTGAAAAAATAATTGTATTCCCGCTGCTTTTCCGCTGGATGATAAAATCTATCTTCTTGCCGAATTTCCAGCGGATCCACTTGTTCATCTTGCGGATGTCCGATTTGACGATCGCGATTCTGATGGGCCCTTCGATTATTCTGCCGGTTCTTAAAAAATCATTTTCACATTGTTGAAATTTTATCTGTCCGGCAAGAAAATCGTGGATACCATCGACTGCCCAATCGAAGACATCTGTCAGCCCTTCATCGTTTTCACAATTATCCCATCGGTCATTTAGCCAGGAATGCGGATCCAGCGGCATACTTTTCCCCTCAAAATCAACCCGCTTGCAAAAATTCAATAGTAATTTCAACTCCGGTTTCTGGTCGACCTCCAATATTTCCGCCATTAAATGCGCAGAACTGGGAGAATCAACTCCATGTTCGTCCAGCAATCCTCTGCCTATGCCGATCGCTAGGTACTTTTTTTGGATCAAAATCTGATCCGCGCTCAGACCGGTAAATTCTTCTGGCAAGCAGCCATTAGTTTGAAATTCTACTCTGGCATTCTCAATCCCGGGAAAAACATGCCTGCCCCAGATCTTGGCCATGACAAAAGCCGCGATTTCCTCAAAATGAGGCTGGTCATGAAATACCACAACTTCGACCGACCACGGACCCTCGCCTAACTTTCTGACCCACCATTTACTGTTCGTCATTGTCACCATTTTAATACCTCCTTCTTAGTATGGTTTAGGGGTTAAATTTGAAAGAACCTACTCACCTTTATGGATTTATAAATTATAACATATCTAATTTATCTTGTCAACGCCTTAAGGGAACGTCTCGTTACGGGCTTGCATTCATCCCCGCGCTTGAAAGCGCAGGGATTTCTGCAAGAGTATTAAAAAAATCTGGCGCGCGCCGGATTTTTAATTCTTTTAAGGAAAAGAAAATTTTGCTTGAGGCGTTTTGCTTTTTGAGAGCAAGCGGGGGCGTTCGTCAAGTTAAGCAATTTTTGCTAAAAAAGTTTCGAGTGTGGTTGTATAAATACACAAGGGAAACTTATGAAGCGAGATTAATTCTTTTGTGGACGATACTGGGCTCGAACCAGCAACCTTTGCAACCTGCCCCGTTAGATTTTTTGTGGGCGGTATAGGATTTGAACCTATGACCCCCGCAATGTGAATGCGATGCTCTACCACTGAGCTAACCGCCCAAATATCTAACGGGGTGAAAATGCAACGCTCTAACCAGATGGGCTAATCGTCCCTTATTTCAAAATTTTTCATTATTGAAAAATTATTAATTAAGCTCAAACCTTCAACTTATCAATCAGCTTCTCGTGCGGCTTTTCCAAAATGTCGTGCACGAATCTGTCAAACATATGGTAGCGGTAATAAAATTCTTTGGTGTTCATAAAGGCAAAACTGATCTCTTTGCCGACCTCCGATTCCAGATTTTTTAGGAAAGGGCTGGCTTTGGCCTGTTTTATCTCGTCACCGATGACAAACAGATCAACCCGGCTGTTATTGGTGTTCAAAAAAATCCCCGCCAGCAACAACAATTTTATCCGGCCCAGCTTCAAAACGTTTCTCAGGATTTTTTCTTTGGAAGCGGGGCTGGATTTCAAAACCAAGCTGCGCAATTCATTATAAAAACCAAAGCTGGAATTGGCAGAATAATAGATCCCTTTTTTGGCATCTTTCTTTTTTTTTGTGACTTTCCTTTTTTTCAAAAAGCCGATGTCAAACAATCCTTTTATCTGGCGGCCAACCAGCCGAGAATCAGACTGAATCCTTTTAGCAATTTCTTTTTCGTGAAAAAACTTGTCCGGATTCCTCAAAAAAAGCTTGAGCAGCCTGACTTTGACCGGCGAATCAAATAAAATTTCCAAAACCTGTTGAACCATAATTAAACAAAAAATGGCGGCAAAGCTCCTTTCTTTGCCAGACATATTTATTTTAAATATTACTATAATTACTATATATTTTTCTTATCAATTTGGCAACATATTGATATTTTCTCCGTATAAAATATTGTGGTATAATGAAGTACGTATATGCCTGGGCAGCAAAAATTAGACTCCTGCCTGGCGGCGATTCCAAACTATTATCCGATTTCTACTAGCTGGTATGGTCGTTAAAACAGAGGAAATTATTTTTAAATCGAGACTCTCCAGAGAATTTTCAAATAAACCACAAACTGCTTGTGAAATTTTTTCCTACCAGCCAGAAAATATTGAACAGGTACCCCTCGGCAATCTTTATATCGTGGCTGAGCTTTCCTGCGTCAAAGACTGCAGTTATCTAAACAACCTGCTGGCTTCCCTGATAAAACGAGAATACTATCTGTCTCCGGAAAGAGGCGCCATAAAAAGTTTTCGGGCCGCCCTAAAAAAAGCCAATGGTCACTTAGCCGATTTGGCCAAACAAGGAAATCTGGAATGGCTGGGCAAGTTTCATTTTGTTTGTGCCGCCCTGGCTAAAGAGGATATATTATTAGTTCAATCAGGTTCATCATATGCGTATCATGAACGGCAGAGCCACCTTGTCGATCTAGGCCGCAAAATCGCGTCCGATTCGGAGAAACCTCATCCTTCAAAAGTTTTTTCCAGAATTGTTACGGGCAAAATCGAAACCGGAGATAAAATTGTCTTTGCCACGCCAAAACTTGGCGAACTTTTATCTGCCAGTGGGCTCAAACAGATTTTGGGCAGTAGCCAAAATCTTCTGGAAATCTCAGACCAAATAGAAAAAATTGCCAGAGAAGAAAATAAGACAATGGCACTTGCTATTTTATTGCTTAAAATAGAAGACGATCCGCCGCTGGAACAGAAAATCCATATGGCCCAAAAACCAAAAAAATTCATCACTCCACCGATAGACCTTGGGGAAATTCTAAAATAAAAAACTAAAAACTCCCGAATTGGGAGATTTTTAGCTGCGCTAAACCATAAACTAAAAACCAATAATTACTTTATCTCAACTGTGGCGCCGAATGCTTCCAGTTTCTGTTTTATTTCATCCGCCTCTTCTTTCTTAATGCCTTCTTTTATGGGTTTTGGAGCGGCGTCAACCAGGTCCTTGGCTTCTTTCAGGCCAAGACCGGTTACTTCACGGACAACCTTGATGACATTAACTTTCTGGTCCCCCGCCGCTTTCAATTCAACAGAAAAAGCGGTTTTTTCTTCTTTCGCTGCCCCGGCTTCGCCCGAAGCAGAGGCCGATGCGGCTGCCATTACCGGCATGGCGGCCGAAACGCCAAATTTCTTCTCCAGCACCTTGACAAGTTCCGCCAGATCGACAACAGACAACTCCTCGATCTGCTGAACTAACTTTTTGAATTTTTCCGGGACTTCTATAGCCTCGGTATTTTTTTCTTCGCTCATTTTTTATGCCTTACGAATGTACGGATTTTTACGAATATGCAGATCCTTCGATAAACTCAGGATAAATTTGTAAATTCGTAATGATTCGTAAATTCTTATGGTTATTTTTTAATTTGTGATAATACAAAAACTAAACTCCTTAAATTTCCTTGCAGCACAGAAACTAAATTCTGCAGAGGAGCGTTGATGGTGCCGACCAGATGCGCCAGGGACTGTTCCCGCGAAGGGACTTTGGCCAAAGCCAAAGCTTGAGACTGATCCATAAATTTTCCTTCCAGGATCGCGCCCAAAATTTTCAATCCTTCATTTTTCTTTGAAAAATCATAAAGGACCTTGGCTGCGGAAACTTCATCTTCCTTGCCAAAAACCAAGCTGATCTGACCTTCCATTTTTTTTAAAATAGCATCTTTGACGCTTAATTTTTGAAGCGCCAAATCGATCAATGTCTTTTTGGCCACTTTTAATTCACCTTGTGATTCTTTCAGTTTTCTCCGCAAATCTTTAAGCTGGGAAACTTTAAGGCCTTTATAATCGGCAAAAATCACCGATTTTGCGGCTTTTATTTTCTCTCCTAAATTCTCTATTAGCTCCTGTTTTTGTTTTTTTGTTAACATAACTCTGCTGCTGACAAATAAAAAACGTACGCTTTCCAGACGTA
Organism: Candidatus Portnoybacteria bacterium RBG_19FT_COMBO_36_7; assembly: GCA_001819495.1. Classification (GTDB taxonomy): domain Bacteria; phylum Patescibacteriota; class Minisyncoccia; order Portnoybacterales; family GWB1-42-6; genus CG1-02-40-82. The sequence goes on along the minus strand of MHMW01000010.1, from coordinate 9,376 downwards.
CGACCATAAATAGCATGTTGCTTATGGCATATGGCTTACGACAAAATTTTAATTTGCCATAAACTCTGCACTGATTGCAAAAGCTATTCTTACGCCTGGGCGGCACTTATCTTTTACTCCGCTAAGGATTTGCCTTGAACGAAGCGAAGGGGCCGCTTTCTATGGCTTGCCATTCCCAAGCTGCACAAGGCAGCCAAGAATGGCTTTTATTCAGTTGCGTTTATAATATATGGCAATGCCGTCAATCTGTCAACACCGGCCAAGTTTTTTCAGAAAAATTAACTGCCTGATAAAAATTTTTACCAGGGAAAAACTTCTTTCCACCAGGGCTTGAATTGGACATTTACGACAAACGATCCCTCAATGGGCTGATTACTAATGTCTTCAAGACAAGTTAAGTTGAAAGTTGTTGTATTGCGCATATCACTTATTATTTCCGGACCGCCCGAATCTGGCTTGGGGCCGGCCCAAGATGCCATGTCCGTTGAATTAAAAGCCTGGCAATCATGAACATTCGATGTCTTCCATCTTATCTCAATATCATCACCAAATCCTACTGTAATCGGAGCACTGCTAAATGACCCTGTGGGGCCCTTTCCCTCGATAATTATCTCGCCAGCCGGAATTAGACTGCCCGGCTGTACATCAACAGAACAATCCGCAGTGTCAACCAAGCCAGACTGCGATGCTTCAACTTTTACGGAGTACGAACCATCCAAAGAATAATCGCATATTCCTAAAGCAGTATAACCTGTTCCCTGATTGGGATCGGGATCATTAGGATCTCGAATAAGAGTATAATCATTGCCCCAGCCGTCACCAGTTCCGCAATCAAATCTATAAACTATATCTCCCTGCGCAGTCCCTTCTGTCCATGCCTCAACTGAAACATCATATAAAGGAGCGGGGCCAAAATCAGGAATGGCTTTGCAATAAGCATTAAAGGTGGGCAGGGTTCCGCAATCTATGTCAGTAGAACAGGTGCTCGGGCCTGAACCCGGAGCTATCTGGCAGGTTTTGCTTTCGGTGCATTCGTAATGAGTCGGTGTTTCAAACCACCAGTTAGAATAATCGGCACTAGGAATTGCATGAATGCCATCCATTCTCATTATAAAAATATTAAGCCAATTCCATCCGGGGATTGGGTCGCCGAATCCTATTGTTAAATCATTATACCATCGAATATCCTGCCACCCGCCGCTAATATCGTAAGCATTGGGGTGCGCTGCTCCAAAAAGATCGCAGACAGAACGCTTGCTTGCCTGGGAATAAATCGTAGGCATGTTGCCGCCGGGATTTCCTCCCAAAGGAGCCCAGACACCAAGATTTCCGCCCGGATTAATTTCCGGATAACAGTGCAAGAAAGAATCGTCTCCCCAGTTCCCTTCAGCAGAAGCCAAGAACACTTTTTGATCTTTATAGGAATAAACAATTCCTCTTTTCCACGAGCCGCCCAAAGAAACCAATTGCACGAAGCCGAAATCGTTATCGTTGTCATACCATAGCCCAATCTCAGCATTCAAAGAACTATTCCAGTTATGCGGCAAAGTTGATAAAGGCCATAATTTATCATAAACCTGTTGTGCATTGCTTTGGGTATAACCGGCCTCAGCAGAAACAAACATCCCTTGGCAATTGGTCTGCTTGTCGCAAATCCTGTAATCCCAGTAAATCTGCTTTCCTGCAGGAAGAAGAGCTACATTTATCGTAACAGTATCAATTATTGGATTTGTGCATAAAAAATCATTACAGCACTTCATGAAATAGCTTGACCTATAAGCCGGAATTGAAACAGTGCCAGAAGGGCCGAAAGGATAACCAAAATTTTCCTCAAATTTACATCTTGTATAACCAGGAAAATTCCATCCCAACTGCAAAGGAGTGCCTTGGTCAACAGTTATCGGGTCCTGCCAGTTATTTGTGCCCCAGAGAGAGGCCTGAAGCAGTGTCTGCGCATCAGCTCCAAAAGCAAAAATAAAAAATAAAAAGGAAAAGGAGGCGATTAAGAGTCCTTTTCCTTTTGGCGATAGTTTAAGTTTGTTGGGCATAGAGATTGTTTTGTTTTATTAAAATTCTTTATTGGCCTAATATCTCCTGGATTTGAATCCTTTTTGCTTCAAAATTGTCCAGTTTGTCACCTTCTTCGGGCAAGAAGCTGGCCGAGATATTGTCCCCCACCTTTATGTCTTCAAAAGTTAATCGGGTGGTTTCGCTCTTGGGAATTGAATTGTTTTCTTTCTCGGACTGGTCAATGAATATGGTTATTTTTGAGATCTCGGTGTCTTCTTTGACCAGAACATGGACTTTATATGGTTCAGAGGGTTGCGGAGCTGAGGTCATAAACGCTCCTGAGAAGGTGCTGTCCATATAGATAATCTTATCTGTTGAGTTAATTTCTTTGACAACGCCGTTTAAATAGTAATATTGTTCCGGGTGGCCGAGCTTTTCAAGGAATTCTTCGGTGAAGAGCTTGTCGTTCACCTGGGGCTCGGGCTCAGGAGATACCGGCTGTTTTTTAAGATAGAGAAAGTAGTAATACGAGGCTGCCGCAATCAATAGAATGAGCAGTAAAGTGCCGACAATAAAAATAGGCCAGCTGTTTGTCGGTTTTTTATTATTTTCCGGAAGCACTTGTTGATTTTTCATGATAATCTAATTTATAAGATTGTTAATATAATTATATGCTCTGTAAAGAAATAAGAAAATATCCAGTTGTCCACAATAAGACTAATTGATTAGAACCAAAATGATTTTAAATTATTAAAACATGAACTATTTTAAATATTTTGCCTTATTCAAATTATGCTCTTCTAACGTCTTTGAAAAAATTGCTTCGCCGGTATCAGGTTTGGTCAAAAAGAAATAATAATCTGATTCCTGCGGATAAATTGCCGCCTCAATGGCCGAGAGACCTGGATTGCTGATGGGGCCTGGTGGCAGACCGATATATTTGTAGGTATTGTAAGGCGAATCGACTTTTGTCTGCTCAATCGTATGACTGCCTTCTTTGTCGTTGAAAATATAGCTTAAGGTGGCGTCTGTTTCCAAAGGATAATTATCATTAATCCTTTTCCAAAAAATACCGGATACTATTTTGAGATCACTTGCTGTTTTGACTTCTTTCTCTAGAATGCTGGCCATCGTGATCATCTCAAAAATACTGCGGTTTTGCTTGGCAATGTCCTGACGCATCTGAGATGTCAGTTTTTTGTCAAAGTTATCCAGCATTTTTATTAAAATCCCCTGTTGAGCTGCCTCTTCTTTAAATTTATAGGTATCGGGAAAAAGAAAACCTTCTAAATTCGCTCTTGGCGGCGCATCCGATAAAAAAAGATAATTAACGCTGTAATCGCTGACTATCGCTTTGTCCATCCCTTCAGCCACGCCAAGCCCAGCCCCAACCAGCCTTGCCTGCGCCTGCGCCAAGCGAAAGCCTTCGGGAATCGTCACCCAAATGTCTTTTTCCGTCACCTTGCCCTGAGAAATTATTTGGGCTATCTGGACTAGGCTAGAATTTTGACTAATCGAATATCTTCCCGCCTGAAGCTTATTCTGAGTCTGCGACAGCCAGACATAAATCTCAAACCAAAAATTGCTTCTTATCAAATTCTCCTCTTCAAGATTTCTAGCAATTTGCTTAACCGTTTCTCCTTCCTGAATCTCAATCGTTCTTCCCTGGCTTCCGCCCACCGGTGCATAAAACTGGTAAAGACCGTAAACAGCAGAGATCATCCCTAATGCCAACAATAAAATTACAGAAATAAAAAAATAAATAATAATTTTAAACATTTTCTTGCGGTTTCTTAAAATGTTTTTTCCAATCGGGCTCTAATTCGGAACTCGCCGGAATAAACGGCACAAACGCAAACCCTGGATTTTCAAATTCCTGAAAATCACTCTCGCTTTTTTTAATTAAAAGCATTACGCTGCTTCCCACCGGTGCGACGATTCGGCCGGCAACTTTAAGCTGTTTTTTCCAGGCCTCAGGGATAGCATTGGCCGAAGCAGCAGCGATTATTCTGTCGAATGGGGCCTCTTCGGGCAGACCATCTTGGGCGTTGCCATGAATAAATTCTATTCTTCCTTTTTTGATAAAATCGTATTTTTCCACATTCGTTTTGCCAAATTCTGCCAGACTTTCCAGTATTTCCATCCCAAAAACTTTTCCTTTTTTCCCTACGATCTCGGCTAAAATCGCTGTCTGCCACCCAGAACCGGCTCCAATATCCAAAATTTTATTGCCCTTTTCCGGCTTAAGCAACTCTATCATAAAAGCTACGGTCAGCGGCTGAGAGACTGTCTGACCCCAGCCAATGGGCAGAGGCGCGTTGACATAAGCTTCTTCTTCCAAATCATCTGGCACAAAATCTTTCCTGTCTATTTTTTTGAAAGCATTAATTATGCGTCTTGTTTTTAAATGCCCGCTTTTGATTAAATTTTCGATTAGTTCGCGATGAGCCATATAGATTAATTAAAAATTATGCATTTTTTATGCCCCCTTCCTTCTTTCTGTTTTTGTATAGCTCTCTATCGCTTTTTTGAATTCTTCAGCCGAAAAATCAGGCCAGAGAGTTTCGGTAAAATGAAATTGCGAATCGGCTGTATCCCACATCATAAAACCGTTTGACCAGTGCGGATCCCCTTCCAAGCCCGTACGGATAACCAGGTCAACAGGCGGCAAATCTTTGGTCCATAAATTTTCTTTTATCAATTGCGGGGTTATTTTGAATGCCTGTTCTGCCTTTGAATTATTGACGATTTTTTTTATCGCCTCCATCATTTCGCTCGTGCCGTTATAACCGATGAGAAAATTTAAAATTCTCTCTTTGTGATCTTTAGTTTTTTCTATCACCTCTTCCATCGGTTTTTTTATTCTGTTTTCAAGCAACTCTTTCCAAAAACCGAAAATGTTCACTTTAACTTTGTCTGTATAAATATCTCTTGTTTTCACCAGGCGGGCAAAATGAACCCGATAAATTTCTTTTAAAAATTTCACTTCCTGAGCCGGCCGCTTTGTTAAGTTGTCATATGAGCCGGCCCAAAAGGTCAAACAAAAAATTCCTAATTCCGAAGCGGTTTTGGCAATTTTTTCAAAAGCTTTGACGCCAGCCCGATGGCCGAGCCAAACGGGTAATCCTTTCTTTTTTGCCCATCGCCTGTTGCCGTCAGGGATAACCGCGATATGCCTTGGGAGATTCTCCATAATTCTTTTTTTTGATTTATTTTTTTATTATATCAGCTTATTTCAGACGAAGCAAATTAAAAAACCTGTCTTCAGGCTTTTTAACTTGTCTATCAAGAATATTAAATTTAGGCCTAAATTATCTCAGCGAATAAGCTATTCAGATAATCAAACCCAATCGCCCAAATCACGCTGGCCACAATTACTCCGACCACAAAACCGGCCAAAGCGGAAGCAATTGTCGAGCCAATTTTAAAATTAAACTTTCTTTGTTCGTTTGAAACAAATTCTCTTGATAGCCCCATGTTTTTTATTTTTAATTATTACATTTTGTGTTATACCATAACTATCAGCTGCCGTATATTAATTTATCCACAATACAAAAACCGCCAAAAAGCGGTTTTTTAAAGCTACTTGCTATTCCGTAGCATTGACGAAGGATGGCACGGGGTCGTAATGGTTGTTAGAACCATTATTCAAGGACAAAATGAGTATGTTTATGTACCGGAATTGTAAGTTTAATATATACTACCGTGCAATTCACTTTTATTGAATTTATTTCGTGAATTTGAAGGTCGAAAGGATTTGGTTGTATAAAGATAAACATTCGTCATTTCCACTTTTTGGAGGTAAAAGATCAATACCGAAAGTCCCACCACTGTTACTAATGAACTTCGTCGAAACAAGCACAATATTATTATTTTCCCGCCAGATTGTCCTTGTATATTTCTTTTGAGATATGAAAAAATCTTCTTCAGTCTTTTGCCAAGAAAAAGGTGGCCCCCAGCCTAAAATTCCTAAACCAATTTCACACTTGTTACTTAATGAGTTATTCCATTCTAATACAGCATCAACATTTAATCCATCAAATTCTACAGGTGATCCTAGAGTAGTTCCTGTGATTAAAGTCACTGTATCTGGATATTTTATTTCAAATTCCCATAAACCGTTATATTGTTTATTCCGATAAGTCTGCCAGGTTGAAGTATCAATTGGTTCTATAAATTTAAAAGTGGAAAGGATTTGCTCATAAATAAGAATTAATTCTTTTTCACTAACACTTACAGAATATCCTAATTCATTATCTGTGTCCCAATTTAAGCCGCCCAATTGTGTAATTTTGATATATTTACCATATTCGTTATCGGTATTAAATATGCATTCTTTAGCTTCTCGCCCTGCCAATAATACCTCTTTAATTCCATCACAATTATTCCCCTGAAAAACACTTTCAGCTCCAGTACCATCAAAATACATAAAAAAACTTGTATCATTGGCATCTTTTGGAGAGATTAAAATACTTGGAGCATAAACCAAATTTTCCTTCACTTCCCAATTCAAAGGATATTTTACATTAAACCTATACTCATCATTCTGATAAGTCTGCCAATTGACCGTTTCGTCGGTTTTTGACTGACACCATTCATAGCTTGTTATGCACAAAAGCATATTCTTTTGAAATCCATCTGGACAACCATTCTCTGATTGTTTATAATTTCCTGCTGCCATAGTTTCTACTGATTTCTTACAGCAGCTATCCCTGCATTCTATGTACAAATCATTGTAATATGAATCTGCAAATTTATGTAATTGCCACCAATAAACCGCTACGCCTGTTGCTACCAAACAAATAACCACAATCGCAATAGAAAGGCCGAATTTAATACCGCCTTTTTTAATTAGCTCTATTGGCGAGTTTGATTGATTAATATTTGTCTGCTGAAATTGTTGATTTTCCATTATTTTTTATTATATCTTATTTTAGCATTTTAGTTATCCACCAGTTCTGATTCCACGAGCCCTATACCAAAATAACCGCTCTGTTAAGCGGTTATTTTAAGCAGCACGGGCTCGTAATGGTTGTTAGAACTATTATCCAGACGCAAAGTGAGTATTTTTATCTTCCAGGTTTGAGTCCGTAAGCATGACTTTACTTTACTCTAACTACTCACTATTATTTGGTTCTGCTCTTTGAATTACTTAAAAATCTATTTATTCTATAAATTTGAAAGTGGAAAGGATTTGGTTAAATTTTTGTATAAGACTTGACCCTTTAACTGAAGTATCATTATTAAATAGTTTCTCCAAATATATATTTAATTCTTTATCTAGCGCCTCATTGGTATCTAAACTACAATCGTACAATTCATCGATCTTTTGTTGAATTTCAGAGAAGTTTTGACTAAATGAAATTTGTCCTTTTGATTTTTCTATAAAAACATCAGCTTCTTGTATCATATAACCTCCACTACATTCAGGTACTTCTCTATATTCAACAGTATAATAAGCGTTTTTACCTCCTATAATAATATTCTTGCAATAAAAAATAAATTCTTTATCTATTTTTTCATCAGTACAAAAATCATTATATAAATTATAATCTTTTATGTAATCTTTCGGGAAAAATAATGATAAACCAAATTCACCACTATTATCGAAATTAATTAGTATGCCCTGCCCTTCTTCTCCGACTGGTGGCACTTGATTAAATGATGTTATGATTGTTTTACCGAAATCTATCGGATATCTAAACTCAAACCCATAATCCTCATTCCGATATGTCTGCCAACCAGCAGTTTCATCTGGCAAAGTAGAAGCAACTAGATTTTTGCTTGGGCATTCAGCAAATTCGCAGTTTGGGCCGATACGGGAAACATAAGAGCCATCCGAGCATTGTTTAGCTTCTTGAGTGCATACAACTGATTTAGTCTGCTTAGATTGCGTATAATACCAAAAAGCTCCGGCACCAAGTCCTAGAAAGACAATAACAATCACAATAACAGCAATTAATTTTTTATTGGATTTTTGCGATACAGGTTTTTCGTCGACTTGGTTCGGTGTTAAATTTTCTGCTGGCTGAAATTGTTGACTGTCCATTATTTTTATTATATCTCTTTTTCTTGTTTTAGTTATCCACCAGTTCTAACTCCACGAGCCCTATACCAAAATAACCGCTCTGTTAAGCGGTTATTTTAAGCTGCACGGGTGGAGGGAATCGAACCCCCGTTAACGGTTTTGGAGACCGTTGTAATACCACTATACCACACCCGCTTTCAAGCTTATAGCCTACAGCATATGGCTTATAGCAAGCATAAATTCATTTAAATAACGAGTTTTTAAACGATGTAATTCTCCTTATCAGCAATTCTGCCTCTTTATAAAGCACCTCTCGTTTTTCTTCTTTTATATATCCGACACTTTCAGCGAATTTTAAAATATTTACTGTTTCTAAAACTGATTTTATAGAAATCTTTAAAAAGTTCGCAAAATCTTTATTCGTACCTCCAGATCCCTCAGCAATATTATTTGAAATAGATACTGCTGCACGCTTTAATTGATCTGACAAAGCAAATGTTTCGCTTTTAGGAAAACTGTTAGCCACAAAATATAACCGTTTCCCGTAAGCGATTGATGACTTCCAAATTTCTAAAGTTTCAAAGCGAAACATTTTGTGCTATGAGCTATTGGCTATATGCTATAAGCTATCTTTTAGTTTCTTTATGAGGCGTGTGTTTCCTGCACCATTTGCAGAATTTTTTTATCTCAATTTTCCGCTCGACTTTGCGTTTGTTCTTGCGCGACCAATAATTAGTTCTTTTGCATTTGGTACATTGAAGTTTTATCAGATTTGGCTGAGGCACGTTCGCTGACGCTCAAGTTAAAAATGAAAAATTAAAAGTTATAAGTTAATTTTAAATTTTTAATTGTCGTTTTTTATTTTTTATATGATCTGAGCCGTTGGCCCCGCAGTGTGCGGGACGACCTACTCCTTAGGTTTTTCTCCCGCCAGAGCCGTTGGCCAGAGTTGCACTGGCGACCTACTCCTTACCATGGAGTTGCTCTGCTAACTGAGCTACAACGGCTCTGGCGGGACAAAGATGATTTATCTCGATGATTTTAACATTTCCTCTATTTCTTTTTCTAATTGCTTTCCTCCCTTAAGCCGTTTCAAATACCTCTCATGTCTTTCTGCTTCTAATTTATTTTTAAATTTCTTAAAGCAAAATAAATCAAAAGGTCTTCGGTTTTTTGTAGATGGATTAAGACCGGCGTTGTGGTAATTTAATCTTTTAGCAATATCCGAAGTAAAACCTATATATCTTTTTCTATCTTTTAAAGATTTTAAAATATAAGTATAAAACATGACTCCTTACCATGCCCCGCATTTGCGGGGTGCTAACTGAGCTACAACGG
>MHMW01000009.1:11230-27147 GCA_001819495.1 Candidatus Portnoybacteria bacterium RBG_19FT_COMBO_36_7 | reverse complement strand
CTCGAGCGTTATAAAAAAATGTTGGGATGGTTCAATAAATTATGGATTGGATTTATATCGCTGCAGGAGCCGTGCTGGTGGCGCTAATTGTCTGGATGTTCATGAAAAAGAAAAAAGACGGCGGAGAAGCTCCGCCACAACCGCCATCAAATCCGTCTGTTCCGCCGAGTATGTAATTGATCCGGAGAAACTTAAAAAGCAGTTCGGAGGGACTGCTTTTTAAGTTTATTGGGTTGTCCGGGAAGCGCTTTTTTGTTAAAATAAAAACAGAATATTCCGGGCAGCAGTTAGCGCATAAGAACAAAGATAACCTTTTCTACTGACGGACGTATTAATTAATATCACGGGTTTAAGCAACTTTCAGCCAGAATAAGTTTAATTTTAAGTAATTTTTATGGCCGAAAAAATTATAAAAAAGACAAGCCTTGTTTTGTTTATTGTTATGCTTGTGGCAAGCATCGGACTTTTTTTTGTTTTTGAGCCGAATAACGCAGCAGCGCAGTCGGCCAGCGTTTTATATTATGCTGATTCGGAAATTCCGGTTGTCCAGCCCCGTTCAGTTTGGGATAACTCCGGAGAATTAAATGCAATGATTTCTTGGCTGCCGCAAAACGAAATCTATCCTTCAGACTGGCAGCCGGTTGAGCGCATTGTCGTGCACGACACAGCTACTTACAATGAGGACACACTTTCGGCGATTGCCCGCATCCAAAGCATTTTTCGTTTTCATGCTGTGACCAATGGCTGGGGCGACATCGGCTACAATTATCTGATTGATCGGGAAGGCAAAATTTACGAAGGACGGCTGGGCGGTAATGGCTCACGAGGCGCCCATGCCTACAACAGTAAAACCAGCCAAAATTTCAATTACGGCAGCATTGGCATCAGTTTATTGGGAGAATACAGAACCGAGCCGATTCCCGCTGTGATGACAGAATCTCTTTCCAGGCTGATTGGCTGGCTGGCGGCGACAAACAATTTTGACCCGGCCATTACCCAAAAAACTTTTTCTATCTGGACACCAACAACAATGAGCTTCAGCTTAAATTTTACCGGGCCGGTGGTAGCCGGACACAAAGATATTGATACGGCAAAATCAGATCCTGGCACTTTGGATTTTGCGGCGGTCCGCCAGGCAGCAGCGCAATACAAGCAAAAATACCAGGGGGTCATTTATCAGGCGTCTGGAAATTCAAGTATTTATCAGATTATAAGCGGCGAGAGAAAAACATTTAATTCATTGGCTGATTTTGCTGCGCAAGGCGGCACTTATTCAAAGATTGCCTTTATCTCGCAAACCCAGCTTGATCTTTTTTCCTCGGATAGGTTCTTGAAATATCCGGACGGCAGCCTGCTTCAGGCGTCGCCCTCGCCTTTTATTTTTTTGATGGACGGCGGCAAAAAAAGGCACTTAAACATCACCGGTGCGCAATTTACAAAGCTCGGATATGACTGGGCAAGTGTCAAAAAAGTCACGACCGGCGATTTAAGCTTGTATATCAGTGGTCCAGACATAATTTATGGTGAGGACAAGAGTTTAATAAAAGATCCGCAGGGCAAGGTCTATTATATTGATAATGGCCGCAGGCGCTGGGTAACCTCCGGCCAGCTTTTCAAGGCGCTTGGTTATCAGTGGTCAAAAGTGCAGAGCAAGACCCAGAATTATATTGATACAATATTGGAGGGCGCTGTGATGATGTATCCTGGCGGTAGCCTGGTTAAAGGCAGCGGGTCATCGGTTTATCTTATTGAAAACGGGCTGAAAAGAGAAATTCTGTCAGCTCAGGTTTTTACGAAGTTCGGCTATAAATGGAATAAAATCATAACTATTTCCGACGAAGAACTGGCGCGGTATCTGGTCGGCGATTTTGTCGGATATAAGAACGGCACGCTTGCCAAATCTGGGGCTGAAGCAACCGTTTATTTATTGTCAGGCGGCCAAAAATTGGCATTTATATCTGCAGAGCAATTTTCGAATATGGGTTATAAGAATCAAAATGTGTTGACTGTTTCGGTCGGTGAGCTGGAGAAATATTTTAGCGGCGGATTTGTCAAATATCCCGACAATACTTTAGTTCAGCAAAAAGGAACTCCAGATGTCTATAGAATAGAAAGCGGACAGCCGATACTGATTCCCGACGTGGCAACCTTCAATAAACTGAAACTTTCCTGGGCAAAGGTTTTGAAAATAAGTGAGGGTGATTTTGATAAATTATACCCCGGTCTTATTCAGTCTCCGGTTTCGTCTGCACCTTCGCCGACTCCGATACCAACGCCGACCTCGGCCCCAACCCCGAGCCAGCCAGCGTCGCAGGTCCAGCCAAATATCCGCGTGGCAATTTGGAACGTGCCTTCAGGCCAGAATTCGGTAGTATTTTCTGGTAGCGGGGCCTACGATGTTTATGATAGGAGCGGTAATCTGATTGCGGCCAAACAGGCCGGAGAACAATATTCAATAAACGTCAGCAACCCTGCCGCCGCATTCGCCAAATTAGTTCCAAAATCAGGAACAATTCTTGAAATTGTTTCTTATCAGGATTTGGCCCCCTGGAAAACCGGCTTAAATTACAATAAATTCCGCGGCAATTTAGAGCTTGCTTATTCTGTAAAATCGTCTAAGCTCTGGGTGGTCAATGAGCTGGCCTTGGAAGAATATCTGAAAGGTGTAGCCGAAACCAATCAAGGTTTAAATATGGAATATTTAAAAACAATGAGCGTGGCAGCCAGAACATACGCGCTCCATTATCAGCAATTGGGTGGTAAGTACGGGAGTGACGAAGTTTATCATATAACAAACACGACTTCGGATCAGCTATACAAAGGTTATGGACGGGAACCATACGCTTCTGATATTGTATCTTCAGCGCAATCAACCTTTGGCGAAGTCGTTTATTATAATAATAGTCCGATTGTCACCGCTTACAGTTCCGGCGCGCCCGAACTAATAACTATTGGTTCGCGAGCCGCTTGTTCTGTCTGGGGTGGAAAATATTGTCAGTCAGGATACGAATATTTGGCTGGCGGTGTGAAAGATCCGCAGGGCACGACATACGGATATGATTCCTGCGGCGCGGGAAATCACTGCGTAGGGCTTTCTGGCGCAGGCACAAGACAACTGGCGGCGCAGGGGAAAACCTATAAGGAAATTCTTATGTATTATTATCCGGGGACAACCATACAAAAAATCTATTAAATTTAAAAATCAAATATTAAAATGTAAAATGACAATGCAAAATTTAAAATTCTCAATTTTTAACTGTCATTTTGATTTTTGAATTTTATATTTTGATTTATTTATGAATCCCAAGGTCTATATCATAATTTTAAACTGGAATGGCTGTAATGATACGATAGAATGCATTGAATCGCTGAAAAGCGTTACTTATCCGAATTTTTCGGTTGTCGTTGTTGATAATGCTTCTTCTGATAATTCAATTGATGTGATTCCAAGAAAATACAGGGATATTGCTTTTATTGAAGTGAAAAAAAATATGGGATTTGCGGGCGGGAATAATATCGGCATTAAATATGCCCTGGAACACGGAGCTGATTATATTCTTCTTTTAAACAATGACACGACGGTTGAACCGAATTTTTTAAGCGAACTAGTTAATGTCGCCCAAGCCAATAAAAAAATAGGTATTTTGGGGCCCAAAATATATTTTTATTCAGAGCCGGCCAAAATCTGGTTTGGCGGCGGAAGACTCAATTTGATAAAAACTAAAGGCACGCATATCGATTATTTAAAAATTGACAATAAAGAGCAGCCTCCCGGAAAACCACGAGAGACAAGATACATTACTGGTTGCTGTCTTTTGATAAAAAAAGATACCGTTTCAAAGATCGGGATGATAAGTGAGGATTACTTTTTGTATTACGAAGACGCGGACTGGTGCGTGCGGGCAAAAAAAGCTGGCTGGAAAATAATTTTCGTTCCTTCTTCTGTGATCTATCACAAACAGTCTCGGAGTACGGACGAGTATTCTTTTCCTTACATTTATTACCATTCGCGCAATGGTCTTATTCTTGGTTCGCGATTTGGGGTGACGACTTTAACATATTTGTTGAGTTTTTTAATTTTCACAAAACAAATTATCAAATTATTCGTCGGTTACAACATACAATGGGCCAAGCCAGTCATCAAGGGAGTGGTTGATTTCTGGTTGTTCAAAAAGGGAAAATTAGAAGGATACTACTGAAAAATTTTATGATAATAGGCATTGATGCACATAATTTAGAAGGTAATCGAACGGGCGTTGGCCGATATCTCGCAAATTTACTCCAGGAATGGAGCAAGTTAAGTTCAAAGTTCAAGGTTCAAAGTTCAAAGTTTATTTTGTATTTCAAAGATAAAATTCCCGAAGACTTACCGGGATTAGAATTATTTGAGAGCAAGCTTTTAAAGGTGAGTAGTACGGCGAAATTCATGCATTGGAATTTATCGCGCGCGGCAAAAAAAGATAAAGTGGATATATTATTCTGCCCGGGTTATATCGCGCCGATATTCTGGCAAGGTAAATTGGCGCTGACGCTTCATGATATAATTTACGAAGCCCATCCGGAATGGTTCAATTGGCGGAGCCCGATAGACAAAATTTTACTCAAATGGATTTCAAAAAAGTCGGCGCAAAAAGCTGATTTGATTTTTGTGCCTTCTGAATTTTCAAAAAATGAAGTCGCTAAATATTATAAAATTGACTCCAAAAAGATAGTCTTAACCTATGAGGCAGCTGACCCGAAATTGGCCGCAAAAGAATCCAGTGAAGAAGAGCTGGCCGGAAAGTACGAAATCAAGAATAAATTTGCTTTTTATGTCGGTTCCATTTTCAGCCGCCGTCATTTACCAGAGATTATAGCAGCGTTTGAAAAAATCGTTGCGGCAGGCAGCGATTATCAATTTTTAATCGCTGGCCGGGATTATACGCGCGGCAGAGAGGTTAATCGTTTGGCCGAAGAACTTAATCAGCGACTGGATGAACAGGCGATATTACGGGCTGATTATATCGATGACGCTGATTTAAGATTACTATATCGCCGATGCGCGTTTTTTATTTGGCTTTCTGATTATGAAGGATTTGGTTTACCGCCGTTGGAGGCAGCTGCTTGCGGCGCACCGGTTATTACCAGCGACAGCACTTCATTAAAAGAAATGGTCGGTGAAGCTGCACTTCTGATAAAAGACAATTCGGACAAAGAAGAAATATATCAGACGATGAAAAACATTATTAACGATGGAAAATTGCGGGAGCAGCTGATTATAAAAGGGAAAGAGCAAGCGGCAAAATTTTCGTGGGAAAAATGCGCAGGAGAAACGCTAGAGGCACTTATAAAAATTTAATGAAAAAATATCTTACTGCTTTAAATATCGTTTTTGCCGTCGAGGTGATAGTCGTGGCATTGGTTTCTCTCGGTCTTATTCCCCGGGAGGCAGTTTTGGCGTTAACGGGATTGATGATTTTTTACATAATTTTTTCGCCAGTCGAGGATTCTTTACAGCTGACGATAATGTCTATTCCGTTTTTTGTGGCCTTGCCCATCTCCGAAAGTTTTGACTCTATGGCCAATTGGCGGATTTTGATAGCAACCCTTTTTTTATGTCTGTTTTTCAAAAAAGGAATTTCCGCGATCATTATCAAAGATTCTGAAGGCAGGTATCATATGAAAGAAAAATTTAAACATTACAGCGTAGAATATTTGATATTGTGGTTTTTGATCATTGCGAGTTTGTCAATTTTAGCCGCTTCATATAAAATTCTTGCCATAAAAAAATTTTTATTTTTGGGCAACATTCTTATTCTTTTCGTGATTATCAGGAACATGGGAAGAAAAAAAGAAGTAATTTTAAATATGTTAAAATCAGCGGCGGTCGGTGGCGCTGCGGTAATTGCTGTTTCTTTAATTCAGCTCATCGTCAGTTTTTTTGTCTCTTTATACGATTTTTGGCAGTTTTGGGCAGGAAAAGTGATAATGGCATTTTATGGCCATAATTTAAGCGAACTTTTGGCACACAGCAACACCTGGTTTTCTTATTTTTTGGATAAGCCACCAATTTTAAGGATTTTTTCGGTGTTTCCCGATTCTCATTCGCTGGCGATGTTCTCGGTTTTTTCTCTGCCGATATTTTTGGGGCTGGCGATATATTATGGTGAGGAAAAACGCAAAAAAACATTTTTTTGGGTGCTGGCGGGCTTGGCGTTGTTGGGTACAGTACTTTCCGGCTCCCGCGGTGTCTGGCTGACATTTATTCCTGTGCTTGTTCTGACAATTTACCTTTTTTTCTGGAAAAAAATTAGCCGTTTTTTTACAAAAAGAGCATTATTTTCTTTGCTTATTTTTGCCGCGCTTTTTATTCTTTCTTCTTTTTATGCGCCGCTTTACTATAAATCCCAGTCGCTGCAAGGGAAAATAGATAAAGATGCTTTAGGCCTTTTTAGTCGCGCTAAATCTATTTCTGACCTTAATGAAATCTCTAATAAAACGCGCGTGCAGATCTGGGGGGTTAGTTTAAAATCTATTGGCCAGCATCCTTTTTTAGGCGTGGGTCTGGGTAATTATGTAACTGTTCTTAACGAAGATGCTTCGGCTGCAAAGCGAGGTGCTTCGGCTCATAATCTTTATTTGGATTTTGCGGCCGAGACAGGGATTTTAGGAGCGCTACTTTTAATACTGATTTTTCTAGAAATATTGAGGACCAGCTGGCTAGTTTTTAGATATTCAGATGAGCCATATTTTAAGATGCTTGGTCTGACTTTTGGTCTTTACTTTTTATGGGCGATGATTTATAGTTTATTTGATGTGGTGCTTTTGAATGACAAAGTGCTTTTGTTTTTTGTTGCTGGTGTGGCAGTGCTTTATTCCATCAGGGCACTAGCCCCGGATATCGAAAAAAATAAAAACAGCATATGATAGTTTCTATAAACCTTTTAACGTATAACGGCGAGAGTTTCATTAAGAAATGCCTAGATTCGATTTTTGCACAAACTTATTTAAAAGCAGAAATTTTAATAATTGATAATGCTTCAGAGGACAATACAGTTGCTGTCGCGAGGGAAATTATCAATAAAGGGAATTCTAAATTTCCGGTTCGTATAATTCAAAACAAAAAAAATATCGGATTTTCGGGCGGTCATAATCTGGGGATAAGAGAGAGCAGAGGAGAACTTGTTTTATGTCTGAACCAAGATGTGCTATTGGCAAACGATTTTTTAAAAAGATCAGTTGAGTTTTTTGAAAAAAATAAAGATAAAAAGATTGCCTCTATTCAGCCGAAATTATTGCGGCTCGGCAAGGATGAGCAAAAAACTGACATTATCGATACCACCGGGCTAGTGGCCCTGAAGAATAGGCGAATCATTGCTCGAGGTCAAGGGACGGTTGATGAGAAACAATTTGAAAAAGAAGAAGAGGTGTTCGGTTCGGACGGAGCGGCGCCGCTATATAGCAGAGAGGCATTGGAAGACGCTAAAATTTTGCTTGGCGGGAAAGAAGAATATTTTGACGAAGATTTTTTTGCTTATAAAGAAGATGTTGATTTGTCGTGGCGTCTGCGGCTTTACGGCTGGAAAATCTTTTATGTTCCCGGAGCCATTGCTTGGCACGGCCGCAGTGCCGGGGATAGCGCCGCAACAAATTATCTTGCCGTCATAAAAGAAAGGTTAAAGATCAGCAAATTCGCCAAATACGTAGCTTTTAAAAATCAAAGATTGATGCAGATAAAGAACGAACAAGCCGCACTTTTGTTGAGACACTTACCGCAATTTTTGATCAAAGAGACAGGTTCTTGGATATACGTAATCTTATTTGAACGATATACTTGGTCAGCGATCAAAGATCTTTTTATCCAGGCGCCACGCGCTTTTCAAAAACGTAAAATAATTATGGGCCGAAGAAAAGTTAGCGCATCAGAAATGGCAAGGTGGTTTGTTTAAAATTTAAATATAAAGTGCGAAAATCAAAATTAAAAATTTTACATTTTGTTTCTTTTGACTGGTTTATTTTTTACCTTAATTTTTGATTTTAAAATTTTGATAAATTATGGAATTAGAAACATTAGAAAAAATAGAGCAGGGAAGGTCTAAAAAGAAAAAACGTTTTTGGCTCTGGTTTTTTTTCGCTATCTTTGTTTTGGCGGCGGCTTCTGGTATGCTTTTTTATAAAGCGAGTTTTACTTTTTCGCAGATGAATTCAAATCAGGCAGGCGGCATGTTGCCGATATCCGAAGATGCGCCAAAGATAGAAAAAGATCCTGACCGGATAAATATATTATTGCTGGGTTTGCGCGGCCCAGAAGATCCTAACGGCGGCCTCCTGACTGATACGATGATCGTGCTGAGCATTAAACAATCAACTGGGCAAATGGCCATGATTTCAATTCCCAGGGACTTATATGTTAAAATGCCGACTGAATCTGGGAAAAATAGCCAGACCATGAAAGAAAAAATAAATTTTGCTTATGCTTTGGGCGAAGAAAGATTGCAAGCCGGCGGGCTTGTCTATGCAAAGGTAGCGGTCCAGAGCGTGACAGGCCTTTTTATAGACCATGTTGTTTCTGTTGACTTTCTGGCCTTTAAAGAGATTGTTGATATTTTGGGCGGAATTGACATAACGCTGGATAAGCCATTTAAAGAAACGACTCAATTTGCCAAAGAAATATTGCTTGAACTGCCGGCCGGGGAAAACCACCTTAATGGCTCAACCACTCTTTATTATGTTCGTTCCCGTTATTCAACGAGTGATTTTGACCGTGCTCGCCGACAGCAGCAGGTATTGCTCTCAATGAAAGATAAGGCGTTGTCGCTGGGCATACTTCTGAATCCGGTCAAAATTTTTAGTCTGCTTGATACAGTTGGCAAGAATGTCCGTACAGATATGAGTCTGGGTGACATGAATAATTTAATTACCTTATCAAAAAACTTTAATTTTAAAAATATCAAGAGCAAGGTTTTTGACACTTCGTCAGAAGGACTGCTTTACGCCACGACAAGCGATAAAGGCACGTACATTCTTTTGCCTGTCGGTGATAATTTTGAAAAGATCAGGGAGGCATGTAAAAATATATTTCAGTGATTTGCGAAGAATAATTTCTTTGTGTTTCTATCAATTTCAATCAGTTTCCGAGATTTATTGAAATTTGCTTCGCGAAATTTAAAGAAACCCATTATTTTATGAACTTATCCGTTATTGTCACAAATTACAAAACCCCGGAATTGCTCAAGCTCTGTTTGGGTTCGCTCAAAGAGTGCTTGGCTGGCTTGGACTACGAAGTTTTTGTCATGGATGCGCAAAGCAGCGAAGACACCGAATTTATCGCTAGGGAATTTTTCTCTGAATTTTCATTCGTCCCTTTTAAAAAAAATATCGGTTTCAGAGCGCTGGTCAACGAAGGATTGAAAATGGTTAAGGGAAAATACGTTTTAATATTGAACTCCGACATTATTGTTAAAGAAAAAGCGGTCCATAAATTAATTGAATATCTTGACGGACACCAAGAAGCTGGCATGGTCGGGCCGCAGCTTTTAAATCTTGACAACAGCACTCAGGAATCATGTCTGAGGTTTTTCGGGCCGCTCACTATCCTGGCCCGCCGGACCATCTTTGGCAGAACTGTTTTGGGGAAAAAATTAGTCGCGCGATTCCAGATGCGTGATTATGATCACCAGCAGTCAAAAGAAGTTGACTGGCTGCTGGGTTCTTCTATTTTGGTTCGTTCAAGCGCCATTGAAAAAGTGGGGCCGATGGACAACCGTTTCTTTATGTATTTTGAGGATGTAGACTGGTGCCGCCGGTTCTGGCAGGCGGGATTTAAAATTGTTTATTTACCGCAAGCCAAGATATACCATTATCATTTAAGGGTCAGTAAAAAGACGGGCGGGATAAAAGATCTTTTTATCAATAAATATACATGGATTCATATTGTTAGCGCAATTAAATATTTTTTAAAATATAAAGGAAGTTTAATGCCCGACAGTGCTTCATCAAAATATGTCTAAAAAAATTATCACATCGTTTGTTATAGTTATTTTGCTGGCCGGCAGTTTTTACGGCGGTTTTTGGTACGGCAAGAACGCCCGGCCTTCAATTGAGAAAGTTGGCGGTATTTACAACAAAGAAACCGGTAAGCCGGAAAACATTGATTTCAGTCTTTTTTGGGACGCTTGGGCAAAAATTCAGGAGAAATTTGTTAATCGATCAGAGATTGATTATCAAAAATTGATTTACGGGGCAATAGAGGGCATGGTAAAATCCCTGGGAGATCCTTACACTTCATTTTTTCCTCCCCAGGAGACAAAAAAATTCAACGAGGATATCAAGGGTAGTTTTGACGGTATCGGAGCCGAAATCGGGATGCGCAAAGACATTTTGACGATTATTTCGCCACTTGAAGGTTCTCCTGCAAAAAAAGCGGGATTGCTGGCCGGCGACAAAATCTTAAAAATAGACGATACATTAACTGCGGATCTTAGTTTAGACGAGGCAATTAGCCTCATTCGTGGCGTCAAAGGTACAGAAGTAATATTGACAATAACAAGGGATGGCCTGATCAGTCCCCAGGAATATAAAATTATCAGAGACGTAATCAATGTGCCGATCTTAAAATATGAATTGAAAGAAATTGAGCCAGACGGCAAAAAAATCGCCTACATCCAGCTTTACGAATTTACGGAGAACGCGGCCAGCGAATTTAGAAAAAAAGTTAATGAAATCTTGATTTCAGACGCGGAGGGTATTATTCTTGATCTGCGGAGCAATCCCGGCGGGTATTTGGAAGTAGCTGTTGATATAGCCAGTTGGTTTATTGAAAACGGCAAACTTGTGGTTAGTGAAGATTTTGGCAACGGAAAGAAAAACGAACACACCAGTTACGGATATAAAAAATTAGCCATTTATCCGACTGTCGTCCTGATAAATCAGGGCTCGGCATCGGCTTCGGAAATCTTGGCCGGTGCACTCAGAGACAATAACGGCATAAAATTAGTCGGAGAAAAATCGTTCGGCAAAGGCTCTGTTCAGGAACTGGCAGAAATGCGTGGCGGTACTTCGCTTAAGGTGACTGTGGCCAAATGGCTTACCCCTTCGGGTACATCCATTATGGAAGGAGGTTTGGATCCTGATTTTCAAGTCGAACTCACTCAGGAAGATTTTGATAAGGGTACAGATCCGCAGCTGGATAAAGCCCAAGAGTTATTAAGATAACAGAGGAGATATTTAATTATTTTGTACATCGGCAAGAACCTGTACTTGGCAGTGATCTTATGAAAAAACGAGTTATTATAAAAGTTGCAGGCAAGGTACAGGGAGTTTTTTTCAGGGCGAGCATTTTTAATAAAGCGCAGCAGTTATTGCTGGGTGGCTGGGTGCGCAACCAGAAAGACGGCGGTGTTAAGGTCACAGCCGAAGGCGGGGAGGAAAAATTAAAGGAGCTTGTCAAATATTGCCAAAGCGGTCCGGAATTTGCTAATGTTGAAGGACTTGATGTAAAATGGGAAGAGGCCAATGGAGAATTTAATGAATTTATGATAAAATAAAAACATAATAAACCATGAAAGTCATTCTTATTAAAAATGTTGAAAAATTAGGGAAGAAATTTGACGTCAAGGAAGTGGCGGACGGTTTTGCCAGAAATTTTTTATTTCCCAAGGGCCTGGCCAAGCCGGTTACCGAGGCGGCGCTCAAAGAGCTTAAAACAGAAAAAGAAAAAGCCGAGCTGGCTGCCGAACTTGATTTAAAAAAGACAGAAGAAATGGTGGCGGCGCTGGATGGTCAAGAAATAGAAATTCAGGCAAAAATAGGAGATGACGGTAATCTTTTTGGTTCTATTACCACTCTTAAATTATTAAAAGCGTTAGAGGCAAGAGGTTTTGATATTAAAAAAAAGCAGATAAAATTGGAAGAGCCGATTAAAGAAACAGGAGAGCACGAAGTTACTTTGGAACTTGACCACGGATTGGAAGCGAGAATCAAAGTCGTTGTGACAGAAGAGATAAAAGAGGAAATATAATTGAAGCACGAATCATGAATCAAGAATCGTGAATTTTGGTCAACTCTTAATTCGTAATTCTTAATTCATAATTCTTCGGATTGTGGCTAAATATATTTTTGTTGTAGGAGGGGTGATGTCTGGCGTCGGCAAAGGAGTTGCTACAGCTTCTATCGGAAAAATAATCCAGGCGCGCGGATTTTCAGTGACAGCAATAAAAATAGATCCCTACGTCAATGTTGACGCAGGCACCATGAACCCCACCGAACACGGTGAGGTTTTTGTTTTAGACGAAGGAATGGAATGCGACCAGGATATGGGCAATTATGAGCGATTTTTAGACATGAATTTGCCGGCTATAAACTATATGACAACCGGCAGCATTTATGAGGCGGTGATTCATCGGGAGCGAAATATGGGTTACGAAGGAAAGTGTGTCGAGGTTGTGCCTCATATTCCTTTGGAGGTAATTGACAGGATTGAAAAGGCCATAAAAAAAGCCAAAGCAGATTTTATCACAATTGAGATTGGCGGTACAGCAGGGGAATATCAAAATGTTCTGTTTTTGGAGGCGGCCAGGATGCTGAAATTGAAAAAGCCACATGATGTGCTTTTTGTTCTGGTGAGCTATCTGCCAATTCCTTCAAAGATAGGAGAGATGAAAACCAAGCCGACGCAATACGCGGTGCGGGCGTTAAATTCCGTCGGAATACAGCCAGACATCATTTTGGCACGGTCCTCCGTCCCATTAGATAAAAAAAGGAAAGAAAAAATCGCGCTCAACTGCAATATACACGAGCAGGACGTTATTTCGGCGCCCGACATCCAGACCATTTATGAAGTGCCGATAAATTTTGAGAAAGACAAATTGAGCGATCTAATTCTGGAGAAACTTGAGATAAAGGCAAAAAAGTCTGACATGAAGGAATGGAATGCTTTAGTTAAAACGATTAGAGCTAAAAAATCTGGTCTCAAGATAGGAATTGTCGGAAAATATTTTGGTACAGGGGATTTTATTTTGTCCGATGCCTATATTTCAGTTATAGAAGCGATAAAGCACGCGGCATTCTTTCATAAAAAAGAACCGCACGTAGAATGGATAAATTCCGAGGCCTTTGAGAAAGACCCCAAAAGCATAAAATCATTGAAGAATTATGACGGTATTATCGTGCCCGGCGGCTTTGGTTTTCGCGGCATTGAAGGAAAAATTAAAGCGATAGAATACTGCCGAAAAAACAAAATTCCGTATTTGGGATTGTGCTATGGCATGCAATTAATGGTAATAGAATTTGCGCGGCATGTCTGCGGCCTAAGAGACGCACACACGACAGAAATAGACAGAGAGACGAAGTATCCAGTGATTGATATTATGCCGGAACAAAAGAAAGTTTTGGAAGATAAAAATTACGGCGCCACCATGCGTTTGGGCGCTTATCCGGCAGCCCTTGAAATGCGTACTCAGGCATTTGCCGCCTACAAAAAACATTTGGTTTCGGAACGTCACCGTCACCGCTGGGAAGTAAATCCTGAATACATTGAAATTCTGGAAAAAAACGGACTAATATTTTCTGGTAAATCGCCAGATGGAAGACTTATGGAAATTGCCGAGCTGCCCGCCAAATTGCATCCATTTTTTGTCGGTACGCAATTCCATCCAGAATTTAAATCTAAGCCGCTTGCGCCTCATCCGCTGTTTAGGGAATTTATCGGGGCGGCGATAAAAATATAAACTTTTCAAAAAATACACCTTTTTGGGGTGTATTTTTTGAAAAGTTTATATAAATCTATTTTTCTGAGATTACATTCACAACTTTCGCTAATCTTTTATTTCCGTCAAATCTTTTAATATTTTTGGTATTAAATTGAACAGTGCCGCTGGCCAGAGAATAAAGTGTATCGTCGTTTCCGCGTTTGACATTCTTGCCGGGTTTAAATTTTGTTCCGCGCTGGCGGATTATAATACTGCCCGGCTTGGCAAGCTGGCCGGCAAACAGTTTAACTCCTAAGTATTTTGGTTGAGAATCGCGGCCAAGCCTGCTTGTGCCAGCCGCCTTTGTATGAGCCATAAGTCAGTTAAAAGTTTAAAGTGAAAAGCTTGTCCTGAACAGAATCGAAAGGTTAAAAGTTAACAAATACAATATAACAAATAAAAATGGCTATGTCAACGGATAATCAAAATCCAGTCCAGCTTAGTTGGTACGGCAGGATAGGGGATTGGGTGAAGAAAAACCAGGGCGACATTGCGCTGGTAGCCGGTTTTATTTTGGTGGCGCTCATCAGTTTTGGCGTTGGCTATCTGACTGCGCCAGGAGCGGCGAAAAATCCGCTGATAATAGAAGGGCCGCAGGCAGGGATTAGTGAACAGGTGACAAGTGAACAAGTGGGGGAGCCAGCAAGCGCGTCTATATTGGATAGTACGGCAAAGAGAGTCGGCTCGGAAAAAGGATTAATAGTCGCTTCAAAAAATAGCAAGATATATCACTGGCCTTGGTGCGCGGCGGCAAAAAATATAAAACAGGAAAACGAAGTTTGGTTCAAATCCGAAGCCGAAGCCCAGGAGACAGGTCGGACAAGATGCGCGGATTTTGAAAAAATGGCGCCAGCAGGATACATAAAATAATATTTTTTGTGTTGTCAGTTATTTTGAACAAAAGAACAGACCGACATTTTTGTCAGTCTGTTTTTTTTGATCCTTAACTAAATTCAATTTGACGTTGGCGGTGGAGTTTCTCCATGGCGATTAGATAGCGGTATAATCCGGTCAGATTGTTTCTTATAAGATAATCATTAATAGATACTTCTATCCAAGCAAACAGGAACAGTGCGACCAGAGAACCGCCGGCGAGTTTTAAGCAAAAACTTACCGTTACTTTTATGAAGGGTTCGAAGCCGGGGAAGAAAAAAATTAAAGTGCCTAATATGCACCCAACACAAATGAAGACAGCAGCATTTAAAATCGCAAGAAACGTTGCTACATAACGCATCTTTAACCAAAATTTCTTCTGTCGATCTGTCATTTTCCTTCTCCTTTCTTAAATTTTTAGAGAACAATAAGAATATAAAAATATTAACATCTTGTTTTAAATTTGTCAAGGTTTTGACTTTTTGGTCTTTGATATTGAAAACGCCTTATATTCTTTGTCTAATTTCCTTGACCGTTCAATTTTTTGACGCAAATCATAAGACAGTTCTTTGATTGCTTTTTTTAATTTTATTTCATCAACTTTTAAAATTTCTTGCCATTTGCCCAATGGTTCCAAGATGTCTTTTATTAAAAGGGGATCGTATTTGAAGCGCTGCACTAACTGGCGGCCGACATAACCGGAATCAGAAAAAAGCCGCTCTATATTTTCCTGGTCCATAAATTTGGCAAAAGAATCTTTTATCTGAGCCATTTTTTTTGTCCGCTCGTCAATCTCGTCTTTTAAAGAAATGTAATCATTTATCAGCGCTTTTATATCTTGGTCGTTGAAAAATATTTTTTGTTCAACGAATTTGTGCTTCCAGACTGGGCAGATTCTCTGGAATGGGCACCAGGGGCAGAGCGGATTGGGAATCGGGTCAAATTTGCCGATTCTGTGCGCTTCAATGGTCTTTTCTATCAGCCGGATGATGTTTTCCTTTCCGATTTCCAAATCGTCGGCGTTTTTTATGCTGGACAACTTTTCGCCATGTTTCAAAAAATAAAGACTGGTTTTTACCGGCCGGCTCTGTTCTTTGATTGAAGGCCAGCGGTTGGCAATGCCCATGTGATATACTGTTAATTGCAGATCATGGTCAATATTTTTCTGAGCGGGCATTTTTTTAGCGGTTTTATAATCAATTACCTCAAACATGTCGTTTTCAATTTTATCAATGCGGTCAATTTTTCCGGTGAGAATATGTAGGTCTTTTCCGATTATTATGGGCGCCTCAAAAAGAGATTCCAGAGCTACCACAT
>MHMW01000009.1:0-11210 GCA_001819495.1 Candidatus Portnoybacteria bacterium RBG_19FT_COMBO_36_7 | reverse complement strand
TTGGCCAAATAGTTTTTAAGCATGGCTACGCCCTGGGCAAAAGCGGCCGCCTCTTCTCGCGGGTTTTCGTAAAGCGTCGGGTCCCAATTAGTGCTCCAAAAATTCAGAATATCTTCTTCGGTAGGATAAATGATCGGAGTTGGATCGTGCAGAATTTTGAGTGCACTATGGATTAATGTTCCGAAAACAGCTTCTTTGGATTTTGGAGTTTTTATTTTATCAATGTATTGAAATTTATATTTTGCCGGACACAGCCTGAATGTTTCCAGCGCGCTGTAAGAAAGTCTCATATATTCTGTATTTATAAAATTTTAACACCGCTAGAGAGGGGAGTCAAAATTCCTAATTAGCGGTCAGGTACACCAAGCAGGGGAGGGGCATATAATTTTGCCCCTCTTTTGTTTTTAAAATTATTTTCTGAAATTAAAGAATTAAAATTTTTAATAAATATTTTTTAATAAAAATATTGGAAATAAAAAAACAGGCTAATAGCCGGAAGTCAAAGGGGAGCAAAAGTGTTCCACTAAGATAAGGGGATATTAAGGTTTTAGCTATATAAAAAGTCGCACAATATCCATTTTGCGACATACTCTTATGTATTGAAGAGGGGGGACAAGAATACGTAATTGATTCCCCCGTCAATTAATTTAATCTAAAAAATAATTTAAATTTTTTAATAAAATTCGTGATAAAAAGAAATTAAAAAATCCTTTATATTCCCTAATACGCGGCCGGCGTCACTAAAAAAGTTTTTGACATTTTGTATGTTTGTAGCGTCTTTTAGCGTCATAACCGTACTCTTTGTCGCGCTTTTCCACTGGGTCGGGGTGAAGGGTATCGCCCGCTTGAAGAAATTAAGGATGCGGACGGGTATCATGGCTACTGTCTCTGCCCACTGCTGGTGGCTGGGCAGATAACTGGTTTCACCCTCCGAAGGCCCTTCCTGGGCCAAAATACGGGCTTCTGGAGCGAAAATAGTCAAAATGAAGACCAATATAAGGGCTATTTTAAAGCTTTTAGGCATACGAGCTTAGAGGGGGTTAAGATTATATATTACGTCGCACAACATATCTTATCCAACAGAAGTTTTCTGTTGGATAAGATATCAATATTGTGCAACGTTTTTCAAAAAAACATCGTACAATATTGCTTAATTTTTTTATAAATAATTCATCGGATTGATTGAGCCGCCCAATGGTAATAAACCGTACCATTTATCCTGTACGGAGAATGTTGAGGATGCGTAGACGGTGAAATGCAGATGCGAGCCGGTTGAGAAACCGGTGTTTCCTGCGTAGCCGATAACCTGGCCGGCTTTGACCTTTTGGCCGACTGAAACCGCGTAGCCGGAAAAATGGCCGTATAAAGTTATCAGGCCGTTTTGGTGGTCAATAGCTATCCATTTGCCGTAAGCGTACTTGCCGTCATCGCCGATTGCCTTGACGATTCCGTCCCCTGCCGAGCTTACTGCATCGCCGGTGTTGGCATCAATATCAATGCCGTTGTGAAAATTATAAGCGTCGTTGATAAAACCGGTTTCCGAGGTTGGGCCGTATTTTTGGGTAAGTATGCCTTTCAAGGGCCAAGCCAAGACGCCCGAACGAAATCCGGGAATGGAGCTGGGGTCAATGGTTAGGCGTAGCTTGTCTTCAAGAGCGTAAATATCTTTTGCAATCTGTTGCTGCTGTTTTTGCAGATCGGTCAGGATCTGCTGATATTTTTTTTCCTGATTTTTAGTTTGGGTTAACAAGCTGTTTGTTTCTTTTTTTTGGTTGCCAAGAAGAACGTTTCTGTTGCTTAATTCGTCGTTAAGCTGTTCAAGCTGGTCTTTTTGGTCCTGCGCTTCGGCTTTTGAAGTTTCTAGCCGGCTTTTTAATTCTTGGATGGTGTCAAGCTTTGCCTGGAGGCCTGACTGTAAACTTTGTATTGATTCAGCTTCGCTTAAAAAATCGGAAAAAGTATTACTGGCCAGAACTAACTGAAGAGGTGAGGCGTGGTCGTACTCATTTATTTTTCTGATCGTCTCGCTTAAATTTGCTTTTTGTTTTTCTATTTCTCTGTTTCTGGCGGCAATATCAAAAGAAAGCTCTTCTATTTTGAGAGAAGTCGCTGAGATTTTTGTCTGGGTCAGTTTTATGTCCGCTTCCAGTTTTTTTATCTGGGTCTGCATATTAGCTATCTGTTTGGCCAGAGTGGTTTCCTGGCTTTTTGCGTTTTTGAGCTGGGCGTTATAGGCGGCAATCTGTTTTTGCAGCTCCTGGATTTGAGCCTGTTTGGCGGCAATTTCGGCGCGCATTTGCTCGGCTGTCTGGGCTGAAATAAAAATAGGCAAAACTAAAATAGACGTGACAACAATTAAAACAATAAAATTTAGTAAATATTTTTTCATCCGAGATTTATTAAATCCAAATTTCAAAATCCAAATTATTTCAAATCAAGCTCAAAATCCAAAACTTATTTGATCTTTGAGCTTTGGATTTGATTTGACATTTGAACTTTAACATTCGAACTTATGTGCATATCAGAGTTTTTCTATCGCTTTTTTTATTCTCTCAAGCGTCTTTTCTTTGCCCAACGCTTCGGCTATCTCAAACGGCCCGGGTGATGCCTTTTGGCCCGACAAAGCCGCCCGCAGAGGCCAAAGCATGATTCCCCTATTTGGCAGTTTTTGGGCTTCGGGCATAATTATTTCCTGCAATTTTTCTTTTGTGAAACTTTTTTCCGGAATTTCATTGATTATTTTTTCTAAAATTTTCAGTGAATTTTTTATTTCTTCCTTTGAGGCATCTTTCCAAAACAAAAGATCCTTGTCATATTCGGGCTCCTCAAAAAATAATCTGACACTCTCCCCTATTTGGGATAGGTTGCTGGCGCGTTCCCGCTCGAGTGCCACAGCTTTTTTTATGAAATCAAATGAAATTTTTTCTTTTGTCTGATTTATTTCAAATTCTTTGACCGTGAATGGTCCTTTTATCGCCGCGATTTCAAAGCTGTGGTCAAATTTGGGAAAGATCAGGCCTTTTTCCGTCAAATACGGAATGCAGGCTTCTGTCAGCTTGTCCAAATCCATTTGACGCATGTGATACTGATTATACCAGTTCAGTTTTTCAATATTGAAAATCGCGCCGGCTTTGTGGACTTTTTCAAGTGAAAAATCTTTCAAAAGTTCCTCTATTGAATATATTTCTTTTTCCGTTCCGGGATTCCAGCCTAAAAAGGCCAGGAAATTTATCATCGCTTCGGCCAGATATCCTTTTTTGATATAATCTTCAACCGCCACGTCGCCTTTCCTCTTGCTCATTTTTGATTTGTCCGGATTCAAAAGCAGGGGCAGGTGCGCCCAATGAGGCCGCTCCCATCCGAAATATTCGTAAAGCAGGATGTGTTTTGGTGTTGAAGGCAGCCATTCTTCTGTACGCGTGACATGACTGATTTGCATCAAGTGGTCATCAACAACCACCGCCAGGTGATAAGTGGGATAGCCGTCGGATTTTAAAAGCACCTGGTCGTCCAGCTCATTAGTATTATAGGCGACTTTGCCGCGCACGATATCATTAAATTCTATAATGCGGTTGGCGGGAATTTTCATTCTGATGACATGCGGTTCGTTATTTTTCAGGCGTGACTCTATTTCGTCAGCCGGTAAATTCAGGCACCGGCGGTCATATTTTGGCGCCTGTTTTTTTGCGATTTGTTCTTCGCGCATTTTTTCAAGCGTTTCGTCAGTGCAGAAACAATAATAAGCTCGGTCCTTTTGGATTAGTTCGTCAGCATGATTTTTATAAAGTTTAAGGCGTTTTGACTGTATATAGGGTCCAAAATCACCGCCGACATCAGGCCCTTCGTCGTAATTCAAGCCCGCCCATTTTAAACCCTCATAAATTCTTTCCGCTGCGCCTTCAACCTGCCGTTTCAGATCTGTGTCTTCCAGGCGCAAAATAAACTGGCCGTTGTTCTGTTTGGCGAATAAATAAGAGTATAAGGCCGTCCTTAAGCCGCCGATATGCAGATAACCGGTGGGGCTGGGAGCAAAACGGGTGCGGAGTTTTATATTTAGCATATATTTACATTAATTTGGAAGAAATTTGGAAGGTATTGATATAAAAGGTTCAAGCTGGAATTTAACAATAACAAAGATTAATATGATGATAATTAAAGTTAATCCAATTAATAATATTTTGTCATATACGTCTAATTTTTTTAATCTAATAACAGAAATTAAATAAAAAAGGAGAGCTATAGAGAACTCGACTTCAGATAAAAAAACAAGTGCGAGATATTGGAAGCCACACCCCATCTCCTTGCATTCGCTGTAATATTCCAAAACACCAAAAACAAAAACAATGAGAAAGCATATTGCTAAAATTTTTATAAAAATATTATGTTTACTTAAATGAGAAGAGTTTATTGAGTTTTTGAGTTTATTATTTTCATTTGGTTGCTTAGGTCGTGGCTGTTGATTATATAGATTATATTGTTGATTATTCATAAATTTAATTTATTTAATTATTATTTATGTACAAAACGGGTGCGGATTGAATTTTTTTCTTGACCCATGATTTATGAATCTTGAATTATGGAAAAAATTACTTAATTCAATATTCTAGATTTAATGCTTTGCGATATTTAAAAGCTCTTGGGCAACGACTCTGTCGGCGTCCGGCTTGGCAAATGTTTTGGCGGCTTCAGACATTTTGGCAAGCAATTCCGGATTATCCAATAAAGCAAAAACCCTGTCTTTCAAAAAATTTGGCGTTACGTTTTCCTGGACAAGCACTAAAGTGGCGCCGGTTGTGGCGTAATCAAAAGCATTGGTTTTCTGGTGGTCGCCGGCCGAATTTGGCAGAGGCACAAGAATGCTGGGTTTGGCTGATGCGGCAATTTCAAATATACTGCCTGCACCGGCCCGCGAAATAACCAGATCAGCCGCCGCCAGTGCATGCTTCATTTGTTCTTCGTCTAAAAACGGATACAAATGATAGCCCTGAGGCATATTAGTTCCCAAAAGCGTTTTTATATCTTCAAGATTTTCCTGGCCGCACTGATGGATTATTTCGCATCTTTCCAGCAAGCCGCTAAGGGCTAAAATGAGATTGTCGTTGATGGCTTTGGCGCCCTGACTGCCGCCTAAAACCAGAAGTAAAGGTTTTTGTCCTGTCAGCTGAAAAATAGTTTTTGCCTGTTCTTTCGATCCGGAAAAAAGATCTGAACGGACAGGATTGCCAAGCAAAGCGGTTTTTTTGGCCGGGAAAAAACTTGCGGCTCTGGGAAAAGATACGGCAATTCTTTTGGCAAAGCGGGAGGTAAATTTAACAGAGAGCCCCGGCACTGAATCAGACTCATGTAAAAGCACTGGAATTCTATAAATCCAGGCGACTAAAACCGCCGGCACCGAACCAAAACCGCCTTTGGAAAAAATAACATTGGGCATATAGAAAAAGAGAATAAAAAGCGACTGGAAAAAGCCGATAATGACCCGAAAGACATCCAGTAAATTATGGCCGGAAAAATAACGCCGCAGTTTGCCGGCCTCAATATTGGAAACAGCAATGCTTTCTTTGGCAAAAGCTTCGGCGCCAACAGTCTTGGGGCCGACAAAAAGCATTTTGAGCGCTTTGCCGTCCGGCATCTTATCTATCTTTTTTAATTCTCTGGCCACAGCGATTATCGGGAAAAGATGTCCGCCGGTGCCGCCGCCCGTAAAAATGATGCGCATAAAACTGTCTACTGACTACTGTCTACCGCTTACCGCCAAAGCTCTGGCCGTAGTCGGTAGTCGGTAGTCGGTTAGCGATTAGTGCTATATTTTGATATATTCAATAAAATTCCAACTGCAATTAAAGAAACTACCAGCGAAGTTCCGCCGTAGGAAATAAAAGGCAGGGTTACGCCTGTCAAAGGAATAAGGCCGACAATCGCGGCAATATTGATAAATGCCTGAATGATTATATAGCAGGTGATGCCGCCGGCCAATATTCTGGAAAAATTATCCGGCGCGTTTTTGGCGATTTTTAAGCCGTAGAATCCGAAAGCGAAAAAAAGCGCCAGCATCGCCAGCATTCCCAAAAAGCCCAGCTCTTCTCCAATAACTGCCGCGATGGAATCTCCCGCCGCTTGGGGCAGATAAAGGAATTTTTGAGTTCCTTGGGTGAGCCCTTTGCCGAAAAATCCGCCCGAGCCAAAAGCAATTAGGCTTTGATTCATTTGATAACCCATGCCTTGGGGCGAGATATCAGGACGAATAAGCACCTGAACTCTTTCAAGGGCATGCGGATAAATAAATATTAAAAGAGCAAGAGCTGAAGCGCCTGCAAACCCAAGAACGATAGTATGGACTAAAGGCGCTTTAGAAATAAAATACATAGCAAAGGCCGTTAAGATAAAAATTCCTAAAGTTCCGATATCCGGCTCAAGCGCGATGAGCAGGCCGGTAATTCCAAGGATTATCAAAAACGGGACGAGATGCTGATGGCGCTCTTTGATGGTTAATTTTTCTGTCTTTCCCAGAAACGATGCCAGATATACAATGAAGCCTAATTTGAAAACTTCGCTGGGTTGAAAATTAAGACTGCCAATATGGATCCACCGGCTGGACCCGCCAAAAGACAGGCCAATGCCGGGAATAAAAACAGCAGTCAAAAGAGCCAGGCCGACGATAAAGATCGGCAGAGCAAATCTGCGAAGATAAAGATAAGGAAGACGATAAAAAATATAGCCTAATATCAGACCGGGAATAAGCCCTTTTAATATCTGGTTTTTAGCAAAATAAAAAGACTGATTAAATTTTTCCTGGGAAATTGCTCCGCCGGCACTGGTGACCATGAACAAGCCGAAAATTACAAGAATGACAGTGATGATTAGGATTATAAAATTAGGACTTTTTTGGTTATTGTTCATTATTAGTTATTTAATCGTTCTTTAATGATGCGACGGCATCATTAAAGATTTCACCGCGCTCAAACTCGTGTCTGAACATTCCGAAACTGGCACAGCCGGGAGAAAGAAGGATAATGTCTTCTTTTTCGGCTATTTTGGAGGCAAAAGTAACAGCAAAAGGCAGATTATTGAAAATTTTGATGATCAATTTTGATCGGCTCTTTTTGTTTTGATTGAGTGCAAAAATATGTTTTTTTATCTCGCTTCCCAGTTTATGGGTGGCTGTGCCGGCCAGCAGCAAGACAGCTTTTGTTTTTTTGGTTATTAATCTGGCCAGTTCAGAAAAATTCAGATTTTTAT
Source organism: Candidatus Portnoybacteria bacterium RBG_19FT_COMBO_36_7 (assembly GCA_001819495.1). Taxonomy (GTDB): domain Bacteria; phylum Patescibacteriota; class Minisyncoccia; order Portnoybacterales; family GWB1-42-6; genus CG1-02-40-82. The sequence continues at coordinate 3,974 of MHMW01000009.1, read as the reverse complement.
CAGCTCCGCCGGCAATGAGAATTAGCTGATTAGCAGCTAGCGAATAACGATTAGTTAGTGCTTCAATTGCAGCAATTGTCGCTTCCGGAATAGTGGCGGTGGTGTCGTTAAAATATTTGATACCGTTTATTTCGCTGACCAGCTCGAGTCTTCCTTGAAGCCCTGGAAATTCCTGCAATATTTTTTTGATTATTCTGACCGGAACATTGAATAGCCGCGCGACTGTCACCGCTGCCAGAATATTATGCAGATTATGCTCGCCCAATAATTTTATGTCGGGCATAGCGGCAATCGGCTCTTTGGCCGCCCCGAAAAATATCTTGTCTCCTGAAAGGCGCGCGCCAATTCTGGTTTCTTGGTTTGTTTTTGGCAGATTTTCCAGCTCGGTCACCGCCTGAGCGTCTGCCGAATAGTAATAGATTTTTGACTTTACTTCAGGCACAAGCTTTTTTAGCGTCTCATCGTCATAATTTAAAATAAGAAAGTCTTTGGCTGTCTGGAATTTATAAATTATTTTTTTATCCTCCAGATATTTTTTCATTGATCGATAGCGGTTTTGATGATCAGGCATAAAATTTGTCATCACCGCCATTTTCGGGCTTTTTTTATGTTTGGCCAGGCCGTTCAGCTGCCAGGAAGAAAGCTCAAGAACAACTAATGTTGTCCTTTGGATTTCCTGCAATTTTTCCAAAACAGACATTCTGATATTGCCGGCCAGAACTGTATCGGGATGCTTGGCTTTTAAAAATTGATGAATTAAGGCGGCGGTAGTTGATTTTCCTCGTGAGCCGGTCACGCCGATAATTTGGCCGGGGCAAAGCTCAAAAAATATTCCGATGTCAGTTTCAACTGGCACGCCGGCGGCTCTGGCAATCTTAAGATATTTTGAATCGTCGGGCACAGCAGGGTTTTTAATGACCAGATCAGTATTTTTAAAATCTTCTTCTCTGTGTTGGCCCAGAACATATCTTATGCCTTTGAAGATGCGCAGCGCATCCAGAGATTCTCTTAGTTCCCGGCGGGTTCTCAAATCAGTCGCTATAATTTTGGCGCCGGCCTGATAGAAAAAATTAATCACGCCCAATCCCCCGCCATGAAGCCCGATGCCCATGACGGTGACCTTTTTGCCCTTAAAATCGTGTAATGTCATCGTAAAATCAGCCTTCTCCCATAACTTGAAGGCGTTTAATAATATAATTATAACAAAATTTAGTTTTCTTGGCTATTAAAATATTCCACAAACGAAAAAAGCGCCCAAACTTTGGTTTGAACACTTTTTACTTAAATTTTTAATAAAGGATTTCTCCTTTTCAAAGACTTCGTAGGAGAGAGCAAACGAAGTCTTTGAAAAGGAGATGAGTATTATTAAGACCGTCTCCTTTCTCCGGATTTTTTATTTTAACGCCGAATTTGACGGGAGGCCGAATCGTTTTATATCAATATATTAAAAAGAATTAACTCCTTGTCTGAATTCACTATCGTTAATATTCTAGGATACTGAATTCGGATAAGGAGAGGAGAACTTGCTAGATTTTATGCAAGCTCTCCTCGTGTTTTTGACGGCTCTGCTTCCGTCCTTTATGGCTCACCACTTTGGGCAGGTGACGCCCTTTTGGGAGGTCTGTATGCGATTGTCTTGAGCCTTGCTTAGGGGCTCGGTCGTCATGTTCTATAAAATTTTTATCACCCCCTTTCACGGCGGTTATTTTCACTACCCGCCGTTCCGGATATCATTTCCACTCTGTCCAGTCTGTCCAGTTGCCAGAAGCGACAGTTTTGCCTGAGAAAAAGGAAGAACGATATACTTCGAATTCGCCAGACCAATACAGATGTAATGAAAGATTGTTATCATAGTATTTTCTTAGTCCTTTATTTTCTGCATACCAATGGTCTTGTGATGTAACGCCAAATTTTTGCTTCATATACTCATCCGCTTTTTTAAAAAGCTGGGGAGTAAAACTGCATTGCATTATGTATTCAGCCGTTTTCGGGCCGTATTGCGGAGGAGCTGCAAATGAATTATTTATACTGCATACAGTTAGCCATAATCCGGACAACACTGCTACTATGATTTTTTTCATCTTTTTCTCCTGTTCTATTTTTTATCCCGCCGATTCAGGCGGAAAAATTTTTAAAAAGAACACTTTTATCTGGATTCTGAATCAAGTTCAGAATGACACGTTACTTTATCTCTATTGCCAGAGACAGGAATGAAAGAGAGGTCTTAAAGGTAAAAAATTACCTAACCTCTCCTCCATTCCTGTTCCAAGCAAAAAGCGGCCCTCGCCCAGTAAAATATCTCGAGGAGATTTCACAGGGTTAAGAGAGAGCCGCTTAGTGCTTGTCCCAAGATCCAGACGAATCCGGACCAGGGTACTAACCCATTTATACGTATAATCAGGTAGTAGAAATTCGGCTAGTTTTAGATTTGGCTGCCCGGCAGCCAGCCGAATTTTCACTACCTGATATATATGCGTTAAGCTCTCTCCTTAAGCGCTGTTTTATTTTGAAAGACATTAACCTAACTTGATGCCCATAGTATAGCATAAATAAAAAACCTTGTCAAGAGTTGACAGGTTTTTTAAAACTTTGTCTGATTTTTTATTTTTTACAATATTTTTTCTAAAAACGCCAGAATTAATCCAAGCGCCGCGCCCATCACAGAAATTATCCAGAATCTCATCGTCACTTTTGTTTCCGGCCAGCCCTTGGCTTCCAGATGATGATGCAGAGGAGCGGACAAAAATACTTTTTTGCCGCGAATTTTTTTTGATAGGGTCTGAATAATCACAGAAATAGATTCTAGCATCATGACAAATGCGATTAGCGGCAAAAGCATAAATTGATTGGTTAGCATGGCGATAATGCCAAGAGTGACGCCAAGCGACATGGCGCCGGTATCGCCCATGAAAAATCTGGCCGGATGGATATTGAACCAGAGAAACGCAAAAAGCGCGCCGATTATCACTCCGCAGAAAGCCGCCAAGCTATAGAGCCCAGCCGCGTAAGCGATAACCCCATATGCGCCAAAAGCAGTTAAAAGAGTGCCGCCGGCCAGGCCGTCCAGCCCGTCTGTTTCATTGACCGAAAAAGCGGTGGCGACAATGACGAAAATAAAAACGAGGATATAGTAGATGCCTAATTGATAGTCACCCAAAAAAGGAATATGAACAGAATCGCGTCCCAATTTGGTAAAGAACCACCAGGCGCCAAAAGCGGCAATGGCGGTGTAAACAATGATTCTGTGGCGCATGCGCAGTCCTCCGCCCTTTGGGCCGATGCGCAGAACACCAAGCATATCGTCTGCCAGGCCGACCAGGGCCGAGGCAATAAGCGCGCCCAGCGGCAGAAGCGTTTCGGAACGGTTCAAAAAATTAAGCTGGCCGATAATCGAATTAACGCCCAGTTTTGAAAGCGCCCAGAAAAGAAGGATCAGGAATAAAACAGTGAACCAGATCAATATTCCGCCCATTGTCGGCGTGCCTTCTTTTTTGGCATGTATTTGGGCAAAGATCGGCGCGCCCTCTGTCCTTATCTGTTTGCCCAGCCGCCATTTATATAAAAAATGGGTTAATATGGGCGTCAGAAAAAAACCGATGACAAAGGCGAGGGCGGTTAAACCAAGAATGCGGGAGATTTGAAAAATATCTGTCATGCCAATGTTGTTAAAATTTACAAGCTCAATGCGCAGTAAATTTTACTACAACATTGAGCACCCCATCACTCGAAAATCAATTTAAAATACTATTTTTAATTCGGCGTTTTAGACTGATAAATGATTTAGCGCGCTTTTTTATCTGTCGTTATCGTTCGCGCGCATCCTTTTCTGATTTATAGGCTTCGTAATACACAAGAATGAAAGGACGTCTTTTCTTTATAGAATCTACTCTTCCCATATTATGTTCTTTCAGTCTTTTATGCAAATCATCAGAATAGCCAAAATATAAATTTTTATCTTTTAAGGATTGTAGAGT
>MHMW01000008.1 GCA_001819495.1 Candidatus Portnoybacteria bacterium RBG_19FT_COMBO_36_7 | reverse complement strand
GATTAAAAAATATTTTATACCCGATAAATTCAATGAATACCAGCCTTATTCTCTAAGGAAGAAAGCGGTTTTGGCCACGCTCATATTTGTCCTTCTATTGGAAGGATTTTTTCTTATCCAGATATTTTTTGTTTTCAGGTTCACCAGCCTTTTTTCATCCATCCTGCCAAATGTTTTAATAGACCTGGCCAATTCAGACCGCCAGCAAAATAATATCGGAGGCCTGTCTCCCAGCTCCCTGCTCCAGGAAGCGGCCCGGCTGAAAGCTCTTGATATGGCCTCTAAGGGCTATTTTGCCCATACCAGCCCCGATGGGGTCAAACCCTGGTCTTGGCTGGATAAAGTCGGCTATTCATACCTGGCGGCCGGAGAGAACCTGGCCGTCAATTATTCCGATTCCGCTGATATTGAGAACGCCTGGATGGCGAGCACCGGCCACCGAGCCAATATCTTAAATAATAATTTTACTGAAGTTGGCATCGCCACGGCCAAAGGATATTACAAAGGGCAGGAAACAATTTTTGTGGTTCAGTTTTTCGGCCGGCCCCAAACGCCGGCTGTTGCCGGCGCGACCACCAAAAAAGCGGAGCCAAAAAAGACCGCGCCCAAAAGCGTCGCCCAGGCGCCGATCGCTCCATCAGCCGAGCCGCCGGCTGAAGAGATGACAATTATTAAACAGGTTCAAAACGAGACAGATGTTTCCGGCGCCGCCACGGCCGATGCGCTGGTCCCGGAAAATAAACCTTCGGCGCAATCTTCTTTTTGGCAAAGAATTCTGGTCATGCCCAGAAATGTGAGCAATATGATATATTTTATTATTGCCGCTTTCGTTTTTCTGGCGCTGGCTCTCAAAATCTTCATCAAGATAAAAATCCAATATCCAAAGCTTATTTTTAACGGCGTGTTGGTGCTTTTTTGCGTTATTTCAATATTCTATCTGAATTATCTGATTGGCGGATGGGGAACTGTTTTTTAAGATATCAATTGACAGCATTTTTTATGAACTTATCAGAAGATTGACATCGGGCTATTATAAATATATATTGGTAATATAAACATTAACAATAATAAATATATGCCAGTTAAAAAAAGCTTTTTATTAGCGATATTTTTAGTCACAGCGATGGTGCTCATTTTTTCCTTCGCTTTGGCTAAATCGGAGAATGCTAAGAACAGTAACGGCTTAGCTGTTGCTACAAGCAGCGGCAACTCGACTTCTTCAGCTGTAAAAAACCAAGGCCAGATAAACGCTGTCCAGCACCGGAGCGTCGTGGCCAATTTTGTCCAGGCCCTGGTGCACGCGGCTGACAGAGAAAAAGGCGGAATAGGGGAACAGGTTAGATTGATTGCCCAGCAGCAAAATCAGTCGGCCAGCACAACTGTTCAGGCAATGGAAAAGATACAGAAGCGAAGCAGAATAGAGACATTCATATTCGGCTCGGATTATAAAAATCTGGGCGCTATGCGCAGCGAAATGGTTCAGACGCAAAACAGGCTGGAACAACTGGTAAAGCTGATGAAAAACGTAAAAAATGAGGCAGATAAGACGGAACTTCAAAACCAGATTATGACCTTGGAGCAGGAACAGACAAGAATTCAGGAATTTGTCGCGGCCCAGGAGGGCAGGTTCAGCTTATTTGGCTGGCTGATGAGATTATTCAATTAATAATCATTAATTCATTCTGTTAAGCCCCGGTTAAATATTTTGCTGAAAAGCAAAATTTAACGGTTTAAAATCGTAAAAACATGAAAAAGATTTTTATAATTTCTTTAGTTCTTCTGTTTTCGTTTTCAGCGCTGGGCATTTTTTTGAGCCCGACTCTGGCAAAAAACGATAAAAATCTCGGCAAAGACCAGATAATTCCCGAAGAAGACGGCATTTATGAGGTTGCCGGCCATCCGGAAATGAAAGTCAGGGTGTTTGTCCATAAAGTAAAACCGGCGCCAACCCCGACGCCGACGCCGGAACTTGCCTGTCAGCTAACGGATCCTTCTTCAAATGCTTTTATTGAAGCAACCGGCTGGAAATTGCCGGATACTTATACTTATAACCTGAACCCGAACAGCGTGCCCATTTTGATAGATGCCGCTGATTGGCCAGCTATTGTCCAAAACTCTTTTGGAACATGGACAGATGAAACAGTCGGCAAAGTGGCCATTGCAAGAGGCAGCGATACCGATGTTTCAAGATACAGCTTGGACGGCACTAATTTAGTTGCCTGGGGCAGGGCTTCTGCCACCACTTTGGGCGTAACTTATATTTGGTATTATTCCACCGGCGAAGTTGTTGAAATTGACACGATAATGAATAAAAAGTTTGTCTGGGAATGGTCAGGAGGCGCTACAAATTGCGCCTACACAGATTCTTATGACGCGCAGAACATTTTGACCCACGAGATAGGGCATTGGTTCGGCTTAAAAGACCATTACACTGCCGGCTATGAGGATAACACCATGTTTGGATACGGTTCAAAAAAGGAAACAAAGAAAAATACTCTGACCAAGGGCGATATTGCCGGAATACTCGCAATTTATCAATAGAATTACTTAAATTAGAGACACAACAAAAACCATCGGATTTATTCGATGGTTTTTTAGTTATCCACAGAAAAGGCCATTTGACGCAATTTTTAGTTAGAGTAAGATTAGAATATCAAATACATTTTTTAAAAATTCACCCTGTTAAATAAAAATCAAAGATTTTTAATTTGCGCAGCAAATTATTTAACGGGGTAAACAAGGAAAAACCCCTCGCTCCTTTGGTTGATTTTTTTTGGAGGGCTTGACCTTGCAGGAAGCTCAAAAAATATGGCAACCAGAGGAAAAATTCTTCAAGTCCAAAAAAGAGACGGCCGGATTGTCGATTTTGAAGAGGAAAAAATCAGCAAGGCCATTCACAAGGCAATCACGGCCACCGGCCAGGGCAACGGGCCGCAAGCCAGGCGCTTGAGCAAAAAAGTTTTAGACCTTCTCAACAGACGTTTCAAAAAAGGCGAGATCCCGAAGGTTGAAGAGATCCAAGATATAGTTGAGGAGGTTTTAATTTTGGCAAATTTTGTTGAAACGGCCCGCTCCTATATTCTTTACAGAGAACAGCATAGGCGCATCCGCGAAAGCAAAACCGCCATTGACGAGGCGCTGGAGATGGTTGACAAATACATCGGCGAACTTGACTGGCAGGTCAAAGAGAACGCCAACATGGCTTATTCTCTACAGGGGCTTAATCATTATATTACCTCGGCCGTCACCAAAAAATACTGGCTGGACAGGATTTATCCAAAGGAAGTGAGAGAGGCGGTGAATTCAGGCGATTTTCATATCCACGACCTTGATATTCTGGCCCCCTACTGCATGGGCTGGGATCTTTATGATCTGCTTTGCAAGGGTTTTGGCGGGGTCAAGGGCAAGGTTGAGTCAAAGCCGCCCAAACACCTTCGAACGGCCCTGGCCCAGCTGGTGAATTTTTTCTACACCCTGCAGGGCGAGTCAGCCGGGGCGCAGGCTGTTTCCAATTTTGACACGCTGCTGGCGCCGTTTGTCAGATATGACAACTTAAATTATCAGCAGGTCAAGCAGTGCATGCAGGAATTTCTTTTTGGCATGGCCATTCCCACGCGCGTGGGCTTTCAGACGCCTTTTACCAATATCACTTTGGATATCAAGCCGGCATCAGCCTTTGTCAAACAGCCGGTGATTATCGGAGGACTGCCCCAGAAAGAAACTTACGGCGAATTTCAGGAGGAAATGGAAGTTTTGAGCCGGGCGTTTTACGAAGTGATGATGGAAGGGGATTTAAAAGGCCGGGTTTTCACTTTTCCCATTCCCACCATTAACATCACCAAAGATTTTGAATGGGAGAACCCGGCGCTTGAGCCTATGTGGGAGGCGACCGCCAAATACGGCGTCAATTATTTTTCCAATTTTATCAATTCGGATATGAGCCCGGACGACGTGAGATCCATGTGCTGCCGTCTGCGCATTGACAACACCCAGCTTCACAGGAGAGGAGGCGGGCTTTTTGGAAGCAATCCTTTGACCGGTTCGGTGGGCGTGGTCACCATTAATATGTCCCGCATCGGATATCTTTCAAAGACGAAAAAAGATTTTTTTGAGAGATTGACGCGCCTGATGGACATTGCCAAAACTTCGCTGGAAATAAAACGCAAAGCGATAGACAACCTGATGGAAAAAGGGCTTTATCCCTATTCTAAATTCTATCTTGAAGGCGTCAAAAAAATGCGCGGTTCCTACTGGGCAAATCATTTTTCAACCATCGGGCTGGTCGGCATGAACGAAGCGCTTTTGAATTTCACCGGCAAAGACATGGGTTCTGGCGAAGGAAGAAGGTTGACGCTTGAAGTTCTTGATTATATGCGCCAGCGGATGATCCTCTATCAGGAAGAAACAGGAAATCTCTACAATCTTGAGAGCTCTCCGGCCGAAGGCGCCAATTATCGTCTGGCCAGAAAAGACAAGGAGGTTTATCCCGATATCGTAACAGCCGGCGAGCGGGAATCATATTACACCAATTCCACTCAGCTGCCGGTGAATTACACGGATGACGCTTTTGAAGCTTTGAAACTGCAGGACGAAATTCAGTGCAAATATACGGGCGGCACTGTCCTTCATTTGTTCATCGGCGAAAAAATAAACGACACCCAATCGGTCAAAAATCTGGTCAAAACGATTTTTTCTAAATTTCACCTGCCCTATATCACTCTGACGCCGACGTTCTCAATCTGCCCGACTCACGGATACCTGGGGGGCGAACATTTTACCTGCCCCAAGTGCGTGGTTGCCCAGCCATGCGAGGTTTATTCGCGCGTTGTCGGGTATCTGCGGCCGGTCAACCAATGGCACAAAGGCAAGCAGGAAGAATATCGCCAGCGGCTGGAATTTGTTATGCCGCAAAAAATCGCAACCAAGCTCAAGCAAAAAGCGCTGGTTAATTAGAGTTAATGCAAAATTTGATGCTCTTGGGGGGACTACAAAAAGTTTCTCTGGTTGATTATCCGGGCCGCGTGGCAGCCACGGTTTTTACCGCCGGCTGCAATTTTTTATGCCCTTTCTGCCATAATCCGGAACTTGTGACGATAGGAAAATATCCAGAGCAGATGTTTTTGCCCGATGAGGATTTTTTTGATTTTTTAAAAAGCAGGCATGGCCTGATAGAAGGCGTCTGCGTTTCTGGCGGGGAGCCGACCATTCAGGAAAACTTGCCCGAATTTTTGAAAAAAATAAAGGCAATGGGTTTTTTGACCAAGCTTGACACCAACGGCGCCCGGCCAGAAGCCTTAAAAAATCTGGCTAAAGAAAACCTGGTTGATTATCTGGCCATGGATATCAAAGGGCCGCTTGATAAATACGGAAAGATAACCGGTATGAATATTGACTTTGAAAAAATTCACGAAAGCACGGAATTGACGCGGCAGTTCCCCGATTATGAATTTCGGACCACTGTCATCCCCAAATTCCATAAAAAAGAAGATTTTTTGAGCATTGCCAAATGGCTGGACGGCGCCAAAAAATATTTCCTTCAGCAATTCCGGCCCGAAAAGACATTTGACGAATCTTTCCAGCATATCCGCCCTTATCCGGACGAGAAGCTGGGCGAATTCTGCAATCTGATAAAACCTTATTTTGAGACGTGCGAAGTGCGCATATAAAATTTATAATTTCCAATTTCTAATTTCCAATAAAAATCCAAATGTCCAATGTCTAAAATTTTTAATTAGATATTTAAGAATTATATATTTTTTTGGAGATTGGATATTAGGTATTGGAAATTAATGACCAAATCTAAAATCTTCCTTTATCTCTGTTTGTCATTTATCATTGGAGTTTTTATCGAGTCTTTAGTCAGAATTCCCCTGGTTGTCCTTTGGGGATTTTTTGTTTTGGGATTGATTGGCGCCGCTGTTTTCTGGTTAAAAAACAGAAAGATCGTCGCGGCTGCTTTTTGTCTGATATTTCTGGCTTTGGGAGTATGGCGGGTCTTGGCCTCGCAAAGCGCGGGAACTCTGGCTCAATTAAACGGCCAAGGCCGCTTGTCAATAATCGGCAAAGTGGCAGAGCCGTCTGACCGGCGGCAATTTTCGCAGAAATTAAAAATTGAGGCGCAAAGCGCAGTTTTTCATTTCGGGCAGGCAGAAGTTTCGGGCTTCCTGCTGGTCCAGACAGATCTGTATCCCCAATTCAGCTACGGCGACATACTGGAAATATCGGGCCAATTGAAAGAGCCTGAAAATTTTAATGACTTTGATTACAAAAGCTATCTGGCCAAAAGCGATATTTATTCGGTTATTTCAAATCCGGAGATCAGGGTTGTGGCAACAGGCCAAGGGAGCAGGATCAAACAGGCGCTTTTTGGCCTGAAACAAAAATACGAAGAGGCAATTGATTCTTTGCTGCCCGAACCGCAGGCCGGTTTTTTGGCCGGCCTGAATCTGGGAGAAAAGAGGCAGATCAGTCCGGAATTGTCCGATGCTTTTGCCAGGAGCGGCACTTCCCATATTGTGGCGCTTTCCGGCTACAATATTTCAATTATCGCTGCTTTTTTTATGACTATTTTTGGCTGGTTGATGCTGCGCCGTTCGCTCCGTTTCTGGCTGGCGGTTCTGGCGATTGTTTTTTTCACGATTCTGACCGGCGCTTCGGCTTCGGTGACGCGGGCCGCCATCATGGGCATTCTGGTTTTGCTGGCCAGGCACGAGGGCAGAATGTATAATGTGAGAAACGCGCTGGTCTTTGCCGGGGCGGCCATGATATATCTTAATCCAAAAATCCTGCTTTTTGACATCGGTTTTCAGCTTTCTTTTTTGGCAACGGCTGGTCTCATCTGGCTGGCTCCGGTGTTTGAAAAATGGTTTGCCGGGGCGCCTAAACTTTTTGGCTTAAAAGAAATTTTGATCGCTACGCTTTCGGCCCAGCTGGCTGTTTTGCCTCTGCTTCTTGTCTATTTTGGCCGGCTTTCGCTTATTTCGCCTTTGGCAAATCTGGTAATACTGCTTTTTATTCCTCTAACAATGCTCTTTGGTTTTTTGGCCGGAGGGGTCGGAATTTTATGGCTGGCCGGGGCCAAAATTTTTGGCTGGCTGGCCTGGATTTTTTTGACAGGGGAAATAGCCGCCATAAAATTTTTTGCCGGCCTGCCGCTCTCATCAGTTAAAATGCACTGGGGTTGGCCGATCGCCATTATTTATTATCTGATATTGATTTTATTTTTATACAGATTCTATCTGAGGCAAAAAAAAGAGATATTGGTTGAACAATGGGCGGAAGATTGATTTAAATTAAATGTTGAAAAAAACAGAACAAAAATTAATATTTTTATGGCTGGGAGGATTGCTGGTCGGGGCAATTTTGATTTGGACGGCGGTTTTTGCCAAAGCGGGCAGCGGAAATCTTAAAGTTAATTTTTTTGACATCGGCCAGGGCAAGGCGATATTTATTGAGGAGCCGGGCGGCAGCCAGATCTTAATTGACGGCGGGCCCAGTGACATGGTGCTGGAAAGGCTTTCGGAAGCCACGCCTTTTTTTGACCGCGAAATTGACCTTTTAATTTTAACTCATCCGGATTCAGACCACCTGACCGGCCTGATAGAAGTTCTGAAAAGATATTCAGTTGGCAGGATCATTGAAACAGGCATTGATGATCCGGGCGCCCTTTATCAGGAATGGCGCAAAATAATCAGGGAAAAAAATATTCCGGTTGTCTATGCGCTGGCCGGCCAGAAAATAAAAATAGGGGACGATTTTTTGCTGGAAATTTTGTTTCCGGCGCAAAGTCTTATCGGCCAAAATTTTTCCAATACCAATTCAAGCTCGATAGTTTCCAGGCTTTCAT
>MHMW01000007.1 GCA_001819495.1 Candidatus Portnoybacteria bacterium RBG_19FT_COMBO_36_7 | reverse complement strand
TTTTTGATGCCTTCCCGCTTTGAGCCGTGCGGACTTGGCCAGATGATAGCGATGAGATACGGAACCGTGCCAATAGCCAGAGCTGTCGGCGGATTAAAAGATACCATTGAAAATATGCGCGCAGGATTTTTATTTGAAAAATACGAATCTAGGGAATTTTTGAACGCAATAGAAAAAGCTCTTGACGCTTTCAAAGACAAAACAAGATGGAAGCAAATTCAAACCAACGGAATGAAAAAAGATTTTTCTTGGGAAGCATCGGCAAAAGTCTATCTATGTTTATATAAAAAACTGATCGAAGAAAATTTTTAATGCCTGGGAATATTTAAAAAAACAGTACGCAACAAAAAGCAAATTATTTTATCCAAAAACTCGCCATAATTGGCGGGTTTTTTCAGACAAAAAATCTTTATCTGATCTATAAATTTTTTATTTATAAGATTCCTAATCATAATTTTATCTAAAATATTGACAAAAAACATTATTTAATGTAAGATATAACATTCTTTAAAATCTGAATAAAGGGAGGGTAGAAATGGAAGAAAAAAAGGTGTTTCAGATCGGACCGTCAATTGGCTATCTATTCACGCAGGGCATGTATGACCTGCAGAAACATCAAGAGTTTCTGGACGAAGCCGGCGCGAATGCGGCCGAGCTTGTCATGTATTTCAAGGAAGAGAAAAGACAGGAAGCTATGCTTTCTAAAAGGCTCAATACCGATTTTGTGTCAATCCATCTAGAGGATTTTTATCCTGATGGCTCTCTGTATCGGCAAGTATTCGTGTCAAAACAAATCTTTGACAAACAGCAGGCAAAGATCGGCGTTCTGCATACTGCGAACGTAAAAGATTTCTACCTTGAGGCTTTAACAGAAATCGGGATAAACGTTGCCATTGAGAATATGGATGCAACAAGGCCCAGCGGACATGCAAGATGGGAACTGGAGTATCTTCTCAAAAAGTTTAAACTCAAGTTTGTGCTGGATATCCAGCACGCATTTAAGCACGACTCCAGCATGGTCTATGCTTGGGACCTGTTCCAAATGGCCGGCGCCAATCTTGTCTTCCTCCATGTCAGCGGTCAAAACTCGGCCAGCATTCATTCTTTAGTGCATAAAGCCGACAATAAAAAATCTATTACTGAATTCGTCGGCAAGATATTTTCGCAAATCCAAGTCCCAATTATTCTGGAAGGTTATTATGTGGCTGCCCCGGAGATCAAAAAGGAAATAGATTTCCTTAAAAAAGAACTTGGCTTCTGAAGTGTTTATTCTTTAAAGGCGGTGTGAAAACACATCGCCTTTTTTATTTTTCCTTGGCAGGAAAAAAAGAATTTAACTTTTAAGTAATGCTGCCAATCATGCCTTCGGGCTCAATATTGACAAAATATCATTTATTATTGTATAATTAATTAGTTCTTAAAATCCGAAAAAGGAGGGGAAAATGAAAAAAAGATCCAATTATCGAGGAAAGGAACGCGCCGTTGACAAAATGAATCCTGAATTTATTATGTCTCTAAAAGAAGATTTTCAAGATTATATAGACCAGCGGCCGCAACTCAAGCATTTAACTTTTGAAGAGTTCTTGAGCATTGCAAAAAACTGCAAAGAACTTTATGGTCTAATCAGCGAGGGAAAAATAAAAATCAAAAAACATCCTATTCCTGATGCACCACCGATCTCTACTGAAGAAGAAGAGCCTCAAATCGTCTCTCTTTGCCGATGTTCAAGAAAAGCTCCTCATATATTCTGCTCTTTGCCGACAGGCATGCACGGACTTAGCAGTCCTAACAGACTGCGGCAACTTGACCAGAAGGGAAGAAAAAAATAATTTTTTTAATATCAAAGGGCAAGCAAAACTGCTTGCCCTTTTTAATTACTGCCCGAAGCCGCTGTCAAAAACTTCTTTTTTGTTTTAAAATAGGATCATGCGAAAGAAAATTATTATTTTTATAATCATTGCCGCGGCCATTGCCGCTGGCGGTTTTTTTGTCGCCAATCAAAAAAGTTATTTTAAAATTAATAATGAATCTCTCGGCTCTTCCCCTGATACGTTAGCCCAAAACTATGAAAAAGTTGCCGCTTCTCTGCCCCAAACCCAAAATAAAGATTTTACCCTCCTTTGGTATTCTGATTTTGACGGCAACCGGATAGCGGCGCTTTCGCCTGATAATAAAATTATCTGGGAACAAAACATGAACACCGACCCTATCCCCCGCCAAAGCTACAATGTCCATACCGAATACGTCACTCTTGCGCCAAACGGCAATCTCATCGTGGCTGACGGCGACGGTATGATGGTTCAGGAAATTGACCGGATAAGTCATCAATTATTATGGCAATACGGCTTGCGAAGCATCCAGGGCGCCACCCAGGGCTTGATTCACCAGCCTGATAAATCTTACAAACTGAACAGCCACGAAGTGCTGATTAATGACGGCAATAACCGGAGAGTGATTATCGTTGACCAGGACACCAATGAAATCGTCTGGCAATATGGGCACACTCTGGAAATGAGCGCAGAGCCGGGATACCTGCGCGGCAACACCAGCGCCCGCCCCATTAACGAAGGCCGCCAAATAATCATCACCGACACTTTAGAAAATAAATTTTTGGTTGTTGACCGCGAAAAAAAACAGGTTCTCTGGGAATATAAAAAGCCGGACGCCAAATGGCTCCAGCATGTTTTTCCGACGGCCGAGGGAACCTTTGTTTTGGAAGACCGCCAAAAAAACGAAGTTTTTGAGGTTGACATCAATGGCAATATTTTATGGACGTTTTCAAAATTGGCTGACGGCTCTAACCTGAAATATCCGACTGACACCATAAAATTGCCCAACGGAAATCTTCTAATCGCCGAATCCGGACGCTATCGGATAATTGAAGTGGCGCCTAAAACCGGACAAATAGTTAAAAATTGGGATGCTTCGGGTTTTGTCACGACAATTGCAATTGATTATGAACCTGCACCCGAAGGTAATCAGATATACAAGGGCAAGCCGATTGTTTTTGTCGGCCCGCGGGAAAATATTCCTGAGGGCGCACCCAAAGATTACGGCTTCTGGTCTTTCGCTGTGCCTGTTTCTGGCATTCTTTCCCGTTCCGGCCAGCCGACACTTTTTGATTTTCAATGGTTAAAAGAGCACGGCTGGAAAAGCGTTGTTAATTTAAGGGTTGACGGCGAACGGGACGAGATCGGTGATGATACAAAAATTGAAGGATTTAACGAATTGGGATTCAATTATTTATCCCTTCCGATGCCAGACGGCTCTCCGCCGACCAACGCTCAGGCAGAAATTTTTTTGACTTTCGTAACCGACCCCGACAACCAGCCATCTCACGTGCACTGCCGCGGAGGCATCGGCCGAGCCGGGATTATGGTGGCCTTGTATCGCTACAGCGTCCAGGCCTGGCCATGGCAGACAGCTATTGATGAATCAAGACCGTTTGAAGGAGGAGTAAGCGATCCTCAAAGAAACTGGCTTGAACGCTGGGCGCAGAATCACGATCCGGGCTCCTGGGCCAAATAATTTATTTATCATTGACTTTTAATACAATAAGTGTTATCAATAAAAATCGCGGTTCTTAATACTTTTACAAGAGGAGGGTAAAAATGAAAAAGTGGGGATTTTTGGGTATTTGCTTGCTGATTTTGGCAACGATTCTATTTGGGAGGCCGGATACGTCCAATAGACAACCGATTGAAAATCTGGACCAGGCACTGGAAAAAGAAACAAAAATATGTCGTGAATTCAAAGAAAACAATGTACTCATAAAACGCTATATCTTCGCTATGCTCGTCCTAACAAAAATAGACGAAAAGAAATGCCTGGAATTAGCGCAATTAATAATCTGTGTTCAAAAAGCAGAAAAACTGATAGACCAAAGCAGTGAACAGCTGCAAGGAGGTATTCTTCACGAGATGCTCCCTGAAAAACTGATAAAAATAAAAAATGACCTGAAAAAAGCCAATGCGCTTCATAAAGAGGTTCTAAATGGCTTAGCTGCTTTTCTGTCTCCCCCGCCAAAACCGCTCCTACTAATAGAAACCTAATATAAATCAAATCTTAAAAGCCCTGCGCATAAACCGTGGGCTTTTATATTTGCCCAAAGGAAAAAACAGGAGTAAAATTAGGATAATAGTATATTAAACGACATGCGAAAAATTTTAAATTTTTTCGTTTTTCTGGCGGCTGTAGCTGTTATTATAATGACAATCAATTTTATATACCTTTACGCCCAAAATAAAGAAGCAGACTCTATTGCTTTCAGGCTGGCCCAGGCACTTTTGAATAAAATCAATAATCTATGATCCAGCGGGGAATTGCCACATTCGGCCTGGACTATGGAAAATGTCCCAGATGGCTTTTTGAGCGCATGGTGGCTTTGGGCCGGCAAATGACGCTGGCCATCGCCGGGGAAGAAGGGCCTGACGAATACATCAGGCGCCTGAGCGATCCAGTCTGGTTCCAGTCATTGGGCACGGTTCTGGCTTTTGACTGGAACGCATCTGGTTTAACCACAATTTTAACTGCGGCGCTCAAAGAAGCAATTAGAGGACAGGAAAGAGATCTGGGAATTTTTATCTGCGGCGGCAAAGGAAAAACTTCTTTAAAAACGCCGGATGAAATAAAATTATGGAGCGAAAGAATCAGTTTGGCCCAAGAAAATTCCAAGGCGCTCGTCTATAATTCTAAAATGGCCGCAAAAGTTGACAGTGCGCTGGTCCAGGACGGTTTCCAGATATATCATCATTCTTTCTTTTTTACAAAAAACGGGGCCTGGACAGTTATCCAACAGGGAATGAACACGGCTAATCAGACCGCCCGGCGCTATCACTGGCATTCAAAGAACGTCAAAGACCTTGTTTGCGAGCCGCATTCGGGGATTTCAAGCCAAATAAAACTGGAGAGCATGCTTGACCTGACTGCTCAATCCAGCACTAAAAACCGGCAGACAAGCAAAGACCTTGTTTCTTCCGGAAGCTTCAATACTTTAATGAAAGATCTGCTCCTTCTTTCAAAATACTGGACTCCCTTTTCCCAAACCGCCCAGATTAAAGACACATCGGGCCAGCAAAGATTAAAATTTCTCAATCTGGAAAATAAAGAATTCTCCTGGCATCCGGTTGTTAATGAAAATTTTGCCAAGAGCAAATACCTGCAAAAAATTCTCTGGAAGCTGTGCGATAAAAAACCGGAAAATTACGAAAAATTGCTTGCGTCAGAAGGCGTCGGACCAAAAACAATCAGGGCTCTTTCGCTGGTAGCAGAAGTGCTTTATGGCGCCAAGCCATCTTATCAGGACCCAGCCCGTTATTCTTTTGCCCACGGCGGCAAAGACGGCACACCCTATCCGGTTGACAGAGAAACTTACGACAAAACAATTGAAACCATGAAAAAATATGTTGACAAAGCCCGCCTGCCGTTTCCGGAAAAACAGCGGAGCCAAAAATTGCTTGATGCAAAAATGACGCATAGCGTCATCCCGAGCGAAGTCCCGCCTTGGCGGGACGAAATCGAGGGATCCCGCGGCTAACAGCTTATGAAATATAAATTACTGCTTATTTTTTTGATCGTTCTTGCTACAGCCGGATTTTATTTCAGGAACGACATTACCGCTTTTTATGTCCAGCTGACCAAGAACCCTATTCAGTTTGAAAAAATTTCCATTGATTCTCTGATCAGCGATATAAAAAAGGAGATATCCCTGCCGCCGCCTCTAAGGGTTGAAAACCAGGAACCAGAAGCTTATTTAACCAAGGCCGGCGTTATCAGCGAAACAAACAAACAAAGAGCTGCCTATGATTTGCCGCCGCTAACCGCAAATTCAAAGCTTAATGCCGCGGCCCTCGCCAAAGCCCAGGATATGCTGGCTCT
>MHMW01000006.1 GCA_001819495.1 Candidatus Portnoybacteria bacterium RBG_19FT_COMBO_36_7 | reverse complement strand
TATTTATAATCTGCTGTAACCTACCATAATCGATTTAGCGAAAACTGCTCTGCATTGTTTAAAAACTGCTGCATTGTTTATAGCCTGAGCTTGTAACAGATTCGTAAGGGCAACCAGGCGGACACGGACACTGCTTTGGCACAGCCCCACCCAGTCCTCTCTCACCACAATCTAAGGGTGGACAGCCTCCCGGGTTGACAGGGGTGCTGCTGCCGCACTTGCCATTGCTCGTGCACTTATTTCCCGGACAGCAAACGTCAGTACGTCCGCCATCGCCGGCGGGGCAGCATCCACCGCCGCAATCTATCGGCGCAGACGCCGGACAGGCACCACCGCCATCAAAAACTCCGCTTGTAGCCAAAATTATAAAGAGAATAACAATCCCCATGATCACGGCAAATACCCACCAACCGGCAGACGAATTACCATTAGGATTTTTAATGTCTCCATTTTCAATTACTGGGATTTGACCTTCATTTTTGGACGTAAATAACTTATCCAAATCAAAACTCGGATTACCCTTATTGCCAGATTGCTCAAACTGAGGGCTATCCTTTTCGTCTGATCTTTGTTTATTTTTAGGTTCGACAATAACAGTTACCGCATCTTCGCTAGTGCCAAAAGTACCTTTTGTTCCTCCCCGTACCGTAAACAAATAACTGTTTGGCGGAGTATTTACAGACGCCCGGATCGTCATCGTTGCCGTCCATGGCTGGCTAGGATCAAGCTTAGAAGGAATTATTTGGGCGGTCAAACCTACAGATTCCCAGTTTGTATTTATATCTAAGTCAACCTGTTGCGGTTTGCCGCGTAACAGATCTAACCTGACGGGAATACTTATCTGTTTCCCCTGTTCTAAAGTTTCTACATGCCTAAGTATGTTAACTTTAAAATCGAATTTCCACTTTGGTTTAAAATTAAACATTTTTTTTGACTAGTAACTTATCTCTTTTGAGAGAAAACAAATTGGGATTTGCTATATTTCGGCTCAGCTGTCTCTCCTGTTAATTCCAGTTTGCCTTTTGATATTTTCCATTTCCAATCAGCTTTTTTAAAAAACTCTGATTCCATTATTATTTTGTCTCCATTAATTGAAAAAGGAGAATATTCCGCCGGCAGTTGATTATCTTCTTCATCAAAATCGCCTGAACGGAAATTGCTGCCCTTAAACTCAAAATAATTCTTTTTAGGATCAACCGGAAGAGATTCATACTTTTTTAACATGGGGTCAAACCGAAAATGCTTTTCCAATACCCACACTCCCTGTATTGCAGATCCCCTGATCCCTCCGGGAAGTTTTGATTTGCTAATGCGTTTTATTACTGTTAAAAAAATAATCCATGCGATAGCCGCTAAGATGACAACGATTTTTAGGCTTGCATTAGCATCAGTAAAAACATAAATAAAAGCAGACACAAGAACAAACCAGATTATAGCTTTTGCCAGCTCTATTAAAAATTTCATAGATTTATTTTTTTCTAAATTAAAAGATGTTAATTCAGACCTTTTTACTAATAAATTATATATTACCCTATTCTACCAAAAAACCGCCTCAATTAAAAGGCGATTCTTAGAAATTCACTGCTGGGCTCCGCATCGTAGGCAATGTTAGAACCAAGATGTCAAAAAATAATATTTATGGGGGACATATGGGAGACACTTCACTTTTTACAAATTAAGAATCAATATTGAAAAATTTAGCGCCGAGGCAAAAGTAACCCAAAGAATGTAGGGCAGTAAAAGATAGGCAGCTGCCTTAAAAATTTTGTAGAAACTGATAATCGTCAATAATATTGCAAACCAGAGGATAATTATCTCTATAAAAGCATACAGCGGAGATTGTAGGCCAAAAAAGAGAACTGACCAAATCATGTTTAATATCAGTTGGACGCCGAAGATAAAAATGGCTTTTTTTGTTTCTTTATCTCTCAATCCCCTATTCCATATTAAATAAAGAGATATTCCCATCAGTAAAAAAAGTAACGTCCAAACAGGAGCAAAAATCCAGTTTGGCGGATTAAAGCCTGGTTTTAGAAGCGTAGTATACCAAGTTGAAATCGCAGGTAGGGTAAAAAATGACCCGATGATACCTGCTCCCTGGCAAACTAAAATAGAAACTGCCAATTTAAAAATTTTAATCCCTTTGCCCATATATTTCTATTCTACCAAAAAACCGCCCAAATAAACAGGGGGCCCCTAGAGATTCACTGCTTGGCTCCCCAGTTCAAAGCTTATTATATAAAAGGTATAAATTTTCGATGCTGCCGCACCAGGATTCGAACGCGTCTCAGTCGCCATAGAGCCGTCCGAATCTCAATACCATGTAAATTATATTTTATTTCGCTCGTTTTATCTTCGGCTTAATTTCATTATGAATGGGAAAATGGTGCCCTTATATCTTCTTGCCGATATAGAAAACATATCCGTAATACTGTTTGTATTTTGAATATAATTCCGCCTCATGCTTCATATTTGCAATAAAAGCCTCTACGGTTTTATTTCCGGCATATTTTTTTAAAAGCGCTTTTCCCGCTGCTTCTCGCGGAATAAAATAATTATCCGTCCAGCATTTTTCAGGCAATGTAAATGCGGCAACAAGACTATACCCGGCTTTTTGCATTATCGAAATATTATGCCCTATTGTACTTATTTCAGGAACATTATCAACCCACCACTTTTCAATTTCAACCGGGCGTTCGTCGGTAAACCATGACTCATATGTTACGGCAATATAGCCGTCTGTTTTTAGGAAGTCCTTCCAATAGTTCAAGCCTTTTTCAAAACCGATACTAGCGATAGCCCCTTCAGACCATATAAGATCAAATCCTTCTTTTTGGAAAGAAAGACTTTCCATTGAGCCAACAATGCCATTTACTCTTTCTTGGAGATTTAATTTTTTGGCGTTATCGTTAAAAGTGTTTATAAAACCGGGGGAAAAATCTACGCCAGTGATATTCCCGGTAATATTTTGCGCGAGAACCATTGTTTGCCCGCCAGTTCCACAGCCTAAATCTGCTACCCGTGAAAATTTATTAAGATTATCCAAAAAACTTAATGCCTTAATAGTCATTTCAGGGCTACCAGGCCCCTGCCGTTCCATTCCTGCATGTAATTCACAAATTAAGTTTAAGTCAAATTCGTGGATTGATTTATTTTCGTTGCCCATAGTGCTTTATTTATTGCTTTATTATTTCTTTAAAAAGGATATTAAAAATGTTTTCACTGGGTAAAAATACTCTGGAATGGAAAATGGGAGAAAATTATTTAAACAGATACTATAGCGACCCGGAAATCAAAGTATTTGAGTTCACCCACAGAACTTATCGTTGGTGGAGATAGTTATTGTTTAAAGAAACTAAATAATTGCCTCGTGTTTTTAATAGGGTTTCTTTAAAATTATTTAGCAAACCATCTGAACAACCAACCGAATAAACTAAATCCTTTCTGTGCAGTGTTTAAAGAGTTTTCGATTTGCAGATTCGCCTGTTCAAGGGTTTGAATCTGCTGGGTCAAATTTTGTTCTTCGCCTTCGTTGATAAGCTGATTCTTTATTTCATTTAGCTGTTGGATTTGCTGGCGATTCTGCTCTAATATCTTTTTAGCATTATTTATCTCACCGTAATTTGCACCGATAAAGAATTTAGCAAAACCGCTTCGGCTTTGAACTTTCTGCAAGCTAGTTTCCAGTTTTTCCTGATTCTGGTTTTGTGTTTGGGCAATCGTTCTAATTTGCTGGCCAACTCCGCTGTTTCTTTCCGCTACCTGCAACATTTCTTGCACGGCATTAGCTACCTGACTTCTCCTTTGTTCGGCAGCGGCCGAACCTGATTGATTTTGACTCTGCGTTCCTTGCTGTTCCTGATTTTGAATCTGACTTTCTTCTCCTTGATTTTGAACTTGGTTCTGATTTTGAACCTGATTACCCGCCCCATCCTCGTTTTGAACCTGTTCTTGATTCTGCATTTGAATTTGGCTGTCTTCGCCCTGGTTAGCTGTTTGCGTTTGCTGTTGGGCCTGAGTTCCTGTTGCAGCGTCACTACCCTGTTGGCCTACAGCATAAACATTAGCTGCTAAAACAGAAATAATTATTGAAATAGTTAGTATTAAAATTTTGTTTTTCATATTATTATAATTTTTTATTAATTAATGACCTTTATTTATTTTACCATAAAAATTGGTATCTTGGCAATTAGCCAATTTTCCGAACAAAGTTCGGTGTCCTAGATAGGTATGGATTTAGATTTTATCGAACCTCTCAAAAATATGAGGCAATTCGGTCTTTTGATAAAAATATTAATGGCTCCGTATCGTGGACGACATTTCAAAATAATCCGTTAATTACATGCCAAATAATATCCGTCCAGAAATGAATGCCGACAGCGGCTATTAAACCGTATTTTATAAATTCCCTTCCGGCCGCTATTCCAACAAGGCCGTTCAATAAAAATATTTCTATGATAATAATTGCTGGAATCTCAGCAATGGTTGAAAATCCAAAAACAAACATCATGCCAGGCAGGTGTCCGGCGCCAAAAGCCAAACCGGCAAGAATAATAGCCGCCCAATTAATTATATTTTGCTTGTTGAATCTTTTAAAAATAAATCCCAATATAAAAGCCCAAAGCGACAATAAAAACAATCTAAATAATATCTCCTCGCCTATGCCAGCGCCTAACGAGGCTAGAATGGAAAAAGGGAAAGCGGGATGCGGAAATTCCCCAAGAGAGTGAAATTGAGAAAATATTTTATCCCCGATAATCAGGATAAGTCCTAAAAACGAACCGATATAAAGTGGCCTTAAAAATAATTTTCTCCAATTTTCTTTTTCTTTAAAAACACCATGCCAGTTTAATCTTTTTGATAAATAATATCCCGCCAGGCCCAATAATCCGTAAATGATCAGCATTATTCCAAAATTAGCTAAAGCGAGTACTGGCTTTGAAGCAGGCAGTGGTTGTTGTAAAGAATCAAATTGAGATGGAATAGGAGTAAAAATGCTTATTCCAGCGACTACAGCCAAAACAAAGACTAAAATTGCAAAAACTTTTAGTTGTTTCTTGTTTTCTTCTTTCATACTTCTATTTTACAAAAAAAATGCCTTTTTGGCGATTTTTCTGTCCCGAATAAAGTTCGAAGCCCTGGAAAGGTACGGGTTTAGGACGTCCTGGACCCGTCAAAAATTAGCTTCAAAATAGGCTCTTCGGTCGGCCTCGATACTGCGCTGACTCGTGCTGCCGGGCAGGGACTCGAACCCCGATAGACAGATCCAAAATCTGTTGTCCTACCGTTAGACGACCCGGCAATAAATATATTCTAACCTTCTTTATAGGTTATGTCAATTAAGGCCAGCTCTAAAGGAAGCTGGGGAATTGAAGAATATCTCATTTTATTTTCCGCCTCCATAA
>MHMW01000005.1 GCA_001819495.1 Candidatus Portnoybacteria bacterium RBG_19FT_COMBO_36_7 | reverse complement strand
TTCGCTTGATTTTTGGTATTTAAGGCCGCAAAAAGAGGAAAAAAATGAAGAAAAAGATAGAAAAAAGGCGGCGATCAGGCAGAAATAAAGGCATCTATTTAGGGGTTAAAAATTGCTGTGGATAAAGGCATTTTAAGCATAATTTAAAATAAGCTATAATTAAGGCAGGCGAAGGTTTTGGCAAAAACAGCCAAAAACCCGATTTTAATTATCTTAAATTATAAACAGAAGCCACAATTGCTGTTTTCTGTTTTATGGAAAAAAGCTCAATTAAAAATTATTTTTTATACTTTACTCTTTTTGTCAGCGGGGGAGTTATTCTTATAATTGAAATTGCCGGAACGAGGATACTGGCTCCTTTTTTTGGCTCAACTATTTTTGTCTGGTCTTCGCTTATCACGACAACTTTGGGCTTTCTGGCGCTGGGCTATTTTTTGGGAGGGGTTTTGGCGGACAAATATCCCAAAGCATATTGTTTTTATTTTGCGATTTTTCTTGGCGGAGGGGCGGCTCTTCTTTTGATAAAACTTAATCAGCACCTTTTAGTTTTCTCGGACAAATTCGGTTTCAAATTCGGCCCGCTGGTTTCTTCCGCTTTGCTTTTTGCCCTGCCGCTTTTGCTTTTGAGCATGGCCGGGCCCTTTGCCATCCGCCTTCTTTCGCGCGAAAGGGAACACAGCGGCCATGTTTCAGGAATGGTTTTTGGCATTTCAACAGTCGGCTCTCTGGCCGGCGCCCTGATAGCCGGTTTTTATCTTGTGCCTAATTTTTCTCTCTCAAATGTTTTTGTCTTTTCAGTGGCCGCAATAATGTTTATTTCCGGCTCGGGGCTTATTTTGGAAAAAGCCCCGCGCTGGATGATAGCGCTGGCCATTGTTTTATTTGCTCTTTTTTTGGCAATTCCGTTTTTAAAATATGGACAGGCAAAAGAAGGCGTTTCAATTATTGAAAAAGACCAGAGCTTTTATTCTGATTTAAAAGTGGTTGAGCTGCCTTATATCAAAACAGTTTTGATGGACGGCGCGCCGCAATCGGTTTTTGGCAAAATAAAAGGAGAAGTTTTTGCCCAGGAAACCGAACAGATCCGGCGCCTGCTGGAAGAATCATATGAGCCCGATGCCAAGGTTCTGGTTTTGGGCTTTGGGGTGGGCACGGCCGCCGATATTTTTCCAAAAGAGCTCCAGATTGATTACATTGAGCTTGATCCCAAAATGATTGAATTGGCCGAGGAGCATTTCGCTTTTTCGCTGGATGGCAACGACCGGATAATCATTTCGGATGCCCGGAGTTTTTTAAGAAAAACAGAAAAAAAATACGATTTGATATTTGCTGATTTGTATCACGCCAGCGCCATTCCTTTGCACACCCATACCAAAGAGGCGCTGGAACTGGCCAAAGAGCGCTTGAACCCCGAAGGCATATTTTTAAGCAATTTAGTAGCCGGCCCCAAAAGCGAGCTGGCCGCCTCTGTCATAAAAACAATGAAGCAGGTTTTTCCCAAAGTTTTGACCAGCGCCAGGCTCGGAGAGGAGGAAAAGGAAGTTACCAATATTTTGGCTTATGGGATATTGGATGAGAATTTTGAGCCGTATTTTAAATTCAGGCATAAAAAATTTGAGATAGACGATTCGGCCGGCTCGGTGATAACCGACGATAAAAATCCGATGGAAACTTTGTCACTTGAAAGGTTCGGCGAATTTCGCAAAAGCGCCATAAGCGTTTTTGGCTATCAGCCACTTTTTGCCATATGAGAAAATCACTTAAAATATCAATATTTCTGGCCGCGGCCTTTTTTGCCTTAATTTTATTTTTTCCCAGTCCGGCCGGAGCGACTTTTACTCCTGACCCGACATGGGTGGTGGCCGCCAACAATTTTGACATTTACGAAAGCTCTTCCTGCTGTTCTTCGGGCGACTGGGACGCAGGCACCTTAATCTGTTCGGCCACCATGGGGGATGACAACGACGGCTGGGGAACAGTTTCCTGCACTACAGGGGGAGTAGACGCAAATAAAACCTATCGCGTGCAGGTAACTTTGAAAAATGCTTCCACCAAAATCGCGGCAAACATGCAGGGCACAGGCGACTTTGTGGATCACGTGGCTGTAAAAGGAGCAACTAACTGGGCCGGCGCCAGCCCGACTTTGGGCTCTTGCGGCTTCTATGATATAGGAGCCGATGACGGCACGGTTACCTGCTCTGCGGCCTGGAACGCCACGAATAACGTGCGGATAACCAATACCAATTCAGGCAACGTGGTTTTGGGCATTTCGGGCAGTGAAGGATTTATGTATGCCATAACGACTGACGCTTCGGCAGTCAACAGCAGTTCGGCAAATTATTTTTCCACAACCATAGACGCCCAATCTGAAATTTCTGATTATATTTCAATTACAAAAGTAACTGCGCCCACTGTCACTAATAACACCGGCGAGTCAGGCGTTTCTGCCTACAGCGCCCAGTTAAACGGCAATATCACCTCAACCGGCGTATTGACCGTTACCGGCCGGGGATTTGCCTGGGGCACCAATGCTAATCTTTCCGGCGGGGACACGGCCACCACCACTTCTTGGGGCAGTTTTTCCACCGGCACATTTTACAGCGACGTCTCATCATTAACCTGCAACAATCCATATTACTACCGCGCCTGGGCGCAGAACTCCAAAGGCACTTCCACGGCTTCGTCAATTGAGCCGTTCACCACTTCGGCGTGCGCGACCTTGACCGCTTCAAATCACACGTTTGGCCAGCAAACCAACAGATGGAATATGGGCGATACTTCAACCTCAACCATTCATTACCGATATAAACTCACGCCGACAGCTGAATCAATGAGAATCAGCACCACCACGATCTCTCTTTCCGATATTTCCCAAATCACGGCCAATGACATCTCTTCCGCCAAGCTCTGGATTGACGGAAACAGCGACGGCGCCACCACAACCGCTCCCAACTGGGGAACAGGCCTTATCGGCGGAGACGGCACAGGCTGGGCTGATGCAACTTATGAACGCGTCCAATCCCTTACCTCCCACAACAACAAGCTCTACGCCGGGCTGGGACAAACCGCAGGCGACGCCGAAGTCTGGGAATACAACGGCTCTTCATGGACCAAAATCGGCGGAGACGGCACTGGCTGGGCTGATTCAACTTATGAAGTTGTCCAATCCCTTGCCTCCCACAACAACAAGCTCTACGCCGGGCTGGGAGAGAACGCAGGCGAAGCCGAAGTCTGGGAATACGACGGGTCTTCATGGACCAAAATTGGCGGAGACGGCATTGGCTGGGCTGATTCAACTTATGAATATATCTTTTCTCTTGCCTCCCACAACAACAAGCTCTACGCCGGGCTGGCATTAACCGCAGGCGACGCCGAAGTCTGGGAATACAACGGAGATTTTGAGCTTTTTGGCTTCGGCAATATTGTTGTCTCGGGCGATTCCGGCAGGATAGATTTTGCCACCTCCACTTCATATATCATCTCCACCACCACCGAATTTCTGGTTGAGCTGACAGTCAATCCCATAGAAGCAGGCGATTCAATGACCATGGATTTTTACAACGCTTCAAGCACGGGCGTAATCTCTGGTTCAGGGATAACTATTACTGGCAATCCTTCCAGTATAACCCATTTAAAAGAAGCAGCCATCGCTCCCACAGTCACCAACTCCACGGGCGAGTCTTCTGTCACCGCTGACAGCGCCAGATTAAACGGCGAAGTGACGGCTTTGGGCGGAGCTAATACCACTGGCCGGGGATTTGCCTGGGGAACAGCATCAAATCTTTCGGGCGGAGACACGGCCACCACCACCGAATGGGGCGACTGGGGTTCCACCGGGATTTTTTATTACGACGCCTCTTCTTTAAACTGCGGAACCAATTACTATTACCGCGCCTGGGCCCAGAACTCGGCCGGCACCTCAACCGCTTCTTTAATTGAGCCGTTCACCACCTCGGCATGTCCGGCGGTTCCCTGGACCACCCTTACCCAGCGGGCCGGGGTTTTTCAAAGCGAGGGAGAAACCGCCACCTCTTCTTCTCTTACCAATGTAAACATAGGGGAAAGACTAAGAGTCAAATTCCAGATAGACACGGATTCGGGCGCCACCACCACCAGAACTTTCTTTCTCCAATACGACAAAAACGACGCCAACTGGGCCACCACCAGCCCTTCGGCGGAAATCAGGCCGGCTCAAAGCGAAGTCATCAAAGACAGGATGATCTTAGGAGGTCCGGAAGTGGCTCCCTGCCAGTCGGGCAAGGTTTGGCCCAAGGCAACTTCCGCCACTACCACGGCCGGCGTTTACTATAATGTGGCTTACGAAAACACCAATAGAACCGACGCCATTTATGTCGCGGGCAACACCTGCCAGGAAATCGCTTTTACCATAGATACCCAAAACGCTCTGGCTGGCACCACTTACAGATTCCGCCTGGCCACCTCCACCAACACCGGCATTACCTATTCTTCCTATCCCCAGATTGCCACGGTCTCAACCCTCTCCCTGTCTTTTTCAAAAGGCATGGCTACTTCAACACCCACAGGCACTTCCTCAA
Organism: Candidatus Portnoybacteria bacterium RBG_19FT_COMBO_36_7; assembly: GCA_001819495.1. Lineage (GTDB taxonomy): Bacteria > Patescibacteriota > Minisyncoccia > Portnoybacterales > GWB1-42-6 > CG1-02-40-82. The sequence goes on along the minus strand of MHMW01000005.1, from coordinate 7,164 downwards.
TGCCTTATTTATTTGACCCATTGGGATATTCAAATACAAATTCAAGCAATAATGTTTATGAAGCAATAGGCAACGAGATTTTAGACGCGGTTGAAGATATAGAAGCGAGTTATCCGGGAAGCGAAACCGGCGCCCTTTTTGGCCGTTCCGTCTCCTCCGGCGACTTCAACGGAGACGGGTATCGAGACATGCTCATTGGAAGCGCCAGCTCAACTTTGGAAAAAGTCTATATCTATTTTGGTTCAGAAAACGGAATCAGGTCCACTTCCACTCCCGACGTGATTCTTGAATATCCGGAAGCCGACACCTACGCCTATTTCGGCGATTCCGTCTCCTCCGGAGACTTCAACGGAGACGGCTATGACGACGCTCTGGTGGGAGCGTATCAATCCGACAACCCGGGAGCTGACGAAGGCGCGGCCTATATCTTCTTTGGCTCTTCGCAAATGGCAACACCCGACGCTACGGCCGACATAGAATTAAACTATCCGGAAGCCGACACTACTGCCTATTTCGGCTATTCCGTCTCCTCCGGAGACTTCAACGGAGACGGCTATGACGACGCCCTGGTGGGAGCGTATCGTTCCAACAACCCGGGAGCTGACGAAGGCGCGGCCTATATCTTCTTTGGCTCTTCTCAAATGTCTTCGCCCGATGACACAGCCGACATAGAATTAAACTATCCGGAAGCCGACGCTGGCTATTTCGGCAAGTCCGTCTTCTCCGGCGACTTCAACGGAGACGGCTATGACGACGCTCTCGTGGGAGCGGATAGTTCCGACAACCCGGGCGCTGGCGAAGGCGCGGCCTATATCTTCTTTGGCTCTTCTCAAATGTCTTCGCCCGATGACACAGCCGACATAGAATTAAACTATCCGGAAGCCGACACCTACACCTATTTCGGCAAGTCCGTCTCCTCCGGCGACTTCAACGGAGACGGCTATGACGACGCTCTCGTGGGAGCGGATAGTTCCGACAACCCGGGCGCTGACGAAGGCGCGGTTTACGCTTTTTACGGCGGCCAGAACAGGGCCGCATCCGTTAGCGCGGCGGATAAAAATTACGAATGTCCGTCAGCCAGCGGTTCGGTATGCTCCGGCGCTCAATTCGGCCAAAGTACAGCCACAGGCGATTTCAACGGAGACGGATTTCTTGATATGCTGGTGGGCAACGCTTCTTCCACACTTGGCAAAGTATTTGTCTTTTTAGGAAGTGACGGCATTCATCCGGCCACGACCACGCCGGTTATACTTCAAAGCCCTGATTCGGGCGCCAATTATTTCGGCTACAGAGTCTCATCCGGCGATTTTAACGGCGACGGCTACGACGACGCCCTTGTCGGAGCTTATGGTTATCCCAATGGCTCCTATTACGGCCGCGCCTATATCTTCTACGGCAATGCTTCCTGGTCAGGCACGGATTCAACTGCCGATGTCACTTTGGGCAATCCCAACGGCTCCAATGCCGACAATTTCGGCGTCAGCGTCTCATCCGGCGATTTCAACGGCGACGGCTACGACGACGCCTTGGTCGGAGCTAATAGTTATGGCACACCGGATGCCGGCCGCGCCTATATCTTCTACGGCAATGCTTCCTGGTCAGGCACGGATTCAATTGCCGATGTTACTTAGACAATCCCAACGGCTCCAATGCCGACTATTTCGGCTACAGCGTCTCATCCGGCGATTTTAACGGCGACGGCTATGACGACGCGTTAGTCGGAGCTAATTATTACGATAGCGCTTTTACAAATCAAGGCAGAGTTTATTTATATAGCGGGGCCAAGTCAAACGAATATCCTATTTTTGTTTTTGCCGAAAAGAACAGCAATAACACCGACGAAATCACCATTGATTGGGAAGGGCAGTCCAGCGTGGCCTGCGACACCAAACCCGTCTATCTGAAGGTTTTTAATTTTAATACTCCCGGATGGGAAACTCTTACTTCCTCAACCAACTGCGCCACCTCCACCGATTTCACTCTTTCATCAAATATTACTGCCGACCTTTCATATTATTATTCTCCGGGCCAGTATTGGGTCTTTGCCCGGGTTTATCAGGACTGGGGCAATTCAACTTTAAAAACCGATTACGCCGATATCAGTTTTGGGGCAGGAGCAGCCAGCTTTCTTTCTCTTGGCAACCATACGGCCGGCCAGGAAACAAACAAGTTTGAAATATCGGAAAATTCTTTGAGCAATCCCGAGCTTTATAATTTTAAGCTGACTGCTTCTGGCGGAGACGTTTCTGTCACAAGCGTTGTCATCCAGCTCTATGACATCCGCGGATTTGTTTCTTCTGATATCACTGCGCCAAAAATATATCTTGACGCAGACAATGACGGAATGGTTGACGGGGAAGAAACAACCCAAGTCGGCGGAACAGGAAATGTCTCAATTTCCGGCTCTTCGGGCACCATCACATTTTCATCTTCTTTTTCTGTGTCTTTGGGAGACCATAACTATATCCTCCGGGCAGAGACAGTTTCGGGCATAGACCCGGGCGACCAGATATCAATCATGTTATGGCATCAGGATATAACTTCCGACGCTTCGGGAACTTCGGGCGCAGCCGCGCCAGCCTTGCATATGAGGCAGGGCGGCACCAGCGGAGGCGCCTCTATCGGCACCGCTGGGCAGGTTTATTCGCCGATTTCAGGCGGCACTGAAGAAGGAGGAGAGGAAATAGGCGGAGAAGTTCCTGATGGCGGCGACGAAGGCGGCGGCACGCCCGGCGGAGGAACAGAACTTGTAAGATTTATAATTATAAGCTTTGATTTTTAATTAACCTGATAAATTTCTAATTTCCGATGAGCAATTTTTAATTCAATTGTTAATAAGCTCAAAAATAAATGATTGGGATCTGGAATTTGCCTGCCCGCCATTCGCCCAAGGCGAAGCCGAGGGGAGGCGGGGAAGAGGAGATATAAAAAAATTAAAAATTAAAAATTAAAAGTTAAAAGCCGCGGGATTCTGTGGTTGACAACGAAATACTATATGTTATCTTTAAATAATCCCGCACCTTTTCAGGACTTTATGTATAAAGAAAAGGGATATCCTTGAGTCTTGAAAAGGTGAGGGAAAAACCGCATTATTTTTTTGACCGAACATTAGCGCGTCTTGCTGATTTTTGCCAAAGCGCTGCTTTGTCAGAAATCTGATAAAACGCGAAAAAAAACGTGTTTCAAGAACCAGACCAAAAAGCCCCGGAGGGATTTAGGGCTACAAATTTTAAATTTAATGAGCAGGAATCTGTTTCTGCTTTTGAGCAGACAGAAGAAAAGGATCACGATATTGAAAGAGACGAGAGGAGCGCAGAAGAAGATTCAAAAGCCGGCCGTTTCTTTGAATCGGCAATCAAAATAGGCCTCTGGCTTTTGGCATTTATCCTGCCTTTGTTCTTTCTGCCTTTTAATTCAAGCGTTCTGGAGCTGAACAAACAATTTCTGCTTTTTATCTTCAGTTTCGTTCTGCTGGTCTTTTGGCTGGGCAAGGTGCTCACCCAGCGCAAGCTTGAAATCAAAAAAAGCCTGCTGAATGTTTTAATCGTCCTTTTTGTGTTTTCCGTTCTGGCAAGCTCTCTTTTGGCCGCCAATAAATTCCAGAGCCTTATCGGTTCTGGCAACAGCATAGCGGAAAGCTTTCTGGCTTTGGCCTGTCTTGGAATAATCTATTTTCTGGCTTCAAACAGCTTTAAGTCCAAAAAAGATTTTATTGTTTTGACCTTTACGTTTCTTGCTTCGGCTGTTTTGACAGGGATATTGGCGCTTTTGCAGCTTAGCTCAAATTTCATTTTTTCCTGGGATTTTTCAAAAGTGGCGAGTTTCAATTCTGTCGGCTCGGTCAACGCTCTGGAAATTTTTCTGGCCGCGGCCCTGGTTCTCATCTCGGCGCTTTTTATTGACAGCAAGCGGCCGCTCTGGCAATCGGTTGTATTTGTAGGGATTGCCGCTTTTTTGCTGTTCACGATTATCGCAATGAATTTTGCGAATGTCTGGTGGGTGCTGATAGGGGTAATGGTCTTGGTGGTGGGAATCGGCATTATGAAGCGTGGCAGAGCCAGCCAGACAAGAATGATTCTGGCGATGGTTATTTTAGCCATGGCTTTGATGCTGACTTTGACAAAAATAAATATTTCGGGCAACTGGCTCAATATTCCGGCCGAGGTGAGCCCGACTTTTGGCACAACGATTGAAATTGACAAAGGGGCTCTTTCGGAAAATTTATTTTTGGGTTCGGGGCCCGGGACTTTCGCTTACAATTGGGAGCTTTTCCGTTCAACGGCCATTAATCAGACTATTTTCTGGAATGTCAGATTCACTCAGGGTATCTCAAAAGTTTTTTCAATGCCTTCAACTCTGGGCATCATCGGCGCCGGCTTCTGGCTTCTGGTTGTTATTTTCTTTGCCTTTTGGGGAGCGTTTAAGCTTATGTCCAGAAAAGGAGAGAATTGGAATCTGGCGTTCGCTTTCTATTCGGCCTGGCTGTTCTTGGCCGGCATGCAGTTCTTTTATCCGACTAATCTGACTTTGGAATTTTTGTTCTGGCTGACCCTCGGGGCATCGCTTTTCCTGATAAAAAGTTTGGTCAAGGAAGGAGAGGCGGTTGAAGACAGAGGCATTATCTCTCTTAGCTTCAAAAAAGAATCTCCTTTGGCTTCGGTTCTGGCGTTTTTGCTGGTTATATTCTTAGTGCTGACCATCAGTTTTTTCTACCTCGGATTTAATTATTGGCGGGCTGACGCCGCATTTCAAAGAGGCCTGACCGCCAGTTTGAACGAGGGCAATCTGGAAAAAGGCTATAACGAAGTGGTGACGGCCATGAGCCTTAATCCATATAATGATACTTATCAGAACGCGCTTTCCCAGATAGCTCTGTTAAGGGTCAATCAAGAAATGCTCAAGCCCGCTTCTGCGGATCGGGACAAGCAGGTGCAGAATCTGATAGCCGACGCCGTCAATCTGAGCAAAGCGGCAGCTGACATAAATCCCCAGAATCCTGACAACTGGATTCAGCGGGGAATAGTCTATCGTTCGGTGCTCGGGTATCTGCCCGGAGCAGACGAATGGATGCTCAAAAGCTTCAGCGAGGCAAGCAAGCTTCAGCCAAAGAACCCGTATACCTTTTTTGAGATGGGCAGAAGCTATTCGCTTTTGGTAGATTATGTTCTGGCTCAGGGGACCGATCAGGAAAGCCAGGCCAAAGCGATAGATTATCTGAACAAGGCCGAGGAAGAGTTCAACAAAGCAATAGAAGCAAAAAGCGATTATTCGCCGGCCCATTACCAGCTGGCTCTGATTTATGACCGGAGAAATCAGACGGCTTCGGCCATTGCCAAAATGGAAATTACCAAAGCCAGCTTCCCCGAAGATATCGGCGTCGCTTTTCAGCTGGGACTGCTTTATTACAAAAATCAGGATTTTGAAAAATCAAGGGTGGAGTTTGAAAGGGCGATTGCGATGGATCAGAATTATTCAAATGCCAGATATTTCCTTGGCTTGATTTATGACAAACAAAAGAACAAAGAGAAGGCCATAGAGCAATTTAACAGGATAGCCCAGCTTAACCCGGAAAATCAGGAAGTAAAGAATATCTTGGCCAATCTTGCCAATGGCCGGGAGGCGCTGTCGGGCATTGTGCCGCCGGCAGCCGCTCCGGAACAAAGAGCCGATGTGCCGGTTCAGGAGAAACAGCCGGAGACAAGATAAAAATCAAAAGTTCAAAGCTCAAATTTCAAATCAAACCCAAAGCCCAAATGTCAAAAATGTTTTGGATTTTGCCTGCCTGCCCTGACTGCCGTCAGACAGGCGGCAGGCATGGATTTTAGTCATTGATTTGACATTTGGATTTAAAAAACAGTTTCATTTTTTGAAACTGTTTTTATAATTGTGTGGATAACTTAAATAAGATTTTATTGGAAGGTTGTGATATAATAAAATTGAATCCCCACACTTATTCTATCGAGATCTTTTAAATTTTCACTTAAAGAAAGCGGAGTGACTTTATTTTCAGACGCCATGACATAAAGATAAATCGTCGGAATAAGCGTGGGGGTGAATTGCAATTATTAAAAAGCAAAAATTTTTAGATGTTTTTTGGTTTATTTAGCAAAAAAGAAAAAAGTTGTCTGGGTATTGATTTTGGAGCTTCGGGAATAAAAATAGTGGAGCTGAGCCGTGAAGGCAAGAATCGGATAGCGCTTACTAATTATGCTATTGGTCAGACAAGGATGCAGTCAAATATCAGAGTTTCTAAATTAAGCGCAGATCAGATCTCGGCTTTGCTCATTAAACTATTTGAAAAAGCAGATATCAGGACAAGGCAGGCAGTATTTTCTTTGTCGGTAGGCGAAACTTTTTCTACGATAATCAATCTGCCCCAGATGTCCGAGGAGGAACTGGTCAAGGCGATACCTTTCCAGGCCAGAAAATATGTTCCAATTCCGATTGAGGAGGTGGTTTTGGATTGGAGCGTGGTGGGCGAATTTGTTGAGCAAAAGCAGGCAGCCAGCCCGGATTCTTTGGTCAAATCCCAGGCTCCCGAAAAACCCGAAGAGCCAAAACCCGATGAGCCCAAACAGGCTGACGATCTGCTAAACGAGGCGCAAACCCAAGAAATCGCTGGGAAAAAAGATCTTCTGGCAAAAGAGCCAAAAACGATTCAGGTTTTGATTGTTGCTGTGCCTCAGGAAATAATAAGAAAACTTGCCCAGATCGCCAAGAAGTGCGAGCTGAAAGTTTTGGCCATTGAGCAGGAAGCGTTCAGTATGATCAGGTCTCTGGTGGGGAATGACGAAAGCACTTATTTGCTTGTTGATTTAGGACAGGACAGCGTGGATATTATCATTATGGATAAAAATTCCATTCGCCTCACCTACACTTTTGAAACAAATAAATCTTTTGACCTTTTGGCCGAGGTGAGCAGAATTATTAATTTGTACCAGACGCGCCATCAAAGAAAGGTGGGAAAAGTAATTTTGACCGGCGGGGGAGTGACGCAGTCAAACTGGGTTGAAATGTTCTCAAGCAGATTAAAGATTCCGGTCGGCATCGGCGATCCTTTTGCCAGAATAGTTCACGATAAAAAACTTGATATGGCGCTGAAAGAAATGGGGCCGTTCATGGCCGTAGCCGTGGGCGGAGCGATGAGAGAAATATAAATAGCTT
>MHMW01000004.1 GCA_001819495.1 Candidatus Portnoybacteria bacterium RBG_19FT_COMBO_36_7 | reverse complement strand
GAGGAGAAACAAAATATATTGAAGAAACATTGAAAAGAGATACTACTCACAGCCAGGCAGAGGCATTTGTTGAAATTTACCAGAGACTGAGGCCGGGAGACTTGGCTACCCCTGACACTGCAAGGGAACTGATTGAAAATATGTTTTTTAATTTTGAAAGGTATGATCTCTCAAAAGTGGGCAGATGGAGGATGTCTCAAAGATTACCGTCCCAAAGTCAAAAAGGCAAAAAAACAGAAGAAGATATCAAGGTTCAAGACCGCGTTTTGAAACTGGAAGACGTAGTAACTGTGATTAAGGAAATAATCAGGTTAAACAATACGCCAGGATCCCAGCCTGACCAGATTGATCACTTGGGCAACAGAAGGGTCAGAACTTTGAATGAATTATTGCAGAACAGATTAAGGGTGGGCCTAATGAGGATGGAAAGAATAATCAAAGACAGAATGTCCACTCTTGATGTTTTCACTCTTACTCCGGCCCAGTTGATAAACCCTAGGCCTTTCATGGCAGTGGTCAAGGAATTCTTTACCTCTTCCCAGTTATCCCAATTCATGGATAATGAAAACCCTTTAGCTGAATTGGAGCACAAGAGAAGGTTGTCTTCCACAGGGCCTGGCGGCCTGACCAGAGAAAGAGCTGGTTTTGAAGTTAGGGACGTTCAGCCGTCGCACTATGGCAGAATCTGCCCCATTCAAACTCCGGAAGGGCCGAATATCGGACTGGTCGGACATATGGCTTCTTTTTCCAGAGTCAACCAGTACGGCTTTTTGGAAACGCCGTATTTTAAAGTTGATAAAAGAAAAGTGACTTCGGAAATACATTATCTTAACGCTTATCAGGAAGAAAAATACAATATTGCTTCAGGAGCTGTGCCGATTGACAATAAAGGTTACATTATTCCGGAAAAAGTGGAAGCTAGGATAAAGGGAGAACCCGGAGTTATGGACAGGGACAAGATTGATTTTATTGATGTTTCTTCGGAACAGTCAGTTTCAATTGCCACTTCCTGTATTCCATTTTTACAGAATGATGACGCAAACAGGGCTTTGATGGGTTCTAACATGCAAAGGCAGTCAGTTCCTTTATTTAACCCGGCAGCTCCTTTAGTTGCTACGGGCGTTGAAAAAAAGGTAGCTTTGGATTCAGGCCAGGCAATAGTTGCTGAAGAAGACGGCACTATTTCCGAAGTTGACGCCAATCATATTGTTATCAGGCTGAAGGGCGGATCAAAATCAAAGACTCACCATTTAAAAACTTTTATCAGGACAAACCAATATACCTGTTTCCATCAAAAGCCCATTGTCAAAAAGGGCCAAAAAGTGAGAAAAGGAGATATTTTGACTGACGGCGGTTCAATTGCCCAGGGGTCTTTGGCTTTGGGCCAGAATATCTTGGTCGCTTTCATGCCTTGGAGGGGAGGTAACTTTGAAGACTCGATTATTATTTCCGAGAGACTAGTCAAAGACGATGTCTATACTTCAATCCACGTTGAAAGTTTTTCCTGCGATGTCAGGGAAACCAAACTTGGACCGGAACTGACGACATCAGATATTCCCAATGTTTCCGAAGAAAAACTGAAGGACTTGGACGAGGAAGGGATTATTAGAATCGGAGCTGAAGTCGGACCCAACGATATTTTAGTTGGTAAAATTTCACCGAAAGGCGAAGCTGATTTGACTGCCGAAGAAAGATTGTTAAGAGCTATTTTCGGGGAAAAAGCAAGAGAAATAAAAGACAGCTCTCTTTTAATGCAGCACGGTAAAAGAGGAAGAGTGATCGGGGTTAAAATATTTTCCAGAGAGCTGGGACACAAATTAGAGCCAGGGGTAATCAAGAGGATTGAAGTGGAAGTGGCCCAATTAAGAGAAATTAAGGCTGGTGATAAATTGGCCGGCCGCCACGGAAACAAAGGAGTAGTTTCAAAGATTATGCCGGTTGAAGAAATGCCTTTTATGGCAGACGGCACTCCGGTTGATATTATTCTTAATCCGATGAGCGTGGCTTCCAGAATGAACTTAGGCCAGATTCTGGAAACTCATTTAGGATGGGCAGCCAAGGTTTTGGGATATCAGGCAGTCTCTCCGGCATTGGCCGGAGCAACAGAAGCAGATATAAAGAAAGAATTAAAAACAGCTAACCTTCCAGAAGACGGAAAGATTATGTTGTACGACGGTATGACAGGCGTTTCTTTTCTAAAGCCTGTTACTGTCGGTTACATATACATGATGAAGCTGATTCATATGGTTGAAGACAAAATTCATATGAGGTCAATAGGTCCGTATTCTTTGATTACCCAGCAGCCCTTGGGAGGCAAGGCGCAATTTGGCGGGCAGAGATTTGGAGAAATGGAAGTCTGGGCATTGGAAGGATACGGCGCAGCTAATACGCTTCAGGAGATGCTGACCATTAAATCAGATGATATGCCGGGCAGAGCAGCTACTTACGAAGCGATACTGAAAGGAGAAGAGATAAAAGCTCCAAATATACCAGCTTCCTTTAATCTTTTGGTGGCTGAATTGAAATCATTGGGATTAAGCGTTGAAGTTAAAGAAAAGCCAAGAGAAATTTTCTAAAAATATATGAGAGTACAAGATTTAGAATCAATAAGAATAAAGCTTGCCTCGCCAGATGATATTTTGACTTGGTCGCGTGGAGAAGTGACAAAGCCAGAAACCATCAACTACAGGACCCAGCGTGCTGAAAAAGACGGGCTTTTTTGCGAGAAGATTTTCGGTCCGGTTAAAGATTACGAATGCTATTGCGGCAAGTATAAGGGAATTCGCTACAAAGCCATGGTCTGCGACAGATGTGGAGTAGAAGTGACCAAAGCCCAGACCAGAAGGGAAAGAATGGGCCATATCAGCTTGGCCAGTCCCTGCTCGCATATCTGGTTTTTGAGGGGAGTGCCCTCCAGAATGGGCATGATTTTTGATATTCCGATGCAGCAAATTGAAAAGGTAATTTACTTTTCTTCTTACATTGTTATCAGCATTGACGAGGAAGCTAAGAAAAAGGTTTTAGAAGAAATCGAGAAAGAATATAAATCAAAGCTAAAAGAGCAGAAGCCATCCAAAACTGTTAAAAAAACAAAAGGCCCGAAAAAAGAAAAGATAAAATTGAGCGATTTGAAATCAGCTAAAGACGCAGCCAGAGAAGAAGTTTTGAATTTAAAGCCTTTTAAGACTTTGTCGGAAATTGACTACCACCGTCTTTCTTTGAAATACGGAGAGATTTTCGAAGCAAGTACCGGAGCTGAAGTTCTGAGAAAGATTTTCGAAAAGATTGATTTAAAGAAAAAGATTACAGAGTTGAAAAAAACAATAGAATCTGCCCAGCCCGTTTCCAAGAGAAAAATGCTGGTCAGATTAAAGCTTCTTCAGGGAATGGTTAAGGCCAACATGAGGCCAGAATGGATGTTTTTGACCTGTTTGCCTGTGTTGCCGCCTGACTTAAGGCCAATGGTCCAATTGGACGGCGGCCGCTACGCTTCTTCTGATTTAAACGACCTTTATAGAAGAGTCATTAACAGGAACAACCGTTTGAAATACCTTTTAGAAATAGGGTCTCCGGAAGTTATTGTCAGAAATGAAAAAAGAATGCTTCAGGAAGCGGTTGACGCTTTGATCGACAACAGTATGAGAAAAGGAACCATGACCACAGCCACTACCGGAGGTAAAAGACTCTTAAAGTCTTTAGCTGACATACTCAAAGGAAAACAGGGACGGTTCAGACAGAATCTTTTAGGCAAAAGAGTGGATTACTCCGGAAGATCAGTCATTGTCGTTGGTCCTGAATTAAAGCTTAACCAGGTGGGTATTCCCAAGAAAATGGCCTTGGAGCTTTTTAAACCTTTTATTATTAAGAAATTATTGGACAAAGAACTGACTTATAACGTTAGAAGCGCAGCCAGGTTGATCGAACAGGAAACCGATGAGGTTTGGGCCAGTTTGGAAGAAGTGGTTAAAGATAAGCTTGTTTTGCTTAATAGAGCTCCTACTCTCCACCGATTGGGAATCCAGGCTTTTTACCCGATATTAATTGAGGGCGAATCACTTAGGATCCATCCCATGGTTTGCAAGTCTTTTAATGCTGATTTTGACGGAGACCAGATGGCAGTTCATTTGCCTTTGTCTGATAAAGCCCAAAAAGAAGCCAAGGAAATCATGCTTTTTACCCATAATCTTTTGAAGCCGGCTACCGGTACTCCGGTCATCAGCATTAATCAGGATATTATTCTTGGTTGCAGCTGGATGACGAGATTAAAAGAAGGAGCGAAGGGCGAAGGAAAGATATTCTGCAGCAAAGACGAAGCTATTCTTGCTTTTGAGTTAGGAGACATTGACATACAGGCAAAAATGAAAGTCAGGTTTTCCCAGACTTCATCTTTAATTGAAACTAGCGTTGGCAGGATTATTTTCAACGAAGCTTTGCCCGAAAACTATCCCTTTCAAAACTCTTTAATAAAAATCAAGGACTTGGAAACAATTACCAGGGACATTATTGAAAAATACGACTCTGAAAAAACAGAGGAAGCTTTGGATAAAATAAAAGAATTGGGCTTTGAATATTCAACCTGGTCTGGAGTTTCTTGGGGAATGGATGATTTAGTCGTTCCTCCGGAAAAAGGAAAGATTGTCGCTGAAGCGGAAAAAGAAATAGAAGGAATTGAAGCGCATTTTAAAAAAGGTTTGCTTTCAAAAGAAGAAAAAAGCTCCAAAGTCATCGAGGTTTGGAGCAGGGTTAAGACTAAAATAGAAGAATTAGTGCCAAAAGCTTTACCGAAAGACGGCTCGGTTTTCCAGATTATTGATTCTGGAGCAAAGGGTTCTTGGGGCCAGCCAGTGCAAATGGCTGGCATGAAAGGCTTGGTGATCAATCCAGCAGGCCAGATTATTGAATTACCCGTGAAAAGCTCTTTTAAAGAAGGGTTTGACGTTTTGGAATATTTTATTTCCACTCACGGAGCCAGAAAGGGAACAGCTGACACTGCTCTCAGAACCTCCACAGCCGGCTATTTGACCAGAAGGTTGGTTGACGTTGCCCATGAGGCGATAATTACTGAGGAGGACTGCGGAGACAAAGAAGGAGTAACTGTATTGAAAAAAGATGCTGATGAAATCGGACAGAACTTTGTTTTTAAGCTTTTAGGCAGGATTTGCCTTGAGAACGTAAAGAAAATCTGCAAGCAGGGAGATGTTATTGATTGGGAAAAAGCTGAGAAAATAGCCAAAGCTGGCGTTGAGGGGGTAAAAATAAGGTCTCCTTTAAGTTGCAAGTCAATCAGGGGCGTTTGCCAGAAGTGCTACGGCTGGGATGTCGGTAAAAACAAGCCGATACAATTGGGAGAAGCAGTCGGAGTGGTGGCTGCCCAGTCAATCGGAGAACCGGGAACCCAGCTGACAATGAGAACTTTCCATACTGGAGGAGTAGCGGGCGGAGGAGATATCACTATGGGTTTGCCGAGAGTCCAGGAAGTTTTTGAAGCAAGGGTGCCTGGCGGAAAAGCGGAAATATCCCGTACTGACGGAAAAGTTTTGGAAATAACTCAAGACAAGGTGATAAAGATAAAATCAAAAGCGGAAAGCGGCAAATCAAAATCTAAAAAATCAGAAGTGCTTGAATACCAAATTCCGGCAAAATCAGCAATTTGGGTGGAAATTGGACAGGAAATTAAAAAAGGTCAGCAGCTTTGCGAAGGAAGTTTGGAATTGAAAGAATTGTTCAAATTAGCCGGAGAAGAAGAAGCGCAAAAGTATATTATCAAGGAAATCCAGAAAATTTACGTTTCCCAGGGCGCTTTGATTCACGATAAACACATTGAAATAATTTGCCGGCAGATGTTTTCAAGGATAAAGATCAAAGAATCTGAAGATTCTTCATTCTCCCCAGGAGAAATTATTGAGAAAACAAAATTCTTGGAAGAAAATAATCAGCTCAAAAAAGCAAAGAAAAAGCCGGCCAAGGGTACTTCCGTTTTACTTGGCATTTCCAGGGTTGCTTTGACCACAGACAGTTTCCTTTCAGCAGCTTCTTTCCAGGAAACTTCAAGGGTTCTTATAAAAGCCTCTCTTGAGGGCAAGGAAGACAGATTGAGAGGATTAAAGGAGAACGTAATTATCGGCAAACTGATTCCGGCCGGTACTGGCTTTAAGAAAAAGTAAAGATCTCAAAAACCCAGATGTAAATAAAGTTGCAGGGATTTTTAATTAGGCAAAGAAGTGATATAATAGAAGGGAATCAGTAAATTAAATCTTTACCTGTGGGAAAAAAGAAAAAACACAAAAATAACAAAAGATTTCTGGCAAAACAGAGAAAGCCAGGCATTTTTTATCTGCCGGGAGAAACCAAGAAATGGATTTCCGGCGTAATAATTTTCATCCTGGCGATAATTATTGCTTTGAGCTTTTTTGGTTTAGCTGGCGTAGCTGGGAATGCTTTAATCAAAGGACTTACTTTCTTAATCGGCAGTGCCATTTTCCTTATTCCTTTAATTTTGGTTTTAGCTGGCATTGTCTTTTTTAATACAAAATACAAGAAGTTTTTCGGCCCGACAATCCTGGCGATTTTCATCTTGATTGTCGGAACATCCGGAATTATTGAAAGCTTTGCTTCTGAAGCAAAGCAGGGCGGCTGGCTGGGGTACATCTTGAACTGGCCCCTTTTGAAGTTCTTCGGGCTTTTAGTGACCAAGATAGTTTTTGGCGGAATAATCCTTATAGGGCTTTTGATTTTTTGGTATTTGATAAAAAGACCTGACCTTAAGGAAATTCCCAAACAAGACAAACAAGAAATAGAAAAAGAACCTTCTTTAATAAAGAAAATATTCCTGCCGCAGTTCAGGGTCAGAGAGGTTGAGCCAAAAATAAAAGAAACTCCTTTTAAGCCAGAGGCGCCAGTTTTGGATCTTGAAACAAAAAAACTGTCTAATGTTTTGGCAGGAGCGCAGTATAAGACTCCACCCCTGGAATTATTAGAAACAGATAAGGGAAAACCGACTGCCGGCGATACGGTGACCAATTCGGCAATCATTAAAAAGACTTTAGAAAACTTTGGCGTATCAGTAGAAATGTCAGAAATCAATATTGGCCCGACAGTCACCCAATACAGCTTAAAGCCGGCTGAGGGCATAAAGCTTTCCAAAATTACCGCCCTTTCAAATAATCTTTCTTTAGCTTTAGCCAGCCATCCGATCAGGATTGAAGCGCCGATTCCAGGAAAATCATTGGTCGGTATTGAAGTGCCCAATAAGACAAGATGCCAGATCAGAATGAGGGATTTGGTGGCTAGCCCCCAGTTCCAAAGCGCTGTTTCAGGCTTAAACATTGTTCTAGGCAAGGATGTTTCAGGAAATTATTGCTATGCTGATTTGGCCAGAATGCCTCATCTTTTGGTGGCTGGAGCAACCGGTACCGGCAAAACCATTTTCTTGAACTCTCTGATTTTGAGCCTGCTTTATCAGAATTCTCCGGAAACTCTGCGCCTTATACTGGCAGATCCGAAAAGGGTTGAATTTTCAGCTTATAAAGACCTTCCCCATCTTTTGACTCCGGTCATTTTCGATCCCCAGAGAACGATCAATGCCTTAAAGTGGCTGATTATGGAAATGGAGAAAAGATTTAATATTCTATCCAACAACGGTTCAAGGAATATAGAC
>MHMW01000003.1 GCA_001819495.1 Candidatus Portnoybacteria bacterium RBG_19FT_COMBO_36_7 | reverse complement strand
TGGCCCAGAAAAATAAAAAAATTTGTTTCGAAACAAGTCAAAGGGTGGTTGTAGCAATGTCAGGTGGCGTTGATTCTTCCGTGGCGGCGGCATTGCTTAAGAAACAAGGATATGATGTTGTTGGTGTTTTTATGCGTTTTTGGGGAGAAACGGATGCGGGCGCGGATTCAAACAGAAATACCTGTTGTTCAGAAGGGGCAGAGGAGGCAGCCAGAGCCGTCGCGGCAAAACTGGAAATACCTTTTTACGTTTTGAATTTTCAGAAAGAATTCAGAACAGCCGTGGTCGATCATTTTTTGGCAGAAATGGCTCGGGGGCGGACGCCAAATCCCTGCATTGTCTGCAATAAAAGGATAAAATTCGGGATGCTGTTTCAAAAAGCATTGGGCATGGGCGCGGATTACATCGCCACAGGGCACTACGCACGTCTGCTGCTGGAAATTCGAAATTCGAAATCCAAAATCAGAAACAAATCACAAATCAAAAATCATAAATTCCAAACAAAGCTTTTTCGTGCCAAAGATGAAAATAAAGACCAGAGTTATTTTTTATATTCCTTAAAACAACAGCAGCTTGCCAATGTTTTATTCCCTCTGGGAAATTATAAAAAAGAACAGGTTTATCAAATTGCCAAAAAATGGCGCCTGCCTTTCAGAAAAGAGGAAAGTTTTGACCTTTGTTTTGCCGGTAAAGACATTAGTGGTTTTATCAGCAGATATCTGGAAATGAAAAAAGGAAAAATTATGAATTTGACCGGGCGGGTTTTGGGTGAACATTCTGGTCTGGCTCACTACACTATTGGTCAGCGAAAAAACCTTTCTTTGACAGGCCTGCCCGCCCCTTGGCGTGGTCCTTGGTGGGTGATTAAAAAAGATAACAAGAAAAATATTTTGTATGTGAGTAATAACGAAAAAGATTTATATAGTACAGAAGTCGTGGTCAAAGATATTAGCTGGATTAGCGTTCAGGGGCCAAAATTGCCAATAATTGTCCTAGCCAAAATTAGATATAAAAGCGAGGCGATAAAGTCGCAAATTACCAATCGCAAATTGTCCGCTTGGCCAAAGCGTCAGCGAGGCGAGCAAATCTTAGTAAAATTTTCTAAGCCCCAGCGAGCGGCAACGCCGGGCCAGAGTGTCGTTTTTTACAGCAAGAAAGGAGAAGTTCTGGGCGGGGGAGTTATTAGTTAAAAATTTTAAATTTAAAGTTAAAAGTCAAGGTTCTAGATTTTGCGCATTTTTCGCTGTATCGAAAAAATACACACTTCCTTTTGATTTATTATTTTGAAATGAGAAACACCAGTGTTGCTGGTGTTTTCTCATTGGCAAACACAGGATTTTGTGTTAAACTATGATAAATGAGTGCGAGCGAACTTCGTAAAAAATATTTAGATTTTTTTCGAGAGCGGGGGCATGCGATAATTCCTTCGGCTTCTTTGATTCCAGAACACGACCCGACCGTGCTTTTTACGACTGCCGGGATGCATCCGCTTGTGCCTTATCTTCTGGGTGAGAAGCATCCAGCAGGAAGAAGAATTGTGGATGTTCAAAAATGCATTAGAACCGGCGATATTGAGGATGTGGGTAATAGTTGGCATCTAACTTTTTTTGAAATGCTGGGCAATTGGTCGCTGGGTGATTATTGGAAAAAAGAAGCAATTGAATGGAGTTTTGAATTTTTGACCGGTAAGAATTATCTGGGTATCGTGTCTGAAAAATTGAGCGTCACGGTTTTTAAAGGAGATCAAGACGCATCTCGCGATGAAGAATCGGCTAAAGTTTGGCAAAGCCTGGGAATCCCGCAAGAAAAGATTTTTTATTTGCCAAAAGAGGATAATTGGTGGGGGCCGGCCGGACAGACTGGGCCTTGCGGGCCATGCTCTGAAATGTTTTATGACACGGGGGAAGAAAAATGCGGTTCGGATTGCAAGCCTGGCTGTAAATGCGGCAAATATGCAGAAATCTGGAACGATGTTTTTATGGAATATAATAAAACCGCTGAAGGAAAATACGAACAGTTAAAACAAAAAAACGTTGATACTGGTATGGGAGTTGAGCGGACAATTGCCGTGCTTAGCGGCTTTGACAATGTTTATGAGACGGAATTGTTTACGCCGATTATTAAGAAAATTGAAGAAATCAGCGGCAAAAAATACGAAGAAGAAAATATTAAAGAATTCAGAATTATTGCCGACCACTTAAAAGCAGCGACATTTATTCTGGCAGAAGGAATTGAGCCTTCTAATGTTGAGCGGGGTTATGTGCTTCGTCGTTTAATCCGCCGCGCCGTCAGATATGGCAAACAGATGGGTATTAATGAAATTTTTGCTTTTAAAGTCGCGAATGTCGTAATAGATATGTATTGGGATGTTTATCCGGAATTGCGTCAAAGTCACAATTTTATTGAGGAGCAACTAGTGAGAGAAGAAGAAAAATTCGGGAGAACACTAGAGAAAGGGATGAAGCAGTTTGAAAATCAAAAATCAAAAATCAAAAATCAAAATGACAATTCAAGAGTCAAAATTATAGATGGAAATACCGTATTTGATTTATATCAAACTTACGGTTTTCCAATTGAGCTAACGGAAGAATTGGCGAAAGAAGAAGGTTTTGTTGTTGATAAGGAAGGATTTAATGAGGCGTTAAAAAAACATCAGGAACTTTCCCGCGCCGGAGCCGAGCAGAAATTCGCCGGCGGCCTTGCCGATCATTCCGAGCAGGTTGTGAAATATCATACAGCCGCGCATATGATGCTGGCGGCTCTGCGGCAAATTTTAGGAAACCATGTTATTCAGCGAGGTTCAAATATTACAGCTGAACGTCTGCGTTTTGATTTTTCTCACAGCGAAAAAATGACACCAGAGCAGATAAAGCAGGTTGAGGATTTAGTCAAGGAATGGATAATGGCTGATTTGCCGGTAGAAATGTCAGAAGCGAGCCTGGATGAGGCCAGAGATCAGGGAGCAATGGGGGTTTTTGAATCAAAATATGGGGAAAAAGTTAAGGTTTACACAATCGCTGAAAGTGGTAAAATATTCAGTAAGGAGATATGTGGAGGGCCGCACGCGGAAAAGACCGGGGTCCTCGGCCATTTTAAGATTATTAAAGAAGAATCGGTAAGCGCGGGAACAAGAAGGATTAAGGCGGTGCTTGAATAATTCCCAATATCTAATAACCAATTCCCAATAAAATTTCAAATGTCCAATATTAAAAATTTGCGGCGAAGACGCAACGGATTGGAAATTGGAAATTGGAAATTGGAAATTTTTAAAAGTGTCTTTTTTAAATAAAATTTTTGGCAGAAGAAGGATAAAAGGTAATTGTATTTTGACCCTGGACATTGGCACCGAGTTTGTCAAAGCGCTGATCGTTAAAGTAGACGAGAGCAACAAAAAGGGAGAGGTCAAGGGAGCGGGTTTTGAGTCTCAAAAAAATTTCCACATGATAGCTGGCGCCGTCACCGATATTCAAGGAGTAGCACAAACCTGCAAAAAAGCGATTGAAGCGGCGCAAAGAGAAGCGGGAGAGCGGGCGGTTCAAGCGGTCATCGGCATTGCGGGCGAGTTTGTCAAAGGAGCAACCTTTTCTTTTTCTTATGAGAGAGAAGACCAGAAACAGAAAATTGAATTGCCTGAGCTAAAAAATATCATTCAAAAAATTCAATGGAAAGCATTTAATAAAATAAGACAGGATTTGGCCGAGGAATCTGGAATTTCAGAAATTGAAGTAAAACTGATCAACGCCACGATAGTTGACATAAAAATTGACGGTTATCAGGTGACCAATCCGCTCGGGTTTCAGGGAAGAGAAATAACAATAAGCGTTTTTAATGCTTATGCACCGCTCATGCATCTGGGTGCTATAAATTCCATTGCCAAAGCTCTGAATTTGGAGCTTTTGTTCATCGCAGCTGAACCTTATGCGATTGCCAGAGCGGTTGATATTGAGCATGGAGGCGATGCAATTTTTATAGATATCGGCGGCGGCACTACCGATATAGCGCTGTTGCGCGAAGGTGGTCTGGAAGGTATAAAATCTTTTGCCCTAGGAGGCCGCGCTTTTACCAAAAGGCTTTGTGACAATTTATCCCTTGATTTTGCAGAAGCCGAACAGATAAAATTAAAATATAGCAGCGGAGAGATTTCTCCGGCCGTAAAAAAGAAAATTTCCGAAATTTTTCGCCAGGATATCAAAGTCTGGCTTTCGGGAGTGAATTTGGCGCTAAATGAATTTTCAAAATTGAGCCCGTTGCCTTCAAAGGTATATTTGTGCGGAGGAGGGAGCAGTCTTTTAGGAATAAAAAAAGCCCTTGAAGCAGGTCAATGGTCAGAAGGGCTGCCAGTACTCAAGGCGCCAGAAGTAAATTTTATTGATCCGACTAAAATTATTGGCATAGAAGATAAGATTGGCCGGCTTAAAGAACCAAAGGATGTTACTCCATTGGCGTTAGCCAGCCTAACGATTCAGCTTTTGGGCGAAAAAGGACTTTTTGCGCCGATGTTAAGGCGAGCGATAAGATTGATGCAAACGTAGTTTGGGCTTATTGTTTCGCCAAAATCCAAAAAGTAGCAAATATATGAACGAGAAAATAATCTATATAAATCCCAGCGAAGAGATAACTTCGGTGATAGACAAGCTTGTCAGGACAAAGACGGATGAAGTTTTTTTGGTTGTGCCCAAAGCCGCTGTTGTGGGTCAAAGTTTAGTTAATTTGAGGCTTTTGAAACGAGAAGCAGATAATTTGAAGAAAAGAATTATTATCGTTTCGCCCGAAGTAGCACTGCAACGTATGGCAAATAAAACAGGTTTTTCTGTCAGTGATTCATTGCCGAGCCAAAAAGATGAAGAAAAAGAATCGAAGGAAGACGCGATTTTGCAGGACCAGGTGACGCCTGACGAATTTAAAAAATTTTTAACGGAAGAAAAAAAATCTTCTTCTATGAGAATGAGCGATATCGTCAAGGCGGGAAGCACACCGGCAAGTCAGTTGCTGGTAAAAAAGATTAAAGATATTTCAGCTAAGTCAGCGGATGTCGTACTTGAGCAGCGGGCTGAGGCAGAGTCAAAAATCTTGGATGAAGAGGTGCCGGACACAGAAGAAGAAAAAATTCCCGTTACGGAAAGCTTCGAAGTTAAATCGTATCAGGATGAAGGCCTCAGAAAGCCGCATGTTTTGGCCAGAGACGCAGATGAATATTCGGGTAAAAAAATAAAAACTGTTTCGGCTTTTCCGGTCAAAATTTTTAGCATATTTATTTTATCGGCTGTTGTCATCGCCGGCATAGTCTTTTATTTAGCCTTGGGCAAGGCAGATGTTATTTTAACAGCAAAAAAAGAGCAGACACCTTTTGATTTTAAGGTTTTGGCTGATAATAATTTATCACAGATTGATGAGGTAGCAAATAAAATTCCCGCCCAGCTGATAAGACTGGAAGACAAAGATAGCGAGGAGTTTGCCGCGACTGGTCAGCGCCAGATGAATGAAAAAGCCAGCGGAATAATTACTGTGTATAATGCTTACAGTTCCAGTCCCCAGGGACTGGTTGAGACAACAAGATTTCTTTCGCAGGACGGAAAGATATTCCGGTTGACAGAATCAGTTACTGTTCCAGGCGCCAAGATCGAGGAAGGGAAAATTGTTGCCAGTTATATAGATGTTAAGGTTCAGGCTGATCAGCCAGGTGATTCATACAATATCGGTCCGAGTAATTTTTCTATACCCGGTTTTCAAGGATCGCCAAAATATACCGGATTTTACGGCAAATCAAAAAATAACATGAGTGGAGGTTCGACTGAGAATGTCAGGGTTATGACGCAAGACGATTTTAATAAAGCGAAAGAGAAAGTCTGGGAAAGTTTACGACAAAAGATTCAAACGGAATTAGCCACTCAGATATCAGCAAATTTAACGATTCTTGACGGTTCCGTTGAGATACAGATGGATAAAGTAGAGTCTTCTGCTGAGATTGGCGGCAAGGCAGAAAATTTTACGCTGACCGTGACAGGATCCGCCAGGGCCCTCGTTTTTTCAGAAGACGATATAGTTGTGCTCCTTCGCAATAATTTATCAGATAAGCTTTCCGAAAATAAAGAAATAGCAGATCAGACACCGTTAAATTACGGGGAAACAAAGATAGATATTGAAAAAGGCCAGATAAGCTTTAGGGTTTCTGGCCTGCAGGAAGTTTTTTGGAAGATAGACCAGGAGGAAATAAAGAAATTAATTGCCGGCAAGAAACAGAATGAGGTCGAGGAGTTACTTTTTGGTCGGCCGGAAATAAAAGAGGCTCAATTTTCACTCTGGCCGTTTTGGGTCAGAAGCATTCCAAGGCAAACCGACAAAATCAAGATTACAGTTGACCCCGTTACAAGTTCAGCCACAGAATAAGACAAACTAAAAATTTTTCAGCAATTGGCCCTAGACCTTCCCTTATTAAAAAACAGGTTTTTGAAAAAATTTGTACACCGGGTTGACTAATTTAAAATTACGTTATAATATAAACCAAAGATTATTTGGGCTAAATACGGATACATAGGTGCGTAACAAGCACGAATAATTTATATATAACGAGTGGCTAATCAAAAAGAAAAAATTATAAAAACAGGAGAAGTTATCGAAGCATTACCTAGTACTCTTTTTAAGGTCAAATTAGAAAGCGGGGAAGAAATTCTCGCTCATTTATCGGGCCGCATGCGGTTAAATTTTATCCGGATATTGCCTGGAGATCGGGTTAAGGCAGAATTGAGTGCATACGATCAGACAAGAGGAAGAATTATTCAGCGACTTTAAGAGGCTTGGCGATAAAATCCGAGCCATAGCGGGCGAGGATTTTTTATTGGCGGATGGTGTCTGGGTAATGATTAGAAAAAAACAATCCACCCAATAAATTAAAAGCCAGCTACTATTAGATTGTTATCGGGCGCCCGGTGTGCTGTAAAAACCCGTTGATTATAGCTGGACTGGAAAGAGCAGAAACAAGCGATGTTTTTTGACGATAATCCCTTATAAAAAAATATAAAACTATGAAAGTTAGAGCATCAGTTAAGAAATTTTGCGCCAAATGCAAGATTGTCCGCCGAAAAGGCCGAGTTTGTGTAATTTGTTCAAATAAAAAACATAAACAGAGGCAAGGGTAGTATTTTGCTTCGCAAAAAAATTTTTAATTTTAATTTTAATTTTTTAATTTCTAAAAAATGTCCCGTTTCGCGGGACTGGATTGAAAATTGAAAATTGGTAATTGCAAGTTTTTAAATATATGCCAAGGATAGCCGGTGTCAATATTCCAGATAATAAAAGAATAGAGATTGCTTTGACCTATATATACGGAATAGGGCGGGCTTTGAGTCAAAAGATATTGAATCAGGCAAAAATTGATAGCAATCTAAGAGCCAATAAGCTTTCAGCCCAGCAGCTTAATTTATTGAAAGACATTGTTGAAAAGAATTATAAAATCGAGGGTGAGCTGAGGAGAGAAAGGATGATGAATATAAAAAGACTAAAAGACGTTGGTTCTTACCGGGGAATCCGTCATATCAGGGGTTTGCCTGTAAGAGGTCAAAGAACGAAGACAAATACGAGAACCGTCCGTGGAAATGTCCGAAAGACAATGGGTTCGGGCAGAAAACCGACGACTGAGAAAACCTAATGGTTTTGTCAGAAATCTGGAGTCCGCAGGAAGAACAGATTTCTGACAAAAACTTGTAAATTTTAATCACATTGGCATGGGAAAGAAAAAAATAATTGTTCAATCGGAGCAGGACGTTCTTAGAGAAGAACAGGAATTATCGGCTGCTCAGAAAAAAGCAGTTTCGGGAGCAACAAGTTTAAAATCAAAGAGAGTAGAAAAATCAAAAGCCTTCATTCTGTCAAGCTATAATAATACGATTTTAACCTTGACCGACATGAACGGCGATGTTTTGGCGTCAGCCAGTTCCGGCGCTTTGGGGTTTAAGGGGCCCAAAAAAGCAACTCCTTTTGCCGCTTCAAAAGTGGTGGAAGCAGTGATAGAAAAAGTTAGGAAGCTGGGAGTGAGAGAAGTAGTGGTCTATGTTAGGGGGATAGGCAGCGGAAGAGAGGCTGCAATAAGAGCTTTGGCTAGTCACGGTCTTGAGATTTCAGCGATCAAAGATATAACGCCGATACCACACAACGGGTGCCGGCCGCCAAAAGTAAGGAGAGTGTAGAAAATTGTGATGATGTATTCATTGTTATAGTTAGTTTATTTTGCTAAGTAATATTCTCCATTTATAAATTTAGACAATAATGGCAGATCCAAGATGTAAAAAATGCCGCCGGGCCGGGGAAAAGCTCTTTTTAAAAGGAGATCGTTGTTTCAGTCCAAAATGCGCGATGGTTAAAAGACCAAATCCTCCTGGAATTCACGGCAAATCAAAAAGGAGACGAGGTGGTTCCGAATACGGCAAACAGCTTTCAGAAAAACAAAGAATGAAAAGAATCTATGGAGTTTCGGAAAGGCAATTTAAAAACTATGTGAAAGACGCCATGACCGCATCAGGGGACACCAGAGAAATATTATTAAGAAAATTGGAAATGCGTCTGGACAACGTCGTTTTTCGTTTGGGGCTGGCAAGGTCAAGAACAATGGCGCGACAACTGGTCAATCACGGCCACATTCTAATCAACGGAAAAAAGGTGAGCATCCCTTCTTATCAGGTAAGAAAAGATCAGGTTATTTCTGTTAAAACAAAGATAAAAGAGTCGATTTTAATGAAAGACTTATCTATTATTTTGAAAAAACACGAAACTCCAGCTTGGCTGGCACTTGAAAATGAGAGAATAGAAGGAAAAATTTTAGGCATTCCGTCTGCCGATGATTTGGGCGATTTGAGCCCGGCAGGCTTGGTGGCGGAATTTTATTCGCGTTAGAAAAATTTTGATTGTAAATATTATTTAAAAAATATGCAAAATATACCACTTCCAATAAAACCAAAAGTTATTCAGAAAGAAGATAATCGAGCGGTTTTTGAGATTGAAGGTTGTTATCCGGGTTATGGCATAACGCTGGGTAACGCGCTTAGACGAGTGCTGCTTTCGTCGCTTCCGGGAGCCGCGGTGACAGGCTTTAAAATAAAAGGAGCACAGCATGAATTTTCAACTATCCCGGGTGTGGCCGAAGACGCAATTGAGATAATTCTGAATCTTAAAAAGATTAGATTTAAGCTATATAATGACGAGCCCCAAACGGTTTTTCTTTCGGCTAAAGGAGTCAAAACAATGATGGCTGGCGACATAAAAGTGACTTCTGATATCGAAGTGATAAATAAAAATGCTAAGATAGTCACGCTAACCGATAAAAAAACAGAACTTGAGATGGAGATAAAGGTTGAGAAAGGATTAGGGTTTATTCCGGTTGAAAGGAGAAAAAAAGAAAAATTGGAGATTGGGATGATTGCGATTGACGCGATTTTTACTCCTGTGCTCAAGGCCAATTTTGAAGTTGAAAACATGCGGGTAGGGGAAAGAACTGATTTTAACCGTCTTAAAATAGATATTGAAACCGACGGCAGTTTAAGTCCCGAAGAGGCTTTTGGGCAGGCAACCCAAATTTTAGTTGAACAATTTAAATTGTTTTTAGAAGTAGAAAAATCAGAAGAACAGAAAGAAAAAATTTCTAGTCAGGAGTCGGATGAAGATTTTTCAAAAACTAAAATTGACGATCTGAAACTTTCTACAAGAACTATTAATTCTTTAGTAGAGGGCGGAATCAAGACCTTGGGAGGGCTTGTTAAAAAAAGCGAAACTTCCCTAAAAGAGATTGAGGGAATGGGAGACAAAGGCATAAAAGAAATTAAGAAGGTTTTTAAGAAATACGGGTTTGAGATGAATGAGTAGGAAGAAAGATTAAGTTAGATGTCTGGTAAAACCGCAGTCAGCTAGAATTGAATAAAGGCCTGTTATGATCTGGCCGCTGCTCACACTCGCCGCGCCTTATAGGCAAATTGAAACAAATACGTTGGCGGGCTGCGCGATGTTTAAATCGACAGTTAGCTCCACGTTAAGGGAGAATAAGAAAAACATGAGACACGCAAACAAAGGAAGAAAATTTGGCAGAAAAAGAGACCAGCGCAAGGCATTTTTGAAGAGCCTGGCGGTTAATTTAATTATGAAAGGCAGGATAAAAACCACCGAGGCGCGAGCCAAAGAAATGCGCCGTCTTGTTGAAAGGTTAATAACAAAAACAAAAAATGCAGACTTGGCTGGTATCAGGTACTGTGAGAAATTTTTGCCCAAAACAACAGTGGCAAAATTATTAAAAGAAGTGGCACCAAAATATAAAGAGAGATCCGGTGGTTATTGTAGGATCATAAAATTGGGAAGTCGTGCGAGCGACGGCGCCCCTTTGGTTTATATAGAATTAATTGAGTGATTTAATAACTATGAAGACAGAGATACATAAAATTGATGCGAGTGGACAGATTTTGGGCCGCTTGGCTGCTAAAATTGCCGTAATTTTGCGCGGCAAAGGCAAACCTATATTTGTGCGCCATTTGAATTCGGGTGACTCAGTTGAGGTTTTCAATGTTAAAAATTTGAAATTTACAGGTAAAAAACTGCAGCAAAAAATTTATTATAAACATTCTGGCTACCTGGGCGGTTTGTCTCAAAAAATCCTTAAAAAGAAACTCGAGAAAGATCCAGCCTGGGTTCTGCGCCGGGCTGTGCTTGGAATGTTGCCTAAGAATAAAACCCGTTCAAAAACGATTAAAATGTTGAGAATTTACTCTGACGCTAAATGAAGATAGTGTTAAAAGCGCAGAGTTTTGTCAACGGGAAATTAATAAATAAAAAGATATGGTTGTCAAAAAAAAGACAGAAAAAACTAAAAAAACTTTAGTTTCAAGGGAAAAAACAAAGCCTGTTAATTTGGAAAAAAATGAAGTAGCCGAGGAAGAAGCAAAAGCAGGCAAGGCTAAAAAATATTACGAGGCAGTCGGCCGGCGAAAAACCGCTATCGCCCGAGTCAGGCTTTTTACGATTAGGCCCTTAGCTGAAGATGAATGCAGGATCATTATTAACGAAAAAGAACACCGGCAATATTTTACCTTGACGGAACTGCAGCAAACCGTTGAAGCATCATTAAGAAAGCTTAAATCTTTGAACAGATTCGAGGTAGTTGCCAGAGTTTGTGGCGGCGGTATCCGGGCGCAGGCCGAAGCAATTAGACACGGTATAGCACGAGCCCTTGTTAAATTCAATGCTGATTTCCGCAAAAAATTAAAACGGGCAGGTTATCTTAAACGCGACCCGCGGATGAAGGAAAGAAAGAAATATGGACTGAAGGCAGCGAGGAAATCTCCGCAGTGGGCTAAGCGCTAAGAGAACCATAGTCTTGAAGATAAGAAATTTGAACATAAAAAAACAGGCCTGGAAAACCAGACCTGTTTTTTTATAATTAATCTTACCTTAACTATTTATTAAGCTAAGAGAAAACAGAGAATTATCAATTAAGATATACAGAAGATCTTCATTCTTATTCCAGTAAATTTCCGGATTTTGAGCCGAATAAAGATTAAAAGTATTGCGTTGTTCGCGGCCGTCAAGCTCCGTGATTTTTATTTGGGCCTGGCCGTCTGGCCCTGCTGCGGAATAGATTATATGCTCATTGGTTTTTGTTACCCAGACAGCCTGGGTTATTTTATCGCTATATCTGGTGAGAAGCTCGTTTTCGCCAGTTTTGCGGTATGGCTGGACCCATGCGTCTTTTAGCCATAAGACCCATATTTCATGTTCAGACCAAAAAAGTATTTTTTGGTTATCGCTTGAAAATTCTATGCCTTGGATTTCGTCTGCCAGCGGATTGAATGTTTTTGTCTGTTTGTCCAGAATAAAAAGCTGTCCGCCCGGTTCAAAAACAGCGATTTGCTCAGGAGATATTGTTATCTCGTATGATTTGGCAGGTTTGGGCAGAGACTGTAAAGAAATTTGCTCTTTGCCATTGCCTGACAAGTCGGTGCGATACAGAACAAGATTGGAATTCTGGATATAGTAGATATTGTTTTTATAAACAGAAAAGCTCAGAAAGTCTCTTATGGTTGAAGAAGCAACCATAATTGCCTGTTTTTGCGCATCTTTTTCCTGTTGGGTTAAAAAATATTCTTTGGTTGAGGTGACGTTGGTATTTGCCAGTCGGGTGAGCGGTTTTTGAGGAACAAGCAATATGTTTCTGGCCTCTGTTGTTATCTGTTCCTGAACTATTAATTTTTTTTGCCATGTGAAAAATCCGTTTTTAGATACTTCGATCTGATAGGGGTCTGGATTCAAACGGTTGATATATGCAGGGGTCTTGCCTGAGAGTTCGCCGTCAATTTTTATCTGAGCTCCACTAGGTAAAGATCGTAAAAACAATGAGCCAGTTTTGAAAAAATGTCTATTTTCCCAGTCAAAAGAATAGCCCGTGGCGTAAAGGATAACGCCTGGGGTGATGATTAAAAAAAACAGGAAAAACCCTAAAAAAATTAGTTTTCTGGTGGAACGCTTCATTAATTTTAAGATAGCGCTATTTTAAATATTTTTCAAGGATAAATATTTTATTTACGAAAAACCTTAAACCCTCTGTTTTCTCAAGGCGGAAAGGCCGCAGTTGCCCTTTTTAACGGTCTATTTTGTATATTTTATTGGGGGCTGACAGTCATTTGCAGTTTAATAAATGGTACCGCTTGCGAGCAGATCAGGCAGAAATGTAAAATTAAAAAAATATTATCACTTTTGTTGCCAATGCTCTTTATTTAATATACCATATAAGAGAAAGAGGACAATTAATCAAACATATTTCTGTGGAAAAATTAGTTATTAGCGGTATAAAAGCGCTTGGGGGAAAAATTCAGGTTAAAGGAGCAAAGAATGCGGCGCTCAAAATTTTTCCTTTGGCCATTTTGACCAAAGAGCCAATTTTAGTTTCTAATCTGCCAGAAATTGAAGATTGCGCCCGGGCAAAAGACATGTTGATTGCCTTGGGTCACCGGGTAAAAAAAATAAGACACGGCATTGTTGAAATCCAATTTAAAAACAGATCTTGCGTTAATCTTCCGTCGGATATTGTCAATAAATTTAGGGCTTCTATCATGTTTGTCGGGCCGCTTCTGTCTTCATGCCAGGAAGTCTATTTTCCTCATCCGGGAGGGTGCGTCATCGGTGCCGGCACCCGGCCAATTGATATGTTTCTGGACAGTTTTGTTAAAATGGGTGCCAAAGTCAAAATTTTGGAAAACAGTTATCGCTTGACCGCTAAAAAATTAAAAGGCGCCAAAATTTTTTTTCCGAGAGTAACAGTAACAGGAACTGAAAGCCTGATGATGACTGCCTGTTTTGCCGAAGGAGTTACCATTCTGAAAAATTGCGCGATGGAGCCGGAAATCTCAGCGCTGGCCGAATTTTTAAACAGTATCGGTGGCCAAATCGAAGGCGCGGGCACGCCATTGATTAAAATAAAAGGTGTCAGGGAGCTAAAAGGAGGAGAATATAAGATAATTCCGGACAGAATCGAAGCTGGCACATTCGCTATGCTGGCAGCCGCCTCAAATACCGGCGAGATCCTGATAGAAAATTGCGAACCTCTGCATTTGGAAGCACTTTGGGCAGCCTTTGATAAAATGAAGATCAATTATAGACTTTATAAAAACGCAATTAAAATTATGCCGTCAAAAAAGATATTAGCTTGTGATATCACGACTCATGAGTACCCGGGATTTGCCACAGACCTGCAGTCAGCTTATACTGTTTTAATGACTCAGGCACATGGTTCTAGTCTGATTCATGAAACAATTTATGATCGGCGGTTGCTTTTTTCTGACAGTCTGACACAAATGGGCGCCAATATAATAATGGCTGACCCGCACCGGTTGGTGGTTAGCGGTCCGACGAGACTTTACGGCCACAAACTGGTCACCCCTGATCTGCGCGCTGGCATGGCTTTGGTTATGGCGGCGATTATCGCAAAAGGAGAAACTCAGATAGACAATATCTATCAGATTGAAAGGGGATATGAAAACTTAGCTAAAAGACTAAGAAGCCTTGGAGCTGATATAAAAAAAGTGAAAAAATAATTTTTATGACGCCATTTTTTATCAAAAAAATAGGTATTGATCTTGGCACAGCAAACACGATAGTTTTTGTGCCTGGCAAAGGGATGGTTATTAATGAGCCGACCGTTGTGGCTGTTTCAGTTGATGATAATAAGATTTTGGCTGTGGGTAACGAAGCTAGAGAGATGCTTGGTCGTACACCGGATACAATTATTGCATCTTGTCCTATGAGAGACGGAGTAATTGCCGATTATCGGGTGACCGAAGCTATGTTGCGCTATTTTATAAACAAAACAACCGGGTCTCTCAGGATTTTCCGGCCAGAAGTTATGGTGGCGGTGCCGGCTGGAATTACATCCACAGAACGAAGAGCGGTTGTTGATGCAACATTGAATGCAGGTGCAAAAGCAGCTTATATAGTAAAAGAACCGGTTCTGGCAGCGATTGGCGCTGGTATTCCGATTAACGAGCCGGCTGGGCATATGATTATTGATGTTGGCGGGGGTACCTCGGAAGTGGCAGTAATTTCTCTCGGGGGGATTGTAGCCTGGTCTTCGGCGCGGGTTGGCGGCAATAAACTTGATGCAGCCATTGCCGAGTATTTACGCAAAAAATATAATCTGGCGGTTGGCGAACGGACAGCCGAAGAAATAAAAATTGCCATTGGCAGCGCTCTCCCGCAAAAAAATGAAAAAACTTTTGAGGCGCGCGGCAGAGATATTTTATCCGGTCTTCCAAAAAACATTGTTGTTAAATGCAATGAGGTAACAGAAGCGATCGCTGATAATCTGCGAGAAATAATTCAAACAATAAAAACGGTTTTACACGACACGCCACCGGAGCTTTCGGCTGACGTTATGGATAAGGGCATGGTATTGTCTGGCGGCGGAGCGCTTTTAAAAAACCTTGATCAACTGATTAATGAAGCGACGGGCGTGCCCTGTTACTTGGCCGAAGAGCCGTTGCTTTGTGTAGCTAAGGGAACTGGAATAGCGCTGGAGCATTTAGAGATTTATAAACGCTCGATAATGAGCAAAAAATAGATTTTAATTATGCTAATCGGAATAAACGCCGCCGCTGCTATAAAACAGCCGCGCACGGGTGTAGAAGAATATACATATCAGGTGATTAAACACTTAACGATGCTGCCCCAAGCCGAGGAGCATCATTTTTTGTTATACTTGCCCGCCGTAGCATTAGCGAAGGCGGGCTTACCCTTTGATTTTTCCTTGCCTAAAAATTTTGAGATTAAAAAATTGAGCTGGTGTTTGCCCATGTGGACGCAATTACGATTGGCATCTCATTTATTTTTTGATAAACCAGACATTCTTTTTATTCCTGTTCATATTTTACCGATGGTCCATCCGAAAAATTCGGTAGTGACGATTCACGGATTAGAATATGAATATTTCCCTGAGTGCTATCCGTTGTGGTTTCGTAATTATCTGCGGCTTAGCACCCGCTATGCGCTAAAACATGCAAGGAAAATTATTGCAGTTTCGGAAAATACTAAAATGGACTTGATAAAATTTTACGGAGCAGATGAGTCAAAAATCGCGGTGGTCCATCATGGCGTAGAAATGCAAAATGCAAAAATCCCGCCGAAAGCGAGGCTCGCCAAAGGCGGCAAAAATCAAAAAGAAAATGCAAAATCCAAAATTAAAAAACCATACCTGTTATATATCGGCCGTATTGAAGTCAAAAAGAATATTTTGGGGATTTTGGAGGCATATAAAATTCTCAAAGAAAAATATAGAATCCCCCATGAACTTGTTTTAGCCGGTGCACCTGGTTTTGGATATGACAAAATTAAATTCAAGATTCAAGATTCAAAATTCAAGATTAATGAATTAGGTTTCGTGAGCGAAGATGAGAAACAGCAATTGCTTGCCAATGCCGACGTATTTATTTTCCCGAGCCTCTATGAGGGTTTTGGCATGCCAGTCTTGGAAGCTCAGACTTCAGGCGTGCCAGTCGTTTCATCAAATGGCTCAAGCATTCCCGAGGTTACCGGTGAGTCATCTGTCTTGATTGACTCGACAAATCATCAGCAAATTGCCGGAGCTGTTCATATGCTGATTGACGATAAAGCCTTTCATGATAAACTGATAGAATTAGGCTTTGAAAACATAAAGCGCTTTTCTTGGGAGAAATGCGCGAGAGAAACTCTACAAGTATTGACAGAAAAATGAAAGTCGCATTAGTGCATGATTATCTAATAAGGATGGGTGGCGCAGAGAGGGTTCTTTTGGAATTGCACAGCATTTTTGCCAAAGCGCCTATCTATACTCTTTTATGCGACAAGAAAATAGCAGGTAATTATTTGCCTGGCGCTGATATAAGAACCTCTTTTTTACAAAAATTGCCGGAATTCATAAAAAACAGGCGTAAACATCTTTTGCCGTTTCTGCCTGTGGCCGCGGAAAGTTTTGATCTGAGAGATTTTGATTTGGTGATTTCTTCATCTTCAGCTTTTGCCAAGTCGGTCATAACTCGTCCCGACACCATTCATATATGCTATTGTCATGCGCCTTCTCGGTTTCTTTGGGACTGGAGCCATGAATATATTAATGAATTAGGTCTTGGTTTTTTCAGAAAGTGTCTGGCCAATGTGCTGATTAATTATTTAAGAATATGGGATAAGTCATCTTCAAAAAGAGCTGATTATTGGATCGCGAATTCCCGGGCAACGAGAGATAAAATAAAAAAATATTATCGTCTTGATGCAAGAATTATTTATCCGCCAGTTAGGCTGCCTGATTGGGAAGAATTTTTAACCGCGCGAGATGGAAATTATTTCCTTATTGTTTCCCAGCTAACACCCTACAAAAAAATAGATATTGCGATTGAAGCGTTTAATAAATTAAGACTGCCGCTTGTAATCATCGGTGAAGGGCCGGAGCAAGAGAAACTCGAAGAAGAGGCGGGGGAAGATGTGACAATTTTAGGATGGCAGAGTGAAAGAGTTAAAAACGAATTTATAAAAAATTGCACTGCTTTTATTTTTGCCGGCGAAGATGATTTTGGCATAGCGCCGGTTGAGGCGATGGGCTGGGGTAAGCCGGTATTGGCTTACGGAAAAGGAGGGGCTTTAGAGACAGTAATTCCGGGCGTCACAGGAGAATTATTTTTTGAACCGGTACCAGAAATTTTGGCTGACGGGGTGAGGCGGCTACGCGATAATCTCTCAAATTACAGTCCGTTGGTAATTCATAAAAGGGCGGAAAAATTTTCAGAGGAGATATTCAGACAGGAAATCATGGATTTTGCGAAGAAAATAAGGTATAATGGAACCGTCTAAATCCAAATGTCAAAATCCCCGCCCGCCAAAGCCGATTGGATGAACAATGGGATATTGATGAAAAAAACTAAATACAGGCATAACTCATTA
>MHMW01000002.1 GCA_001819495.1 Candidatus Portnoybacteria bacterium RBG_19FT_COMBO_36_7 | reverse complement strand
GGCGGATTTTTATATATTGCCGGCTCGGACCTCATTCCCGAACTCCATCACGAAACAAAAGTTTCAACTTCTATAATTCAGCTCATTTCCATAATACTTGGCGTTGGTGTAATGGTATTGCTGCTTTTGTTAGAATAAAAAATTAACATGCTTCCTTACTTTTCAGTCGAACATTTTTCTTTGGGACCCTTTAAGTTTTATATCTGGGGATTTTTTATCGCGCTGGCATTTTTAGTCGGGCTTGTTTTGGCGATCGGTCAGGGTAAAAAAATCGGCATTGCGCCAAAAAAAACGATTTTTATGGCCATTTTCATTTATGTAGGCGCAATTATCGGCGCGCGTCTTTTTTTTGTTTTGCAGTCGCCGGCTGAATTTTTCGCCGAACCGATGACGCTTTTGGAGATTTATCAAGGCGGGATGATGTTTTTTGGCGGGCTTTTTGGGGGAATACTGGCAGGTTGGCTGTATATCAGGAAATGGGAAAATCGCTGGGCTTTAATAAATAGGCTGACGTCTGTCATTCCGCTAACTATGGCCATCGGCCGGATCGGCTGTTTTTTGGCCAACGACCATCAAGGAGCATTAACAAACGTCCCTTGGGCAATTCTTTGGCCCGACGGCTCTTTGCGCCACCCGGTTGCGCTTTATTTGGTTTTATTTAATTTGGCACTTGCCGGATTTTTATGGTGGCGCCAAAAAAAACAGGGCCAAGTTTTTTTTACTTTTTTGATTTTATACGGCGCAGGACGTTTTTTGCTTGATTTTAGTCGGGATTTTTCAGCCGACCCCCATTATTTGGCGTTATCTGTCAGTCAGTGGATTTCAGCCGTTTTATTTATTATTTCCGGTATTATTTTTCTCAATAAATTGACAAGAAATTATAAATCTGATAATAGTCATTAATTAGAGCAGTTCTTAAAAAATCTATATTTCAAATAAGTATTCGGAAAGCAAGCTGCTGTTTTGGTGATTTTCTGAATTTATTTATTTTTTTAACCATGTTTTGAAAAACGAAAGGAGGAAGAAAATGAAACAGAAATCATTGGTAACGAGTTTGATTATTGTGGCAGCGATTGCGTTTGTGGCGATAGTCGGTTTTTTTAGCCAGAATTTTAGCTATAAACGCCTGGAATCGGAAAAGATTAAATTAGAAAATGAACTAAAAGAAAGTCAGGAAACCTTAGGCAAAATCCAGGCCGCCTTAACAGAGGCAAACAAAAAAACAGCAGAGTTTGAGAGCAAATTAAAAGATATTTTGAAAGCCAAAGAATTGGAGGCAGGAGCCAAGCTGCTGGGAGAACAGCTTGAATTAGCCATTGCTAAAGCAAAAGAAGGAGTTGAACATCCGATTATCCGTCAGGAGGCAAAAAACAAAAAATTATTAGAGGCACGATTGGAGGCACATCGGCTGGCTATCCGCGGCGGCTTTGTGGATTTAAAAACCGGCCGAGAAGTTAGGATCAGAGGCAAAGGTGGAAACATTGCTTTTCCTCTGGAAAAAGACGAAAAAGGCAATGTGACCGGAATTGCGAAACACAAAAAAGACGCAGGCGGAGAGTTTAAGCACGTTATTACAAGAAAATTATCTCCCGACTTCAAGGGTTCTAAATTTTTAGGAGACATCAAGGGAGGTGTTCAGCCGGACGAATACGTTCATAAGAGGAAAAGAAAAACCGATTAATTAATTTATTAGTCCCGCATCAGAATTTCTGATGCGGGATTTTTTTATCTGATTGCGCTCAAAAGCTTTAAGTGCTAAAATTATTTTAATGACACAGGGCATATTAATTACTCTTTTAGTTATCGCCGGATTGGCGATTACCGTGCTGATTTATTTTTTGCTGCGGAGACAAAAACCACAGGAAGATAGTCCAAATCAGGCGATTTTGATGATGCAGGATCAGTTAAAAGAGATCCGACAGACCTTGGATTCAAAAATGGGTGATTCGGCTAAAATCATGCAGCAGCAGTTTTCGCAAAGCGCCAAAATCATTAAAGACGTGACTGAGCGCTTAACCAAACTCGATGAAACTAACCGGCAAGTGGTTGATTTTGCCGATCAGCTGCAAAGCTTGCAGGATATTTTGAAAAACCCAAAACAAAGAGGAGTGCTGGGTGAATATTATCTTGAAACGGTTTTGAAAAATGTTCTGCCGCCAAAAAGCTTTCAGATGCAGTATAAATTCAAGAACGGAGAAATTGTTGACGCAGCGGTCTTTGTCAAAGATAAAATAATTCCCATTGATTCAAAATTTTCTCTAGAAAATTACAATCGGATAGTTGAAGAGCGAGACGCCGGTCGCAAAGAAGAGCTAGAGAAGCAGTTTAAAATTGATCTGAAAAACCGGATTGACGAAACTTCAAAATATATCAGGCCGAACGAAGGAACAATGGATTTTGCTTTTATGTTCATTCCGGCCGAAGGCGTCTATTATGACTTGCTGATTAATCAGGTCGGTGCGATAAAAGTTTCAACAAGAGATCTGATAGAGTATGCATTCAAAGAAAAACACGTGATTATCGTTTCGCCAACCTCCTTTTTGGCTTATTTACAGACAGTTTTGCAGGGTTTGCGCGCCTTGCAGATTGAGGAGTCGGCGAAGGAGATCAGGAAACGAGTTGAGGCATTGGGCAAACATTTGCTCAATTTCGACGAGTATATGAAAAAATTGGGCGGCCATATGAGTACAGCTGTCAATACTTACAATCAAGCGTATAAAGAATTGGGGAAAGTTGATAAAGATGTTTTGAAGATTTCGGGCAAAGCGGGTGAGATCGAGCCGCTGGAACTAGAGAGGCCGAAAGAGGAGGAGTTTTTAGAGGAGTAAATAAAATCAGCATTTGATTTTTGCCTGCCCGCCAATTGTCAAAGCGAGTAAGCCAATTACAGAGTCTTTATCGGTTTTGACTGATTGACGTTGCTAATTGAGAATAATCACAATTGGCTTTGGCAGGCGGGCATTTTGAATTAATGTTATATCTCAAGCCATTTATTTTTTCTTTTTTAGCTGTCTGCGCCCTGGCGCCGCTCATTTATTGGGCGGCTATTAAATTTTTTAAGTGGCCTAAACGTCCCAGAGACGTCCATTTGGGCAGTATTCCAAGATGGGGCGGCGTTGCTCTTGTTTTAGCTTTCTGGCTGGCGGTTTTGTTGGATAAAAACCTAGTAATTGATAAACCGCTTTGGGGATTGCTGATCGGCTCGGCCATAATTTTGATTTTTGGGATTTGGGACGACTTGAAAGAATTAAGTCCCAGGATTCAATTAATAATTCAGATTCTGCTGGCGCTGATAATTATTGGCGCCGGCGTTTCGGTTGATTATCTGCGGAATCCTTTTGGCGGGGAAATACGGCTGGATCAGTTTAGTTTTTTATTTATAATCGCCTGGATAGTCCTGATAATAAACGTGGTTAACTGGTTGGACGGATTGGACGGGTTGGCAAGCGGCGTGTCGGTAATCGGATTTGTCACGATTTTTTTATTAAGCATTTCTTCAATCGTCAATCAGCCGCCAATCGGGATTTTAGCAATTATTTTGGTCGGCGCGCTTCTGGGATTTTTGATTTTTAATTTTCCGCGCAAAAAGGGGAGTATTATATTTTTGGGCACTTCCGGCAGTATGTTTTTGGGGTTTATGCTGGGGAGTTTAAGTATATATTCTGGCAGCAAAGTGGCGACCGCTTTTTTGGTTCTGGGCGTGGCTGTTCTGGACGCGATCTGGGTTATCTGGCAGAGATTAAAAAACGGAGTTCCGATTTGGAAGGCCGACCAGCGGCATCTGCATCATAGGCTATTGCAGCTTGGATTGAGTCAGCGCAAAATAGTCGGGCTTTATCTGGCTTTGAGCATCGCCTTTGGGGCAATCGCTCTGATTTCGGGCACTCAGGGCAAACTTCTTGCATTTTTGGGCCTTTGTGCTATAATGGGTTTACTATTTTATGGAATTCGCAATCACCCCGAACCAGACGCTTCGCGTCGGTACGGGGCAAGTAAAGACCAATGAATTTCGCTGTAATCAAAACTGGCGGGAAACAATATAAAGTTTCGCCTGGCCAGAAAATCAAAATAGAGAAAATAGACGCCGAAGAAAACAAAGGCGTTGTTTTTGATGAGGTTTTATTGATTGATGACGGCAAGAAAGTTGAAGTCGGCCAGCCCCTGGTAAAGGGTGCCAAAGTTGAAGGAAAAATCCTGAAGCAGGACAGGGCTGATAAAATCACTATTTTCAAATACAAATCAAAAAAACGCTATCAGGTTAAGCGCGGCCATCGCCAGCCATTTTCGCTGGTAGAAATAACTAAAATTATCAGTTAAAACATCACGGAAAGACACATTTTAAACCGGTTCTTAAAAAAAGGGGGTAAATTATGGAAAAGTGTCTTTATGGAAAAAATCACAGTTTTATTTGCATAAGTAGCAATTATGACCACAGCAATGGTAATGGCACATTGGTTAATTGGTGTGAGGTCTGCGGCTATGTAATTAAAACGGAATACGTTTTGAATAATGGAATATGGGAAGAAAAAAATAAGACAAAAAAGACTCCTCAAATCGCCAAAGAAATATTTGCGGTAGTATTTTAAGAAAAGTTATTTTTAAAGACCCTTTATAAAGGGTCTTTTATTTTCTATTTTTGAGGGCGTTTATAAGAGTGGCTTCATCAGTGTATTCAAGATCGCCGCCGGCCGATAAGCCGCGGGCGAGACGCGAAACTTTGGCGTTTGTCGTTTTTAAAATTCGTTCCAAATATAGCGCGGTCGCATCGCCCTCAACAGTCGGGTTGAAAGCTAATATTATTTCAACTTGTTCAGGGTGCTTTTTTATTCTAGCAATAAGCTCTTTTATTTTGAGTTTATCGGGTGTTAATCCTTCGGTCGGAGAGATCAAGCCGCCCAAGACATGATAAAGACCGCCAAATTGCTTTGTGCGCTCAAGAGGAATAATGTCCAAAATATCTTCAACCACGCAGATAATTAGAGGATTGCGTTTTTTGTCCGAGCAAATGGCGCATAAAGTTTCGGAGCTCAAATTAAAACAATTCTGGCAGACTTTAGTTTTTGTTTTAAGTTCCATCAGTGCCTGGGCAAAATCTTTTAAGTCGTCTGGGGGCTGGTTCAAAAGAAAAAAAGCCAGGCGAGTGGCAGTCCGCTGGCCGATGCCGGGAAGTTTGCTGAAATGCTCTATTAAATTTTTTAATGGCTGAGGCAGCAACTAATTTTTGAATTTTTAATTTTATAATTTTTAAAATAATTTTCTAATTTCTTAATGTTTAAAAATTAGAACATTAAGATTTATTTATAAAATTAAAAATTTGAAATTAAAAATTCAATTTTATTCCCCAAAGTGTCTTTCCAGATTTTTGAAACTGACCTGTGATTCGTTGAAATACAGATCAACTTTGCCAATGGGGCCGTTTCGGTGTTTGGCGATGAAGATGTCGGCGATATTCGGGCGACTGGAGTCTTTTTTAACTTTATCTTCGCGGTAAATGAATAGTACCACATCCGCATCCTGTTCAATTGAGCCTGATTCGCGAAGATCGGCCAGACGCGGCACCTGATCCGGTCGCGCTTCAACCGCGCGCGATAATTGTGAAAGTGCCAAGACTGGCACTTCAAGTTCACGCGCCAATCCTTTGAGGGAACGGGAAATCTCGGTTATCTGTTGCACCATATTTTCAGAATTGGTGCGTGGCTGAATAAGTTGCAGATAATCAACAACAATCAGGCCTAATTTCTGTTCGGCTTGCAGGCGGCGGCCCATAGTGCGCATTTGCAGAACCGTGGGAGAAGGCGCGTCGTCAATGTAAATCGGCGATTGAGAAAGCGCAGACATCGCTTCCTGAATTCTGGCAAAATCATTATCAAGACCCTCGGAAGACAGTTTGCCGGTTCTTAATTTCCATAAGTCAACGCCGGCTTCGGCCGCCAGCAATCTGTCAACCACGTCATGTTTTGACATTTCTAAACTGAATATGCCGACAGGAATTTTTTGATGCACGGCGACGTAACGTACGATATCCATCGCCATGGCGGTTTTGCCGAGTGATGGTCTGGCTGCCAGAATAACAAGGTCTGACTTCTGGAGGCCGGAAAGATAATTGTCCAGGTCACCAAAGCCTGTCGGCACGCCGCGGAGCGCTCCTTCGCCGCGGTGGAGTTTTTCAATTCTTTCAAACGCTTCTTCAAGCGCGTCTTTGACGGGGATGAAATCCTGCGCCAAAGATTTCTGGGAAATTTTGAAAATTTTCTGCTCAGCTTCGTCGAGAATGAATTCAATGTCTTTTTCTTCGGAAAAGCCAAGCTGGGAGATGTCTTGAGAAACATCGATCAGGTCCCTTAAAACTTTTTTTCGCTGAACGATTTTTGCGTAATGATTTATATGAGCGGCGGTCGGCACCATATTGACTAAGGTCGTTAAATAACTTGGCCCGCCGACATCCTCCAGTAATTTTTTTTCTTCAAGCCGATTAGTAATGCTCAGCAAATCTATCGGCTCGCCATTTTCATAGAGCTCGATCATCGTCTCAAAAATGACATTGTGGACTTGTCTGTAGAAATCTCCGGGCTTTAAGATATCAGCCACCTTTATGACGGCATTTTTATCCAGCATCAAACACCCCAGAACTGATTGTTCGGCCTCAATGTTTTGCGGCGGGATTTTTTGGAGAATTTTTTCCAGGATGACGTCGGCCATGAAAGTTTTTAATATTATGGTATTAACTCAGTATACTATACTTCTAAAACGCTGCGCAATATAGACAAGATGATTAATTTGTTGATATGATGGGGAGAAGTTCATTTTATAAAAAGGAGGTGGACGAAATGGCAAGAAAGACGGTAGCAATAATCAATGATAAAGACAAATTGGGGAGAATTCAAACAGCGTCCCTTATTGATGGTTTTGGATATCACACATTCACTCTTCCAGACGCTGGAAAACCAGGCAAGATTGAGGATATTCTTCCGTATATTCACCCAGATTTAGTTCTTATTGATTTTGATGCAGAGCATCCGGCATGGTTAGTAGGAAAAATAAAAGATTTAGTACCTAAAGCAAAGGTTCTTATTTTCAGCGACGCGATTTTGCGGAAGATTCATGAGTGGTCGAAGGCCGGAGCGGACAATGTTCTGTTGAAATGCACTCGCGATGGTTCCTTAAAGGAAGCAATCAAAATGTGGATTGGATAAAAAAATCACAAAGATTTTACGAAAACAAATAGAGGCATCAGATTAATGATACCTCTTATTTTTTTATTATTTTCGGTCCTTGTTCAGTGTCTTCTATCTGCCAGCCGGCGCCCTCTATTTGTTTTCTGATTTGGTCTGCTTGTCCCCACTTTTTTTCCTTTCGTAAATTTTGGCGCTCGTCCGCCAGTTTTTTAATTTCTTCGGGAATTTCTGTCTTTTTGATTTTTTCCAGCCCCAGTCCGAGAATTTTATCAAAATTCAACAGAGTCGCTTTTTTATCAGCATCAGAGATTTTTTTGTCTTTTATCATTTTCCAGACCAGAGCCATTGCTTTTGGCGTATCCAGGTCGTCATTTATTACTTCTTGGAACTCCTTTTTGTAATTTTCGTCGATTTTTCCGCTGTCAGGAAATTCGATCAGAGTCTGATATAGATTATTCAGTGCTCTTTGCGCCGCTTCCAGACTTTCCCAGGTAAAATTTAATTTTGAGCGATAGTGGGCAGTTAGATTCAGATAGCGATAGGTCAGGGGATAGAAGCCTTTATCAACCAGTGTCTTCAGGGTAAAAATATTTCCTTCTGATTTTCCCATTTTGCCGCTGTCAATCAGTAAAAACTCATTGTGCAGCCAGAATCTGGCTGGGATTTTTCCGAAAGCCGCTTCTGATTGGGCGATTTCGTTGGTGTGATGAACGCTGATATGATCAATGCCGCCGCAATGGATGTCAAATTGTTCGCCAAGATATTTTTGCGACATGGCCGAGCATTCAATATGCCAGCCCGGAAACCCGACTCCCCAAGGGGAAAGCCATTCCATTTGACGTTTGACGCCGCTGGGACTGAACTTCCACAAAGCAAAATCTGTTGGGCTTTTTTTGCCTTCGGCCATTTCAACGCGGGCGCCGGCTCGGATCCCTTTCTCATCCAGCATGGCTAATTTCCCGTAGTCTTTCAATTTTGACGTATCAAAATAAATGCCATCGTCAGTTTTATAAGTGAATCCCTCTTTTTCAATTTTTTTAATAAGCTCAATCTGTTCTTCAATGTGGTCTGTGGCGCGGGGAATAACTGATGGTTTTAAAATATTCAACGCCTGGGCATCTTTTTCAAAGGCCTTGATATAAAAATCAGCGATTTCCCAGGCGGTTTTTCCCTCTCTGGCCGCGCCTTCCTCCATTTTGTCCTGGCCTGTGTCGGCATCAGAGGTCAAATGGCCAACGTCCGTATAATTCATGACATGATTGACTTTAAAGCCGTTATATTCCAAACTCCGGCGCAAAATATCTTCAAAGATGTAACTTTTCAGATTCCCGATATGAGCGAACCAGTAGACCGTCGGGCCACAACAATAAAGACCCACCTTCTTGTCGTTGATGGGCTGAAATTCTTCCTTTTTTCTTGTCAGAGTGTTATATAATTTTATCATTTTTCTAGAGCCATTTTTTCTTTTTGAACAAAAGGAACATGCCAAAACTGGTCAGTACCATAAAGGAAACAACCGTCCAGAAAGCGTAACTGCCTTGAAGAAAATTAGGCAAGCCGGTACTCATAGAAAGAATGGCCGCGATCAGGCTCAGGGGGAAAGTGATAAAAGAAAGAAGGGTCAGTGTTTTTAATATTGTATTTATTTTGTAAGAAAGAAGTGAATTATTCGTTTCCTCAATCGCCTCTATCATGTCTTTGAGGTTTTCCAATGTATTCCAGACCCTGATATTTGAGCCTATCACTTCCTGAGATATAAAATCAAGGTCGAAGTCAAAAAAACGGTTAGCTTTTTGAGCCAAAATTTCGAGTACCGACCTTTGCGGCTTAATCGTTCTTCGAAAATCAATGATGTCGCGTTTGACAATGGCAATTTCGGAAAGCATTTCTTTTTCATGTCCCTGGAAAATTTTATTTTCTATTATGTCAATATTTTCCTGGATATGGTCCAGCATTGGAAGGCAGGAATCTATCAATTTATCTAAGATACAGAAAAATAAATATCCGGTGCGCTGGAAATAATCATGTTGAGTTGCTTCTCTATAGAGGCATTCGTTAAAAAATGTTTCCAGCGTTGGAATGGGCTCCTGATAGATGGTGATTATTGCTTTTCTGGTAATAATAAAGTCAAGTTCGGTGGGAGTAGTCTGGCGGATTTTTGGATTAAAAACCGGAAAATGTAAGACTAAAAATAGATAATCGGAATATTCCTCAATTTTAGGTCTTTTGATAGCAATAGGTAGCTGGCTCAAAACAGATGAATGCAGGCGAAATTTATCTTTAAGAAAAAGCAAATCATCAGTTCCCGCGTTTGCCAAATTTATCCAAGCGATATTATTTTTTTCAATTTGTTGCATGTTCCCTCCTTTATTTTTTAATGCCTTTATTATATCAGGTTTTACCCTTGACAACAATACACAGAGAGATATAATGAATTAGCAATCTAAGCCCAAGACTGCTAATTCTATGAATAAACGACAGGCAAATATTTTGGAGGTTATCATCAAGGAATACCAAAAAACGGGCCAGCCGGTGGCTTCGGGAATTTTGGTTGAAAAATACAATTTTAAATTAAGCCCTGCTACAATTCGAGCCGAGATGTTGGTTTTGGATGATGAAGGCTTGTTGGTTCAGCCGCATACTTCTGCCGGCCGCGTGCCCACCACCAAAGCCTATCGTTTGTTCGTCAACCGACTTTTGGACAAAAAAGAGCTTAATTTAAAAGACAAAGAACGCATCAGAAAAGGCCTCAAAAAATTTGACGACGAAACAATGTTTTCTCATCAGATAGCTCAGCTTCTGGCTGATTTTTCGCATAATCTGGGGGTGAGCGGATTTGTCGGCGAGGAAACCGATTTTCACGAAGCCGGCTTTTCTTCGCTGTTCCAAGACCTTGAACTTTGTCAGCCCCAAAGCCTAGCCGATATTTTGCGCGGTTTTGATTTTTTTGAGAAAAAAATTAACGACCTTTTCAGCCGGCTTGATGCCGAAACGGAAGTTTTTATCGGAGAAGAAAATCCGATAGATGATTTCAAAAAGTGCAGCTTGGTGATTTCCAATTATGAAAAGCACGGCAAAAAAGGATTTATCGGGATTTTAGGCCCCAAAAGAATGAATTATGCCCGCAATATTTTTTTGGTGCAGGAAACAAAAAAAATAATAAAGAACGCTTAATCACGATTTTACCTAATTTCTATAACTATGGAAGAAAAAAAACAGTCAGAAATAGAAGAAGAAGAAAATTTTGTTTATGACCAAGATGCCGGCAATGATGCCAAAGCAATTTTAGAGAAGCTGCATAAGAAACTGAAAGAATGCCGGGAAGAAAAACAAAAATATCTGGATGGCTGGCAAAGAATTCAAGCGGACTTCGCCAATTTTAAGCGCAGAAATGAACAGCAGATAGCTGAATGGTCAAAGACATTAGGTGAAGGGGTAATAAAAGATATTTTGCCGGTCCTGGACAGTTTAGACGCGGCAATCGCGTCTGGTCCGGATGATCGAGGTCTGCTGGTAATCAAAAATCAGCTCCAAACAGTTTTGAAAAAGCATGGTCTTGAAGAAATAAGATCAGTTAAAGAAAAATTCAATCCACAGTATCACGAAGTCGTTGAATGCGAAGAAGTTGACAACGAAAATAGCGGAGAGATTGTGTCGGGAGAGATACAAAAAGGATATACTCTGAATGGAAAAGTAATTAGAGCGGCAAAAGTAAAAGTTAAAAAATAAATAAAATAGCGATTCCGATACTCGAATACACCAGAATTATCCGAATTTTTTATTCGGGACATTCGGGTGATAATTCGGGAAATTCGGTTCGCCGGAAAACTATGCCAAAAATTATAGGAATTGATCTTGGAACATCTAATTCAGCCGCAGCGGTAGTGGAGGGCGGCAAGCCCGTTATTATTCCATCAGCTGAAGGGACAAGTTTAGGCGGCAAAGCATTCCCTTCTTATGTCGCCTTTGGGAAAGACAGTGAACTTTTAGTCGGCGAGCCTGCGCGCCGCCAAGCAGTAACCAATCCGGAAGGCACGATAACTGCGATCAAACGCAAGATGGGGACTGATTATAAAGTTAAAGTGAACAACAAAGAATATACGCCGCAGCAGATATCAGCTTTTATCTTACAGAAAATAAAAAGAGATGCCGAAGCGTATCTGGGAACTCATATAGAAAAAGCGGTCATTACTGTTCCGGCTTATTTTAATGACGCCCAGCGCCAGGCGACAAAAGATGCTGGTGCAATTGCGGGTCTTGAAGTAGTCAGAATAATCAATGAACCGACCGCCGCCGCTCTGGCCTATGGAATAGACAAGGAAGGTAAAGAAGAAAAAATCCTGGTATTTGATTTTGGCGGCGGAACTCTGGATGTCACCATCATGGATTTTGGCGAGGGAGTATTCGAAGTTATCTCAACTTCGGGCGACACCGAGCTTGGCGGCACGGATATGGATGAGGTTTTGACAGATTATATTGCCGAGCAGTTCAAAAAAGAATCAGGCATTGATGTTAAAGCTGACAAGATGGCAGCGATACGGCTGAAAGAAGCGGCTGAAAAAGCTAAAATTGAGCTGAGTTCAACTCTGGAAACAGACATCAATTTGCCTTTTATTACGGCTGATGCTTCAGGTCCAAAACATCTAACCATGAAAATAACGCGGGCAAAGCTGGAAGAATTGGTTAGGTCGATAATTGATAAATGCCGTGGTCCATTGGAACAGGCGCTGGCCGACTCAAAGCTTACGCCGGCTAATATTACGCGGATAATTTTGGTTGGCGGACCGACCAGAATGCCAATAGTTCAGAAGTTCGTTGAAAATTATGTCGGTAAAAAAATAGAAAGGGGAGTTGATCCGATGGAATGTGTGGCTCTTGGCGCGGCCATTCAGGGAGCGGTTTTGGGCGGTGACATGAAAGAAGTTTTGTTGCTTGATGTAACTCCTTTGACACTTGGAATAGAAACTTTTGGCGCCGTGATGACGCCGCTGATCGAACGCAACACAACCATTCCGACTTCAAAAAGTCAAATTTTTTCAACTGCTTCGGACAATCAGCCTTCTGTTGAGATACATGTTTTGCAGGGCGAGCGATCCATGGCTAATGATAACCGGACATTGGGCAGGTTTATTCTGGATGGCATTCCGCCGGCGCCCCGCGGCATTCCGCAAATTGAGGTCACTTTTGACATAGACGCCAACGGTATCCTAACCGTAACAGCCAAAGATAAAGCTACGGGCAAAACCCAAAACATCACTATTAAAGATTCTTCGGCTCTTTCCAAGGAAGAAATTGAAAAAATGAAAAAAGAGGCCGAAGCGCA
Organism: Candidatus Portnoybacteria bacterium RBG_19FT_COMBO_36_7; assembly: GCA_001819495.1. GTDB lineage: Bacteria > Patescibacteriota > Minisyncoccia > Portnoybacterales > GWB1-42-6 > CG1-02-40-82. Next base: position 13,605 of record MHMW01000002.1, on the reverse strand, counting down.
CGCAACCGAAGACAGAAAACGCAAAGAACTTATAGATTTGCGCAATCAGGCAGACAATTTGATTTATACAACGGAAAAAACTCTGAGAGAATTCGGAGAAAAAGTTTCCTCCGATGACAAAAAACAAATAGAAGAAAAGATGGCAGAACTCAAAAAAGTTAAAGATACTAATGATGAGACCTCAATTAAAAAAGCGATGGACGAATTAGGAATATCTGTTCAGAAGATCGGCGAGCAGATGTACAAAGCTCAGCAAGAGCAGCAAAAAGGAAGCTCGGAAGAAAAAAAAGATGACAAAAAGAAAGACGATGGAACTATTGAGGGGCAGTTTGAAGAGAAGAAGTAGAATGTAAGGTTTGGTTAGATGGGCAAGAAAAAATTAGTATGTTAAAATAATTAGTGACTGCTGTGGTTTGCGGTGGTCACTAATTTATTTGATTTTTACTTTTTTTATGTCCAAACAAAAAACCGTTTATTTAGTGCTTCTGGCGCTGGCAGTTGTTTTTTCTCTGATTGGTTGGTTCAGTTTAAAAGGCGTGTTGTTTAACGGTTCAGCTACTTTTGGTGTAACAATTGTCGCTTTGATGTTTTTATTGCTGGGTGTGGCATTGGGGTTGATCGCTATTCTGTTTGATTCTTTGGCACTGATGATTTTGGCGCCGGCTGCCAGCGTTGCCGCCTCATTTTTATTCTTTGGAATAAAACCGGCATATATTATTATTTTTGTTATTGGTATTGGATTGATCGTTTTTGCATTCAGCCGGAGCCTAAGAGAAAAAAGAGCCCGTATGAAGATTTCTCCTCTAAGAATAGCTAAGCCGGTTTTGGGCGCAGTATTTACTTTTTTGGCTCTGATAATTTCAGCGATTATTTATTTTTCGCCGCCGGCGCAGGGAATAAGCATAGAAATAAAAGTTCCGCGGATATTATTCAGTTTTGTCTTAAGTTCAATGAAAAATGTTGCACCAAGCAAGCTGATTTCTTTTGATCAGATTTTAGACAATGAAACAGAAGAAAGTCTTTATCAAAACATTAACGATCAGGTTAATTTTTTTCTTCAGCCGTATAAAAGTTATCTGTCCTACGGCCTGGCGATAGCAGTATTTTTATCTTTGAAAGCGGCCAGTATCATCTTTGTCTGGTTAGCAATTGCTATCATTCAAACCGTTTTTGTTTTAATGAAAAAATTTAATTTGGTGAAAATAAAAAAAGAGACGATAGAGAAAGATATATTAGAGATTTAAAATTTAAAAATGAAAATATAAAAACGATAATTAAAAATTAAAAACCGAAATTTTTACTTTTTCATTTTTAGTTTTTAAATTGATCGAGAGCGAACGTGCCCAAGGATTATTATGAAATTTTAGGAGTGACCAAGAGTGCTTCGCCGGATGAAATTAAACGCGCTTATCGTAAACTTGCGCAGCAATATCATCCGGACAAAGGCGGTGACCAGGAAAAATTCAAACAGATAAATGCAGCTTATCAGGTTTTAAGCGATCCTCAAAAACGGGCCCAATATGACAAATTTGGTGCCGGTTTTGAACAAGCGCGGGCGGGCGGCGGATTTTCAGGCTTTGGCGATTTTCGCGATTTTTCAAGCTACGCCGACGCTTTTGATGTTTTCGGCCGCGAAAAGGAATTTAATTTCGGTAATCTGGGCGACATTTTTGAACAGGTTTTTGGTGGCGTCTCAGGCCGGGGAAGGAGAGGCGGCCGCAAACAGAAAGGACAGGACATTTCAATTGACATTGAAATATCTCTGGAGGAGGCGGCCAAAGGTGTTAAAAAAGAATTTAATCTTTATAAAGGGGTTATTTGCCCAAAATGCGGCGGTTCTGGATGTGAGCCGGGCAGCGCGGTTAAAGAATGTTCAAAATGCAAAGGAAGAGGGCAGGTAGAAGAAACAAGAAGCGCTGGATTTTTTTCTTTCTCGCAGGTCAGGGTTTGTCAGGAATGCCGCGGTGTTGGAAAAAAACCGGAAAAATTTTGTTCGCAGTGCGGGGGCGATGGCCGGATAAAAGACTATAAAACTATTTCTATAAATATTCCGGCGGGTATCCAGGATGGACAAATTATTTCATTGCGTGGCCAGGGCGAAGCAGGAGCCCAGTTTAGCGCGCCTGGTGATCTTTATTTGACTGTTTATGTCAAACCGCACAAAATCTTTGAGAGAAGAGGGGATGATTTATATTTGAATATCGAAATCAACTTTACTCAGGCAGTACTCGGTGATAAAATAGAGGTACCGATTCTTTGGGGCACTGTTCAGCTAAAGATTCCAGAGGGCATTGAGAGCGGCACGATTATCCGTTTAAAAGACAAAGGCATGCCTCGCCTGCAGGGCAGGGGCTTGGGTGACATGATGGTGAAAATAAAAATAAAGACCCCGAAGAAAATATCAAGAAAAGGAAGAGAGCTTTTGGAAGAGCTGAAGAAGGAATTAGAATAATAAGTATAAATATTTTTAGGAGGATGAGTTTTTTTTCAGACATCATTAGCAGCGTTAATCTGGGCGGCAACTGGCTGCTGATTTTGATTTTTTTGGCTGGCGGAGCCGCTATCGGGATTGGCTTGGGCAGGAATAGATTAGGTTTGATAATTTTTTCTTCTTATTTTTCATTTATCATCTGTAAGTTTATTCCTTGGAGCGTGTTTCTCGGGTCAAAAGGAGTGCCTGATGTTAATGTAAGGATATTTTTGTTTCTTGCGATAATCTTGGGGATTTTCTTTGCCGCGCCATATTCGGGCTTAAGCGGAAATATGCGGATTTCTGGCCGAGGCCGTTCTTCTTTTTGGCAGGTGGCGATCTTGGGAGCACTGGAAGTAGGTTTTATCATCAGCGCCATTGTTTCGTTTATGCCAAAAGAAACAATGACAGATCTTGGCCAGCTGGCAGAAAGATTCTTTATTAGTCCTCTGGCGCAGTTCATTTGGTTGGTTCTGCCGCTTCTCGGCCTTATGGCCTTGAAAAAGAAAAGAAGTTATTTGACAGGTGAAGACTAAAATTAAATAGATATAATAAAAAACACTCCCGCATAGGAGTGGTTTTTATTTTTTGTAGTGCGCTGCTTCGGTCTGGAACCTCTAATACTTCAATCCCATAAAGCCTTTTTGGCACGCATTTATTATATCACGATTATGTATCTCGGTCTTAGCTATTTTGTTCGGAAAATGAGACAAATGAAACAGTATAAAAAGAGTATATCTTGTGTTTTATTCCTATAATTAGATTACAAAACATTTAGTGTCTATCGTTAAAAAATTCTTGATAAATCATCAGGCCGGCTTAAAATTTAGATTATTCTAATGTAATTACAGCGTAGGTGAGAGAATCATTATAATTTAATTAAAAATTAAATAAAATTCCAACTACCATGATTCATTAATTTTTCTCCATTTTTTTGTTTTTCATAATCTTTTTCTGTGGTAAATTTTTCTACTGTTAAACTATGACGAGGTAAAACAAAATCTAAATGGACATCCGATTTAGTATGACCCTCTACTCCCTCTTCACCGTGTTTTGAACTACCAAAAGCAATATGCATGGTTCCTAGGCGCTTCTCTGTTTCTGTCGTAGGTCTGCCTATCTCTTTCCAGCCGCCCGTTGGATTAGATGGAACAGTGCGTGCTTTTGAATTAGCCCCAAAAGAAATTTCAGAACATTGTATAACGCTTTCCGGATCGCTCTCTTTTTTTGAATTTTCTTCTAAATATTTACGCAATTTTTCTGCGGAAATTCCGCCGTCAATTTTCCTTATTTTCCCGCCTTTTATGGTTAATCGCACAAATTTATCCACGCCTTGATCTAATGAAACCTCGTCTTGCAAAGCTGGCAATACTAGTACTCCGTCAACTTTTTCTTCGTCTGGTGTGGTAAAAATTTCACCACCAGGCAAATTATCCCACTTTCCTTTTTCTATGACTCCACTATCTTTTACCCATCTTCTTTTTCCTTTGTATAATTTTATTTTTAAATCTGTTCCATATTCAGTGGTTATTCTAAAACCCACTGCGTCTTTAAGTCGTTCCGCCATTTTATTCAAACGAAACTCCATCATCGTTTTTTCTTCAGTTAATGCTCCTCCTTCATTTAAAGATTCAGCTTTTACACCCGGACACCATGCCATTCTTTTTCTCGTCTTTTCTAAAAATTCTGTAAGTTTATCAAAATCTACATCCTCTGCAGTATCTTCCATTGACCAAGAATTCCAAATTAAGTCACACTTTTTGGCATTAGATAAAATATCTTCTTGAGTTGTTCTGTCGTCGGCTAATAATTCAAAAAACTCCACATCCTTAGAGCTTAATTGTTTTTTAATTGTTTCTATAAGTTCCCTATCTGTATTTTGGGGATTTGCATCAGTTAAAAATAAAACTTTTTCTTTTGGTTTAAGTAATAAAAAATCCTCAATCATTTTACATGCATTTTTTTCTCTTATTTCTACGATTTCTTGTTCTGTCTTTTCTGATTGTATTTCTCCTGGCGGAAAATCTTCCGGATTATACATAAATCTAATTTAATTATACTATTTGGTGCGCCGTGAGGGAATCGAACCCCCGACCCTCTGCTTAAAAGGCAGGTGCTCTACCGACTGAGCTAACGGCGCCCAACTACGCTTCGATTTACATCGAAGCTTCGATGGGCAAGCGTTCTCTAATTCAAGATACTTGTCCTTCCGAAGCTTAAATGCAATTTAAGAGAGAGAGGGAGCTAACGGCGCATATCAAAATTATTTTAACTTATTTTTTCCAAAAAATCAACCGAATAAAAGCTTTTAGTGAATTCTTGCTTGTTTTAGTTATCCACAATTGCCATAGACAGAAAAATTGAAATCGTGAGATAATATAAGCAATGGATAGCTTGCCAAATAAACGTAAAGTGCTTTTTATGGTTTTTAGTCGGCAAAATATCTGATTTGCCCGTTATTCCTTTTAGGAACGGGTATTTATTTTAAGAAAAAGGTCAAAAATTCGCCCGTCTTCTCCGCCCAGGGCGGATTGGGCGAGGCGCTCACCGAAGCATATAAAATATTTATGTGCTTGGTGGCGAAAGGGGGTGAGAATTGATGGTAATAACAAATTGGCTTGATGCGACGAGACTTGCGTTTATAAACATTACGCAGGGTTTTTTGGAAACTTTATTGGATATCGTCGGCGCCCTGATAGTGTTTCTTATCGGCTGGGCGATTGCGATTGGCCTGCAGAAATTGATTGTTCAGATAATAAGAGCGATTAAAATTGATCAGCTTCTGGAAAAGATGGGAGCCGGCCGGGCACTGGAAAAAGCGGGGATTAAACTGGATGTAGCCAACTGGTTTGGATTTTTAGTAAAATGGTTCCTGATTTTCGGATTTTTACTGGCGGCAACCGATATCTTGGGATTGCAGGATGTCAGCGGATTTTTAAGAAGCGTTTTGCTGTATATTCCCAATATCGTGGTGGCGGCAGTTATCCTGGTGGTGGCTGTCTGGTTTGCGGGCCTGGTTCAGAGGATTGTGGTGGCCAGTATTTCGGCTGGCAGAATGAAAACCGCGACCTTTGTCGGCGCGATAGCTAAATGGGCAATTTTAATCTTTGCTTTATTTGCGGCGCTTATTCAATTAGGAATCGCCCCTGCTTTATTACAGACAATAGTCACAGGTTTAATTGCCATGCTGGCAATTGCTGGCGGCTTGGCATTTGGTTTGGGAGGGAAAGAACAAGCAGCTAAGTTCTTAGGAAAAATGAGAGATGAAATGTTTGAATAGTTAGTAGTTTTGCAAATTTGCAAAAAACAAAAGCCCGGAAACGGGCTTTTGTAGTTGAAAGGAAGAAATTTTATTGAAGAATCATTCCGATAATTTCAGGATGGCCGTTTAAGAAATCCGCCGCGGACATCGGTTTGCCTCCTTCTGTCTGCAAATTTTTTATTATTAGGCATCCTTGGCCGGTTTGAACGGTTAGCTCCTGGCTGTCAGCTAAAAAGACCTCTCCTAATTCTTTTTCGGTCTTAAGATCAGAATCAGCAGCTTCCAATATTTTAAGATTTGAAAATTTGTTTTGGCCGTCCGCCGAAGTTTTTAAAACTGTGAAGCTGCCCGGCCACGGATAAAAAGCTCTGATTTGGCGTTCCAGCTCTTTGGCTGATTTGTCCCAAAATATTTTGCCATCCTGTTTTGTCAGGATTTTTGTATAAGTTGCCTTAGAATTATCCTGTTGCTGGGGAAGGACAAGGTTTTTTGCGCTTTTTGGCATCTCGTTGATAACAATCCAGTAATTCAGCGTCTTTATCAGAAGTTTGGAGGCGATCTTGGAAAGTTTTTCTTCCAAAGATCTTGCTGTTTCGTCTTTTTCTATTTCAATAAATTCCTGGCCAAGGATTGAGCCTTCGTCCATTTTTTCATTCATCAGCATTATTGATACGCCGGTTTCTTTTTCTCCGTTCAAAATAGCAAATTGAACAGGGGAGGGTCCGCGGTATTTTGGCAGAAGCGACGGGTGAACATTTATTGAACCATATTTGGGCGTATCAAGAATCTCTTTTGGAAGAATTTTTCCGTAAGCAGCCACTAAAATAATATCAGGTTTAAAACCTAGGGTTTGTTTAGCTAGTTCTTCTTTTGTTTTTGGCTGACAAACCGGAATCTTATAATTTTGGGCAATAATTTTGACAGGCGGGCTCGATAGTTGCTGTCCTCGTCCTGCTGGTTTGTCCGGCGCCGTAATCACGGCTCTGGGCTTAAAATCGCTCTGGCAAAGGGTTTCCAAAATAGGAACGGAAAATTCCGGTGTGCCCATAAAAACGATATTTAAGTCTTTATATATTTCAAGAAGCGCCGAGGCGACTTTTTCCTGCAATTTAGCGTCTTTTTTGCTGATAACCTTGGGGTCAAGCAAAGTATTGACAAATTCCTTTGTTGGTTGTATAATAGGGGTCATAAAATTGAATAAAAAATTCTTTTAAAAAAGGAGGAAATTATGAGAACTATCGCTGGTTTGTGTTTGTTGTTTCTTGGAATTGGGAGTCTTTTGGGATTTGTTTCGGTGGCCAAAGAGTCAAGCAATGCGAGTTTTTTCCATTATGCGTTCAGCTTAGTTGTATTTGTATTGGGAATTATAATTCTTTGTTTTCCGAGATCAAAGCGTTTATTGCAGCGGTTTCCTGAAGATTCCAAAGAAGAATATTATCGGTTGATTCATCAGGGGATTGGATGGAAAGAGTCTAGGAAAAGGAGGTATGAAGAATGGCGCTGGAAACAGCAATTGCGGTAGTTTATGGGGGTATTACGGTTGCGTTTTTAATTCGCAGCCGCAATAAATTGTTCTTTTGGTTATTTCTCGCAGCAGGCGGATTTAATATCGCATTGCTGCAATTACTCAAAATCCTGTAAAGAGGAGGGGAATATGCGACTATTTAGGATTTTTCTTGATTTTTTTCAGAGAATAATAAACGGACGGCATCGACGTTTCTCGGTTGTGATGGAGGCACGTATCGCCGGATTACGACGTGACGTCCAACGCATTACGGAAAGAATACAGTAACTTTTATTGGGCCTGATGAGTCTTGAAAATCAAGACGAGCCGGGCCTTTTTATTTTGCACTAATATTGTCATCCTGAACTTGTTTCAGGATCCCTAAACCATTCTGCGGCCAAGTCTTTAAAAGTCGGATTATTTTTTTTGATCAGATTTAGTTTCCATTCTCTGTGCCAATTTTTTAATTGTTTTTCTCTAGAAATAGCGGCATACGCATTAGGAGTTTCTTCAAAATAGATTAATTTTTTTAGATTATATCTTTTGCTGAATCCTTCGATTATTTCTTTCTTGTGTTCATATATTCGTCTTATTAAATTATCAGTAACGCCGATATAAAGAGTGGTATTGTTTTTATTTGTTATAATGTAAACGTAAAATGATTTTGATAACATTTTATTAGATGCTGAAATAAATTCAGCATGACACAAAATTCGAGCAGCAGTGATTACAGCAATGTTTCCGGGTCAATATCTATTTTCCAGTTTTGAGGCACGGCCAGTAAAAGTTTGTTGCGCAGGTCCAAAATTTTCTGGCGCTCTTCTTTTTTAGCCAGCCAAGGCGATTTTACTTTGATGATTATATGCCAGAAGTATCTGCCTTTTTCTTTTGAAATAAAAGCAGGCACGGCATCGGAAATTTCAAGAACAGCGTCTTTTAAAATTTTACTATTTTTAAGCTGGTAGGTCAATTTGGCTGATAATATTTTTGCTTCCTGGCCGGCATATTTGGCGTCTTTGTGGGCAAAGCTTAATTTTATCATCTGGGAGAAAGGCGGATATTTCAGCGCCCGGCGCGTTTCTGTCTCGCTTTTATAAAATGAGCTGAAATCTTGTTTAACGGCAGCTTGAAGAATTTGTGCTTTTGGATTGTAGGTTTGGATTATCAGTCGCGAGTCGGTAAAATTTTTGACCCGATTAATTGTCTGAAAAGTTTTTTCATCAGACCGGAAATCAGGCAAATGCAAAAGAGTGTCGGCAGAAATAATCGCGGCGAGAGGAACTTTTGGCAAGTTTGCGTTTAAAATCATCTGCGTGCCGATTAAAATATCAGCCTTTTTTTGCCTAAAATCTTCCAGTATTTTATTTTGTTCTTCGGCATTTTGCGCTGTATCGCTGTCCAGCCGCAAAATTTTAGCGTCTTTAAATATTTTTCTTGCCTCAATTTCCACTCGCTGGGTGCCCGTGCCAAAAGCTTTTATTCTGTGGCCGCCGCACTTGGGACAGAGACTGGGCGGTTGGGCGCTGGAGCCGCAGTGGTGGCAGACAAGAAGAGGTTTGAGTTCGCTGGTGTCGGTTCTTGCCAGGTGATAGGTTAAAGGCGCGTAACAATTTGAACATTTGGCAACATAGCCGCAATCGCGGCACAAAATAAAAGTAGCCATGCCGCGGCGGTTTAAAAAAAGAATGGCCTGCTGATTTTTTTTAATGGCTTGCCCGACAGCATCCTGAATCGCCCGGCTGAAAATTGAATAATTGCCTTCTTTTAATTCCTGCCGCAAGTCTATAAGCTCGGTTTTTATCAGATTTTTGCCTTCTTTTAAATCAATTTTTAATTTTAACGAATTGATTTCGTCAAAATAAAAAGATTCAATTGATGGTGCGTTTGATTTTAAGGTCAATTTAGAACCAAAAATTTCTGCCAGGTTTCTGGCTATTTCATGCGTCCGATAATAAGGAAACATATCCCAGGAGCGATGAGCCGGATTGGTTTCGTCTTGAATTTCAATTTCTTTTAAATTTAAAAAAGGCGCGAAGCAAGCCAGCCGCGTGCCTAAAATTATCTGCGCCTGTCCCAGAGCGATTTTATGCCAATTTTCCTTCAGCTGTTTCTGTTTTAATCCGCTATGGATAAGAACGGTTTTGTCTTTTGGGCATTGCTTTGCCCGCAGCTCCAGTTGAGAGACTGTCGGAAACAAAATTAGCTTTTGGGGTTTGTTAATTTTTAATTTTGAATTGTGATTTAAAATCTTATCCACCCTCATCTTTTTCATGAACAATCCGGGCGATGCAAAATAATATTGTCCTAACCAGAGTGCGAGTTTTATCTGAAAGGGCGTCAGAACCGGCTGATAGCTTAAGATTTTTTTAACCGGCCGCAGTTCGTATTGAGCATCTTTTATTTCTAATTTATGGTCTCTGATAAGATGCGATTCTATGACAATTGCTTTTTCCTGCCGCCTGCCAAGCGGCACCAATACTAAAGAGCCGTTACTTAACTCATGAGAAGAAAAATAGCTAAGTATTTGCGGATTCTGTTGCGGAATTTTTGTCAGTGGCGCGACTTCGATGAGATACATACCAGGTAGTAGAAATTCGACTTAGCCACATTAACGTCAAATTTCTTGTTTGGTGATAATTAATGCCAGTCAAACAAGATTGTCTTTATTATCTTTGATTGATTCGCCAAATGGCGAATCAATCTGCCGAATTTTCACAGACCTGGCATAATAGAAGTATACAACTAAAATCGTCAGGATAGAAAGTGAACCGGTAACGCCAAGAAGCAAATCATTAAAAGTATCATCTATGCTGACAAAACTATTTGAGCCGGTAATGGAATCAAGAAGATATTCTCCGAATTCGTAGATCAGGCCAAGAAAAATTGTTGTTATCCAGGCAAAAGAAGCGATTCCCAAGGTTCTTAGATGAATTATGCCGCGATGTTCCAGGCTTTGTATGAGCAGAAAAGATACTGTGCCGCAAAGAACCCCGCCGACAAAAAAGTGAAGAACTTGGTCATACCAAATAATTCTGTCAAAAAGAGAATATACTTGGCCTAACGTATCGGCATAAAGAGCTGCTACAGCGGCTAGCATGATCGCATTTGAGAGAGCTGGGCTGTGGTTTTCCCGCGAAATGAAAAAAACCGCCTCTAATAAAGTCCAGGCCGCGCCGGTGGTAATAATGAGGGCAATCCAATGAAAACTGACCGGATAATGCAAAATACCCAGCGCATTCAGAATTTCAAAAATAAGCAAGGCGGCAAGCAGAGATCTGTTCAGGCTGATCAAAATTATATTTAAATATTGCCGGCTGAAAACACTGGTCAATTCTTGTTCGTTTTTCAGCACCAAAGATACAGATTTGATCGTGTCTATTTTTCCTGGTTCGTTTGATTTTAGCATATTTTTTAGATATACTTCAGTTAAATCCCGCTTATAATATCTTACGCCTATTTTTTTAAATATTCAACGAAAAAAATAGAAATATAAAATGTCTCAAAAACGCAGAATCTTTATCGCCGTCAATTTGCCCGAAGATATTAAGAGGCAACTTTTGGATTTTCAGAAAAAATGGGAATACTCGTTTACCCGCCAAAGCCTTGGCGGCGGCGGACCCGTGCGCTGGACAAAAAAGAATAGTCTGCATCTGACTCTGGTTTTTATCGGTTATGCCGATGAACAGGAAATTTATGAGATTTGCCGTCTGACCAAAGAAGTCGCTAAAAAATACGAACGACTTGACTTGATTTTTGAAAAGATTCTGTATGGTCCGCCGGGTAAGCCGCCCAGGATGATATGGCTGAAGGGGAAAGTCAGCGAAGAGTTAGCTAATATAAAAAACGAGCTGGAAGAAGTATTTGTTTCTTCGCAAAATCTGCGGGCTTTCAGGATTGAAAAACGCCCTTTTTCCCCGCACATAACACTCGCTAGAATTAATATGGGGCAATGGTTAAATTTGGCGCAGAAACCTCAGATTGAGCAAGATTTTAAATCAATTATTCCTGTTGCCAATATAGACGTCATGGAAAGCGATTTGAAACGGGACGGGGCGGAATATACGATACTAGAATCAGCGCCGCTTGGCGCTGATTAATTTCCAATTTTGAATTTTTAATAAAGTCCTGCCTCGCGGGACATTGCAAAAATATATGTATTTGATAGGAGTCAGAATAGACAATGTTACAATTGAAGAAGCTTTTGAAAAAATCAGGAATTTTTTAAGCGACGGACGTCAGCATCAAATTGTAACGGTCAATCCGGAATTTATTGTTCGGGCGCAAAAAGATGATGAATTTAAGAGAATTTTAAACGAAGCGAATTTGGTAATTCCGGACGGCATGGGAATAATATGGGCGTCGCGGATATTGAGGGAGCCATTGAAAGAGAGAGTGGCGGGAGTGGATTTGATTAAAAAGTTCAAAGTTCAAAGTTCCCGCCCGCCTCGCAAGCGAGAGCGTTGCGGGCAGGCAAAGTTCAAAGTTTTTTTATTGGGCGGCAGGAATGGCGTGGCGGAAAAATTAGCGGCACAATGGTCAGATGTAGTCGGTTTTTCAGAAGACACTGATAATGCTTTGGTTTCTATTAACCAATGCCAGCCAGATATTTTATTGGTTGCTTTGGGGGCGCCAAAACAAGAAAAATGGATTTCTGAAAATTTAAAAAAAATCCCTTCGGTTAAATTGGCCATTGGCGTCGGCGGCGCATTTGATATGATGGCAGGAAAAGTAAAACGGGCGCCAAAGCTTATCCAAGAAATGGGAATGGAATGGTTATGGCGGTTAATTTTGCAGCCTTGGAGGGCTGGCAGGATTTTCAATGCCGTGATAATTTTTACTTTCCTGATTTTGCGAGAAAAAATAAAGGCCTCCAGATAGGGAGGCCCGTTTGCTGTAAGTTTTTATAGGAGTTGAAACAATAAATTCCAGACGACTATTCCGCCGCCGAGAATTTTAAAGAAATTCCAAATTATCTGTTTTGTCGGAAGTTGTTCATTTGGCAATTTAACAAGACGGTAAAGCTTAAAATTTCCATGACCGAATGACCAGATAAGAAAAATGATAATTCCGAAGCCAACGAGGACGGTTACGATATCTGATTTGTGCGGTTCTTTGATCAAACCGAAAACAAATGCACATAGTAAAACAACTAAATTTAAAAGAACAAAAATAAGTTTTTCTTTCATTTTCTGCCCTCCTTTTTGGATTTAAACAACTTAGATACAACATTCTATGTTAAAAATGATACTTTGTCAAGGATATCAGAAAATTCATTTTATCGGAATCGGCGGGATTGGAACTTCAGCCTTAGTGAAGTATTTTCTGGCTAAGCGTTTTTTGGTTAGCGGTTCGGATTTGGCAGAGTCTGAAATTACAAGGTCTCTTGGCAAACAAGGCGCAAAAATTATAATTGGGTCGCATAAACAGATCAATATTCCGCCGGATACAGACCTGGTTATTTACAGCGCCGCAGTGGAAAATAAAAATCCGGAACTGAAAGAAGCAAAAAGGCGCAAAATAAAATGCCAGACCTACGCGCAGGCGCTGGGAGATTTAACAAAAAAATATTTTACCATTGCGGTTTCCGGCACCCACGGCAAAAGCACGACAACAGCGATGACTGCCTTGATTCTGGTTAAAGCCGGTTTTGACCCGACAGTGATTGTGGGTACAAAGCTCCGGGAATTTGGAAACAGCAATTTTAGACTCGGTAAAAGTAAATATCTGATTATTGAAGCTGATGAGTACAGCGCTTCTTTTCTGAATTACTGGCCCAAAATAATTGTTCTTACAAATATTGAAGAAGACCATTTGGATTATTATCGTGACATTGGGCATATCTTGATGACTTTTAAAAAGTATGTTGGGCATTTAGATAAAAAAGGCATATTAGTGACAAACACCAACGATGAAAATATTCGGAAAATAATTCAAAATGCAAAAATCAAAATTCAAAATTACAATTCAAAATACAAAATTAACGGATTAAATTTAAAAATTCCCGGAATACACAATCTGATGAATGCGCATGCTGCTATAACAGTCGCCCGTGCTTTAAGAATTCCTGAGCGGGTTTCATTGAAAACGCTTAACAATTTCAGCGGTACTTGGCGGAGATTTGAATATATGGGAATGGTCAGGGGCGCAAAAATATTTGATGACTATGGCCACCATCCGACAGAGATAAGAGCGACTTTGAAAGGAGCCCGGGAAATTTTGACTATCCGTCAAAAGCCATACGCCATAAGCCGCTTGTGGTGCGTTTTTCAGCCTCATCAATATCAGCGCACATGGAAATTGTTTGAACAATTTACTGGCGCTTTTGACGAAGCGGACAAGACAATCCTTTTGCCGATCTACAGCGTGGCC
>MHMW01000001.1:9341-9993 GCA_001819495.1 Candidatus Portnoybacteria bacterium RBG_19FT_COMBO_36_7 | reverse complement strand
TGCTTGATTATCCGGTTTTGATGGCGGCCGATATTCTGCTTTATCAGGGTGAAGCAGTGCCGGTCGGCGAAGATCAGCGCCAGCACGTTGAGCTGGCCCGCGTTATCGCCCGAAAATTTAATAACTTATACGGTGAAACTTTTAAGGAACCGCAGGAATTAATCCAAAAAGAAGCTGCCCGTATTATGAGCTTGACTAATCCGGCCGCCAAAATGTCCAAATCAGACAGCGATAAACTTGGCTGTGTTGATCTTCTTGATTCTCCCGAACAAATCCGGGAGAAATTTAAAAAAGCGGTTACTGATTCGGGCAAAGATATAAAATTCTTAGCAGATAAGCCGGCCATTGCTAATTTAATGACCGTTTATTCTGCTTTTTCCGGTTTGTCAATCAAAGAGATTGAACAAAAATACCAAAACGCAGAGGGCTATGCGGAATTTAAATCAGACGTGGCCGACGCCGTATTAAGCGGCTTAACTGATTTCCAAAAAAATTATAACGATATAAAGAACAATCCAGGACTTATTGAAAAGGCCATCAATGACGGCGTAAAAAAGGCCAAAGCCTTGGCTGAGCCGATGATGAAAATTATCAAAAAGAAAATTGGCTTAGTATAAATTTTAAAGCGCGCTCTTTAACAATCTATCACCAG
>MHMW01000001.1:0-9238 GCA_001819495.1 Candidatus Portnoybacteria bacterium RBG_19FT_COMBO_36_7 | reverse complement strand
CTCAAAACTGAAGGCAAAATTGTAAGTTATTATCTAACTGACAAATGGAGCCGGCAGGACCAGCAACAAATTGACGCTGTGGTTTTCCGTCTTGACGGCACAAAAGCTAATCTGCAAATCAAAAGCTGCAAGAGAGAAGCGGAAAAATTCAGAAAAGAACGCGCGAATAACGACATAAGAGTTGTTTATGTGGATTATATTCATCAAGATTTTGAAGCGTTGAAACACGAAGTTTATACAAATATATTAAGGGGATGGCATTGGAACTGAACAAAAAAATAAAGGAGGTGAAAAAAATGGGATTTGAAGGAACGATTCAAGAAATGGCCGATCAGTTAATAGAAGACTTTGAAGCCGAAAGATGCACTATCAGAAGCAAACACAAAAGTAGATTAAAACTCGTAGTGGCGCGGGGCGTTAATTTAGAAACAAGAAGGGATGAAATTGAAATTACCGGAACAATTGCCGGAGATGCCCTATTAACTGGCAAAATTCAGAATGTCCCTGACATTACCAAGGACGAACGTTACGATCCTTCGTATGTTGTCCATAATGGAGCCAAAGCATTAATGGCTATCCCTATTTTATTTGAAGGCCAGTTTCTTTGTGTAGCTCAGATTTATCGGAAAGATTTTTTTTCTGATAAAGATAGAAGTTTCGCCAAAACACTCGCTAGACACATGGCATTTACTCTCAGGCACATCGAAATTTCAAAGCTGAACCGCCAAGCGACGCTGGATATCTTTGTGGCTATTCTTGGCTGCGAAACTTTCCAGGAAGCTTTTATGTGCATCGTCAAAGAGGTATCCGAGCATTTGGAGATACCCAGATGCCTTATTTATCGCATTCAAACAAGAAACAGAGTGCGTTGGTGCGAGATTGTGGCTGGGGTGCCTCAGGGCGAGCACGAGATCGGTCTTTCAGATCCATTATCAAAACATCCTGATATTGAGGCCGCTACAGAAGGAAAACAAACCGTAGAGATTAACGAGCCCCTTGGAGACGAAAGAACGAAACACTTAAGACCAATTATTGAAAATAAACAGATTAACTCTATTCTGGAAGTGCCGATTGTCTCTGGAAAAGAAGCGATTGGGGTCATTGTTTTGGATGCTACTCAAGAAAAAGAAGGTTTTTCTTCTGAAGAAAAAAGTTTTTGTTATGATGTTAGCAGAATTGTTGGTTGCCTTTTAGACCATGAAAGAAAAAGACTCGGTGGCATTGCCGACAAACTTATCAATTCAAGTAGTTCCCTCGGTTTGTTTGCTAAAAGACTGATGATACCTTTAACAACTATGTATGAATTAGCGGAAGAATGCGAGGCCCTCAAAAATTGCGCAAACGCTCAAAAGATTACTGAAACTACCGGTAAACTTCTCGCTTTGGCTGCCCGGCTGCAACAAGAGGCAGAAAACATTGATCATTCTTATTTTAAAATCAGAGAAACCCAACTCTGAGAAAACTATTTTTCGTAATAAATTTTTAAAAAGGATAAGCAAAATGCTTATCCTTTTCTTTTTGATACGGGCTATTATTTTAAACTCTCAATATTCACTCCAAAACTCCAATCAATTTCTTTATAACTATGGAGTAGATCGTTAATATATTTTTTCAGCTCATTGTATTTGCTTTCAGTTTTGGCTTCAAATTTAATTGTCAAATAAGGCCCGTTCTGTGAATAACGAATGACAAACATTGAATCTTCCATATCAAGCCGGACGCCATCTCCTGCCCGCTCATCATCAATAACCTGGGCTTGGGGAAAGTCTTGGTACAGTTTCTCGCTAATTTTTTTCATTAGATCAACTTTCAGTTCATCTGGGCTTCCAACTTTAACCTCCGGGCTGGAAATGTATTTGGGAAGCGCTTCAACTACTCTTGATAGCAATTGATTTGTTTCTGATAAATATCTCAAAAGGCGTAACGTTGAATAGAGACCATCATCGTGGTTGTAAAAATCAGCGGAAAAGAAAAAATGGCCGGAAAGTTCGCCGATAAAAGCCGCCCCAACTTCCTGGTTTTTTTTCTTCAAATATGAATGGCCGGTTCGCCACATAAAAGGATTTCCGCCATGTTTTAAAATCGTTTCGGGCACAACTTTTGAACAAAGAGTATTATACATAATTGTGGCGCCAGGATGATTGACTAAAACTGCAATTGAAAAAATAGCGACTAAAACATCATTCCAGATAATATTTCCTTTTTCGTCAACGATTCCGATTCTGTCGCCATCGCCGTCGTATGAAAAACCAATATCTGCTTCTGAGTCAATTACTTTATTCTTTAATCTTTCTGCGATGTAACTTTCCGTCGGATCCGGCGTGCCAAGAGGAAAAGTTGGGTCTATCTGGCATAAATTTTCAACTACCTCACATCCTGCTTGGCGGAGCAATTCCGGCGCGATTAATCCGGCGGTTGCGCAGCTTGCATCAATTACTACCTTAAATTTTTTGCCCAACGGCAGGCGTTTGAGCAAATCGTCAAAATACACTTGTCTTATGTCTTGCTCGGCATTTGAACCGGCTTTCTCACCTTGCTCATAATCATCTTTTTCCGCCATTTTTCTTAAATCCTGCATTCCGTCACTGACCATGGTTTCGGAAAAATTATTGGCAAATTTAAACCCGTTATATTGAGCCGGGTTATGAGAAGCTGAAACATAAACTCCGCCGCGGCAATCTAAATAATATTGCCCCCAATAAAATGCGCCGATAAGATTCATTCCGATATCAATCGTGTCAATGCCGGCCCAATTTAAGCCCGCAATAATTTTTTTACTATACTCGGGACTGGTTGCTCGGCAGTCACGACCGATTAATGCTTTGCCAATCCCGCGGCGTTTCAAATATGTGCCGTAGACCTTGCCCAAGTGCAAGACAATTTCCGGGTTTAAATCTTTATTGACTTCGCCCCGCAGGTCATAACCGCGGAAAATATATGGATTGATATTCATACTTTTTAATTATACCATCTCTCTTGACCCTAAAACAATATTCTGCTATTATGTCATTACTATGTATGAGCTGACCTATATCATAATCTCTAACTTTCCTGACCAAGAAGTCATCGCGCAAACTGACAAAGTGCGCAGTTTTATTAATGATCTTGGCGGCGAAATCAAGAACGAAAAACTTGGAGAGAAAAGGAGACTTGCCTACCCTATTAAAAAACAAGGATACGGTTTTTATGTTACAGTCGAGTTCAATATCGATCCAGAAAAAGTGATTGAACTGGATAAAAAAATAAGGCTTCAATCAAATATTTTGCGCCATCTTCTGATAAACAAAGATGAAATAAAGGAAACGCCCCGGAGAATATCTATTCCAAGACCCCCGAAAGAAAAAATCGGCATTGGAGCGCGGCCTGAAAGCGAAACGCCAGAAGAAAAGGTCAAAATAGAGGAACTAGATAAAAAATTGGAGGAGATATTGGAGGAGTAATTAAGCGATCCGAATTACGAATACATCCGAATGATCCGAATTCGGATGGGCGCATTCGGATAATGTCCTGAGGACGCTTTGCGGACGAAGGACTCGCGCTTTTCGAATGCATGAATTTTAATAAAGCAATAGTGCTGGGAAATTTAACCCGAGACCCAGAATCCCGAACCTTGCCTTCGGGCCAGCCGGTTGTCAGCTTCTCGATTGCCACCAACCGAGTTTATAAAGATCAGTCCGGCAACAAAAAACAAGTGACCGAATTTCATAATATCGTGGCCTTTAGCAAACTGGCCGACATCTGCAGCCGTTATCTCATAAAGGGAAAGATGGTTTTGATAGAAGGAAGGATACAAACACGTTCCTGGCAGGATCAAAGCGGAAATAAACGCTACCGCACCGAGATCGTGGCCGAAAACATGCAGATGGGCCCAAGAGGCGCTGGTGATACCGGAGCAATGCCTTCACAGGCACCTTCCCAAGCCCAGGACGAAATTCCCATAATTGAAACCGAAGAATTGCCAAGTGCCGAGGAAGGCGAAGAGGGAGTAAATGTAAAGGATATACCGTTCTAGAATCGTCAACCGTCCATCGACTACCGACTACGGCCTAAATAACGCATTTTCTGGCGGTAGACAGTAAGCGGTAGTCCGTAGGCAAAAAAATGATCCAGAGAAATCAGCCGCAAGAACCAAAATCATGTTATTTTTGCAAGCAGAACATCAATTATATTGATTATAAAGATGTTGATTTATTGCGCCAATTTACCACCGGCCAGGCAAAAATCGCCGCCACCAAACGCACTGGCACCTGTAAAAAGCATCAGCGAAGACTCTCTCGGGCGATAAAACGCGCAAGATTTTTAGCTTTACTGCCATTTATATTGAGATAAGCTTCTTTGAATAAAAAAGCTCTTTTTCCAAAAGGAAATGGGCTTTTTGAATTCAAAGAATTGCCTTAGTAAGATTTACTTACTATTTCCACCGCATCTTCATCGCCTTCTTTTTCTATTCAAACAATTCTTTATCCTGCACTTTCGCCGCTTCTTTAATTTTTTTAATGATTTCATTAATCAGCTTGGGATTTTCTTCCAGATATTTTTTGCTCGCTTCCATTCCCTGCCCCAGTTTCTCCTCGCCATAATTGAGCCATGAGCCGCCTTTGGTAATGATGCCGAATTTGACTCCGCTGTTTATCACATCCCCTTCCAAAGAAATGCCTTTATTATACATAATGTCAAATTCCGCTGTTTTAAATGGCGGAGCGACTTTATTTTTGACAATTTTTGCCTTAACTCTGTTGCCGATAATCGCCTCACCCTGTTTTATCTGGGCGGTTCTGCGCACATCAATCCTAACCGAAGAATAGAATTTCAAAGCTTTGCCGCCGGGCGTTTCTTCAGGATTGCCAAACATTATTCCAATCTTCATTCTTATCTGATTGATAAAAACAACGGTTGTGCCAGATTTTGCCACAATGGCTGTCAGTTTTCTTAGCGCTTGCGACATTAATCTTGCCTGCAATCCCATATATTGCTGACCCATTTCACCTTCTATTTCGGCTTTGGGAGTCAAAGCGGCCACTGAATCAACCACAATAATATCAATTGCGGCTGAACGCACCAAACTCTCCACAATATCCAATGCTTGCTCGCCGGTATCGGGCTGGGAGATTAACAAATCATCAACCTTTACGCCAATCCTTTTGGCGTATTCAGGGTCAAGCGCGTGTTCGGCGTCAACAAAAGCGGCCAGGCCTCCCCGCTTTTGCGCCTGGGCAACCGTGTGCAAGGCGACTGTGGTTTTTCCACTTGATTCAGGGCCATAAAGCTCTATTACCCTGCCTTTTGGCATACCCCCCACTCCCAGAGCCAAATCAAGCGAAATAGAGCCGGTTGGGATGGCATCCACGTCTACCCGCTTGGCGTCGCCCAGCTTCATAATTGACCCCTCGCCGAACTTCTCTTTTATCTCCTCCACGGCAATATCTAATGCCTTCTGTTTCTCCTCCCTTTCCCCTCCTGGTGTTTCTTTGGTCATAGATTCAAATTTAATTATTGTCTGATTTGTGAACAGAAATTATTAACGCATTTTAACACAAACTTCCCATCTATTCCAGTACAGAAATCTGGACACTGATTAAGCGTGTTAATATAATTTTTATTTCCAAAAAAGCATTCGCCAGTATCTAGCTTTGTACCACAAACACAGTCGGAATCAAATTCACAGAATAAATGAAATTCGCCTGTTTTTATTAATTTCCATGGTTCAGAGTTATTTATTGATTCAAAAATTCCACAACTTAATCCCATTCCACATCCTCCCTCAACATACAAACGACTATCTGGCAACCATTTCGCAGAACCATTTTCATTTGTACTATAAATTTTTCCTATAAATATATCATAAATTTCTAAAATGGACCATTCCCAGCCGGTTCCTTCTAAAGCTATAAATTTTTTATTTGGAGACAGAACGGCAGATTCATATCTTTTATTGTTTATTGGATCCTTAAAATCATTAACTGACTCCACTATTGTAATCTTCTCTCCTTTATCGTTAATAAAATAGACATCGCCATTTTCTAAATATACACTCTTATCTTCTTCGCTATTCGGACACGCTGCAAATTCGCAATTGGGGCCGGTGCGGGAGACATAAGAACCATCCAGGCAAAGTTTGGCTTCCATAGTGCAGGCTTTCTGCTGGCCAAAATTGAGCCAATTTTTCCATTCGTAAAGCGAAATGGGTTTTTCTGAAAAGATTAATCTATAAGTTTGCCAGCCAATGGCCGCAAAAATCAGCATAACGATAAGAATTATTATATATTTATATTTATGCATATCGTTGTTAAATTATTGCGCAACGACGATTTGTCTCGTTATTTCACTTGTCTTTCCGAAACGATTTGTCGCCTTAATCTTCAAAGTGTTTAGTCCCGGGCTTAAATTTATTTCTTGGTTGAATCGGCCTTCGTTATCAATGAATATCTGCTCGCCGTTGATAGTTAGTTTGGCCGAATATTCGGCCTGGCCGGAAATTCTAACCGAAGAGCTGTTAATAGTTAAATCCTGCGCGGGATATTCCAGGACAAGCTTTGGCGGAGCGACCAGATAGTCCAACTGATAGATAAAATAACCAACAATGGCAAGCAGAACAATAATCACAGCAGCCCATTTTAATTTTTTTGGCGTGATAATTATTTTTGGCGAAGAAAGCGAGGGCAACGACACAAATTCTACCTTGGCAGGCATCAAAGCCACCCGCATTTCATTCTGATACTGGACCACTAATTCGTCAAGCTGTATATTTAAAATCTGGCTGTATTTTTCCAAAAACCCGTGGATATAAACAAAAGCCGGTAATTTTTCATACCTGCCCTCCTCTAAATATTCAAGATATTTTGTTTGGATTTTTGACAGCTCGCCAAATTTTTTTATTGTCAATCCGGCATCTTCTCTGGTTTTTTTTAAACGCTGGCCGAGCAACAAAGGTCCTTCTCCTTTTTTATTATTGGAAGGTTTCATCTTGGTTTTGAAAGTGTTCCGCGTCCGATTCTCGGCTTAGATATACTTCTCTTGGTTTGGCGCCGTCTCCGGGGCCAATAACGCCTTTATCTTCTAGAATATCGAGCAGACGGGCGGCTCTGGCATAACCGACTCTCAGACGCCGCTGAAGCAGCGAAGCCGAAGCTTTGCCTGCTTCAACCACTAAGCTCTTGGCGTCTTCATAAAGATCGTCATCTATTTCTCCGCCGTTTCCTCCGCCCCAAAGTCCTTGCTGGCTTTCTTTGGCCTGGGTTATTTCTTCAGTAAATTCTGCAGTTGCTTGTTTAGATAAAAATTCAGAAACTTTTTTTACTTCTTTCTCCGATATAAAAGTTCCCTGGATACGTCTTGGCTTGGAAGCGTCGCCTGATAAGAATAGCATGTCGCCGTTACCGAGCAGCTTTTCAGCGCCGGCTGAATCAAGGATTGTCCGGGAATCAATTTGAGAAGCGACCTGGAATGCGACCCGGGAAGTTATATTAGCTTTAATTAAGCCTGTAATTACCTCGACCGATGGCCGTTGGGTTGCCAGAACCAAATGAATGCCGACTGCTCTGGCCATCTGCGCTAATCTAACTATTGCTGCCTCAACATCACGGCCATGCGAAGCCATCAAATCTGCCAATTCGTCCACGATAATCACAATATAAGGCAGCGGCTCTTCTAGTTCTCCATCTATGAATTTTTTATTGTAGGTAACAATGTCTCTTGCCTGAACTTCTGACAAAACTTCGAATCTTCTTTCCATCTCAGAAACCGCCCAACGCAAAGCATTGATCGTTGTCTGCGCATCAACGATAACGGGGGTTAACAGATGTGGCAAGCCGTTGTAAATCGGAAATTCAACCCGCTTAGGATCAATTAAAATTAGTTTAAGAAAATTAGGCGCATGGCGAAAAAGCAAACTGAGTATCAGCGTATTTAAACAGATAGTTTTACCGGTTCCAGTGGCGCCGGCAATCAGCAAATGCGGCATTTTTTCCAAGCCAGCAAAGACAGGAGTACCGGCTACATCTCTTCCCAAAGCCAAAGTCAGCATCTTGTGGTCCTGGCTGAAAGAAACCTCTTCCACCAAATTTCTCAGCCTGACTTTTGTTACGGCTTTATTTGGAATTTCAATACCCACCAGCGAGCGACCCGGGATTGGCGCTTCAATTCTTATGGACTGCGCGGCCAAAGAAAGCGCCAGGTTATTTTGTAGCGCTGTTATCTTTGAAAGCTTGACTCCTTGGGCGGGCCGCAAGGTGTATTGCGTGACTGTCGGACCAATATTTACCTCTGCCATCTCAACTTCAATACCAAAATGCTGAAGAGTGCGTTTGATAATATTGGCGTTAACTTTAATATCGCCGGAAGTCGGCTCGCCTGAATCGCCTTCTAAAAGATCAATAGGAGGAAGCTTATAATCTTTGAGGGTCATTTTGCTTGCCAGAATTAATTCAAGCTCCGGCTTTTTTGTTCCTTCTTTAATTGTTTTTTCTTTTTCTTCTTCATCCAGACTTTTTATTTTAAAAGAGGGAGCCGGCATCACCTTTTTTATCATTGAGCCAAGAGCTGATTCTTCTTTTTCGGAAAGCTGGACTTCGCCAGCTTGCTCCTCTTTTTCTTTTTTACCGAGTAATTTTCTTATTAATTCCTTTAAAGAAACGTTAAATGTTATTAATACCGATATAAGAACGAGCGCCAGCAGAACAATATATGAGGCATAGACCCCGACTGCTTTTTGGAGTGGCCAAACAATTCCAAAACCGATATAGCCGCCGCCGTTACCTTCAATGCCCAGGTGCCCTGTTAAAACAAGTTGGAAAATTCCCAATAGCGCCACTAAAAATATGCCGATACCGATAAAAGGTGTGCCGTACAAGTCTTCATGCAAAGACAGTAGCATAGCTACCCCTACCAAAACAAGAGATAAAGGAAGTAAAAAATAACCAGAAGAGCCGAAAATCATCACGCCAAACTCATAGAAATATTGGCCAAAAACTCCGGCTACGCCAAAAGCAGAAAGAAGCGATATCAGCGCAAAAACAAAAACCAAAATGGCGATAATGCCTTTTTTGGTTTCATCACCTAAATCAAGCATCAGCTTTTTGCGCGGCTTTTCTTTGTCTTTTCCGTTATGATTTTTTGCCATGTCTTATCTTAAATTGTACTCCTACCGAAGATTTTCGTCAAAACAAAAATCCACAGCATCTCTGCCATGGATTTTATAAATTACTTATCTTCTTTATCTACCAGTCTTTCTCCTTCTTCT